>NZ_CP087184.1:3246965-3896358 GCF_024749045.1 Pseudomonas sp. B21-028
ACCGCCAAGGTGCGCGTGTCCAACAGCACCCTGAAGGCGGGAACGCTGCAGATCAAGGACCCGGTGGTGAGCTCCAACGATACGCGGCTGTTGCCGGCGACGTTCAAGGGCGGACTGCTGAATGTGCAGGAAATCGATCGATTGAAGCTGACCGGTGGGCAGTTCACCCAGATCAACGTCGTCGATTCCACCGATTATCAGGACATGACCGCGAACCGCATCGGCGGCACCAGCGACAAATTCCAGTTCGCCGGAGCGGACTATCAGTTCCTGCCGAACCTCACGGCGCAATACCGTTATGGAAAGCTGGAGGACATCTACCAGCAGAACTATCTCGGATTCGTCCACACCCTGGACCTGGGAGCCGGTCAATCGCTCAAGAGCGACGTGCGCTATTCGCGCAGCACCGAGGAAGGCAACTTCCGCAACATCGACAACCAGGCCTTTGGCGCACTGTTTACCTACAGTCTGGGTGGTCATGCCTTGGGCCTGGGTTACCAGCGCATGAGTGGCGACGATCCTTTCCCGTACATCAGCCGCAGCGACCCGTACCTGGTCAACTTCGTCCAGATCGGCGACTTCGCCAACATCGACGAGCGCTCCTGGCAAGCCCGCTATGACTACAACTTTGCCGCCCTCGGTGTCCCTGGGTTGACGTTCATGACCCGCTACATTTCCGGTGACAACGTGCAGCGCGCAGCGCCGGGGGAGGGCAAGGAGTGGGAACGCAACACCGACATTGCCTACGTGGTGCAGGACGGCACGTTGAAAGGGCTCGGATTGAAATGGCGCAACGCCTCGGTACGCTCGAACTTTGGCAACGACCTGGATGAGAACCGGTTGATTGTCAGCTATACGATGGCGCTCTGGTAAGCAGGGACGTGCATCAAGGCGCTGTTCAAATGAACGGCGCCGAAAATAAGTTAAAAAATATAATCAATTTTTTCATGGGCTTGTGGTTTTTGCTGTCTGGTCCAGATTCTCAGTAAGCGGTGCCGCCCGATCGCGCCGTTGCGCGACATGATCCTGTTTTTGGGTTAATCCCAGTGTTTACTGGCTATAAATCCATCCATCCGACTTCTGAAAAATAAGGAAACCTACGGGTTTCCTTTGTTCTGTTTTTTGGCATACTCCACCCTGCGAGTCGGCAGAGGTGCCTGCTTGCCCGGTATTAGTACTGGCTAATAACAATTTCACCAGCAGGTACCCACGCCATGAGCATTCTCGGTCATCACGCTACAGCGGCCACCACCGAACAACTCGCTACCGCGCTCGCACGAATGAAGCACGCCCACCTGGACGAAGGGCCCGCAAGCCTGGAGTTGCGCCGTGACCGTCTGGATCGGGCGATTGCCCTGCTGCTGGATAACCGTGAAGCCATCGTCGCGGCGGTGTCGGCGGACTTCGGCAACCGCAGCCGCGAACAGACCCTGCTGTCGGATATCGCCGGTTCGGTGGCGAGCCTCAAGCATTGCCGCGAGCACCTGGCCGAGTGGATGCAGTCAGAGACGCATCCGGCCCCGTTCCCCGGTTGTGAAGCGCGGGTCGACTACCAGCCGTTGGGCGTGGTGGGGGTGATCAGCCCGTGGAATTTTCCCATCGTGCTGGCCTTCGGGCCGCTGGCGAGCATTCTCGCTGCCGGCAACCGGGCCATGCTCAAGCCCTCGGAGCTGACCCCGCGGACTTCGGCGCTGCTGGACGAGCTGATCGCCCGCTATTTCGACGAGCGCGAACTCTGCACGGTATTGGGCGATGCCGAGGTCGGGGCGCTGTTCAGTGCGCAACCCTTCGACCATCTGATCTTTACCGGCGGCACCTCGGTGGCGCGGCACATCATGCGTGCCGCCTCGGACAACCTGGTGCCGGTGACCCTGGAGCTAGGCGGCAAGTCACCGGTGCTGGTTTCCCGTAGCGCCGACCTGGCTACCGTGGTGCAACGGATAATGACGGTGAAGACCTTCAACGCCGGGCAGATCTGCCTGGCTCCGGACTATGTGTTGCTGCCGGAAGAGTTGCTGGAGGACTTCGTCGGCGAGGCCATTCACTTCGTCAGCGCCATGTACCCGACCCTGCGCAGCAACGCTGACTACACCTCGATCATTAACCCGCGCAACTTCGACCGCCTGCGAGGTTACCTCGCCGATGCCGAGGCCAAGGGCGCGCGACTGGTGGAGATCAACCCCGCGCAAGAAGACCTGGGCGACCGCGAGATCCGCAAGATCGCCCCGACCCTGGTGCTCGATCCCAGTGAGCAGATGCAGGTACTGCGCGAGGAAATCTTCGGCCCGTTGTTGCCGATCAAGACCTATCGCGACTTCGCCACGGCCATCGATTTTGTCAACGCGCAGCCACGGCCGTTGGCGGCCTATTATTTCGGCGAGGATGCGAATGAGCGCGATCAGGTGCTGGAGCGCACGACGTCAGGCGGCGTGGTGATCAACGACGTGATGAGCCATGTGCTGTTCGAGGCATTGCCCTTTGGCGGGGTCGGTCACTCGGGCATGGGGGCCTATCATGGCGTCTATGGTTTCCGTACCTTCAGCCATGCCAAGGCAGTGGTGGTGCAGAGCGCTATCGGTGAGTCCAACCTGGCGATGCGCGCGCCTTACGGCCCGATGATCCATGGTCTGCTCGATCACTTGCTGACAGCCAACTGAGCCACCTGGGAGCCTGATCATGAACCTGTTGCAAACGCTCAAGGCCAAGCTGCTGCGCGCTCTTGCCAAGCGCATGAAGGCCAAGTTCATCTACGACGCGGCACGTTATCCGTTGCGCTCGGTGGACCAACAGTACATCCCGACGACCTGGGGGGCGGCACGGGCCTTGTTCTACTGGCCCGATGTGCCGACCGGGGAACCCCTGCCGGTGTATCTGAACCTGCATGGCGGTGGATTCGTCGCCGGGGTGCCGGAACACGATGACAGCTATTGCCGCCGCCTGGCCCATAACCTGAATTGCCTGGTGGTCAATCTGGATTATGTCCTGGCCCCCGAGCATCCTTTTCCGGCGGGTTTGCGCCAGAGCTTCGAGGTGCTGGAGTGGCTGGCCGGGCAGGGCGCGGCGCTCGGTATCGACCCACAGCGCATCGCTGTCGGCGGGCACAGCGCCGGCGGTAATCTGGCGGCCGGTCTGGCGAATCTGGCGCGAGGGCACGAGCGACTCCGGGTCGTGCACCAGATCATCGACTATGCGGCGCTGGACGTCTCCCAAGCGCCTGAACTGAAGCGCTCGACGATCGACAAGCCGCTGCTCGGTCCGGGCCTGATGCGCTTCTTCAACCAATGTTACCTGAGCGACCCGGCCCAGGCCCACGATGTCCTCGTCTCGCCATTGTTGGCACCGGTCGAGGCACTGAGGGGGCTGCCTGCCGCCACGTTGATCACTGCCGAGTACGATATCCTGCGCGCCGAAGGCCAGGCCTATGGGGAGAAACTGCGTCAGGCCGGCGTTGCGGTGAACGAAAGAATGTTCCCAGGCTGCGATCATATGTTCACTCACCTGGGGCCGGATGCTTCTGCGGATGAGGCCTGGCAGTTCATCGAGGATGCGCTGCGCGGGGCTTTTGAGGGGATGATGGAAGAGGTCGATGGCGCAAGGGTCGGAAGTCTCTGAGCACCCCTGTGGCGAGGGGATTTATCCCCGCTGGGGCGCGCAGCGGCCCTCAAACAGGCAGCTCGGTGTGTCATGTTAAAGGCGTTGTCTGTATGGGGGCCGCTTCGCAGCCCAGCGGGGATAAATCCCCTCGCCACAGGTACTATGTTGCTTGTTCGATTAACGCTAGCCAGGATGCCCGTCATGCCTGAAATCACCCCACAGGCCGTCAGGCGCGGTCGTCCGCCGTTGCGCAGTCGCGAAGAGCAGATGAGTCTGTTGCTCGATGCGGCGGCGCAGATACTCGGCAGCGGCAACTTCGCCAACGTCACCATGGACACCATCGCCCGCGCCGCTGGTATCTCGAAGAAAACCCTGTACCAACTGGTGGCGAGCAAGGAAGCGCTGCTGTCGCAATTGGTGGCCCGGGACCTGTCGACCCTCGAACTGTTGTTGGAAAGCGGTATCGACTGCGCCGAGGACCTGCTCAGCGAACTGCGCATGTACCTGACCCTGTGGGCGCGCCTGACCCTGTCGCCGTTGGCGCTGGGGCTGTACTTGATGGCCGTGCAAGGGCGCGAGACTGCACCCGACATCGCCAGGATCTGGTACCAGGAAGGTGCCGGACGATGCCTGGGCCTGTTGCGCAGCTGGTTGGACAAGGCTGCGGGCAAGGGGCTTCTGGTTCAGGAGGATGTCGAGCCGGCGGTCGAACTGATCGATGCGTTGTTGATCTCGCAACCGCTCAAGCTGTTCACCCTTGGCGTCCAGCAGAGCTGGTCCGACGAACAGATCGGCCAACGGGTCGACGTGGCCCTCGAGATGTTTGGGCGTTGTTTCATCCAGCGTGGGCCAGCCCAATAACCTGTGGCGATAAAGCCGTGGCGAGGGGATTTATCCCCGCTAGGCTGCGCAGCGGCCCCAAGAACAGACAACTCGGTGTGTCATGCTAATTGAGTCGTCAGTTTTGGGGCTGCTGCGCAGCCCAGCGGGGATAAATCCCCTCGCCACAGTTGATTTCAGTGGTGCCTTGAGCTTGCGCTATTCACCGCCCGAACGTCGTGACAGCCGATAAGACAATTGAGCACGGGTCAGCCCAAGCCGGCGTGCGGCCTCGGAGACATTGCCTTTCACCTCGGCCAGGCAATGGTCGATCATCGTTTCTTCAATCTCCTGCAGCGACAGCCGACTCAAGTCCTTGCCACCGAACAGAGCCTGGATCGCGTCATTACCGGCCTGGGCCGGCGCGACGGGCGCAGGGGTGGACGGGTCATTCGGGGCGGCCGCCAGTTGACCGCGGGTGCCAATGGAAAACATCGGCTGGGCCAGGCGTTCGCCACTGGTGAACAGGTGGGCCAAGTCGATGGCACCGCCATCCGGCGCGCTGATCACGCCGCGCTCCACCAGGTTCTGCAGTTCGCGGATGTTGCCCGGAAAGTCATAGGCGAGCAGGGTGTCGGCCGTGCGCGGGGTGAAGCCGCTGATCTGCCGGCCATGATGGCGGGTGAAGCGGTGCAGGAAGTGGGTCATCAGCAGCGGGATGTCTTCCTTGCGCTCGCGCAGGGGCGGCAGGTGGATCGGGAAGACATTCAAGCGAAAGAACAGGTCTTCGCGAAACTCGCCGCGTTGGGCAGCGGCACGCAGGTCGACGTTGGTCGCGGCGACTACCCGCACATCGACCTTCAAGGTACGACTGCCGCCCACTCGCTCGATCTCACCTTCCTGCAAGGCCCGTAGCAGCTTGCCCTGGGCGACCAGGCTGAGGGTGGCAATTTCGTCGAGGAACAGGGTGCCGCCATCGGCGCGCTCGAAACGCCCGGCGCGGGATTGAGTGGCCCCGGTGAAGGCCCCGCGCTCAACGCCAAACAGCTCCGACTCCATCAAGTTCTCTGGAATGGCGGCGCAGTTGATCGCGACAAAAGGCGCATCGTGCCGCGGGCTGATGCGGTGCAACATGCGTGCGAACATTTCTTTGCCGACGCCGGATTCACCGGTGAACAGCACCGTCGCCTGCGTCGGGGCGACTCGGCGAAGCATGTGGCAGGCAGCGTTGAAGGCCGAGGAAATACCGACCATGTCGCCGTCCTGGGTCGGTTGCGGATCGGCTTGCGGATTGGACGGCAATGCACCCTTGCCGCCAGGGCTGGGAGGTACCGTGCTACGCCCGCCGCTGCTGACGAAAGGTTCGGCCTTCAGGGCGGCCAGGTCCTCTTCCGCGTCGTCCCACTCTTCCGCGGGTTTACCGATCAGCCGGCAGATGCTGGAACCGGTGGAGCGGCATTCGACCTCACGGTAGAGGATCAATCGACCGACCATCGCCGAGGTGTATCCGGTGGCATAACCGGTCTGCATCCAGCACGCCGGCTCTGTGCCGATGCCGAAATGGGCGATGTGCTCGTCATCCTCGCTGGAGTGGTGCCAGAGGAATTCGCCGTAATAGGTGCCCAGGTTCATATCGAATTCGAAATGCACCGGCTCGACTTTAACCGCGCCTTCGATGGCGTGGATAATCGGGCCGGCGGCGAACAACGCCAGGACGTCGGCCTCGGGGAAGCGTTCCTTGATCAGTGCCGCATCCCGCGCACCGCAGTGGTAGCCGGTGCGCAGCAGGATGCCACGGGCACGGGCCAGACCCATGCTTTCAATCATCTCCCGACGAAGCGCGCCGACGCCGCTGCTGTGCATCAACAGCATGCGTGCGCCGTTGAGCCAGATGCGCCCGTCGCCCGGGCTGAACATCAGGCATTCGGTCAGATCCTGCAGGGTAGGGGCTGCGCCGGGAGGCAGCTGCTCGCTGGCGCCGCGCACGTGTTTCTTTCGGACTCCGCCGGAGAGTTCGGCCAGGGAGATCAGCTTGTCTGCCATCGGAAATCCTTAATATGAGTAATCATAATCCGCATAGTGCAGCATGAATTTGCTGAAATCATCACTTTTTTCGGTCCCCGATTTTTCCCGCCTTACCTCGATATCCATCAAGAATGCTTGTATACCGCGAGCTTGAGCGGTCGCCCGATCATTGCCGAGAGATGGCATATCGCTTGCTACAACTAGTTACCGAGCTTAACTAGTTCGGCAATAACAACATGACTTGGCTGCCGTCCTCGGAAGGGGCAGTACAAGCACGAACCGGGAAATCCGTATGAAGCTGACCAGCAAAAGGATTGTCGTGACCGGGGTCTCCTCGGGCATCGGCGCCGAGACCGCCCGAACCCTGCGGGCCCACGGAGCGATCGTGATCGGCATGGATCGCAACGAGCCCAACCTGAGCCTGGATGAATTCGTCCAGGCCGATCTCAGTCATCCCGAAGCCATCGATGCGGCCGTGCGCCGTTTGCCGGAACAGATCGACGGCTTGTGCAACATCGCCGGGGTGCCAGGGACTGCCGATCCGCAGCTGGTGGCCCAGGTCAATTATCTCGGTCTTCGCCACCTCTGCGCGGCGGCGCTGCCACGGATCCGTGCCGGCGGCAGCATCGTCAACGTGGCCTCGATCCTCGGCGCGCAATGGCCGCAGCGTCTGGAGCTGCACAAGGCCCTGGCCCGCACGGAAAGTTTCTTTCAGGGCCAAGCCTGGCTGGCCCAGCACCCGGTGCCCCAGGAGAGCTGCTACCAGTATTTCAAAGAAGCCCTGATCGTCTGGAACTACGTGCAGGCCCAGCCCTGGTTCCTGCAGACCTCGGTGCGCATGAACAGCGTGGCGCCAGGCCCGGTGTTCACGCCCATCCTGGGGGATTTCGTCAGCATGCTCGGTCAGGAGCGCGTCGAGGCCGATGCGCACCGCATGAAGCGTCCGGCCTATGCCGATGAGGTGGCGGCTGCCATCGCCTTCCTGAGTGCGGACGAATCCCGCTGGATCAATGGCGTCAACCTGCCGGTCGATGGCGGCCTGGCGTCCACCTATATCTGAACGAGAAACCACCGCCTGCGCAGTTGCGGGCCGCTCATTGCCGTTCGTTTTCCAGACAACACGTTTCCAAACAACAAGAACAATGAGGAACACCATGCACAACACTCGATGCTATCCGGGCTTCAAGCGTTCCACCCTGGCACTCTCGGTGTGCCTCGCCGGGCTGGCCTCCCAGACCCAGGCCGCACAGATCGATCTGGGCGACAGTGACTGGCGCCTGCGCTGGGACAACACCATCAAGTACAGCCAGGCCTGGCGCCTGCAAGGTGCCGACGACCACTTGACCAACGCCTCCACGGCGGGTGGCTTGTACCCTTCGATTCAGGGGCAGGGCGACAAGAACTTCAGCCGAGGCCTGGTCTCCAACCGGCTGGACCTGTTCAGTGAAATGGACTTGAGTCGGGAACACTACGGGCTGCGTCTCAGCGGGGCAGCCTGGTATGACGATATCTATAACAAGGACACCGACGACAGCGCGAACTCGCACTTCCTCAGCGACACCCGCGAACTGCACGGGCGCGACGCCGAACTGCTGGATGCCTTCGTGTTTCTGCGCGGAGAGGTCGGTGACGCAAGCCAGGGCACCGTGCGCCTGGGCCGGCATAGCCTGATCTATGGCGAGAGCCTGTTCTACGGCAGCAACGGCATCGCCGCCGCCCAAGGGCCCACCGACGTGGTCAAGCTGCTCAGCGTACCTGGGACCCAGTTCAAGGAAATCCTGCGCCCGGTCAATCAAGTGTCCGGCCAATTGCAGATCAACCCGCAGCTGTCCGTCGGGGCCTATTACCAGTTCGAGTGGGAGCGTTCCAACGTACCCGGAGCGGGCAGCTACCTGAGCGATAACGATGGCATCGGCAAAGGGGCAGGGGATTGGACCGAGGTGTTCGGCAACACCACCGTGCATGCCTCCGACATCGAGGCCAAGAACTCGGGACAGGGCGGCCTGCAACTGCGCTTCAAGCCCGAAGGCACCGAACTGGAGCTGGGCTTCTATGCCGCCCAGTATCACGACAAGACCCCGAGCGCGCTGTACGCCTACCTGGACGGTGCGGCGGCCGCCGCCACTGGACTGCCGATCCTGAGCTCCTATCGCCAGGTCTACGCCGAAGACATCAAGACCGTTGGCGCCAGCTTCTCCACGGCTTATGGCCCGTTCAACTTCGCCGGCGAGACTTCGGTGCGCTGGAATGCGCCCCTGGTGAGCAACCTGCAAGTGGTGACACCGGGAACCGCGGCGGACAACAGCGGCGACGCGCTCTACGCCAAGGGCAAGACCGCCCACGTCAACCTGTCGACGATCTACCTGCTGTCGCCCGGCGCGCTGTGGGACGGTGGCTCGGTGCTTGCCGAACTGGCGTGGAACCGCACCCTCAGCGTGACTGACAACCCGGGGGCATTGGACCCCAACACCACCCGGGATGCCACCGCGCTGCGGGTACTGGCCGAACCGGCTTACTTCCAGGTGGCCGACGGTCTCGACCTGAGCGTGCCGGTGGGCTTTGGCGTGGGTCTCGACGGTCGCTCCTCGGCCGTCAGCAAGGGCGGTTTCGGCAACTCACACGCCGGTGACTGGAGCGTAGGGCTCAAGGCCACTTACTTGCAGCGCTGGGACTTCGGCATCAACTACGTGAACTTCTTCGGCAAGGCTGCGGCAGGGCTGAACGAGGCGGGCAACTTCAGCTATGCGCAATCGCTGGCCGACCGTGACTTCGTCTCCATGTACGTGAAAACCACATTCTAATAAGAGGTTTCATCCCCTATGCAAAGCCAATTTTCCTTGCGTATGTCGGCCCTGGCCATTGCCTTGCTGAGTGCCGGCGTGGTGCAGGCGGCGGTTTCCCCTGATCAGGCCGCCCGGCTCAATACCGACCTCACCCCCATGGGCGCCGAGCGCGCGGGCAACAAGGACGGCAGCATTCCGGCGTGGACCGGGGGCTATACGACAGTGCCGGCGGGCTATAAGAACGGCGACAAGCGTGCCGATCCATTTGCCGCCGACAAGCCGCTGTACTCGGTCAGCGCAGCCAACATGGCGCAATACGCCGATCAGTTGTCCGACGGCGCCAAAGCCTTGCTGCAGAAATACCCGGGTTATCGTCTGGACGTCTATCCGACTCACCGCAGCGCCGCCGCGCCGCAGTGGGTGTATGACAACACCTTGAAGAACGCGACCCGCGCCACCCTCGAAGTGGACTCGGAAAAAGTCAGCGGTGCCTATGGCGGCATTCCGTTCCCGTTGCCACAGAACGGGACCGAGGTGCTGTGGAACTACCGCCTGTCCTGGCAGGGGGGCGACACCTTCTATTCGCCTTTCGATACCTGGCTGATGACCGCTGGCGGCAAGAAGATCCAGGCCACCCGGGCGCGTTTCTGGTACCAGAGCCCTTACTACTTCAAGGAAGGCAGTCTCGAAACCTTCGCGGGCAAGTTCCTGATCGGCAAACTGGCCACGGAGCTGCCATCGTCCAAGGCCGGCGAGGGCCTGATGACCCACTGGGACATGGACCCTGGCAAGCGCGCCGCCTGGCAGTACCTGGTCGGTCAGCGTCGGGTACGGCGAGCACCGAACATTGCCTATGACACGCCGGACTTCGTCACCTCGGGCGTGGGTTTCTTCGATGAGGCCTTCATGATTTTCGGTCCGACCGACCGTCACGACCTCAAGCTGGTGGGCAAGAAAGAGTTGCTGGTGCCCTACAACAACAACCGCGCGGCCGCGGCGAAGAGCGACGACCTGGTCAAGCCGAACTTCCTCAACCCGGATCTGGTGCGCTGGGAGAAACACCGGGTCTGGGTGGTGAATGCCACGCTCAAGGAAGGTAAGCGTCATGTGGTGCCAAAACGCACCTATTACGTCGACGAGGACTCCTGGCAGGTGCTGCTGGTGGACGGTTACGACGCCCAGGGCAAATTGGGTCGCACCAACTACTCGCTGACCCTGCTGGCCCCGGAAATGCCGGCGCTCACCGCGCAGATGTCGTGGGGCAGCTACAACCTGGAGACCGGCGCCTACTTCCTGAACTCCTCGGCCAACGACCTGGATGTCCAGTACCAGAGCTATCCGCGTCCGTCATCTTCGTTCTTCACCCCCGACGCCATGGCTAACGACAGTTCGCGTTGAGCCGTTGCCCTACGCGCCGGAGCCCCTGGCATCGGCGCGTTGCGTTTGGATAACTCTTGAGTGGTGGTTGGAGCGGATATGATCGGTAACTTTTCACTCGGGCGGGCGTTGTCGGTGATCCTGACGCTGACGGTCTTGCTGATGTCGGGCTGGACGACGGCCAGCCCAAGAATTGCCTCGCTCGATCAGGCGGCCATGCAGAGCGCCAAGGCTACGCATGCCGCGTTGCTGGCGGTGACTCGCGCAGGCGAACGGCTGGTGGCGGTCGGCGAGCGCGGCATCGTCCTGCTCTCCGATGACTCCGGCAAAAGCTGGCGCCAGGCACGGGTGCCGGTCAGTGTCAGCCTGACGGCGGTGCAATTCGTCGATGACGAGCAGGGCTGGGCCGTCGGTCATATGGGCGTGGTGCTGCACAGCACCGACGGCGGCGAAACCTGGGTCAAGCAACTCGATGGCGTCGCGGCGGCGCAGTTGGCGCTGGCTGCCGCGCAACAGGGCGGCGACGCCAAGCCTGTGGAAGACGCCGAGCGATTGGTCGCGGATGGGCCGGACAAGCCGTTTCTCGATCTGTACTTCAGCGACCGTCGCAACGGCTATGTGGTCGGCGCCTATGGCCTGATCCTGCATACCGTCGACGGTGGCGGGACCTGGAAACCGTGGATGCAGCAGGTGGACAACCCCGACGGGCTCAACCTGTACGGCATTCGTGCGGCGGGGGGAGAACTGTTCATCGTCGGCGAGCGGGGTCTGTTATTGCGCTCCAAAGACAACGGCAGCAGCTTCCAGGCGCTCGAATCACCCTATGACGGCAGCTTCTTCGGTCTGCAAGGCAGTGCCAGCGGCGAACTGATCGCCTTCGGCCTGCGCGGCAATGCCTTCTGGTCGGGTGACCAGGGGGCTAGTTGGCGGCGTATCGAAACCGGCCTGGAAGTGGCCTTGTCCGCCGGCACTCAACTCAAGGATGGGGCGCTGGTCCTGGCCAGCCAAGCCGGAGACCTGTTGCTCAGTTCCGGTCGCGGAAGCCGCTTGCGGCATCTTTCCGGCCCGGCCGGCACCTCCATCGCCGGTCTGGTGGCCGCCCCGGATGGCAGCTTGATCTGCGTCGGCCTGGGCGGGCTGACCCGCCTCGATCAAGCCCTTGTCTCGGCGCAACGCTGAACCCTTTGCCAGAGCGCTATTGCACAGCCCATGCGGCCGTATTTGGAGTCCGATGTGAACGACCATAATTCCTCCCTCGAACAGCAAGTGGTGATGGCCCGCCTGGAGGATTTCGATCCGCGTTCCGGCAACCTCGGCGAACGGGCGATCTTCAACCACCGCCCCTGGGTCATGCTGCTCTGCCTGCTGGTGACCCTGGTGCTGGGTTACCAGGCCAGCAAGATCGGTCTCAATGCCAGTTTCGAGAAGACCATCCCGACGTCGCATCCCTACGTGGCCAACTTCCTTGAACAGCGCAGTGAACTGAGTGGCCTCGGCAACTCGATCCGCGTCGCCGTGGCGGTCAAGGAGGGCACTATTTTCGACAAGGATTACCTCGATACCCTCGCCAAGCTCAACGACGAGATCTACCTGCTGCCCGGTGTCGACAAACCCTACATGAAGTCCTTGTGGACGCCGACCACCCGCTGGACCGCCGTGACCGAGGACGGCCTGGATGGCGGCACGGTGATTCCGGACAGCTACGACGGCTCGCCGGCCAGCCTGGATGAGGTGCGGACCAATGTCGCCCGTTCTGGAGAAATCGGCCAATTGGTGGCCGGCAATTTCCAGTCCAGCGTGATCTTCGTGCCGCTGCTGGAAATCAATCCGGCGACCGGCAAGGCACTGGACGCCGGTGAGTTTTCACGGCAGCTGGAAGCCTTACGTGACAAGTACCAGAACGAGCGCATCCAGATCCACATCACCGGCTTCACCAAGATCATCGGTGACCTGATCGCCGGATTGGGGCAGGTCATGCTGTTCTTCGCGGTCGCCGTGCTGGTGACCGTGGCAGTGCTCTATTGGTACACCCGCTGCGCGCGCAGCACGGCATTGGTGGTGCTCTGTTCCCTGGTGGCGGTGCTCTGGCAGATCGGCCTGCTCGCCACCCTTGGCTACGATCTGGACCCGTACTCGGCGCTGGTTCCGTTCCTGGTGTTCGCCATCGGCATGAGCCACGGCGCGCAGAAAATGAACGGCATCATGCAGGACATCGGCCGCGGCACGCACCGGGTCGTCGCGGCGCGCTATACCTTCCGCCGTCTGTTCGCCGCCGGCATGACCGCGCTGCTCTGCGATGCGGTGGGTTTCGCCGTGCTGATCGTGATCAAGATCCAGGTGATCCAGGACCTGGCGATCACCGCCAGCATTGGCGTGGCGGTGCTGATCTTTACCAACCTGATCCTGCTGCCGATCCTGCTCAGCTACATCGGCGTCGGTGCCAAGGCCGCAGCCCGCAGCTTGCGCGCGGAAACCGCCGAGTTGAGCGCGAACACCAAGCATCCGCTGTGGAGTTTTCTCGACCTGTTTACCCGGCGTTCCTGGGCCATTGCCGCTTGCCTGGTCGGCTTGGCCCTGGCCGCCGGCGGGTTTGCCGTCAGCCTGCACCTGAAGATCGGCGATCTGGATCCCGGCGCCCCGGAGCTGCGTCCAGATTCGCGCTACAACCGTGATGCGGCGTTCATGACGCAAAACTACGCGGCCAGTTCGGACATCTTCGTGGTCATGGTGAAAACCCCGGAAGACCAATGCACCCGCTATCCGACCCTGGCCGCGGTCGATTCGCTGGCCTGGCAACTGGAGCAGTTGCCAGGCGTGGAATCCACCAACTCCATGGCCGCCATGAGTAAGGTCGCCGCCGCCGGCTACAACGAGGGCAACTTCAAGTGGTACGAGTTGATCCCCAACGACGGTGCCCTCGGCGCCGTGCAGACCCGCGCACCGCGTGAACTGTTCAACCAGGGCTGCTCGTTGCTTTCGCTCTACGTGTACCTGGCCGACCACAAGGCCGACACCCTGGAGCGGGTGGTGCAGACCAGTGAAGCGTTCATCGCCCAACAGAAACTGCCAGAGGTGAAGTTCATGCTGGCCGCCGGCAGCGCCGGGATCGAGGCGGCGACCAACATCGTGGTGAAGAAGGCCATGCACGAGATGCTGTTCTGGGTCTACGGTGCGGTGATCCTGCTGTGCTGGGTGACCTTTCGCTCCTGGCGCGCGGTATTGGCGGCGGTGCTGCCGCTGGTACTCACCTCGATTCTGTGCGAGGCGCTGATGGTCGGCCTCGGCATGGGCGTCAAGGTCGCCACCTTGCCGGTGATCGCCCTCGGCGTGGGCATCGGCGTCGATTACGCGCTCTACGTGCTGAGTATCATCCTGGCGCACATGCGTGCCGGTGCCTCGCTGTCCGAAGCGTATTACCGCGCATTGCTGTTCACCGGCAAGGTGGTGCTGCTGACCGGCATCACCCTGGCCATCGCGGTGGCGACCTGGGCCTGGTCACCGATCAAGTTCCAGGCCGACATGGGCATCCTGCTGGCGTTCATGTTCCTGGTGAACATGCTCGGCGCCTTGATCCTGTTGCCGGCGCTGGCTTACTTCCTGTTGCCGCAGAGGTTGTTCGCAAAAAAGCCTGAGGCCTGCGGCGTGATGCAGGCGGTCGAAGGGGGCTGAGGGGAGACTCAACGACCGTATTCGCGCGTGCTATCGATCTGCTTCAGGCCTAAGGATAAGAACAATGCTGAAGACAACTGCCCGGCTGCTTGCCAACTGTTCGGTGGGGCAAAAACTGCTGCTCGGATTCGGTCTGGTGTCCTTGCTCGCGGTGGCCGCCATCGCCCAGGGCTTGTATGCCACCGTCAGCCTTCTTGAACACGGCCAGCAGGTCGGCGCCATGGTGGAGATCAATCGCCTGACGCTGCAGATGCGCAATGCGGAGAAAGCCTACGCACTTGATCCCGAGCCTCTCGCAATGCGTCAGGTTCGAGAGCTGATCCAGGCGCTGGGCGCTCAACTCCAGAAGGTGAAGACGGGCGCATCGGGCGAGGATGTGCCGTTACTGACCGCCATGCAGCAATCCGTCGATGGTTATGAAGGCCAGTTCGCACACTTCATCGAACATCAGCGTCTGGCGGTGGACGCGTTGAGCCATATGCAGGAGCAGGCGGAACAGGCCCGCCTGCAGTTCGAGGCTGTCGAACTGGATATGTACGACCAGGTCCGCGGCGTATTGAACAGCGGCCAGGCCCTGGAAGGTGATCCGCTGAGCCTCGCGGAACAGGCCTCGGCGTTGCAGCGAAAACTGCTGGTCACCCGCAACCGAGAATTTCTCTACGTAGAGGAGGGCGCAGCGCAGACGCTCCAAGGCTGGACCGAGTCAGTGGACGAAATGGGTGACGCGCTGGAGCTGCTCCAGGGCCGTGTGGATGAGAACTCCGAAGAGTCCCTGGCGGCGGCTCGGGCGGCGCTGGTCGAATATCGCAAGGCATTCCAGCGCTACCGGGACAGTCGGGCGCTGAGCAAGCAGACGGCCGGGCAGATGGACACCCAGGCCCAGGCCGTGCTGACCCAGGTCGAACAAGCCGCCGCCGATCGACAATTGCAGATGGGCGAGCGGGGCCGTTCGATGATGCGCCTGCAAGCAGTGGGGGCAGTGATTATCGTGGTCCTGGCGTTGTTGGCGTCGCTGGTTATCCGGCATCTGATCGTCGCGCCTCTGCGCGAGGCGTTGCAGACCGCCCGGCGCATTGCCCAGGGCGATCTGAGTGAGGCGGTCGAAGGCATGACGGTGCGTCGGGACGAATTGGGTCAGTTGATGGTGGCAGTTGGAGAGATGACGACCAATCTGCGTCGGCTGGTGGCGCGTATCGGGCTGAGTGTCGAGGGGTTGGGGCAAACGACCCGGACCCTGAGCACAGCCAGCGCCCAAAGCAGCGGGGCGGCGCAACGCCAAAGGGCCGAGACAGAACACGCGGCCACCGCCATGCAGCAAATGAGTAGCACGGTTGCACAAGTGGCGCAGAACGCCGAACAAGCCTCCCACGCCGCCGGCGAGGCCGACCATCAGGCACGTAACGGCGAGCAGGTCGTGCAGATGGCGAGCCAGCAGATCCATCGTCTGGCAGCGGAAATGACCCTTTCCGAACAGGCCATCGAGTCCTTGCAGCGGCAGGTCGAAACCATCGGCAGGGTTGCCGACGTGATTGCTTCAATTGCCGAGCAAACCAACCTGCTTGCACTCAATGCAGCCATCGAAGCCGCTCGGGCGGGAGAGCAGGGCCGTGGATTTGCCGTGGTCGCCGATGAAGTGCGGGCACTGGCACGGCGAACCCAGGCCTCGACCAGCGAGATCGAGACGCTGATCGTCGGGCTGCAACGTCTTTCGCAGCAGAGCGTCGGGCAGATCCAGGGTTGCGGCCGCCTGATGATCGACACCGTGTCGCTGGCCGATCAAGTGAGCTCAGCCTTGGGCGGCATTACCGGAGCGGTGTCGCTGATCGAGCAGATGAACCAGCAGAACGCAGCCAGCGCCGAGCAGCAGAGCATCGTGGCCGAAGAGGTCAGCCGCAATGTGATGCAGGTGCGCAATGAGGCCGAACATTGTGTCGGGGTGAATCAGCAGGTGGTCCTGGCCTGTGGGGATCTGGCTGGCCTGGAGCATGAGTTGCGAGAGGCCGTTGCTCAGTTCCGGACCTGAATCCAGGGTACTCAGGCTCCTGTCATCTCTTCCGCAGGCTTCAAGGCTGTTGCTTGGCGTCGGTCGAGACAACGCTGTCCAAGGTATCCGCACCGGGCACCTTGCTCGGGCCCCACGACCGCTCGCTGCGACATTTGAACTTCACGCCTTTGCGGGGCGTTATGTCCCTGACTTTCGCCATGCACAGCTCTTTAGTGACATAGGTCGGCTCAGTTTTGCGCACATCCACGCAGCCCTCGTCGCCCCTGCAGAGAGTCATAACCATAACGTATACGGTCATCATCCTGATGTTGCTCCCATAGAAGCAATGCAATTGATGCGTCCTGCGTTAAGCCCGGGAGGGCTCAAGCGAGTAGCACTGACAAGCGGATGATGATCCTTCCTTCGAGCCTCCAGCAATGGCGCGCCAATGCCTTCCGTCGGGAAAACGTCACTTCCTCAAATATTGATGATTTCAGAGAAAATAACGCCATTATGTTGGCGTTTTTCCAGTGGCAAACGGTTAAATGCTATGGAGAATCTACAGGCCATGCCTGGCAATCCCTCGGCCGGATAGCGATATGTAATCCGAACGAAAGTCCAGGCAGTTCAGCAAGACGGGGGCAGGGTAGAAGGATGGAAAACAACAGTTGCCGCGAGCAGCTTCCCAGCGCTAAGGCGTTTCAAAGTTCTCGTAGTCCAGGGAGATCGAATCGCTCCTTGGATAGCTGACATACACCATCTCGCCATAGTTACTGGCGACCAAGACGTAGGGCCACTTGCCATTTGCCTTTCGTAGTTGCTCATACAAGGGAAGAAAGAAATCTTTGGTCTGACCCTGAGGGTCGTACGGGACCTCACCCTGAAAAATTGGATAACGTCCACCATTACACAGCTGAACCCGCTCCAGCTTGATGCCGTTTTTCTCCAGTACGGTTCGAGCTGGATGCTGCCAGGTGCCAAGGTCGACATCCTGGCAGTCGCTGGTCTTTTGGGTATAGAGCTCAGTGTGAGGGCTGGATACGCCATGGCCTGGCTGCTCAGGAAGAATAAAGCCAAGGGTAAGAGACATTGCATGATGACGGTCCGAGTTCAAAGGTTCAAAGGTTCAAAGGTTCAAAGGTTCAAAGGTTCAAAGGTTCAAAGGTTCAAAGGCGGATAAGGCTTGCACGGACTTTCTCGCCGAACAAGAGCTGGGTCAGTAGCGTGTGAGCAGAATCTCAGATGCAGCGGCATCGATGTAGATAGCGTAGCGTCCTGAGTCAGAATCCAGAGAGTGCTGGGGCGATGGAGGTTCATACTGGGTGGGAGTTGGTAATATCTTGTTACGCATAATGTATATTATGTTAAACGATATGTGTAGAAGCGTTTATTGGGCAGCACATTCTACACACCCGCCCTCAAGCAACTTTGCCCGGTCGAGGCCTACATCAACTGGATCACCGTGTCAGGTATCGTGGACGGGCCTGTATTCCGCAAGCTCGATCGCTGGGGGAATCTTTCCGACAGAGGCTTCAGGGCCAGCAGCTTGATTCCCCTGCTGCGCCGGATTCAAACATCAAAAGGTAATACCGCGCTCAGCCCAGCACCGGGATCACTCGCGAGGGCTTAACCGATTTGAACGAAAAACTTGAATAAATCTCTTTGACCGCCGGCAAGGTTTGCAGCACCTCTCGCGCAAACTCGCCGAAAGACTCCAGGTCTTTGGCCACCACTTCCAGTAGAAAATCGTAGCGTCCGGAAACGTTGTGACAGGCGACGATCTCCGGGATTTCCAATAGGCGCTGTTCGAAGGATCGAGCCATTTCCTGACTGTGGGACTCCATCATCACGCTAACAAATGCGGTGACGCCGTAGCCGAGTGCCTTGGGCGAAAGAATCGCCTGGTAGCCGGTAATCACTGCGTTCTCTTCAAGAATTTTCACCCGTCGCCAACACGGCGAAGTGGTCAGCGCCACATGTTCGGCCAGTTCGGCGATGGTCAGCCGGGCGTTGCCTTGCAGGGCCGCGAGTAAGGCCTTGTCGGTACGATCCAGCTCGCCGGGCATGTCTTGCCTCCAAATTGTGTTTTTCGGAGCCTTTATTCCAATTTATGGGTTATTTCTGGGTCAATTTGGAATTTTTCTCGTTGAAATTGAGCATAGCATTGTAGGAAATACAGGAGCGTCCAACATGAACAATAAAAACAATGAACTGGGCTTTTCCACCCGCGCCATCCATCACGGCTATAAGCCGCTGGACAACAACGGCGCGCTGATCCCGCCGATCTACCTGACCTCCACGTTCGCCTTCCCTACCGCCGAGTACGGCGCCGGTTGTTTCGCCGGCGAAGAATCCGGGCATTTTTACACGCGGATCTCCAACCCCACATTGGCTCTGTTGGAGTCACGCATGGCGGCTTTGGAAAACGGCGAGGCGGCGGTGGCCTTCAGCTCCGGCATGGGAGCCATTGCCGCGACCTTTTGGACCCTGCTGCGCCCCGGTGACGAGATCATTCTCAACCGTACATTGTACGGTTGCACCTTCGCCCTGCTGCACCACGGTATCGGCGAGTTTGGCGTCAAGGTGCGCCATGTTGACATGTCCAACCTGGCCGAACTGCGCGATGCCATCAGTCCTTCGACGCGCATGATCTATTTCGAATCCCCGGCCAATCCGAACATGCAGTTGGTCGACATCTGCGCGGTGGCTAAGATTGCCCACCATCATCGGAATGTCACCTTGGTGGTCGATAACACCTACTGCACTCCATACCTGCAACGCCCCTTGGAAATGGGTGCGGATGTAGTGGTGCATTCGGCCACCAAGTACCTCAGTGGCCATGGCGATATCACGGCTGGCATCGTGGTTACCAGTCATCCACTGGCGGACCGCATTCGCCTGCAAGGCCTCAAGGACCTGACCGGTGCGGTAATGTCGCCTCAGGACGCTTTTCTGCTGATGCGCGGGCTCAAGACCCTGTCACTGCGCATGGAGCGCCATTGTAGCAACGCCCAGGTGATCGCCGAATATTTACACGCGCACCCGGCCGTCGAATGGGTCACTTACCCCGGCCTGCCCTCCTTTGCTCAGTACGACCTGGCGTCGAGGCAAATGAAGTTGCCCGGGGGCATGATCGCCTTCGAACTCAAGGGCGGCCTGACCACCGGCCGGCGTTTCATGAACGCACTGGAGTTGTTCGCCCGCGCGGTCAGCCTGGGAGACGCCGAGTCCCTGGCCCAGCATCCAGCCAGCATGACCCATTCCACCTACACGCCTGAAGAGCGTGCGCACCACGGGATTTCCGAGGGGTTGGTGCGTTTGTCGGTGGGCCTTGAAGACATCGCGGACCTGCTGGCCGACATCACCCAAGCTCTGGATGCCTGTGCTCAAGGAGGTTGAACATGTCCACCGCTTATCCCCTCGTGGATTGTCGCGCCGTTGAGCATGGCGCCCAACCGAACTGCGTGATCATTTTTCCGCAGCATAGTTGACCAATGCACCGCACCCTGTGCACTATCGAGCAATACCTCTTCGCAACGAATCAACCATGACTCTCACCACTGACCACATGCACTCCGCCAAGGGCCTCTGCGCCCAGGCATGCGCATGCGTGTCCGTTGCCAAGAAATCCAAGAAACAGCCGCTCATTTGACCGGGGCGCTGTCCCGTCAGATGAGCTGACAGGACAGATAGCGCCAGGTCTCCTCCCCCCGCTTGATTCCCATCCCCTCCTCTGACGTTGACTAATCGGTCTGCCTGAGGAGTAAAGCATGTCTAATTTCCGCGGTATCTGGGTTGCACTGGCCACTCCCTTTCATTCGGGACACGTCGACTTCGACGCGCTCGAAGGTTTGGTGAAAACGCTCCTTTCTGAAGGCGTGAGGGGCCTGGTCGTATGCGGCACCACTGGTGAAGCCGCAGCAATGAACAAGGATGAGCAGCTCGAGGTATTGGATGCGGTTCTGCAGATCGCTCGACCTGACCAAGTGATCATGGGGCTGTCGGCCAACAACCTGCAGGAAGTCCAGGCATTCCAGCAAAAGATCCAGAGCCGTGACATCGCCGGTATTCTGGTTCCAGCGCCCTACTACATCCGACCTTCACAGCAAGGCATCGAGTCATTCTTCCAAACAGTCGCTGATGCCTCATCTGTCCCAGTGGTCCTTTACGACATCCCCTACCGAACAGGCGTGAGGATCGAGCGAGAGACGCTGAGAAGGATTGTGCGTCACCCAAAAATCGCAGCGGTCAAGGACTGCAGTGGTGATGTCGAAACCACCATGGCCCTGATCGAGGACGGCAATGCAGAGATTCTGACTGGCGAGGATATCCAGATCTTCACAAACCTCGCCCTGGGCGGAGCCGGCGCGATTTCAGCCTCGGCACACATTCGCCCAAATCTGTATGTCCAGATGATGCAGGAGATGGATAGAGGCGATGTCATATGCGCCCGGGCTACATTTTACCGTCTCCTGCCTTGGATAAAGATGGCGTTTGCTGAGCCCAACCCAGCTGTCATCAAAGCAGCTCTGAGCGTCCACGGCCTGATCAACAACGAGCTTCGTGAGCCCATGCAAACTTGCTCATCAACGACGATGGAGCGACTCAGATCTGTGCTTTCAGATTTGACCTGTCAAAGCGCATAGGTCGGGCGGCGATCTCATGGGTGTGGTGCTACGCCCTAGAACCACCACACCCTAAGCGTCGTGCAGTTTTGGCGTTAATCAGGCTCAGCCAGCGTAGTGAATAGCCATGTGACGAGTTACTGCCGCATGAGTGACAGCCGGCGTAATCAGGCAAGGCGGGGTCGCCGTTCCTTTACTTCAGATCACACAGAACACGATATCATTGTGCCTTCATTGGGTATGCAACACCTGGCTCTGCCCTTTCGATCAGAAACCCGTTCCAGGTGATTAGGAATAATGGAATATGCAAAGCTGGAAAATCAGGACACATCTCCTATTGCTCACTAGCTCGTTACTGTTTGGTTTGTTGTGTGTCGGCGGCCTCGGACTCTTTGGGATGCAATCCGCTGTACGCAGCCTGGAGACAGTCTATCTCGATCGAGTCGTACCCCTTAGAGACTTGAAAAAAATTGCTGACCTATACGCCGTGGACATCGTCGATGCTACCCACAAGACGCGGAACGGCACCTTTACCAAAGCCGAATCGCTGACCCGTATAGAGCAAGCCCAGCGGGAAATCGATCAAACATGGCAAGCCTATAAATCGACGGAACTGATCCCGGCAGAAACGCATCTGATCGCGCAAATCGAGCCACTGATGGACGCCTCCCGCGGGCCATTGCAAAACCTGCAGAGCATGTTGCGTCAGAACGACGATGCCGGTATCGCGCGCTTTGCGACCGATCAGTTGTATCCACTGATTGACCCCTTATCAGCCAAATTCTCCGAGCTGATCGAAGTGCAACTGGTCGAAGCCAAAAGCCAGTTCGATCAGCAGCAGATCGCCTACACCTTTTATCTCAAACTCAGCCTGTTGATTCTGGTCTTGGCGCTGGCCACCGGTGCGGCCTACGGGTTGTACTTTTCCAGGCTATTGAGCCGCCAACTCGGTGCTGAACCCACAGAACTCGCCGCCATCAGCTCGAACATAGCCCAAGGAAAACTGGCCAGTACACAGCTGGATCAGCAACAGCCATCGACCGGGGTTCTGCACTCCGTTCAGGCTATGCGTCATAGCCTGCGCGAAGTGATCGGCAAGATCGGCCATGCTTCCGAGCAGATCGAGGGTACCACCCTGCAATTGTCGGCTTCTTCCGAACAGGGAATGAGCAGTGCCGCCCTGCAAAGCGAGACAGCTTCGTCCATGGCCGCCACGGTAGAGCAACTTTCCGTGAGCATCACCCATATTGCCGACAACGCAAAACAGGCCCAGAGCACCACGCAGAAAGCGGGACAAATCACCGATGACGGCATGGCGGTGATGCACGAGTCCATTCAGGAAATGGGATACATTGCCGATCTGGTTGCGCAAAGCTCATCCGATATCGATCAGTTGGCTATTCAGTCGAGCGACATCAGCCTGATTGTCGGTGTGATCCGGGGCATCGCTGAACAGACCAATCTTCTTGCGTTGAATGCCGCCATCGAAGCGGCCCGAGCCGGCGAACAAGGACGAGGTTTTGCCGTAGTAGCAGACGAAGTTCGCGGCCTGGCTGCTCGTACCGCTCAATCCACCACGGAAATCGTCACGTTGGTCAGCGCGATTCAAAACGGCATGAGCAAAGCCAAAGAGAGCATGGCCGCAGGCTCCGAGCGCGTGACCCATGGCCAGAAACTGGTCGAAAGTGCAGGCGAGTCCATGAGCAGGATCAAGAGCGCGCTGGACGAATCTCTTGCTGCTGTCAGTTTCATTTCGTTGTCGTTGCAGGAACAGCGCGCAGCCAGTGAGCAGGTCGCGTGCAACGTAGAAAAAATGGCACAAAGCGTCGAGGAGAACGCCGCCGCCCAAGGAGGGATCGTGCGAACGACCCAGGAACTCAAGGCGATGTCCAATGGACTGGAAGTGATTCTGCGGCGGTTCAGCGTCTAATCGCAACGACCGCGGGCGGGTAAGAGGCGGGGCTTAGCAATCGGCTAGAGAGTTGAACCTTGAGCAACTACGCCGGCCTAGGAGGCTGGGTTCCCGCTGCCCCGCTCAAAAGTAACCAAGCACCCACTCCTGAACAGCTGGCGTGTCATTTATGTCGCCATCGAAAACATATCGCGGCTCATAACCTTGATTATTCCCCCGCACTCGATCTCTCCAGACCTTCAAGGGCAACCAGAACCGCGCCCCGCTTGGCAAGACCTGAGAGCCAATGTCGATATACAACGTGTCACCACTCGTTGGTAAACCAAAATGGATCGCTCCGGGAACGGCCAGAACCGCATCGGCAAAATCCAGACAGGCACTTGCACAGAATGAATCCGTCACCAGCACAAGCTGGCCTTTGAATGTCTTTGGGTTCGAATCCTTAGAGCGGTCTTGATCGAGCGAAGGCGTTTCTGGCTGTCGTAACCAGTCTTTCCTCTCCACAAGCGCAGCGCTCATCGACTCACGCATACCAGAAACAAACTTGTAGGTGTCGCTGTTTTTTTCGTAACCGTTTTCCATGCTGGCCAACGCGTTATTCAGTGTGGCAAGCGCAAGAGGAGAAACCCGCCACATTGCATACGACCGAGAGGATTGATCCAGGTTTTCGACAAACGGTTCACCCAATAAAGCAGACAAAATTCTTGCCCCGACCAAGCTGTTACCACCGCGATTGCCACGTGTATCAAGTACAACAAGCTTGGCATCATCGATGTGCTTGAGAGCGCCGAGCATTTTTTCGAGGGACGTATTCTCGGCTGCCGAAGGTGCAAAATTCGATGCGTGCACCCAATAGCGCCCGCCTCCGAGGTTCCTCAGGACCTGAGGTGGTTGAGGCTGAGCCAGCAAATTGTTTAGTTGCCCGCGATCCTCCTGCCATGACAACGTAAAGTTTTGCTGCACTCCGTTCGGCAGAACGACCAGGCAATGGCTTGCCCGTTTACGGGCAAGCACTGGATAGTCCGCATCATCAACGGTCAAATGCTTGGCCAAGTAATTCCAGGTGGATTTCAAATCCAGTCGGCGATCTACATAAGGCGATATTTCGTCAGCCAATATCTCGCGGACCGGTTTCCCGTCACACGAGATGACTCTCGAGTCGATTGGAGGCAAAGGGACAGGCCACTCCTTTGCGATACGACTGACGACAAAGTCCTCCCCTCTCCTATCCAGCACGTAACCGGCCCAGGAAGATTTGCCTTTGCTGGATGGATAAACGCCTACATGGCCGTCCTTGAATCCTGAAATATAGAAACCCCGAACGGCTTGAGCATCCCTCTCCGAGCTGACACGCTGGGCCAACTGCTTTGCCTCGCGATAGCCTCGCTCAACCCAGTCAGTAAAACCTTTATTTTCCTGATCTATGGCGCCTGGGTGAGAGGAAACGATCAGTTGGTGAACGGCGGAAAGGTCTCTCACCGTCATGTCGACTAATCCATCCTTGGGCGACTCATCGGCAAACACAGAGCCGACAACCCCGACGCTCAGAACTACAGTCAAAAAACCTTTAACAACATCCATATCAAAACGATCGACCGTGTAAGAGTTTCCATGCCAAAGCTGATTGTACCTATTTGTCTCCTAGAACAACTCCGCGCTTGAAGATCTCCAACGTCTTCGGCCCGATACCGTTAAAACTGAGCAACCACTGCT
Organism: Pseudomonas sp. B21-028; assembly: GCF_024749045.1. Taxonomy (NCBI): domain Bacteria; kingdom Pseudomonadati; phylum Pseudomonadota; class Gammaproteobacteria; order Pseudomonadales; family Pseudomonadaceae; genus Pseudomonas; species Pseudomonas sp. B21-028. Next base: position 3,271,467 of record NZ_CP087184.1, read on the forward strand.
CAAACTCAGCTACTTCCATTGACCCGCTCTGCAACGCGTTCATTCGAGATTCCAGTTCGGTATCCAGGCCCACACCAAGCTCGTGCAGTCGCCGCGCCGTGGATTCATCGTATCGTGCGTAGCCCGCTTGCCCGAGGAGCCTGACAAGATCTCGATGTGGGCATCGGGCGAGCTTTGCAGGCGTATCCAGGCCATATCGATCAACCAGATTCCGGTACGCCTCAATGGCGACAGAGGAACGAATCCTTTTACCGATCAGAAAACTGGCGAGCAGCCACCGATACACTCCGTGGCCGCTCGGGTTGTCCGTCTCAATACCGAGATCGGCAGTGGAAATTGGGGTCACCCCTTCGATCGCCTGGGGTCAGCGGAACGCGGATAGGTGCGTTCTTCCTCAATGGAGCCGTCGGATTTGTGAATCTTCACCGAGGCGGTTTTGCCATCAAAGAAATCTGTCAGAGCGCTCATCAACTCCTGCTTGGTGGCCGCTTTTTTGGAAGCACGCTCTGCACCGGCTTTCTTCAGTTCCCAGCCATCTGCAGAAGGGCTCAGGTGATAGTTGTCCATTGCCTTGCTCCTCACATTTAAATGGATTCTGCTTCGTCCTGAATATCTTCCTCCGCCTCGGCTGCATCGGTGGCGTCGGCATCGTTCAAGGGCGGTGAAGTGGGCTTTTCCGGATCGTTTATGTAGGGCACGCCGCTAGGGCCGTGCTCTTCATGTCCTTCAGTCTCAGGCTGCATGCTGGTTCTCCTTCATCTTTCTGATAGTGATTGGAGGACAGGCGTGGCGAGGCGTTCAATGCTTTACGAGTTTGCGTTAGCTTTAGCCCGACTACCTGAGATTGAATGAGCAAGGCTTGATCGACACGCTTCGATAAGCTCACGAAAAGCTATGCCGCCATGGTTTCACTGGCTTATTCCATGCAATGTTTGCGACATCTCTTTTCTTACAGAGCCTAGGTAAGACAGGACACTGGAAATCGCTTCTAATGTATTTTTATCCACTTCAATTCCTACTTGCCTTCCTTAAATAGAAGGCGGAAATGCAAAGTGCAAAAAAACCAACGCCACCGAGAATCCAAACACTATCTTTCTTACCTTTAGCCAACCTCTCCTCGGACATCGCTCTACTGATGATCTCTTTACCATCCACCACCAGAACTACTAATTTCCGCTGGCCCAACGCAGGCAAAAACTTTTGCTCATACCAGAAAACACGGGCACGCTTCCCTAACAAATCTGAACTTTTCTGCTTTGTTATGCACGTAGGATAGCCTCCTAAATTTGAAGCACAGGTAAACCGGTATACATTCTCCCCATCGCTGATTTTTGTGATGGCTTTACCCTTAAACCTTTCCTCTGAAAGAACACCTGACGACTCGTTTAATATAACCGGAATGTGTGATATGGACTGATGCCACAAAATAACAATCATAAACCCCAAATAACCAACAAAACTAAAGATGGCAAAATTTCTGTAGGCAACCCTAGATTGATCGGAAATGTTAGTACCCATCTTCTCTCCACCAAAAAATAATTATCTGTTTGCCAGCTCAATCAGGATTGAGCATCGCCCTGAGTCCCTCCGACAGATGCTGCTCTGGGCGGCTGTCGCTACTCCACCGACCGTGTGAATAGCCAATTGCTGAACTGCGCCATCCGCCGGTGCCGTTAAGTGCATCAAATGATCAGGTTGTTCAGCCTTTCTAACCCCCTGAGTCAGTGATGCTATCTATTGCGAACAGTGTGTAGCATGGCGCTGGTTGCCTCTGACGAAGAGGCACTAATGCGAGCGTAGACTAGAAAGTTGCGGCGAACTAAAGACACTTAGATCAAAATGCTATCACGCCATTTTCTGTTAAGTATTAGTTGGAGGCTACCCTGCTTGCGCCTCTTGGAAAGGAAAGCATTATTGACGTCAATTTTGCGATTCGCGTCTATGAAGAATTCTTGACGCCAGAGAAATTCTGTAAGTTTTTCGCCGCCATAAGGAAATGGCAACCGTTGTTGCACGACTCGATAGGCTTCTTGGAAAAAAATATCTGATGAAGTCCTGTGGTATCCATTATCAAACGTCCGCAGGTATGATTTGCAATAAGCTGTTTTCATAGCTGTTCGAATATCTCTCGCTTCCAATGTTTCTATAAAATCACACAGAATCGACTGAGAAACGATAGACCTCGACTACCTATATCGAATACAAAAGAAACATCGCTATCAATCGAGTCAGGCTTAATTTCAGACAAAATTAAAGCGAGCCAATATCTAGACCACCGATCCCGGCTTGGCTCTGACCGATAAGCACAGTATGGCTCGCCGCACCGAACAATTGATCACCCGCGCTAAAGCAGTCTTGGTGGCGTCCTTGTGTCCATGGCAGGATTTGGTCTCAGATAATCAGATATGGTTACCCACTTTACTGAGTCGTAACCACCCAAAATTAACAACGTTTAACTCACCAGCCAGCCCCCCGCGACCAATAATCAGGCCCTCTTCAGCGAACTGGCTACAGCATGCGTACCGCAACCCAAGTACTGAAAACCCGGAGCCTTCACAGCAATAAGGCCCGCGCGCAACCATGGCCACGATCCAGGCTCTGGTTATCCATGTTGCTAATCGGCACCTGCGGCACGGCCCTGGCCGCCGAGCCATCGGCGCAAGGCTTTATGGACGGTTCAACCCTGGATGTGCTGAGCCGAAATTTCTTCCTGCAGAATGACTACCGGTCCCCCTCCCCGGCGAACAAAAACTATAAACAAGAGTGGGCCCAGGGCTTCATCGCCTCATTTGCCTCCGGCTTTACCCCCGGCACCGTCGGTTTCGGTGTCGATGCCCATGGTTTTCTCGGTGTGAAACTGGATGGAGGCAAGGGGCATTCCGGAACGGGTTTGCTGCCGCTGGATTCGGATGGTCGCAGTGAGAGCGACTTCTCCAGTGCCGGTGGCGCGTTGAAGCTGCGCGCGTCCCGAACCACCTTGGCCTACGGTGAGATGACCGTGGAAACCCCGGTGTTCGACACCGCCGACAAACGCCTGCAACCGGAATACGCCACGGGGTTTCTGCTCGACAGCCGGGAGGTCGACGACGTGCATTTACAGGCCGGACGCTTCACCGCTTTCAAGAATCAGGAAGCCTCGACCCGCAAAGGGGATTTCACCGGTTATGGGGTGAGCACCGAGACCGGCAGTATCACTTTCCTCGGCGCCCAATTATTCGAGGATCAGCCGTTGGGCGGTGCTCTGTACGCGTCCGAGCTGAGTGACACCTGGCGTCAGTACTACGCCAACCTGCATCTGAAGCAATCCGGGTTCTTTCTGGACAGCAACGTTTATCACACTCAGGCTTACGGCAACGCCGTGGCCGGCGCGATTGATAACACCGCTTATAGCTTGTCTGGCAAATATACTGTCGGCGCTCAGGGATTCACCCTGGCTTATCAGAAGATCCATGGCGACACGCCCTTCGACTTTGTCGGCGGTGACTCGATCTACCTCGCCAATTCCATCAAATACGCTGACTTCAACGGTGCCGGCGAACACTCGTGGCAGGCCCGCTACGACCTCGATTTGGGGGCTTTCGGTGTCCCGGGGTTGAAATTCATGACCCGCTACGTTATCGGTCGCGGCATCGACGGTACCCACGCCCCCCAAGGTGGGGCGTACAACCCATTTGCTTCGGACGCCGGCCAGTTCGTCCCGCAACAAGGGGATGGCGGACGCCATTGGGAGCGGGATATCGATCTGCACTACATCGTGCAATCGGGGCCGGCCAAGGATTTGTCCGTGCAGGTGTCCCAAGTGTCACATCGGGCCAATAGCGCTCAGGGCGGGGATGACATTGACCGGATTTACATCGTGATTGAGTACCCCCTCAAGTTGGGACGTTTTTAACCGGGTCGCTTCACGGTGGCCTTGAATATCCTCTACCGCCGAGGAGGCATCGCTACCCACAGCTCTATGACTTCGGGATCGGCCTGAACCTTAGCCTCTGTACGAAAAGCCTTGAGACTCGTTCATGCTGCGTTGAAAACAGCCTCGGAATGCTCATGTACTCCAGTACACTGCGCTTCCTCGGCTGTTTTCGCCTTGCCTGACCTTCGTCTCAAGACTTTTCGTACAGAGCCTAGGGAAAACCATTCGTGGTATTTCCGTCGTCCTTCATATTTTGTATGTATAGCCCAATTTGTGCCCAATCCTCACTGAGCTCGAAATCAAAAACGTCTAGCGAGGATAATTTCCGGACCTCATCAAAATCGACATGAGCCAATAACAACCCAGCGCCAGTATTGGCAAAAGTTGCAGCATCAGCAACATGAGAGGCGACTATGAAGCCTACAGATATAGCCTCCACCCATAAAAAAGGAGTTTTATAAGCTGGTTGTTTTCCGAGAGTTCTATGGGCGACCAAAGAATCCAGGTAATCATTCATTGTGGGTTGGGTATGTTTAAACTTTCTCTTTTTCAACTTAACAAAATAGATATGGTAATTCGCCATCGTCGCCTTCCTCCATTCTGGCTACATGCGCCCACTCTGTCCCCGACAATTCGCCGCCTCAAAAAACACCTCAAGCATCTCGTAAACCCCACTTGGACGATTCACGCGAACCGACGAGGCAATCGGCTGGCACGCAAGCCTATCGGCTCGGTGTCCAGCCGGATCGCATCGATGCGGATCACTGGGCAAACGCCCAGTAAATCAGGCGCAGCTATCATCGTACACCCTCCCGGGTTCGTCCATGACCCACGACCTGGACAAACACATGCAGGTCAGCGCATAACCTGACCGACGCAGGCGCCGTTCACCATGCTTACCAGCGCGGGCGCCATTTACCGAATCAGCCGAGGTCGCCGCCACTGACCGGCAGCGTCACGCCGGTGATATAGGAAGCCTCATCCGAAGCAAGGAACAGGATCGCCGCGACCTGTTCATCGATCGTCCCGTAGCGTTTCATCAAGCTGCTTTGAATCGTCTGGTCGACGATTTCCTGATACCAGACCTTCTCTTCTTCGGTTGGCTGCGCGGTATTGCGAGGGATACGTCGCGGTGGCGCTTCGGTGCCCCCGGTCGCGATCGCATTGACCCGGATACCACGCTCGGCATTCTCGAAAGCCAGGCAAGCGGTCAAGGCGTTAACCCCGCCTTTGGCTGCGCCATAAGGAACCCGGTTGATGCTGCGGGTGGCAATTGACGAGACGTTAACAATCGCGCCACTCCCTTGTTTGAGCATGTAGGGCAACGCCGCGTGACAGCACCACAGGGTCGGGAACAACGAGCGACGCACTTCAGACTCTATTTGCGTGGCCTGATAATGCTCAAACGGTTTGGTCCAAATTGTCCCGCCCACGTTGTTGATCAATATATCTAGGCTGCCGAAGGTCTCCACGGCGGTGGCCATCACTGACATGCACTCCGTATGTATCTCCAGATCGGCAACCAGGGTCAATACGTCGTCCTGTTTGAGCTCATGCACCAGCTCGGATCGATCAACCGCGACAACCCGCGCGCCTTCGGCCAGCAGTTGCTCGCAAATGCGCCGACCGATTCCTTGAGCTGCGCCAGTGACTAGCGCGACCTTGTTCTCGAATCTGTTTTTCATGACAACCTCGGACGGAATGTTCCCGTAACGATTCAGGCCGCGGCAGGCGCGAACTTCTCGAAATAGAAATTGGCAGGGTTGATCCCTTGCTCACGGATGTAGCGGTTTACCGCTTCGACCATAGGTGGAGGACCGCACAGATATACGTCTACCTCGCCCCCGTTGAGATGCCGTGGCTCGATGTGTTGGGTGACATAGCCCTTGAACGGATAGGTGCTTTGCGGATTGGCCACGCAGGCGCGAAAACTGAAGTTGGGTATGCGCGCGGCGAATGCTTCCAGGCGATCCAGCTCGACCAGGTCGAAATCATTGGTGACGCCATAAATCAGGTGCACCGGATGCCCACTGCCCTGCTCTGCGATTTTTTCCAGCATGGCTGCGAATGGCGCCAACCCGGTCCCCCCAGCCAGCAGCAACAATGGCCGCTTGATTTCCCGCAGATAAAAACTGCCCAAGGGACCGGCCAGATTCATGCTGTCGCCGGCCTGGGCCAAGCCGGTCAGGAAACTGCTCATCAGACCGCCAGGTACGTTACGGATCAAGAAGCTGACTTCACCGCCTTTCTGCAACGAGCTGAAGGAATAGGCACGAGTCTGCTTGCTACCGGGTACTTGCAAGTTGACGTATTGACCCGGCAGGAACGCCAGCTTGTTCAGGCAATCGCCCTTGATCGAAAGCGTGATGGTACTTTCAGACAGCCGCCGTACATCACTGATCGTTGCCTGGAAGCTTGCCTGTTCGGTCTTGCAGACTTGCGAACCTGCGGGCACCCGCACGACGCAATCGCTCTCGGCGCGCATCTGGCAAGTCAGCACATACCCTTGGGCAAGTTCGTCTTCGCTCAGGGCGTCTTCGATGAAGTTGTCACCCATGTCGTAACGCCCGGCCTCGGCGAAACACTTGCAGGTGCCGCAGGCGCCGTCACGACAGTCCAGCGGGATGTTGATGCCTTGACGATAAGCCGCATCAGCGACGGTTTCGTGCCCCTCGGCCTCGATGAAGCGGGTAATCCCGTCTTCGAAATTCAATGCGATCTGGAAACTCATGTTGCACCTCGCTCACAGCGTCGAGCCGATATTCGAATGCGTCGATAGCGCTCGCCGCAGCCTGATCAGATGTGATAGATGTCGATGACCTGGCGGACGTAATCGTTTTTCAGCACAACTTTCTTCGCCTTGATCAGCGGCTGATCGCCGCGCAGGTCAAGGGTGTAGAAACTGCTGCCGAAATAGCTGTCCGTTACCTGGTAGCGAAAGCTCAAGGTGTGCCAGTTGAAGCGCACCATGCACTGCCCTTCGGTCTGCTCGACAATTTCAATGTTGCTCAGGTTGTGAGAGGTACGCGTATCCGGAATGGTCGCACTCGAGCGCTCGGTCTTGATGCGGAATACACGGTCTTCCAGGCCACCACGATTGCCGTACCAGATCAGCGATATTTCGCTTTGCGGATCTTCGGTCAGCGTGTCGTTGTCGTCCCATGCAGGCATCCAGAAGGTGGCATCAACGGCGTACAGCTCCAGCCATTGGTCCCATTGAGCATCGTCCAGGTAGCGCGCTTCGCGGTAGAGAAAGTCACGTACAACGTCATAAGTACTCATTGCACGGCCTCCACTGGAATCAATTCCTGCTCGCCGGACACGGCCTTGAGCATGGTTTCTTGCCAATATTTGTGCTGCAGTACAAACAGGCCCTCGTCTTCGGTGCGTTTGCCGGAGAGCAACGGTTTGAGATCGATTTCCTGTGCTGCGGTGTCTGCGCCCTCTACCCAGTGGTTTGCGCCGCGAGACATGTCATTCCATCCGCGACCAGCGCCGTAACCGGTCTGGCAGGAGCGGAACTCTTCCAGATCGTCCGGCGTTGCCATGCCACTGACGTTGAAGAAGTCTTCGTATTGACGAATACGCTTGGCGCGCGCCTCGGTGCTCTCGGCTTTAGGGGCGATGCAGTAAATGGTGATTTCAGTCTTATCGACCGAAATGGGCCGAGCGATGCGAATCTGCGAGCTGAACTGATCCATCAAGTACACGTTCGGGTACAAGCAGAGGTTGCGGGAGTTTTCGATCATCCAATCGGCGCGCGCCTGCCCAAAGTCGCGTGCCAGCTCATCACGGCGCTCATAGGCAGGTCGATCCTCGGGGTTGGCCCAACGAGTCCATAGCAACAGATGACCATGGTCGAAAGAGTAGAAACCACCGCCATTCTTTGCCCAGCTGCCGGCGCTCATGGTTTTGATTTCTTCACCCGACTCGCGTTGCTTGCGCTGGTTCTGGGTCGCTGCGTAGTTCCAGTGAACGGAGCTCACATGGTAGCCGTCAGCGCCGTTTTCGGCCGTCAGTTTCCAATTGCCTTCGTAGATATAGGAGCTGGAGCCACGCAGTACCTCCAACCCCTCCGGCGATTGATCCACAATCATGTCGATGATTTTGGAAGATTCGCCCAGATGCTCCGCCAATGGCTTTACGTTGGGGTTCAGGCTGCCAAACAGAAAGCCGCGATAGGACTCGAAACAAGCGACTTTTGTGAGGTCATGAGAACCTTCACAATTGAAGCCTTTGGGGTATCCAGCGTCACTTGGCTCCTTGACCTTGAGCAGCTTGCCGCTGCTATTGAACGTCCAGCCGTGAAACGGGCACGTGTAGCTGGAACGATTGCCGGACTTATGCCGGCAGAGCATGGCGCCGCGATGGCTGCAGGCGTTGAGAAAAGCGTTGAGCACACCGTCTTTGTTGCGCGCGATGAAAATCGGCTGACGCCCCATGGTGGTGGTCAGGAAGTCGTTGTTGTTGGGAAGCTGGCTTTCGTGGGCAAGGTAAATCCAGTTGCCTTCGAAGATGTGTTCCATCTCCAGTTCGAACAGACGCGGATCGGTGAACATCTCCCGCTTGCAGCGGTAGACGCCGTTCTCCTTGTCCTCATCAAGCAGGGCATTCAGGTAGTCGTTTCCCAGGGACATGGCCAGGGCCTCCATTGTTATTGTTCAGGCCCGATCAGATTAGGCAGACAACTCAGGAGGCAATATCCGGTTCCCGCAGATCACTATCCATTTTGCGCAGCCATCACACCGAATGGATTAGCGGCATCAGCATGCCAGGATGGCGTATCTAGAAACGCGATTTGAGGGTTTGCGAAGGAAGCTCGCCGAACTGCGAACGGTACAGTTCAGAGAAGCGGCCCAGGTGAAGAAAACCATAATCCAGCGCCACTTCAGTAAGGCTGCGGACCGGACAACCCGGGTCGCTCAGGCAGGCGTGAATGCGTTCCAGTTTGCGCTGGCGAATGTACTGTAAAGGCGTGATACCCAATTGGCGCTCGAACAGCACGTACAAAGACCTTGTGCTGACATTGACCTGTTGTGCCAGATGCTCAGCGTTCAAATCCTGTTTCAGATTCCGGTCTATGTAATCGAGAATGCGATCGAAGCTGGCCGATTGCGATCCGGCGCTTTCTCGGCTGACATTGGTCGTCATGAGCGACAGCAGCTTGCTGCCGATTATTTGGGTGTAATGCTCTTGCACCCGCTTGATTGGCGTACTGGCCTCGGACTCCTGGCAAATCATTGCCAGCAAGCCAAGGAACCCCTCCAACTCGTCCAGTTGGTAATGATTACGCAGAAAACGTATGCCCGTCGCAGGCCGAAACCACCGCAGCTCATCGCATATCGATTCAAGCAAATGAACGGGCAATTTAAGAATGAATTTTTCGCAATCCCGCGAGTACGTCAGATCGACAGGATCGTCTGGGTTGATCAACAGCAGTTCGCCCGGGAGAAGGTAGTGCTCGCGTTTATGGCCTCGCCACAGACAGTTGCCGCTAAGCAGCACCTGAAGATGGTAAACGGTCTCCAGTGCCTGCGACGTGACACGTACGCTTCCGCCATAGCTGATGCGGCACAGGTCGAGATCGGCGAACTTGCGATGGTTCAGACTGGCCTGAGGGTGCGCGGTTCGAGAGAGGCCGATGCGATGGGATCCAACATGCAGATTCACATAGTCGGACACCGCGTAAGGATCCGCATCCCGAAATATGCTACTGCGCTCACTGAGCAGATGGCTATCCACCGGTTTGGCACTCGAACTTGCAAATAATAGAGTCATTACGCTCACCCGAAGAGAAACCTGCGCCTGGCGTGGTGCGAATGCCTCCAGGCTTAACGGCGCATCCGCAATGAGGCGCCCCATGTGGACTGACGATCAAGCATGCCACAGTCCGAGTGTACTCCCACTTAACCATCAGACTTTGAATTGCGTTCTGCCCCGTGACAATTACTCAGCGATAACCGGTGAGCTGATCCGGAATACGATGCCCGAAGAAATAACGGACGCCACTTTCGAACCTGCTGGCATGGGAGTCTTCGAGGAAAGCCTCCATAAGAGCTGCGGCCTGCATCGGTCGGAACACCCGGTCATGGTAAAAGGAAGAGCAGTCGATGCCGGTCGCACATTCGAAGCGCCGGCGCAGTTCGAATGGGAAGCAAGGTTCTCGCAGGCGCCGTAGAATCCGCTGGGCCAGGCCAATCACACTCAGCGGTTCACCGCCGTCGACACAGACCTGGTCCGTACCGAATCTACCTGCCAGTTCGGCGCATCTGTTCAGCACCGCGTTGCGATAGCTGTCCAGTGACTCGTAGTCCTGGTGGTCGCAGAGTTCGTATCCCGTCTCCAGGCAGCCCGAGAGATGCACTGGCAGGATCTCGGCATCGCTGATGGTCGCGACCCGTTCAAACGCAGCGAGAACGATGGGAATGTCTGCCAGCTTTCCGCGCCGCGTGAGCACTGCGCCCCAGGCCAGTGTGAGTTCAAGGCCCACGTCTTCGGATGCCAGTCGTGTTGCGAGAGTGTCGACAGTAGACGTCGGTCCGGCATCGCCTAGCAGCTCCGCGCATAGGCGTCGGTTTACCGGGTGGGTGTCGCCGCTGCCCAACTCGACGAGCCCTGGCAATGAGCTGAAATCGCCAAGCTTTGCCCGTCTCAGGGCTTCCAACCACTGAAAGTAGTCACCCTCCTGCGGCAACTGCCCGACTTCCCTTCCGGGAGGCATGGTCACTACGTCAGGGTAGGCAAAATACCCGCGCCCTTCCCAGTCGACCATTGCGGGGTTGCCATAACGACTCCACTCCATTATCACTCCTCACAGTCGTCGCTTGTGCCGGTTCAGGCTTTTGAAGCCAATGACTGCAGCGTACCAAAGCGCTTGTCCAGATTCCGACATACAGGACACAAGTCGCCGTTTTTCTCAAGATTACCTTCACCGACGGGGCAGCCGCCGGCCGCTGCCTTGGGAACCAGGTGATTGACTTGCCGTTCGTCTTGAATCTCGGCCTGCACCGGTGCGCGACCCAGCTTCGGCGTCAGATCTGCAATCACTTGTGCTTCGCTCGGTACATTGAATACCCCTTGGTACGTGTCACGCAGGCTGTTCCAGGCACTTTTGTTCGCCTGCCGCTCCGCTGGCGTCACGGGTCGCCTGAATACGTTGCAAGGCGCAGACGGAACGAGCCGGCTGCTGCAGGTGCAAGGAGGCGTTGCCGTCTTGCGATTGTTCACGTCATTCATCAAGGTGGTGTATGTAGCCGCGTGGGGGGCCACATTACCGGCGGAATCTTTCATGTACCAGTCGTCCATTGTCATCGGTTTACCCGCGGAATGACGAGGCCCGTTGCAACACGCGCATGTGTAAGGCCTTTCATCTTCCAGTTCGCCCCAACCCACTGCTTCAAGATTCGGATTGGGCGCCCCCACGCCAGGCGCGCTGGCGTGATTGCTGGTGGTGATGTCGCAGTGTCGGCAGACATACTTGCCCTCGATCTGAACATCCATCGACCAGGCCTGGAAATAGGTCTTGCCCGTAATCTGGTGCGTGATCACCGACATTCCCCAGGCCCGGGTTGCCGCTTCGTCGCCGAGCATGGACGGCTGGTAATAGGACTGTTGTGACAACGCTGCCGGCTTGCGTTGCAACATGACCGTCCTGGAGCCCTGTTTAAGCGCCGACGAGAAGGAAGTGTCCGGATAAGGAATTGGAATCGGCCCGGCAGGTGGCCCTGGTGGCGAAAGGCAGACATCGGGAAACGAGGCGATCACTTTGCCCATGCCAGCTTTTCCGGCAATCTCGTTGCTGTTGGCATAAACCTCGTGCGACATGTCAGCGCTCCCTCACTGTGCCACTGATAACGGCTGCTGCGCGTGCACCGTTCGCTGATGAGCTGTGTACCAGCGCAATCGGACCGGGGGCATAGCCACGCGCAAACGCCTGTTCAAGCCAAGCGATTTGTATCGCTCCCAGCGCTGCTCCACAGTCGCCAACATAGCTCGCCGGATGCCATAGGTCCTGGGTCGGGCGGGTTTGCTGCATCAGGCGAGACTGGACCAGGGCCAGGTCCTCGAACCCATAGGCTTCGCCCGACACGTCGCTCAAACGCCACGCGATGTCGTGCATGGCAACGCCGGCTTGTGCGATGGCCGTTGCGACAGCCGTTGTCATCCCCAGGCCCAGTTGCGGCTCGTCATTGAGCACTGTGGCGGCGTCGTTACCGGTGCCCACACCACGAACGACCAAGGGCGCCGCATTCATCGGCTTTCGACTGACGAGCAGCACCGCAGCGCCTTCACCCGGTATCACGCCGTCAGAGCGTAGCGTGGTCTTGAGCCGGCCGCTCTGCTCCAACCAGAGCAAGCAGCGGGGATCCGCGAGGGAATCGACCGCCACGATCAGGCACGCGTCACGGTCAGCCTGGTCCATGGCGCGCTCAGCCAGGCACAACGCTTCGATGCTTGCGACATGCCCAAGGGCTACATGGGCAGCGCCTTTACGTTGCAGCGCCCATCCCGATCGCGCCTCGACTTCCGTCACGATGCCGTCGATACGCGAGCCCGGCCTTTGCGGCTCGGACGTGCAGAGAAGGAGCGGCAGTTCGCCCAGATCCGCGCGGCCCGCCAATGTGGCACGGCTTTGCCCCAGCACCTGAACAAGCATTTCGACGAGCCGTGCACGCCCGTGGAGATCCTCCGCCACCGTTGGCACTCTCGCGCCAATGATCGGTTCCAGGCCGTCTTCGACCCACGGCATTTCATTGAAGCCGCTGATCCCCGCACGCATTGCAGCAGCAGCGGCCGCGGGTGACAGGCCGACAGCGCAGACCAATCCCAGGCACGACAGGTAGACGGGCTGCATCATGTCTTCGCCGCCCCATGCCCGAATGAGGTGACCAGGTCTGACAGGCTGGCGAAATGCGGTTTACCGTGCAGGTCTGTATAACGGCGCTTGCCGACCTGTATCTCTCGTAGTTGCGCCAGTTTGCGAGGCAGCGATACCGATGTCCTGCCGATTAACGTAAGCCGGGCACAACCGGGCTCGAGGATAACGGTGTCGGCGTTGATGGCCGCCTGCACCTGGCGATTTTCGAAGAGAAAGGTGATCGGGATGTCGAAGGCCGGCGTCTGAGCGACGAACGCCCCGCCCGGACTCATGTTGGCACAGGTGAAGCGTGTGCCAGCATCCAGACGGTCCAACTGCTGATCGAGTGGCGCTGCCTGGAAATAACGAACGTCGAAGTTGTCCGGCAGAAAGGGCCGGCGTGTCTCGAACCAGTGGCGGTCGTATGTTCCGGCGAAGCCGATACGCGGGTGCCAGCCCCGGCCGACGGGCGCAAATCCAATAGGTTGCGGCTTATCCGTCCAAGCACTCGTCAGGTCGTCGTGGCGCTCCACGTTTGGCAACATCGTATTGAGGATGCTGTCGTCCCGGTCATTCAGATGGAAACCGACACCGGTGGGATTACGAAGATCGCTGCCACGTTTCGTCTCGTCGTCATGGGATAGATCGCTGCCACCAAAAGCACGATCCCAGGAAAGCGGTATCGAGGTGAAGGGCGACGGCGGCGACGCGATGATGCCGGTAACCCCGAGCGTCCAAACGCGATCGCCAGTCACCATTGCAAGCTTATGGATACCCGCACCCGCGAAGCCAACCTGTAACCGGGTCACGGGTTCACCCTTGGGAGAAACGGCCGAGGCGTGGACCAGCACATCGACGCGTGGCTTCACCGGCACGAAGTCAGACTCGAAACGGACCGATGTCGTACCGGGTTCGCCGTGATGCTGGTCGCAATAGACAAAGGGGACCTGCTCCGATGCAGGCACGCAGCGCCCCTGCTCGTTGACGTCAAAGGTCGCCCTGACAACCACAACGCAGTGCTTCTGTCCGCTTTTATCTGTTGAAACAAAGCGTTCGGCGAGAAACGGGGTGGTATTGCTGGTGATCTGCATAGTGCTTGTCTGGTGGCTCGTGCACACAGCCTGGCAACAGTCCTGAAGGGCATGAACACCCTATGCCGTGGTGCTATGAGCCCACCCCTCCCTTCCTTGGCACACCTGCGTTGTTGTACTGCAACGATAGCATGCTGCTGGCTTGGCGCTGGGCTCGACTCTTTGACCATGAGGCGAGTAACAACCCCGCCATTCCCGTCTACGCTTGCTGAACGTGGCTAATGCGCACGACAACCCCGGTCCGTGGAAGACGGATTGGACTGAGCACCGAATAGACCGATAGGGAGATCATCTTTGATGGATAGACAGCGCTATGCAGTCAAGACGGCCCTCTGACGTCCGGACCCGAGCCAGAGGACGCCGTTGATGCCAATCACGCAAAACAACCGCCTGGTGCAGATCGACAGCCCCCTCGGTGGCGATGTCCTGCTGCTCCAAGGCATGGAAGGCAGTGAAGAGTTAGGTCGGTGTTTTCACTACGAACTGGATCTGACCTCCGAGGACCGGGCGATCACGTTCGATCAGTTGTTGGGCAAGCCGATGGGCTTGACCCTGGAACTGTATGAGGGCGGTAAACGCTACTTCCACGGGATTGTCTGCAACTGCCGTCAGTTGACCGGCCACGGCCAGTTCGCCGGTTACCGTGTCACGCTGCGGCCCTGGTTCTGGTTGCTCACGCGCACGTCGGATTGTCGGATTTTCCAGAACAAGACGGTGCCGGACATCATCAAGCAAGTGTTCCGCGACCTCGGTTTCTCCGACTTCGAGGACAGCCTGAGCGGCAGCTATCGCGAGTGGGAATACTGCGTGCAGTACCGGGAAACCAGCTTCGACTTTGTCAGTCGGCTGATGGAGCAGGAAGGCATCTACTATTACTTCCGCCATGAAAAGGCCCGCCATGTACTGGTGCTGGCCGATGCCTATGGCGCCCATTCCACGGTGCCGGACTACGCCTCCGTCCCCTTCTATCCACCTGATCGACAGATGCGTGAACGGGATCATTTCTACGATTGGCAACTGGCACGGGAAGTCCAACCCGGTTCCCTGGCGTTGAACGACTATGACTTCCAGCGCCCTCGCGCCAGTCTTGAGGTGCGCTCCAGTGTCATGCGCGACCATAGCAACGGCGACTACCCGCTTTATGACTATCCCGGGGAATACCTGCAAAGCAATGACGGCGAGCACTACGCGCGTACCCGCATAGAAGCCATTCACAGTCAATTCGAGCGGGTGCAGTTGCGCGGTCTCGCCCGAGGGCTGGGCTGCGGTCATCTGTTCAGCCTCACAGGCTACGATCGGGCGGACCAGAATCGCGAGTACCTGGTGGTGGCCGCACGCTATCAGATTCGCCAGGATCCCTATGAAAGCGGGCAGTCTGACCTGACCGAACAGTTCGTCAGCGAGCTGGACTGCATGGACGCTCATCAGGCCTTCCGCCCTCTTCCGCTGACCCCCATGCCGATTGTGCGCGGGCCGCAGACCGCGGTAGTTGTGGGCCCCGGTGGCGAAGAAATCTGGACCGACCAATATGGCCGGGTCAAAGTGCATTTCCACTGGGACCGTCATGACCAATCCAACGAGAACAGCTCCTGCTGGATTCGGGTATCCCAGGCCTGGGCCGGCAAGAATTGGGGTTCGGTGCAGATCCCACGGATCGGCCAGGAAGTGATCGTCAGTTTCCTCGAAGGCGACCCGGACCGGCCGATCATCACCGGCCGCGTCTACAACGCCGAACAGACCGTGCCCTACGGGCTGCCCGCCAACGCCACCCAAAGTGGAGTGAAAAGCCGTTCCAGCAAGGGCGGTTCTCCGGCCAACTTCAATGAAATCCGCATGGAGGACAAGAAAGGTTCGGAGCAACTGTTCATCCACGCCGAGAAGAACCAGGACATCGAGGTCGAGAACGACGAAACCCACTGGGTCGGTCATGACCGCAGCAAGACCATCGACAACGACGAGACCGTGCATGTCAAACACGACCGCACCGAAACGGTGGACAACAACGAAACCATCACCATCGGCGTGAACCGTACCGAGGATGTGGGCAACAACGAAAAAATCACCATTGGCGTCAATCGCACCGAGAAAGTCGGCAGCAACGAGACCATCACCATCGGTGCCGACCGCACGGAAAAGGTCGGTGCGAATGAAACCATCAACATCGTTGGCAACCGCAGCGAGGATGTGGGCGGCAACGAGACGATCGGCATTTCCGGCAACCGCAATGAATCGGTCAAAGGCAATGAAGGCATCGAAATCAGCGGCAACCAGAGCACCGATATCAATGGCAATCACAGCACTCAGATCGGCCAGAACGAATCCCGTGACGTCGCCCAGAACCGCAACACCGACATCAAGCAGAACGACAGCCTGGATGTCGGCAAGCATTTCTCCCTCATCGCCGGCGATTCGATCACGCTGACCACGGGGGCGGCCAGCATCACCATGAAGAAAGACGGCACCATCGTGATCAGCGGCAAGAACATCACCCTCGACGGCTCCGGCGCCATCAACATCAAGGCCAACAGGAACGTCGTCGTCAAAGGCCAGAAGATCCTGCAGAACTAGCCCATGGAGTGGCCGCTATGACCGTTGAATACCAGCTCCCCGTAACCCCCACCTCCGCTCCGACGCGCGTGGACGGCGTGGTGATTGGCGTATTGCTGGACGTCCCCAAGGCGGACGCCCCAGTGGTGGCTTTTCCCGGCTGTCCCGGTGAAACAGGCCTCGCCGCGCGCACCACCACCCCACTGACCCGCGAAGACATCGGCGTCCAGGTCGCGTTGATGTTCGAGGCGGGCGATCCGGCACGGCCGCTGGTGATCGGCCGCATCCAGCGTCTGGAGGAACCGGCAACGCCAGCCCTCGCCCACCTGGACGGCGAACGCCTGGAATTCTCCGCCGAACGGGAAATCGTCCTGCGTTGCGGCAAGGCCAGCATCACCCTGACCCGCGCCGGCAAGGTAATCATCCGAGGCGCCTACCTCTCCAGCCGCTCCAGCGGGGTCAACCGCATCAAGGGCGGGTCGGTGCAGATCAACTAAAAGGTAGTCGGCCCATGGAGCTGCTCAACGCCAGCAAATTGCTTGCTGCCTATACCCTGGGCATGGCCAGTGATGGCCGTGAATCCCTGGTCGTGGTGGTCAAGGGCACATTCAATCTGCCCCTGGACGGCCGCGTTGCGACCCTCGCCGACGTCCAGCAACCGCTACTGATGGCCGACACCTTTTTCGGCGAGCCGGGACTCAGCGCGCCGCAGCGGGAGATGGACTTCGCGCCGTTCAAGCCATGCTGCGATGTGCTGGTGTGCGGCCAAGCCCATGCACCCGGCGGAAGGCCCGTGACACAATTGACCGCAGGCATTCGCGTCGGTCGTGTCAGCAAGGCCTTTTCCGTCTTCGGCCCACGGCAATGGCAGCAGGGAGTGTTGGGCGTCTCTCCCGGCTCACCGCAGCCATTCACCGAACAGAACATTTCGTATGCCCAGGCCTTCGGCGGCACTCACTCCAGGGCGAACGCCCCCGAAATGCAGCAGTGCTACCCGGACAACCCGAGCGGTCGCGGCTGGTTTCCTGGCGGCATCGACAGTACTGTCATCATTGGCAGGCCCATGCCGAACACGGAGGAGCCGGGCAAGCCAGTCGACAGCCCTTGCGGTAACTTCCGCCCCATGGCCCTCGGTCCCATTGGCCGTAGCTGGCCGCAGCGCGCCCGTTTCGCCGGCACTTACGACGATGCCTGGTTGGCGGACTGCTTTCCGTTTTTGCCGGGTGATTTCGACAATCGCTACTTCCAGGCCGCACCTGCTGATCAACAAACCGATTACCTGCGCGGCGGCGAGGATGTGCTGCTGTTGAACCTCACCCCTCAGGAGCGCGCCGGCTTTCGCATCCCCAAAATGGAGGTGCCGGTGACCTTTTGCCTGAAAAAAGGCGGCCATGAAACGGTGCAAGCGGTGATCGATACCCTGCTGATCGACACGGATGCGGGTCAGCTACAACTGACTTGGCGTGTTTCCCGGCCGCTGCGGCGCAACCTGTTCGAAATCGCTCAAGTGCTGGTCGGGAGCATGTCCCCCGGTTGGTGGCGAGCCCGTGAATTGGGCAAGAACTACTACCCGTCGCTCTCCTCCCTGGTAAAAGCCAGGCAGGCGCCCGAGGAGACGGACTGATGAGCGCGCTTTGCATCGTCGGCTCCGGCATGGTCAGCGCGGTCGGTCTCAGCGCGCCGGCGAGCTGCGCGGCGATCCGCTGCGCCATCGATAACTTCCAGGAGACCCGCTTTATCGACCGCGGCGGTGAATGGCTGATTGCTGCCAGCGTGACCTTGGAGCAACCCTGGCGCGGGCGCGTCAAGCTGATCAAGATGGCGGCCCGCGCCATCGCCGAGGCCTTGCAGAACACCCCGGGCGTTGACCCACAAAACATCCCGCTGCTGCTGGGGTTGGCGGAAGCCGAGCGCCCCGGCCGCCTCGAAGGTCTCGACAAGGGGTTGTTGCACGCCATCGAAGCCGAGCTGGGCCTGCGCTTTCACCCCAGTTCCAACGTCATCGTCCGTGGTCGGGTCAGTGCCGCGGTGGCGCTCCTCAATGCGCGCACGCTGATCTACCAGGGCGGCCACCGCCATGTGCTGGTCGCTGGCGTCGACTCCTTCCTCAGCGCCCCGACATTGGACGCCTTCGAAGCGCGCCAACGCTTGCTCACCAGTCAGAATTCCAACGGCTTCATCCCGGGCGAAGGCGCCGGCGCCGTGATGCTGGCCGCCCCCGTCGCCAGCGCAGATCCGCAACTGACTTGCGTCGGCTTGGGCTTCGGCATGGAGACGGCCACGGTGGAGGCCGAAGACATTCCGCTGCGCGCCGAAGGCCTGACTCAAGCGGTCCGCGCTGCCTTGAGCGAAGCCAGCTGTGGCCTGGAACAGATGGATTATCGGCTCACCGACCTGTCCGGCGAACAGTACTACTTCAAGGAAGCCGCTCTGGCCCTGGGCCGCAGCCTGCGGGTACGCAAGGAGTTCTTCCACCTCTGGCATCCTGCCGACTGCATCGGTGAAGTCGGCGCCGCCATCGGTCCGGTGATGCTTGCCGTGGCCCTGGCCGCCAGTCGCAAGGGCTACGGCGAAGGCCCGAATATCTTCTGCCATCTCGGCAACGACGCCGGCGAACGCGCCGTGGCGCTGCTCAGCTACCAGAACATGAGGGCTGCGTGATGGGGAACGAGGTCTACGCCAACAACATGGAAGTGTCCTGCAAGGCGGCGAATGGCAAATCCGTGGCCTGCTTTCCGGACGTGTGTTTCACCCCGCCGCAAACCGCGGCCACTCCGCTGGGCGTGCCCATCCCCTACCCCAATACCGGCATGGCCAAGGACACCACCCGGGGCACGCGAACAGTGAAGATCAGTGGCAAGGAAGCCATGCTCAAGGATAAGAGCTACTTCAAGACCAGCTATGGGGATGAGGCTGGCAACGCGCCGAAAAAGGGCATCATCACCAATAAGATCAAAGGGAAGGTCTACTTCACGGCCTGGTCGATGAATGTGAAGTTCGAAGGCGAGAACGTCGTGCGAAACATGGACCTGACCACCCATAACCATGGTTCGACGGCCAATACACTGACATGGCCCTACCTGGATGCGGTGGCCATGGCGGATCCCGAAAATCCCTGCGTCAAGTCAGGAAACGTGAAGAAGGTAAAGGCCGCCTGTCCTCCGCCGGCCAAGTCGTTGTCCCGCGGAGCCATACCTGGCCCGGCCGACAATACCAGCCCCGAGTGTTGTGAAGCACGCAAGTGCATGCTGGTACCAAACTCGCCAAAGAGCCGCTGCTCCAAATGCGGAGGAAAGACGCCGCACCACCCGGTGCCGGTGGCCGATCTGTCGACCCCACGCCCCATCAACCCGAAGACCGGGAAGCTGAAAGTCCGGGGCGATCCTTTCGTTCCCACCTATGACCACAACAAGGCACCCTGCATATGCGTCGAGGGCGCCGACCATAATTCCCGTGAAGGGCCAACAGATAAGCTCATGCAGCATGGACGTATCGGCCGCGGCTACGTGGTCAAGCGAGACGCGATGCTGAATGGTCGCGATGACTTCACCTACGCCGAAATCAGTGATCTCTCGGCACAAGCGGTCGCCGATGAGACGGGCTGCGACAAGGACTGCGTCAAGGCCCAGATCGACAAGGGTCACCAGGACATGGGAGTTGGTCCGGAATCAGGGATGCGCAGGGGAGAAGTTCGCGCACCCGCCCTTGAAAAAAAGCCGAAGAACCCGGCCCCATTGATATAGAGAAACCATCATGGACAATGAAGACTCGCTGTTTTTCACCTGCGGCCTGGTTGTGAAGGCCGGCACAATCGTAGTGCCTGCACAATACAACTCCCTGCCGGACGAGCGAATGTCCAGGGTCGCCTTTTGCTTCGATGACAACTGGGTCTACAACGACGTCGACAACGATGTCATCGGCGCCGTCTGCTTCAGGCGCAGCGACAACAGCCTCTGGATGCTTGGACGCTATGGCAACCTTCGCCACGTGACGTCTGGCTCGGCGAACTTCACCCTCGCCAATATCCGAGGCAAGTTCGAAGACGATCGCATTGAAACGGGCCGGCTTGGCGAGCTGCTGTGCATACGGGAAATCGCCAACGAGTTGTACATCTGCGGCCAGTCATCCCAGGTCTATCGACATTCGAACGGAGCCTGGGCAAGCATGAGCCCAGCCGGGGCGAAGATGGGCTCCCCTACCCTGGAAAGCCTGGATGGGCTGTCCCGCGACAACATTTATGCCGTGGGAGAGAAAGGCCTCATCCTGCACTACGACGGGTCACGCTGGAACACGCTGGACTCCCCCACCAACCGTCCTCTGTCCCGCGTGCTGTGCAAGCGCGAAGACGAGGTTTACATCTGCGGTAATGACGGTCTGTTGCTGGTTGGCAATCGCCACCAATGGCATGTTCTCGACACAGAGAGAACCCTGAATTTCTGGGATATGGCGCTGTATGACGGACAGCTCTACATTTCCCACGTGCATGGCCTCGTTCGCTATGACGGGCAAGCCTTCTTCGATGTCGACACGGGCCTCACCCCTCCTCCCGGGGCCCATAGACTGGATACGGCAGATGGGCTGCTTTACTCCTTTGGTGTCGACGACCTCCTCAAGTTCGACGGCCATCAGTGGGAGCGGGTGATATGCCCACACAACACGTGAGTTTGCGCACAGTCTTTATCATTGCGATGCCTTTCCCATGAGCGATTCGCTGTCCCTGGTGATTGAACAGCATGCCGAAGAAGCCAGCTTCCTCGCCAACCTGCGGGACCATGCCCTGCGCGCGCCCCACTACGACATCGAACACCTCGGCACACTCGATAACCGTCTTGACGCTCACCTCGACGGGTTGCGTATCGCAGCCCATGACGGCGTGGAAACGCTCCTGGCGCAACTTGGCCCTCATGCCATCGGCGAGATGTTCGCCTGTGTGGTGCTGGCCTTCGAGTCGGCCAATGGCAAGGTATTGTCGCGGCTGAGCGAACACCTGCGAAGTGCCCCAGAAACGGAACGCGGTTATCTGATGGCCTTGGGCTGGCTCGACTGGGAGCGGCTAGCGCCCTGGATCGAGCGCATGCTCGTCGCGCCTGAGCCGATGTTTCGCCGCCTCGGTCTCGCAGCCTGCGGCATGCACCGGCACGACCCCGGCCCCGCCCTGCTGACCGGCCTGTGTGACGCTGACCCAAGTGTGCTGGCCCGTGCCGCCCGCACCGCCGGAGAGCTGCGCCGGTGTGACTTGCTACCCAACCTCCGCGCCCACTGCGGGCACCCGGATGCCGCCAGCCGCTTCTGGGCCAATTGGGCCTCCGTCCAGATGGGCGATCAGCAGGCTTTGGAGGCCCTGCGCCAATTCGCCGAACAACCGGGCGAATTTCAATACCGCGCTCTCGGCGTGTTACTGGCCTGGCAAGAACGCGAGCTCAGCATCGCCTGGATACGCCAGTGGGTGCAGAACCCCAGGCATCTGCGCATCGGCATCCAGGCCCTGGGATTGTTGGGTGATCCGGTCTGCGTGCCCTGGCTGATCCAGCAGATGAGCGAGGTGCCTTACGCCCGCGTGGCCGGTGAAGCCTTCAGCCTGATCACCGGTGCCGACCTGGCGCTACTCGACCTGGAATTGCAGGACCTGCCGGACTTCGATGCAGGCCCGAACGACAACCCCGAGGACCCGAATGTCGCCATGGACCCCGATGAAAACCTGCCCTGGCCCGACCCGCGTTCCATCGAAACATGGTGGCAAGCCAACGGCGGGCAGTTGCAGGTGGGCACCCGCTACCTGCTGGGATTGGCACACAGTGAACGCACGTTTCAACAGGCTCTGGTTCGCGGCCAGCAACGCCAACGCATCGTCGCCGCCTGCGGTCTGGCCCGTTTTCGGCCGAACGAAATGCTGTTTCCCACCAGCGCGCCGACCTGGCGGCAAAAGCGCTTGCTGGGCATAACGGCGGCGTTCGGGCGTTGATCGTCAATCACCCAGCAGCAAAAGCGTTTTGGCATCGGGTTCACCCGAATAGAACTGATCGAGCGCCTGTGGATACAGGGAGGACTCCGGCTGCGCCGTCATGAACAGCGTGAGACAGGAGCGAAACTTCAGATCGTCGGGCGAACCGAATAGCTGCCCGGCGCTCAGGTCTCGGTGTTGCAGGACAGTGCTCACGCACGCCTCCAGCCGAGGCCCGAGCACTTCGTGCCGCAGATACGCACGGGCTTCGGCCATGCCAGAGATGGCGAACCGAGCCGCCATCTCGGTACGACCGAGGCCCTGCAACTGCGGAAAGATGAACCACATCCAGTGGCTCGTTTTCCGGCCCGCCCGCAGCTCGTCCATGACACGGCTGAACACCGGGGCCTGGGCTTCGACAAAACGGGACAGGTTGTAAATGTCGCTCATGATTCATTTCCTCCTTCCGCCGGCCGCATCCTTCGCAGCCGGCAGTGTCCGTTTCAGCGAACAACCCATGACTCAGGCCGACTGTTCCTGCTTCAGACGCTTGAGCAGCGCATGGGCGGCGGCTTCGGAAGAGGCCGGATTCTGGCCAGTGATCAGGTGCCCGTCCTCGACCACATAACTGGCCCAGTCCGCGCCCTTGGAATACTCGCCACCCTTGGCCTTGAGCATGTCTTCCACCAGGAACGGCACCACCTGCGTCAGCCCCACCGCCTCTTCTTCGGAGTTAGTGAATCCAGTCACCTTTTTACCTTTCACCACCGGCTGTCCATCCGGGGCATTGACGTTCTTGAACACCCCGGGCGCGTGACAGACGGCGGCGATGGGTTTGTTCGCCTCGTAGAAAGCTTCGATGAGGACCTTGGAGTCGGTATTCTCGGCCAGATCCCAGAGGGGCCCATGGCCTCCTGGATAAAACACCGCATCGAAGTCATAAGGGTCGATCTCACCCAGCAGCACCGTGTCGGCCAATGCCATCTGGGCCTGGGTATCCGAGCCAAAGCGACGGGTCGCATCGGTTTGCGCGTCCGCTTCGTTGCTCTTGGGGTCCAGTGGTGGTTGCCCGCCCTTTGGGGAGGCGAGCGTGACCGTCGCATTGGCGTCGACGAACACGTAGTAAGGCGCGGCGAATTCTTCCAGCCAGAAACCGGTCTTCTTGCCGGTGTCGCCCAACTGATCGTGAGAGGTAAGAACCATCAGAATGTTCATGTGTATCCAGCCTCCGAGAGTAAACGGGCGAAGTGGGCTCGCCCTGCTTTACTCTCAGAGGCCGCGTTGAGGCAGACGTTCAAGCGTTCGTGACACCAAATGGACATTGTTTCCTTTCACGACTCGCGAACCAGTATTTCGACTCGGAGCGGTATCCATTCTGTGTAGTTGATCCTCACCATCCGTTCAGGCGAGACCAATGGTTGATCGTTCCATTTTCCTCCAACGCCTCGTAGGCTGGGTATTGAGCACCCGTGGCGCAGGCATGGTTGGGCAGAATACGCAGCCGGGTTCCAATCGGAAACCGCTGCTCGACGTCTACCTTTTGGCCCTCCTCGAAAGACGCCACACCGTGCTCTTGGTTGGCTGAGCGCAGCTGAAGCCCGTCGATGAGCTTGCCCTCAGCATCGCAAACCAGACCGTAACCGAAATCGCACTGTTGGGACTGCGTGCCCCGGTCGCGACTCATCGCCATCCAGCCGGAGTCGGTGATGATCCAGCCCTTTTCTGGCTGATGGCCAATCACGGTGGTGAGGACGCTCAAGGCGAGTTCGTCCAGCTGGCATACGCCAACATTGTGCATGACCAGATCGAAGAAAACGTACACGCCGGCACGGAGCTCGGTGACGCCGTTGAGGTGAACGGCGGACAGTGCGGTGGGCGTTGAGCCTACACTCACTTCTTGGCACGGCAAGCCCGCGGACCGAATGGCCTGCGCAGCCGCCACGCATTCTGAACGTTCAATTTCCGCGATTTCCTGCAGCGCCTCCAGGGTATTCAGCTTGTAGCTTTCGCCGGCATGAGTCATCACGCCTTTGAGCACGGCACCACCTTCATGGAGGATTCTAGCGATCTCGATCAGCACAGGGTCGTCACTACGAACTCCCGAGCGGTGATGGTCACTGTCGATTTCGATGAAAACCTCAAACCGCTCGCCATGGGTGCGGCAAAAATCAGTGATCGCTCTCGCACCTGCAACGCTATCAGTGACAATCGTCAGGGAACAACCGGCGCGGCGCAGTTCCAGTGCTTGGTTGAGCTTGGTGGGGGCCATCGCTACGGCGTAGAGAATGTCGGTGATGCCTTGGGCGAAAAAGGCTTGGGCTTCCTTGAGTGTGGAGACCGTTATGCCTTGGGCTCCAGCTTTCACCTGAGCGGCTACCACCCGCTCGCATTTGGTGGTTTTTACATGAGGCCGTAGCCGTACTCCCTGGCGATCAGCCTGGTTCTGCATGCGTTGAATGTTGCGCTGCATACGGCTTACATCCACCACGGCTACGGGGGTATCGAGGGAATCAATGGGGGAAGTCATTAGCTGGATCTCGTAGGTGTCTGTGTGTTTGCAACTCTACGCAGTACGGTATATTTTTGATTAACGTTCGCTTAAACAAATGTTAAGAAAAACTTAATGATTACGTTCTCCGATCTCGAACTGGTCACGGCAATTTCCGTTTCCGGCTCATTGAGCGAAGCTGCTCGCAAGCTGAGGGTCACCACGGCAGCCCTTTCGATGAGATTGCGAAAACTCGAAGCGGAATTGGGCATGAAGCTCGCCAGCCGAGACTCCAGGCGCTTGGTATTGACCGAGGATGGAGAACGCATGGCCGAGGAAGGACGACGGTTACTGCTGGCGTTGGAGGAGCTGTCGGACTCAATGGTGGCTGACGACGAGCGCCTTCAAGGAGTGATCCGCCTATCCGCACCGTTCGGCTTTGGACGATTGCGTTTAGCTCCCTTGCTGGCAAGGTTTGCAAAGCTGCACCCTAAACTGAGAATCGAGCTTGACCTGCGAGAAACCCCTTGGCCAGATCGAAGCAATTGCGATGCGGTCATCCATATTGGCTCCATCAGCGACAGCTCATGGACTGCTCAAGTGCTGGCATCCAATGAGCGATGGTTGTGTGCCAGCCCGTCCTATCTGAAAGAGAATGGAATCCCGATAGCGCCTGAAAACCTCGCGTCTCATCGGTGTATTTGTATTCGTGAGAATGACGAACACGCGACGTACTGGCACCTTCGCAGGGCAAACGAGAGCAAGTCTCTGCGAGTCTATCCGAGCATGGTCAGCAATGATGGTGGCGTGGCGCGCAGATGGGCCGAGCAGGATCTTGGTTTGGTTCTGCGTTCGCAATGGGACGTGGTTGATTCGATTGCCCAGGGAAGACTGATCCGCGTGCTGGTGGACTGGGAGTTTGAGACTGCGCCGATTCTTTTGCTGATCCCGACCAGAAAAAACAGATCCCGTAAAATACAGGCTCTTGCTTCTTTCCTGAGTGAATCATTCAAAACGAAAGGCACTGAAAAAAGCCGTTCGTAGGCTGTTATCGTATTCTCATTGAAACCTTTTATTTTTGCTGGATATCTTCACTATGAAGAAAACTACACCCGAGCAACAGGCGCTGATCAGTCAACTGGAGCAAATTGCGGAAGGCTTGAGCCAGACCTTCAGCCCATTTTGCGAAGTGGTACTGCACGATCTGCGAGATCCCGAGCACGCAATACTGGCCATTCATAATAATCTTTCTGGCCGGGAGACCGGACACCCCGCTACGGAGTTGGGACTTGCCCGGATCGCCGATCCAGCCTACCCCCAGATCATTGCCAACTATCCCAATCAATTTAAGGATGGTCGCCAGGCCAAAAGCACCTCGATTGGAATCAAGGATTCCACCGGACGGTATGTGGCCGCGCTCTGCATGAACATTGATCTCACCCTGTTTAGAGGCCTACAGGGCATGCTGGATCAGTTCGGATCCTTCAGCGGCGATCGTCCGCATGAGTCGCTCGAGTCGAGCGGTGCAGAAACGATTCGGGCGCGCATTGATCAGTTTGCTGCACGGCTATCCACTTCTCCACGTGCCCTGAAGGCTGGCGACCGGCGAGTATTGCTTCAGGAATTGAAGGAGTCTGGCCTCCTGGATATCAGAAAGGCCATGGAAACGGTGGCTTCACACCTCGGCGTATCTCGCGCAACGGTGTATAGCGATACGAGGTGATCCTGAGCGATGGCAGCATCATCGATCGTCTCAAAATGCTCGCACTGGACGTGACCTCAGCGCTTCAAGCTGTATTGGTCACCCGTGCGACAGCCTCGATTTCAACCAGATAGCCATGGTGCAGCTCTGGCACCGGTACAACCGCACGAGCTGGGCGGTGGCTGCCCAACATTTCAGAGTAGATCCGGTCAAAGGCCGGCCAGTGTTTCACGCCTGCTACGTACACGGTGACTTTGACCAGATCGGAGGCCTCGCAGCCTGCGGCATGCAGAATGGCCAGTAGGTTGTTGAGTGCAACTTGTGCCTGTTCGGTGAATGACGCCTCAATGTTGTGAGTACCGTCCGGACTAACGGGAAGCTGGCCGGAGATGTAGAGCGAGCCTTGGTGAACAACCGCTTGCGAGTAGTGACCGGCCGGTTGCGAAGCCGCATGGGTGCTAATAATTTTCATAAGTGACCTTGTATAGAGTGGAGCCGACGCTGCAGGCGATGCCCACGGCGTCAGCTCTTGGATGTATCAATGAGCGTTTGTGAAAGCCGCTTGAACCTTGCCAGGCTCGGTGACGCCACTGGCGATAAGCAGTTGAGCGAGGATTCGCGACTTCTGTGGGTTTAGATCCATGGAGGCCACAAAGCCGCTTTTGGTGTCATCCACTTCGACGTTGCGGTTGACATAACCTTTGCTCACCCGAGTCGAGCGGACAACGACAATTCCCTGCGCTGCGGCTTTTTCGAGGGCCGCGAGGGCCTGCTTCGAAGTGTTGCCATCGCCCTTGCCAGCCAGAACGATGCCCTTGGCTTTGTCTTCAATGGCGTGCTCAATTTGCTTGGCATCCATGTTGGCGTGGCTGTAAATGATGTCGACACGTGGCAGAGCCGCGCCCTGAGGCAGTGCCAGCGGAGGAGTGCGACGCGTATCAAGCGGCTGGACATAGCGCACCTGCCCCATGTCCACATAGCCCAGAGAGCCCAGGTTGGGAGACTGCATCGTTTGAACGCTGGTGCTGTTGGTTTTGGTAACGCCACGCGCTCCGTCGATTTGGTCGTTCATCACAACCAGGACGCCGCGGCCTTTCGATTGTTTGTCCGTTGCCACCTGAACCGCTTCATAGATATTGGCCGGGCCGTCGGCGCTCAAACCGGTGGCCGGCCGCATCGAGCCGACCAAAACGACGGGCTTGTCGGTCTTCAGCACCAGATCCAGGAAAAAGGCGGTCTCCTCCATGGTGTCCGTCCCATGGGTAATCACCACGGCGTCTGCTTCGTTCTTATCGAAGGCCTGCTGAATACGGTTAGCAAGCTTGAACCAGATTTCATCGTTCATGTCCTGCGAGCCGATTGAGGCGATCTGCTCTGCGGAGATAGAAGCCAAATCCCCCAGTCCGGAAACAGCGGCCACCAATT
Organism: Pseudomonas sp. B21-028; assembly: GCF_024749045.1. Classification (NCBI taxonomy): domain Bacteria; kingdom Pseudomonadati; phylum Pseudomonadota; class Gammaproteobacteria; order Pseudomonadales; family Pseudomonadaceae; genus Pseudomonas; species Pseudomonas sp. B21-028. Next base: position 3,299,431 of record NZ_CP087184.1, read on the forward strand.
GCTGAGGGCCAATAGCACCGGCATTGTAGGCACCGGTGCCACGATTATCGGCGGAGCCTGCGATAGTTCCACCCGTTGCAAGTAACAGAACACGTGGCAATGCCACTTGTTGATGATTCGAACTCATGGTTTTTTCCTGGGCGAGCGCAGACGGAACACCAACGGTTAAGCCTGCCAGAATCGAGAGCATAAACCCCGCCAAAAGCTTACGACTGAAATTATGGCGGCTATTGAAGCTCAGGGAGTTAATAGTCATTTTCTCGCGTCTCTTATTGTTGTCAGAACTCTGTATTAATTAAACAGCTTGAGGACTTTGTTCAGCATTGATTGCTGTTTCAACGTCCTCAATTTCATTACCGTGTCGTCCGATGACAGCTGTTGCGACACCGCAGCCGAAAACGTTGGTGGCAGTGCGTCCCATGTCCAGGATGGGGTCAACGGCGAGGATGAGAAGCAGGCCTGCTTCCGGAAGGCCGATCATCGGCAGTCCCGCGGCCAGCACGACCAGAGAGCCTCGCGCAACACCCGCAGTACCTTTGCTGATAACCAGCAGGGTCAACAGCACCATGATCTGGTGGAAGAATGTCATTTCGATGTTGTACGCCTGGGCGATGAACATCACGATGAAGGCTTGGTACATCATCGAGCCGTCCAGGTTGAATGAGTAACCCAACGGCAGGACGAAGCTGCTTACGCGTTTGTTGGCGCCGAACTTGTCCATGGCGGCAATGGTTTTCGGATACGCGGCTTCGCTGCTCGCCGTGGAGAAAGCGATCAGGACTGGCTCACGCATATGCTTGAACAGGTCTTTGATGCGTGGGCCGAGGGCCAGGTAGCCGGCAAGCGTGATCAACGACCAAAGCAGTGCCAGGCCCAGGAAATACTGCCCCACCATCTTGCCAAAGGTCACAACCATTTCCAGACCATGCACGGTGATGGTCGCAGCGATGGCTGCAAATACAGCCAGTGGGGCCACATACATCACGTAGTCGGTGACCCTGAACATGACATTGGCCAGTTCTTCGAGCATGTCCACGATGATGGACTTGCCTTTGCCCTTGACGAACGCCAATGCGGAGCCGAAGAACAGTGAGAACACAACGATCTGCAGCACTTCGTTCGTACCCATTGCCTCAATAATGCTTCGAGGGAAGACATGGGTGAGGAAGATCGGCAGGCTGAAGCCGGAAGTGTTCAAGCCCGTGTTCACGGCTTCACCGCTCACAGCCAGATTCAGACCGACCCCTGGCTGAAAGATATTGGCGAACAGCAAACCGATGGACAGGGACACCAGAGAGGCGATCAGGAACCAGGTGATGGCTTTAAAGCCGACACGCCCCATCGAACCGTTCCCTGACATGCTGGCGACGCCGGTCACCAGGGTGGCAAGCACCAAGGGTGCGATAACCATTTTGATCAGACGTAAAAACACGTCAGTGACCAGATTCAGGTATCCGGAAATTTCTTTTGCGGCCGCAGCATCCAGCTGACTGTGGAGCGTGCCTCCCAGGACTACGCCGAAAATCATCGCGATAACTATCGCTTTAACGAGAAGGCGGCTTTTCATGTGCACCTCTTTTTATAGTGGCCTGATTTTTGGCCATATTGTCTGGGCTAAATGTATGTTCATTGGATTTCGGCAAGACGCTGCCGTCAGGCGCTGTTGAGCGCCTGATTTTTTCAGTAACTAAGCTGGCTATTTCTTAGAGCTGGAGAAACGTTCCAAGCTTGTCGATATCAATGTTACCGCCGGTAATAATGACGCCGACTCGTTTGCCCTGGAGCTCATCCTTGAGTTTTCTTACTGCGGCAAGGCCAAGGCATCCAGTGGGCTCGACCACAATTTTCATACGCTGAACAAAGAACTTCATTGCGGCAATCAATTCTTCGTCAGTGACCGTTACAATTCGGTTCACACCGTTCAAAATAATTGGAAAAGTGTAGTGACCAAGATGCTGGGTTTGAGCGCCATCGGCGATGGTGTCCGGGGTGTCGATGTGAACAATCTCGCCTGAATTGAAAGATCGTTGTCCGTCGTTACCTGCTTCAGGTTCAACGCCGATCAGAGTGCATTCAGGTGCCAGTGCGCGCGTCGACAAGGTGGTTCCCGACAGCATGCCGCCGCCGCCCAGGCCTACGAACAAGACGTCCAGTTGACCGACGCTTTCAAACAGTTCCTTGGCGGCAGTACCCTGGCCGGACAGAACGTCTGGATGATCGTAGGACGGGATCAGCGTCATGCCATGCTTGGCGGCCAGCGCCCGCCCGATAGCCTCGCGGTCTTCGGTGTAACGGTCGTAGAACACTATTTCGGCTCCATAGCCTCTGGTAGCCGCGACCTTGGCTGCAGGAGCATCTGTTGGCATAACGATGGTGGCCGGGATCTGCAACAGTTTGGCCGCCAAAGCGATGCCTTGCGCGTGGTTCCCCGAAGAGAACGCTACAACACCACCGCGACGTTGCTCTTCGCTGAATTTAGCGAGCGAGTTGTATGCCCCCCGGAATTTGAAAGAGCCAGTACGTTGATAGTTTTCACATTTGAAAAATACCTTCGCACCCACTTCCTCATCGATCGTACGCGAGGTCAGAACAGGCGTGACGTTGGCTGCTCCCTCAAGCCGGATAGCCGCGTCGACTACGTCTTGATAAGTTGGCAGAGTGATTTGCATAGCAAAATGTCCTCAAAGAATTACCACGGCCAGAAACCGGCCGTTTTGGACCCGGGCACGCCCTGTTTCGCGATACCACCGGATTTGATTCCAAAGATGCCACCCGTGCTAGGCGCTTCGCGTACGGCAAAGAGGATCTGCTCGGGGTCCCTGTCCAGCAGTTTCAGCATTTCGATCTTGGACATTTTTATGCGCCTGGCACGACAGCTTTCTCAGACACAATATCCAGAACTGGACAATCTGTAAAGTTGCGATGCAACCGTTTGTCAAATTAGAACAGGCTTGTATAGGTATAGGGGGTATTCCTATCATGCGCATCACCTGGACAGGAGATATCCAATGGGTCATGTCGCAGCAAACAAAGACGATCTTCTCAAACGTGTAAAACGGATCGCCGGACAAATCCAGGCCATTGAGCGGGCGTTGGTATCGGATCTTGACTGCGCCAAAACCCTGCATCTCGTTGCCGCCACTCGCGGAGCCATCAACGGTTTGATGGAGGAAATCATCGAGGATCACGCGCGGGCGCATGTCGCCAACCCTGCACTCAGCGAAGAAGAGCGCAGCCAGGGCGTCGAAGAGCTGCTTGAAGCCATCCGTCGTTACGCCAAGTGAACGTATCCAGGTACACGCACATGAGCAACACCACTACCTACGCACACGATCACCTGTTCCTGGGCCCGGACCACGACGAGAATGCCAGGCGTACGCTTTGGGTGGTGGCACTGACCGTTGTGATGATGGTCGGCGAGATCACCGCCGGGTATATCACAGGCTCGATGGCATTGCTGGCCGATGGTTTCCACATGGCAACTCACGCCGGCGCATTGGGCATCGCGGCAATCGCGTACGGATACGCCAAACGCCACGCCTCCAGCCAGCGCTACAGTTTCGGTACCGGAAAGGTTGGCGATCTGGGCGGGTTCGCTTCGGCACTGATTCTCGGCATGGTTTCCCTGGGCATTGGCGTCGAGTCCGTCATCCGCCTCTTGCAGCCTACGGAAGTCCAGTTCGGCACCGCTACGCTCATCGCGGTGGCGGGTTTGATCGTCAACATCGTCAGTGCCCTGCTGCTGGGGCACGGGCACAGCCATGATCACGACCACGACCACCATCATGATCATGGTCATGCTCACCATGGAAACGACAACAATCTGAGATCGGCCTACGTCCACGTCATCGCCGACGCGCTGACTTCAGTTCTGGCGATCGCTGCGCTGCTCGCCGGTCGCTATCTGGGTTGGGTATGGCTGGACCCGCTCATGGGCATCGTCGGCGCCATCGTAATCGCGCGTTGGGCCTGGACCTTGATGGGCGTCACCGCAGGTGTATTGCTGGATCAAACAGATATGCACATTGCCGAGGAAATCCGCGAACTGGTTGAAAAACCCGGGGATGCCAGCATCACGGACTTGCACGTCTGGCGGGTTGGACCGCAAGCCCATGCGGCCATCGTCAGCGTACTCGGGGAAGCCACTGCGAACACCGACAGCATCCGTGAACGTCTCAAACCGGTTCACGAAATCAGCCATCTGACGGTCGAGTTTCGACCTGTCTGATATTCAGGCCCCCTCCTCCATCAACTCCAAAGGAACTTGCAATGCCTCCAGGGCAACGGGAAATGGCGCGGATCGAACGCCGGTTGATTACCACGCTGACTGAAGCGTGCGAAACAGCAAAAAGTGAAATCCAAGGCTTTACCTGGCTCACCCACACTGCCGACTTGAACGCGTTGACCAAAACCCTGAAGGTGACCTGGGTGTTCGAAACCCTCGCTGACAGACAGCAGGCCCAGGTTGATGCGAAGGCTCGCATCCTTGAGCTGACGGCCATCGCGTTGAAAGAGGCCGGCATTGATCTGAGCTTGTCAGATCGCAATGTCCGTCTTGACTCCGAGGAAGAATGCCAGCGCAGTCATGACGGCGATTGGCAAAAGCGTCTGGCTAGAGGTGATTGACGATGGCCAAGGAAATCGAAAATCCGTGCATCTCGTTATGCCAACTGAAGGGTGATTTGTGTGTCAGTTGTGGACGGAGCAAGGAAGACATCAGAAAGTGGAAACGCATGAAGCGGCCTGAAAAAATGGCTGCGGTGCAAAGGGCGAATATGCGGTTGAAGGGGCTGAAATTTTGAAGAAGCGCCATCCTATAACCCGCTACCCACAAACCAGCCACGCTCCTACCTCTCCACGCACTACCCCAACACAATACTCTTCGCCTCCAGAAACCCCTCCAACCCAAACACTCCAAACTCCCGCCCAACCCCGGACTGCTTGACTCCGCCAAACGGCGCCAGCAGCTCCGGTGTGATTCTGTTGATCAGCACCGAGCCCGCCTGCAGCCGGCTCGTCAGGCTTCGGGCGCGGTCCGCTTGGCGGGAAAACACGTAGGCCTGCAGACCGTAGGGAGTGGCATTGGCGATGTCGATCATCTGCTCCTCCGAGTCATACGCGATGATCGACAGCACCGGGCCGAAAATTTCCTCTTGTGCGATGGCCATGTCATTGCTGACATCGGCAAACACGGTGGGCCTGACGAAATAGCCTTGCTCGAAGCCAGCCGGTCTGCCCTCCCCGCCAATGACCAGCGTTGCACCTTGGGCCTGTCCGCGGCGGATGTAGCCCTGCACGCGGTCGAACTGGGCCTGGTTGACCAGCGGTCCGATGACGGTGGACGGGTCCTGCGGATGGCCGACGACCATGGCCTCGACCAGTTTCTTTATCCGTTCGATGATGCCTTTGGCGTGCGCGCGCGATACGAGCAGGCGCGTGCCGGCGACGCAGGCCTGGCCGTTGTTCATGAACGCCGCGTTCAGGGCCAGGGGGATGGCCGTGTCGAGGTCGGCATCATCGAGGACGATAGACGCCGACTTCCCGGTGAGCGACAGACTCACGCGTTTCATGGTCTCGATACCGGCGCGAGCGATCAGCTTCCCGGTGGCGGTGGATCCGGTGAATGAAATCTTGGCGACCTGCGGGTTGGTGCTGATTTCATCACCGACGTCACTGCCGCGTCCCAGCAGGATGTTGAACACGCCATTCGGCAAACCGGCGCCATGCAATGCGCGGGCAAGCACGTCGGTCTGCAAGGGGCTCAACTCGCTCGGCTTGATGACCGATGCGCAACCGGCGGCGATGGCCGATGCCAGTTTGCTGCAGATCGTCCCGGCGGTGCTGTTCCAGGGGGCGATCAGTGCCGACACGCCGACCGGTTCCATCATCACGGTGGCGTCGCCGATCGAGCGAACCAGGTCGTACTCCTCCAATACCTGCGCCGCGTTGGCAAATGATTGCGAAGCATAACGACTGACCCATTGGGCACGGGCAAGCGGCGCGCCGTACTCCTCGATGGCGGTATCGCGGATCTCGTTCGTGCTCGCCAGCACAGCGGCCTGCAGGCGTTTGAGCATTTCGATACGCTCAGCCTTGGAAGTACGATTCATCGCGGCTTGCGCACGGGCCGCCGCGGCGATGGCGCGGCGGGCGTCATCGCGATCAGCCAGGGTGACCGTTCCGATGACCGTCTCGGTCGCCGGGTTGATGCATTCCACCGTTTCATTTCCATGGACGGGAACGAAGGCTCCATCAATGTAACTGTGATCGATTTTCCACATCGCGGCGTACCTGATTGATTGCGGTTTTTGCGAGATGAAGCGCCAACGCCCGGGATGCCCAGGCGTGTGCAATGGCAGCGCTGCGGTTCAACCCGGCATGGACTCACGGCTGAAGGCCTGCACCTCTTGCACCAGGCCTTGTGCGGCCAGCATCACCAGTTGCCGGCCTTTTTCCGCAGAGGCTTGCGCCGGGTCCGAACCCATGCGGCCATCCGGATGACGGGCGCGGAAATCGGCGGCCTCCCGGATCGGGCCCCAGTTGGCGATCTGTGGCGAGTAGTCAGCGGATTTGATGGCGTGGGGATAGGCCCACTGGGTGACGGCAATTTCCGAAGGCGTTGCATGAATACCGTGACCGGTGGGGAACTGCTCCCGCGCCAGCTCATTGACCCCCTCCAGATCCCACCAATTGCACAGCTTCAAGGCGAAACCCGCCGGGCGACGGGCGAAACTCGCCTCGGCGTACAGTTCCGAGAACGCCGCTTCAATCGAGGCGATATTGCCGCCATGGCCATTGAGGAACAGTATCTTTTCAAACCCATGGGCAGCCAGCGAGCGTACCCAGTCACCGATGGCGGCGATGAACGTCGAAGGCCTGAGCGAGATCGTTCCGGGAAACCCAAGGTGATGCTGCGCCATGCCGATGTTGAAGGTCGGGGCAATCAGAATGTCCGCGGCCTGCTGCGCCTGGTGGGCGATGATTTCAGGGCACATCCAGTCCGTCCCCAGCAATCCGGTAGGCCCATGCTGCTCGTTGGAACCGATCGGGATGACCACGGTACGGCTGCGCTGGAGAAATGTTTCGATTTCGGCCCAGGTCGATAGATGTAAAAGCATCTGCGTTCTCTCTTTGGAAAGGTTCCTTGCGGAACACGATGGGTGTGACGTTCAAAGCACCTGTTCAACTTGCACGGGATTCAAGACCCGGTCGCGACGCGCCAGCGGTTTGCTTGCGATGATCACCAACGCGGCGCAGAGAAACACGCAACCGACCGCGACGATGCCAGGGTTCATGCTCGCCGTTGATGTCTTCGCCCAGCCGATCACCGCTGGCCCCCAGAATCCGCCGCACAGGCCGATGGTGTTGATCAGGGCGATACCTCCCGCTGCTGCTTCGCCTTTGATCAATTCGGAGGGCATCGCCCACAAGACTGTGTAGGCCATGAACATCATGGCGATCGCCAGCGTCAGCAGAACCATTGATAGCACCAGGTTCCCATCGGCAGAAGGATACAAAAGTATCAGTACCGCCCCGACGGCTGCCGGGACCGCGCAGTGGTAGCGACGTTCGCCAAAGCGGTCGGAGCGGCGTCCGATCCAGTACATGCCGGCGCCCGCTGCGACGTAGGGGATGGCGGCGTACCAGCCCAACTGCATCATGTCGTGGACACCTTGGGCCTTGAGGATTGCCGGCAGCCAGAAGCTCATGGCATAGATAGAAAAGATGATGCAGAAGTAGGCGCTCGCCAGGATGTAGATCCTGCGATCGCGCAACACCGCCCGGAACGAATGCGCGCCGCCTGGGGCAGTTCCCAGCTCGCGCTGGAGCATTTGCTTTTCCTCGCTGCTCAGCCAGCGAGCTTCCGCCGGGTGGTTGCACAGGTAGAAATAGGCAAACACACCGAGCAGGACGCAGGGCAAGCCCTCAATCAGGAACATCCATTGCCACCCGGCAAGCCCACCCATGCCTTCGAAGGTGGTGATCAGCCAGGCCGAAAGCGGCCCACCGATAATGCCGCCAGCGGGACCGGCGATGAATACGATCGCGATGGCCCGGGCCATGCGCTTGGGGCCGTACCAGCAGGACAGGTAATAGATCATCCCCGGGGCGAAACCGGCTTCGAAGACCCCCAGCAGAAAGCGCATGGCGTAAAACATCGGCACGTTGCGCACGAACAGCATGCACGCCGAGGTGATGCCCCATAGCACCAGGATGCGACTGAAGGTCTTTCGCGCCCCCACGCGGGGCAGCATCAGGTTGCTGGGCAGTTCGAACAGGACATAGCCCAGGAAGAACACCCCTGCCCCGACACCATAAGCCGCATCGGACAGCCCGAGGTCGTTTTGCATCTGCAACTTGGCGAAGCCGACATTGATTCGGTCCAGGTAGGCGAAAACGTAGCAAACGAACAGAAGTGGCAACAGGCGCCAATTGAGCTTGCGGTACAACGTTGAAAGGGCTGAGCTGGGTACCGGATTCACGATGGTCGACATGGGAGTCTCCAATTTTTCTTGTTGCTCTGACGTGTCGGAGATGTTGCGCCGACGGCATGAATAGCAGCAAGAGCAACTATGTTCGTGTAACGTTGCTCCATGAGCAACGCAAAATCGGAAGGACACCAGCCATGCGCGAGATCAACCAGCAACGCCTGCGGTATTTTCATGAGGTGCTGACCCACGGCTCGATCCGTGGCGCGGCGGACAGCATCAACACCTCCCCCTCGGTGATTACCCGCCAGATCAAGTTGCTGGAAGAGGAATTGGGTACCCGGTTGTTCGAACGCCAGGCCCGGGGCGTCCAGCCCACCGAGGCTGCCGCGCACCTGCTGGAGTTCTGGCGCGGCTATCGATCACATCAGGAGAAGCTCGAAGACCAGCTCCAGGCCATCAAGGGGCTGCAGCAGGGACACGTGCGGGTCGTCATCAGCGAAGGCTACGTCGATACCCTGGTGGACCATGTGCTCGCGCCGTTCTGCAAACAGTATCCCAAGCTCGATGTCAGACTGGACATACTGCCCGTGGACGATGTCCTGAACGAAATCGCGGAAAATCGCGCGCACATCGGCCTGGCCTATAACCCGCCGCCCCACGCTCACATCGATTACCGAGCGACGTCCCGGCAGCCCGTCATGCTGCTGGTTCGCCCGGACCATCCGCTGGCCTTGCAAGGGACAATGGCAACCGTCGCCGACTTGCTCGACTGCCAACTAGTGCTGACGCCGCCGACCTTCGGTATCGGTCACGCGCTGAAGATGCTCGAGTACGCCGAGAAGATCGAAATCCGTCCGGCGCTGGTCAGCAACTCCTTGGCGGCCCTCAAGCGCCTGGTCGCGAGCGGCGAGTTTGCCTCGCTGTTGGGCGAAGTGGCGGCCTATCGGGAAATTGCCCAAGGCAGTCTCGCGGCAGTGGCCGTCGACCATCCACTGTTCCTGGGAGTCGAGGCGAAACTGCTGGTGAAGTCCGGACGCCCGCTGGCGGCCCCTGCCCAGGAATTGCTGAACTGGATGTTGCAACGGTTGCCGATGTTCGCTTCCGGCAACCCTGCACAAGCACTCGGTTCAGCCGTATGAAACCTGCGACTCGGCCCCAGCGAGCCTGAACTCCGACCGCACCGCCTGGACGACACCGCTGATGACATCCGCCACCAGCAACCGTCCCTTCTCTGCGCTCGACCCCAGCGCGGAGGACAGCACGCCGCTGGCCGGCACCCATTCGGTTCGGGTCGGGTACATGTCGTAGACCGGGAACTCGGCCGGTCCGTGGTCAGGGATCTGGTCCAGGCACACCAGTTGCGGGTGGTAATGCAGCATCATCGACGTCTCGATGACCGCTGCGTGCTCCAGTGCGATGCCCGGAAAACCGTTCGGAAAGATCTTGTCGAGGGTCTGTGCTTTGACGAACTCCCAGTGCTCCAGGCGCATGACCTCCAGTCCGGCCTCGGGCCCGATATCGCGCATCGCCAGCTCGATACCTTCGGTCACGAACCATTGGTTTTCATAGTGACCGATCACCAGGACCAGGCGCTTTACGCCATGGCGATGAAACTCGCGCACAGCATCGCGGACCATGGCGATCAGCGTCGCGCCATCCACGCTGGTGGTGCCGCAGAAGTGCTGCCCGCCTCCACACTTGGGCTGGGATTTATAGCCGTAGGACAAGGCCGGGGCGACCACGCCGTCGATCTCGCGAGCCACGTCTTCACTGATTGCACTGGCGAGCAAGGCGTCGGTACCCAAGGGCAGATGGGGGCCGTGCTGCTCCGTGGCGCCGATGGGCAGCAAGACCACTGCACCTGATTGCACCCGGCGCTCATAGTCCACCCAACTGATGTTATCCATCCGGACAGGGTTCATGGTTTTTCTCCTGTGTCGTTGCAAAGCGGCCAAGCCTGGACGCTAGGCTCTGTACGAACCTAGTGGCGCCCAGGCGAAACCGGTGATGCCGTGCGGATTTATGCCCGTGGCGGATACCAGGACTCCGGCTCCGGATAGTCCCAGTCGGCAGGAAAGGCGTAGGTTTCGAAGACCGTGGTGGTGTTGGTCTCGGTGCCGAAGAACGCGAAGTGATTCACGCCCATCCAGGAACCGGACTGCACGCATTTGAAACCACGTCGCTGCAGTTCAGTGATGCGTTCCTCGAACGGGATGTTGTTGCAGTCATAGGCAACGTGCTGGATCCCTTCGCCGTGCGCCTCCAGGAAGTCGGCGAAAATCGTTGGCCCGGATACCGGCTCCATCAACTCCCAGACCATGTTTCCGGACTGGGCGAAGCAGACTTTCAGCACAAAGTCGGCCGGTTCACCGTGGTACGTCTGGTTCCGGGTGTTCTCCGGGCTGAAGGTGTACACCCGCCATGGGCCGATCCCCAGCTTGAGCAAGCCGTCCATGGTGCGTTTATGGTCCCGGGTCACGATCGCGATCTCCACGACATTACCCAGGAAGGCATCGATCTCGGCACCGCCGTTCAATGCCGCCAGCACATTGGTTTGTTCAAGATGAGACATTTGCAATAACCTCTTTAATGATAAATCGTTGTACAGCACTACTTAGCCATCACTGACGCATTAATAACTTCGCTGGAGCGCGAGCGATGCAATACGTAATAAATACCGCCGCCTACGCAAAACCCCGCCAACCAGGACAAATCGATTCCACCCAATGCCATCGCAAGAGGACCTTGCAGCGATTGGATGGTGCCTACCTGGAATAACCAGGCCGCCAACACACCCACGGCCAGTGCAAATAAGCCTCTCCAGTTCACGTCGGTGCAGGTACTTTCCAAGTGATGGCAATAAAGCGACTTCACATCGATCCGACCCCGGCGAATCAGGAAGAAATCGACCAGGGTGATACCCGCCCACGGACTGATCCACACCACGAAAAACACCATAAGGTTTTCAAAGGCGTGCACGAACTCGCCGGATTGAAGGAACAGATAGAGGATGAACAGCGCCACCAGGCCCGAGACCGTTGAAACCACCCAGCGTGGGACGCGCAGATCCAGGGACAAGGTGGCCAGGGCCGCCGAGTAGATGACCACGATGTTGGTGGCTACCGGCCCATGAAGCAGCACCAGCAGGACCGGCAACGCCATGGTGCCGAAGACGGCAATGATCAGTTGCGCGGGGTCCGAGCCGGCCCCCGCGGAGGCAATCGCCGCGCCCAGGAACGCCAGCCAGACGGTGGGCAGGAACATGCCGAGGAACGTCGAGCGGAACACCTGCCCATCGGACAATTTGCTCTGAGTGAAACGGGTGTAGTCCGAGGCGTATACCAGCCACGAAATGCCCCAGCCGATCCCGATCGCCGTCATCAGACTGCTCATGGCCGAGAGCTTGCCGATGCCCTCGACGGTCGAGCGCTGCCACTGGATATCCACGTGTGTGAAGGCCAGGCCGGTCATCACCACCATGATCAGCAGGATCACCGGCATGGTGTAGCGCTCGAAGCACTTGATGGCGTTGAAACCCCAGGCGGCGATCCCGACCTGCGCGATCATGACGACCAGGGCGATGCCGTACTTGAGCTCCATGCCGCCACTGATGCCGACTCTGTCCAGGGCGGCCACCGCAAGGTCCAGCACGATCCATGTGTTGGTCGCCACCCAGCCCATCGGCATCAGCACTTGCATGAGGGTGGGAAGGTAGGCACCTCGCCGGCCGAACGCCAGCCGGGACAGCACCATCTGCGGCACTCCCGTGCGGTGCCCCATGATGCAGATGCCGCCGAACAAGGCGGCGCCCAACAGATTGCCGACAACGATGACCAGCAGGGTTTCGATCAGGCTCAGGCCCAGCTGGATACCGATGGCACCCAATACCCAGTTGATCGGCGCCACGTTCGCCCCCGCCCAGATCCAGAACTGGTCCAGGGGCGTGGACGTGCGATGGCTATCGGGCACAGGCTCGATACCGAGTGCATCATAGTTGGCCTCGTTGATTAAACTGTTTGCAGATTCGCGACGCGTTGACATTATTATTTTCCTCGCTGACCGGCGACCACCTGTATCGCCCGGATTCATTAAAGCGAGGTCTGCAAGTTTAAGTAATTGACGATAACTAAACCGTCTTTTAGAAAACTTGTCGGGTTGAGTTTTCCTCAAGCGTGCAATGTGAACTATCCATTTCCGGCCTGGAAATAGCGGCTTTTCAAGATGGCGCGAGAAAGAACAATCACTTGTTGAGTTTTATTTGATGTCGTTCAAGTAAATATCAATAGTCGGACGACTGAGCGCCGTGGCCAACTTGTTGCCTTCGCTGAGGTAATTCCACCTCAGGCTTAACAGGAAACATGACATGACCACCCTTCTTCATATTGACGCCAGCGCACGATCCGACCGCTCACTGAGCCGTAAACTGTCCCAGGCCTTTGTCGAGGCCTGGCGTGAGCGCGATGCCAATACCCAAGTCATCAGCCGTGATGTCGGCCGCAATCCACCCCCCTTCGTGACCGAGGCCTGGATTGCCGCGGTCTTTACCCCCGAAGAGCAAATGACGCCGCAAAAATGCGAGGAAATCCGCCTCTCGGACGAGCTGATCGATGAGCTCGACCGCGCCGACGTCATCGTCATCGGCACGCCGATGTACAACTACGGGATGCCGGCCGCACTGAAGTCCTGGTTTGACAAGGTGATCCGAATCGGCAAAACCTTCACCTTCGACCTGGAGCGCGGCGACTACCCACTGGAACCGATCATGAGCGGCAAGAAACTGGTCATCCTGTCGTCCCGAGGCGAATTCGGCTTCGGTCCTGGTGGCGTTCGCGAGACCATGAATCACCTGGACACGCACATCCAGACTTGCGCGCACTACCTGGGCGTGAATGAAACCCATGTGATTTCCATCGATTACCAGGAGTTTGCCGACGCGCGCCATGAAGCCTCCATCGCCAACGCCTTCGACGCCGTTCCGGTGCTGGTCCGGCAGATGATCGAGGAAAGACAACGCCAGGTGTCGGTGGCTTGAGCGCCCAGCACCGTCGCCTAACCGACAAGGAAGAGAACATGATCACCATGCTGCAAACCGCCGAGCGATTGAGGCAGGGCCTGACGACACCCGATGAGTTGGTCGCCTGCGCATTGGCCGCGGCGAGAGAAACGGAGCATGTGTTTATCGCCTTGCTGGAGCAACGCGCTCTCGACGCCGCCAGGGCATCGACCCGGCGCTGGCAACAAGGTACTCCGTTGAGCGCCTTCGACGGCATTCCCTACGCGGTCAAAGACCTGTTGGACGTTGCCGGCAGCCGGACGACGGCCGGCTCCATCACGCGGGTCGACGCTGAGATCGCCCTTGAGGATGCAGCAGTCATCGCCGCCCTCACGGCGCAGGGCATGATCCCGCTGGGGAAAACCAACCTTGCGGAGTTCGCGTATTCCGGCCTGGGCCTGAACCCGCATTTCGGGACGCCTACCTCAAATGTCGTGGTCGATGAAGTCCGCATGCCCGGCGGCTCCTCTTCCGGCTCGGCCATCGCGGTTCAACGAGGTGTCGTCACCAGCGCCATTGGTACGGACACCGCCGGTTCGATTCGCGTCCCGGCGGCGTTCAATGGTCTGGTCGGCTACAAGGCCTCGACGGGTCGTTACAGCCAGCAAGGCGTGCACCCCCTCGCCGTCACGGTCGACAGCCTGGGCGCCTTCGCCCACTGCGTGGCCGACTGCGCCGCGCTGGACAGGGCGATGCGCGGGAGCAACGAAGGGGGCTGCCAGGCTGCGAGGCTTTCGGACCTACGCCTTGTGGTCGACGAAGCTGTGCTATCCGACCCGGCGCTGCAGCCAGCGGTGCGGCAGAACCTTGTCGCCACGATGGAACGGCTACGCGCCGCCGGTGCCCAGGTTGAGTATCGAGCGGTAGCCGCCGTTGCCCGAACCCGTGAACTGATTGCCCATTCGGGCTGGTTGGGCGCGATAGAAGCCTGGCGCCTGCTGGGCCCGGTCGTGGAAAGCCCGCAAGGTGCCCGGATGGACAGACGCGTGTGTGCACGCCTGCGAGCGGCCAAGGGTATCGACTCGGCCACCGAAGCCAGGATCCGACAATCACGGGAAGAGCTGATGGCGGCCATCGAGCATGAGCTCGACGGCGCCTTCCTGGTCATGCCGACGGTCAAGCATGTCGCCCCGCCCATGGCGCCTCTGGAGCAGGACGACGCGCTGTTCGCGGCCGTCAATCTGGAGACCTTGTCGCTCACCATGATCGGCAGCCTGCTGGACATGCCGGGCGTCGCCCTCCCATCCGGCCGGGACAGCCTCGGGCTTGCCACTTCAGTGCTGGTCTCGGCGACGCGAGGTCGCGATGACTCATTGCTCAGTGCGTGTCTGGCCATAGAATCGGCCATGCTCGCGGATGGGCTCAGGTCGTGAGCAAGCGGTGATCTCCTGCCAGGTCATTCAGGGCATTGCCCCTGAATGACCTGGCCTCGTCCAGGAGCCACTCCCTGAACAGCGCCAGGCTGCGCCGCGGGTGGCCATGACTGCTCTCGATCAGATGATAGGTGAACCCCGCCAAGGCCGGACCTTCCAACCGCCGGATCCGCCCGGAACGCAGCTCATCGTCAATCAGCACATCGCTGCACAACAAGGGGCCCAGGCCCCGCTCCAGCGCATGCAGCGCCAGGGTTTCCTCGCTGTACCAGGAAATGCGCAAATCCCCGGCGGCATCGCGCCTGACCCCGGCGAGCCAGGCTGACCACGACGGGGCTTCAAGGGCCTGGTTCTTCCATTTGAACGCCAGCAGCGGTCGATTCGGGAAATCGTTGATCGTTGCATCGCGCTCCACCGGGCAAATGCTCTTGTCCGCGACCGCGATGAACCGGTCTTCGAACAACACCGGCCCGCGCACATCTGCATCGACCGGCCCATAACGAATCGCCAGGTCGACGGTTTCAGCACGCAGATCCACGACTTTTTCCGAGGCGTGGATGGACACCACGATGTTCGGATAGATCTCATTGAATTTCGCCAGGCGCGGCATGAGCCAGCGTTCGGCGAATGCCCGTGTGGTGGACACGTGGATGGCATCGCCCTCCTTTGCTCCGCCCAACAAGGTAAACGCCTGTGCAATCTGGTCGAAGCCCTCGCGCAGCAACGGATAGATCGCCTTCCCGGCAGGCGTGAGGGTCACCATTCGGCCTCTTTCCAGGAGCTTTTGCCCCAGGCCTTCCTCCAACTGGCGCACTTGATGGCTGACCGCGGCGACCGTCACCGAGAGCTCATTCGCCGCGGCGGAAAAACTCTGGTGCCGTGCGACCGCCTCAAACGCTCGCACAGAATTCAGAGGGGGTATTTTGCGCATGGTTTTCTCCGGGCACCCGACGGGGTGCTTGCGAGGTATTCGGTGTCCTGCCGGCAAGCAACAAATGCCGGCAGGCTTGCGGTGCGTCAGAGGATGCAGTAATGCACGTCCTGGGGTCGCATGCCGTTTACTGCGGTAACGTCCTGGGGGCAGGCGGACAGGACCACAATAGCGTCCATTTCCGCTTTGAGGCAGACATATTGTCCTGGCTTGCTGACAGGCTCGGCAAACTCGATGCGTCCATCTTCGTGCACCGGAACGTTCATGAACAGGTTCAAGGGGCTCGGCGTGTCAGGCGCCACCAGGCCGATGGCCTCCAGGGCCAGGAAGAGATTTTCGTTGCAGCTGGCGTGATGGCCGACGACGCCCAGTTGGACATAGCGGGTCGGGTCACAAGCGGCGACCAGGGTGTCGTGGATGCCCGGCGTCGTGTCCTCGACCAGCGTCAGGATCCTGCGGCGCTTGTTGGTCAGCAAGCTGTCCCCTTGCCGTGGGTTGAGTTTCAACCAGAAGGGACGACTGTGCTCCATCGACATGGCCTCCCGCAGGTCGCTCGGGTTGAAGGCCCAGGTATCCACCACTTGTTTGCCATGGGTGTTGATCACCTTGAGGGTCTGCCCCTGGTTCAACCGGAGCGCTACACCCTGCCGGGCTGGCAGGAGGACCCGCTCACCGGGGGGCATCGAAGTCATCGTGTTCATGTCGCGGTTTTCCTCTGCGCTGATGGGCTTGCGATAAAGGAAAACACAGGAGAAAACCGCAAACCAATAATATAAAGTGGCTTCAGTATAAGTTGAATCTATAGGTAAACCCATGCGAATCCGTCAGCTCGAATGCTTCAGAACCTTGATGATTCACGGCACGATGACCCGCGCTGCGGAACTCTTGAATATTTCCCAGCCGGCGATCAGCAGCACCATTGCCAACCTGGAGCATGAAACCGGTCTCAAGTTGTTCGTGCGCAAGGGCGGTCGCCTGCAACCCACTCCCGAGGCCCGCTTGTTCTTCATCGAGGCGGAACGGGCGCTGGAAGCCGTGGAGAAGACCCAGCGCATCGCCAAGGAAATCCGCACGGGCAAACGCGGGCACCTGGCAATCGCTGCCTATGCCAGCATCTCGATCAGTTTGCTGCCACGGCTGATGGCTGAGTTCGCCAGGGAGCGCCCGGGCCTGGAGCTGAAGATCATCACTCGCAATTCCCAGTCCGTTCGCGAGTTGGTCACGACGCAGCAATTCGACCTGGCCATTGCCGAACTGCCCCTCGACTACCCGACGTCCCGCATGGAGGTGATTGCCTATGAGTGCCAGTGCATGATGCCTGTCGATCACCCGCTGGCAGCGTTGGATGCGATTACCCCGGCGGACCTGGATGGCGTGCCGTTCGTTTCACTGTTCAAGGGCGATCCTCTCTACCAGCAATTGGCAATGGCGTTTTCCGCATACGGATCATCCTGGAACGTAGTCGCCGAGACAGAGTTCTTTGCGACGGCCTGCGAACTGGTCCGCTCCGGAATGGGCATCGGGATGGTCGATCCGGTGGTCAGCCGTCCCTTCGCCCGCGACCTGGTCCTGAAACCCTTCAAGCCCGCCATCAAGTACGAGATTGCCTTGCTGCTGCCGACCCAGGAGGAACCCTCGCAACTGGCCCTTGAGTTCGTAAGCTTTCTCAAGCAGCACCTGTGACGTCCTATAGCTTGTGGCTGCCCAGTGCCAGGTACCGCTCCGGCGCCCCTTTGCGCAGTCGGGCCGCCAGAAACACTCCGGCCAGCAACGCTGCGGGAATAATCGCGCAGAGGCCATAGGACAAGGCTTGGCTGGCGCCTGTCAGCACATCGAAATGCAGCACCGCAATGATCAGCACCGCCAACAGGATCAGGCAGGATAAAGCGGGAAAGATCCGCCCACGCCAGAGTCCTAGCTTCAGCTCGGGGTGGCTGCGGGAAAAGGCAAATACCGCGGCGGACGTGAGCGCCATCAACAAGATCACGCACAGCGTGGCCAGGTTGGACAGCCAGGCGAACAGTTGCAGGATCGGATCGGCATCCATGGCGGCGAAAATCAGCACCACCACCGCAGAAATCAAGCTCTGCAGGACAGAGCCCATATGGGGACTCTGGTGGACGCGATGGGTGGTCCCCAATCGGCGCGGCAACAGGCCGTCACGCCCGATGGCGTAGAAGTAACGGGCAGCGGCGTTGTGGAAGGCCAGCAACCCGGCATAGATACTGACCATGAACAGCACCCGGATAATCTGGGTCAGGTGCGGGCCGACAAAGTGATCGGACATGCCGTAGATGAAGGTCGTGGGGTCCTGCAGGGCCTGCAACATCGGAACGATCTTGTCCGCGCCCACGCCCACCACCATCGACCAGACCGACAGCGCGTAGAACCCGCCGATCAGCAAGACCGAGCAGTAGGTGGCAATCGGGATGGTCCGTTGCGGGTTCCTGGCCTCTTCGCCGTAGATGGTCGTGGCTTCGAAACCGATGAACGCGGCGAAGCAGAACAGCAAGCCGATGGACGGCGTGCCGCTGAACACGTGGCTGCGATTGAACGCGTCGAGATTGACGCCACTGTCGCCGCCCGTACTGAGGATGGCGAAATCCAGGGTCAGGATCGCCAGGTACTCGGCGATCACAATGACCGACAGCACCCGGGCCGAGAGATCGATCTTGCGATACCCCAGGATCGCGACGCTGGCCATTGCCATCAGCGAATAAGCCCACCAGGGCAGTTCCAGGCCAAACACGCTGGCCATGGTGCCGCTGACCACGCCTCCGAACATGCCATACAGCCCCACCTGGAGGATGTTGTAGGCAAACATCGCCAACACCCCTGCCGCGCCACCCGCCAGGCCACCCAGCCCACGGGAGGTAAATGCGTAGAAACCACCGGCATTGGTGACGTGCCGGGACATGGTGGTGTAGCCCACCGAGAACATCAGCAACACCAGCAAGGCCAGGATCAGCAACGCCGGTGTACCGGCGCCGTTACCCAGCATGATGCCAATGGGAAAGCCACCGGCGATGACACTCAACGGGCTCGCCGCCGACACCACGAAGAAAATGATGAAGCCGACACCCAGGGCACCACGCTTGAGCTCCGTGGAGCTGTTGACCGGGAGAGATACACTCATGTGCTTGACCTTATTGTATGAGGCAGTCGCTGTGGGATCGATGCAGTCGTCCGTACACCGGCACCGAATGGCTTATTGTTCTTGTTGCACGCCAGGTTCGATCCTATTCCTGCCTATCAACGTCCCAGTAACCCAAATCGGTCATCAGACGGTCCTTTCCACAAAAACTGTGGCGAGGGGATTTATCCCCGCTGGGCTGCGCAGCAGCCCCCTTAAGGCTGGTTATAGTTGGCTGATACTTCACAAAGCAGATTTTGGGGCTGCTTCGCAGCCCAGCGGGGATAAATCCCCTCGCCACAGGGGTTGCTTCGCGACTTGAATCCGCGCTCAGGCCAGGGCGCAATCGGGGATGGTTGCGCGCTTGGTATGGGATGGCAGCTCCGCGAACAGCTCCTGGTACTCCGCCGCGAAGTGGCTCAGGTGATAGAAGCCCCACTGGGCCGCGGCATCGCCAATCGAGAGATGCGACGCCTGGGTGGACATCAAGGTGCGGCGCACGCCGTTGAGCCTGACGGAGCGCAGGTAGTTCAGCGGCGTCGTCTCGGCCACCGCGCGGAAGCTGTTCTGCACGGTACGCCGACTCACCTGGAGTCGCTGGCACAACTGGTCCACGCTGGGCACGTTGTTCATTTCGGCGGTGGTCAGGCGGTGGCATTTCTCGACAATGAAGCTGCGGGTGGAGCTCGTGGTGCGTTGGTACTTGTCGCAGGCCGGATCGGTCATGAGCTGCAGCATCTCGCCGAGCATGGCCTGTTCCAATTCCTGTTCCCACACATTGTCGAACTCTTCGTTCGCCAGGGCCTGGGAGAATATAGCCAGCAAACGACGACGCGCCTGCGCGAAGTGTGGCGTGGAAACCCTGATCACCGGTTGACGCAGCAGCTGGCTGATTTCCTTTGCCGAAGCCGTTTGTGCCAGCGCCTGCTCGAACAATTCCCGTTCGAAGGTGATGGACAGCAGTTCCATGCCCATCGGCATATGGAACATGAACTCTTCGCCACCGTGAAGAAAGAACAGGCTGCTGTCATCCACCTCGCGCCCTTGCATCCGAACCGCGCCCGGGACGTTGATCGGCACCGCGAAGCACATTTTGCCCCGAGGGGCCACGCCGTGCTGCACGACACGTTGGTTGATCTGCTCGCGAAAGATGTGGCAATGCGCGGTGGTCAGCTGCATGAGCGTACTTTCGGCCGAACCGGCGGTGAGCTGGCTGTAGTCCTGGCTCCACTCCTGGACAGTAGCGGCATGGAGGTGGACGTCGCGAAAGTGGTTTATGTGGATATTTCTCATAATATGCGAAAGCCTCATAAATATTATTGTAGTTATCCTGCCTTCTTTACCGATATTCGCACATTAAAGGAATTTTGCAAAATTCCATAACGGAATATCCACCTGCCTCTTCAACGCAATTCATCCATGTGCCGATTCGGGCTACCGGCTGGAGGCTGACGCTGGAGATGATCGGCACACTACAACCGAGACCCAGAGAGATCGTCATGAGTGAAGCCAAACTTGAGTCCCTCCACTTCGCGGATGCCCCGCGAATTATTTCCAGCACCCTCCCCGGCCCCATGACCCGCGAGGCCCTGGCGTTGTCGGCGCGTACCGAGTCCATGGCACGCGGTGGCGGACGGATGCCGGTGGCCATGGACCGGGCGTTCGGCGCGACCTTCAAGGATCCGGATGGCAACACCTACATCGACCTGTCCGCTGGCGTGGGCGTCAGCAGCGTAGGCCGCTGCCATCCGAAAGTGGTGCAGGCCATTCGCGAACAGTCCGAAGTGTTGATGCACGCCCTGGAAGTCAACAGCACCCGACGCACCGAGCTGGCAGCCAAAATATCCGAGATTGCGCCCGATGGCTTGCGCGGCGACTGCACCACCTTTTTCACCCAAAGCGGCAGCGACGCGCTGGAGGCCGCCGTCAAGTTCGCCAAGCGCATCACCGGGCGGCACCAGATCATCGCCTTCCATGGAGGCTACCACGGCGTGTGGAACGCATCGGGCGCGCTGACGACAGGTACTGCCTACCGCAAGGGCTACGGCGCCATGATGGGCGGTGTCATTCACGCGCCCTACCCTTACGCCTACCGCTTCCCCTTCGACACCACCCACAAAAGCGCCGAGCAGATCGCCGGCGACTACGTGGACTATTTGCTGAATACCCCCTACACCGCCGCCGATGACGTGGCCGCCGTGATCGTCGAACCGGTGCAGGGCGAAGGCGGCTACGTGCCGCCCTCGCCTGAGTTCCTGCAACTCCTGCGCAAGGCCTGCGACCGCAGCGGTGCGCTGCTGATCGTCGACGAAGTGCAGTCCGGCGCCGGACGTACCGGCAAGATGTGGGCGGTCGAGCACTCGGGCGTCAAGCCGGACATGCTCACCTTCGGCAAGGGCATCGGCAGCGACCTGCCCATGGCGGGCCTGATCATGCGTTCGGACCTGGCTGCCGCGATCCCTGACGGCTCGGTACCCAATACCTTCGCCGCCAACTCGTTGTCCGCCGCCGTGGCCCTGACCAACATCAGCATCCTGCAGGATCCGGAGCTCGACCTGCTCAACCGCGCACACACCCTGGGGCTGGAAGCACAGGAGCGTATCCGTGGTTTCAAGAGCCCGTTCGTGGGTGAGGTGCGCGGTCGCGGCCTGATGATCGGCATCGAACTGGTCGAAGACCCGGCCACCAAGGCACCGCTGGAAGGCGCCAAGATCGGCCAACTCATGGGCTACCTGTTGAACCACGGCGTGCTGATGATCCCCTGCGGTCGCTACAGCAACGTGATGCGTGTCATGCCCTCGCTGACGATCTCACGCTCGCTGTTCTTCAAGGCGCTGGACATCTTCGGCGACGCCCTGGCCTCCCTCAAGGCATGAGGCGGGTCTACTCGCCCACTGCCCATCATTCATGGATCCAAAAATGACTCAGCACCTGAATCACTTCATCGAAGGCGGCTCCTTCGAGGCCTCCGACGGCCGTCGAACGAACCTTATCAACCCCGTGACGGAACAGATCTACGGCAGCGCCGCGCGCGGCACGGCCGAGGATGTAAGCCGTGCCGTGGCGGCCGCCCGCAAGCAGCTTGAAGGTGGCGCCTGGAGTCAGCTCGACGGCGCCCAGCGCGGCCGGCTGCTGCTGAAACTGGCGGACCTGGTGGAACGCGACACCGACCTGCTCGCCGACATGGACGCCGACGCCATCGGGCGCTCGCCGATCGAGCCGCGTCGCCTGGACATCCCCAACGTGCTCGCCAACCTGCGCGCCGCCGCTGGCTGGGCCAATCAGCTCGAAGGTCGCACCATCCCTTCCGGCGGTTACTTTGGCACCAAGACCCTTTCGTACACGGTACGTGAACCGGTAGGCGTGGTCGGGGCTATCGTGCCTTGGAATTCACCGCTGATGATCACCGTGTGGAAACTCGCCGCGTTGCTGGCGGCAGGCTGCACCGTGGTGATCAAGCCGTCGGAAGAAACGCCACAATCCGCCCTGCACCTGGCGGCCCTGGCCCAGGAAGCGGGTTTCCCTGACGGTGTGATCAACGTGGTCACCGGTTACGGTGAGGAAGTCGGCCGCGCCCTGTGCGAACACCCGGATGTCGCCAAGATCAGTTTCACCGGCAGCCCCGAGGCCGGACGCGAGATCCAGCGCACCGCCGGCGTGCTGTTCAAGCGCGTGGCCCTGGAGCTGGGCGGCAAGAGCCCGCAGATTGTCTTCGACGACGCCCCCTTCGACGATGCGCTGTTTGGTTGTACCCTCGGCCTGTTCGCCAACCAGGGCCAGGTCTGTGCCGCCGGTTCGCGCATTCTGGTCCAGCGCAGCCTCGCAGAGCGCTTCGCCGCCGCGCTTGCCAACGCCGCGTGTGCCGTCAAGGTAGGCGACCCTCGGCAGCCCGATGTGCAGATGGGGCCGGTGGCCAAGAAAGCGCAGTTCGATCGGGTCAACCGTTACATCCAACTGGGCATCGATCAAGGCGCGACGCTGCTGGCCGGCGGTGTATCGCACCCTGAGCAGGGCTGGTTCGTGCGGCCGACGATCTTCGCCAACGCCCGCAATGACATGGCGATCGCCCGGGACGAGATTTTCGGCCCGGTCGGCACGGTGATCGCCTTCGACACTGAAGAAGAAGCTGTCGCACTGGCCAACGATTCCAGCTACGGCCTTGCGGCCACGGTGTGGACGAACAACCTGGTGCGTGCCCATCGCGTCGCCGCCGCGGTGAAGGCCGGCGCCGTGGGCGTGAACTGCTGGAGCCCGCTGGATGCCAACCTGCCCTGGGGCGGCGTCAAGGACAGCGGTATTGGCCGTGAAGGAGGGTTCAGCGGCGCACTGGCCTATACCGAGGAGAAGGTCATCACCGTACTACTACCTGCCTGAGAACAATAGTGCACTGAGCGAACCACCCTCCAAACCCTGCGAGGCGCCGAGGGTGGTGGTTCAAAGTGCATTCCCGATGTCTTTGATGATTGATGAGGCGACTGCGATGAACACCACAAATCAAGAGATAATTGATCGGTATCCAACGTCCCTGCTGCTGTTGCACTGGGTGCGTGCCTTGCTCGTAGCCGGTCTCCTCTGGGCAGGCTGGCACATGACCGGGATGAATGATGAAGTGGCAAGCAAGTACGAGCTCTATTACCCCTGGCACAAATCCTTCGGGGTGTTGACGTTCCTGGTGGTGCTGGTCCAGATCGCCCTGCGCTACATGACACCCAGGTTGCCGAAGCCGCTGCACACGCTGACCGGGCCTGAGCAGGTGATGTCAAACCTGGTGCAACGGGTCATGTATGGGCTTCTGGTGATCGTGCCGTTGATGGGTTACTCCATGTCGAGCACGTACACGATGAGCGACGGGGTGTTCTTCTTCGGGGTCAACCTCCCGGAGCTGCTCCCGAAAAATGACGATTGGTTCGTCGTGTTCCAATGGCTGCACAAAGTACTCGCCTATACCCTGCTCGTCCTGATCCTGCTGCATATCGCCGGCGCCCTCAAGCATCGGTTCCTCGACCGGGATCCGCAAAAAGACGTACTGCGTCGCATGCTGTAATTGAATGAAGCGTGGGCGCAAACGCCCACGCTTCATTGCTCGGTGTGGAGGCAGCCGTCAAAAGTCCTCCGGCAACGCCACGGCCTTTACCCGTACCGCATCCTCCGGCAACAGATACCCCTCCTTGATCGCCTGTTGTTTCGCATTGTCGAAACGACTCGCATAGTTTGCATAGCTGCCATAGAGCGCCTTCAACTGCCGCGCAGAGTACGGCACCTTGGTGTCGAAAGCCGAACCGCAACCAGTCTCCTGGTCGGTCAGGTAGGTGGCACTGGGCACCTTGATCCACGGCGGACGCACACCTCCCAGCAGATTACCGGTCTGCGGATCGCGGGCAACCGACGCTCCCTCGCGACGCACCCGCGCAGCCTTGGGCATCGGAGTGCCTTCGCGCACCCAGCGATCCATCCCGTCCAAAATGGCGGACACGACCGTCTCCACCGGTTCGTCATAGAGGGTCTGGCATTGCGGATCGTTGCGTTTGTCGCCGTCAGCCGGATGCGGCTCCGCTCCGTCCGTGCCCTGGTCGGCCAGGCGCAGGTGCGGCATGCCGGTGATTTCGTAGTAACGCAGCTTCGGATGATCCGTATCGGCCGGCAGAGCGATCGCCTGACGGGCATCGTGCACCACCTCGGTCTGACTGTAGACCGTCACGAAAGGCGCATCCTCGGGCATCTGTCGCGGAACTCTCAGTACCTCGCCGCCCAGGTCACCATAAACAACGTGCCCCGTCATGTAGGCGTCTATCAAGGGGCGCCCGTCGGGCATGCGCCACTGCTGATGACGGCCCTGATCGAGATAATCGAGCCAGAGCTGCCCGTTGATTGCCCAGGTATTGACGTAGATGCGCTTGACGTCGAGCCCCGGTGCGGGGCCCTGTTCAAGGTTGGACTTGAGCAGCAAGGCGAGCTGCGCGGCAATGCCCAGGGACTGCGGCGGATACTGATCGGGGCCGTTGCCGCGCCGGAACCGGTCACTGTCGTAGTAGCTGCCAAGTGGGGCGTAGCGCTTGTAGTCGTAGTGCCGCATGAAGTCCAGGTTCAGGTTGCGAGGCTCAGGATCCCAATCCAGGGTCTTGGGATCGTTCGCCGGCCTGTTGACGCTGAGGGTGTAGCCGACGAAGGCATACCCCCTGCGCATCAGGTAGTCGCGGCTGAGAATCCAGCCCGCGCCACGTTCGCCCATCCAACTGAACGGCTCCATCACCACCGTGCCGTTGAACCGTCCAGGGTCCCTTGGTTTGCGAATGAGCAAGCGCGTCACGTAGGGAGCGTCGAACAACTGCTCGCCAGCCGCGGTAATCGCTGGCGCGAGCCCCACCATGTAGTACTCCTCCTCGACGTAGCCGAACCTATCGAGGTCAACATATTCGGTGCCGTGCCTCAACGCGGACCCGAGGGGCAGCCGGCCGCTGGGAGGCACCGGCGCGATTTGCGGCATGGCGGGCGTTTGCGCCGCGACGGTCCCGACCGTCGTCAGCGCAAGGAAAACCGCCAGGGACAATGAGGTCAGCGGTAACTCACCCATGCGCGTCACTTCCAGGCACCGATGGTTTTACCGCCAGGCAACCGCAGCGCCTGGAGGGCCCCGCCCGTCTTCCTGTCGTCCTTCATCGGTGCGAGCTGCAGATCGATCTTGTCGCCCGGCTGCAGGGTGTTGGCCATCCAGCCCTGACGCATCAGGATGTTCGGGCCACCGGCCTCGATGGCCCAGGTCTGGGTCTTGTCGCCGGTCTGCACATCGACGAACAACCAGACATGAGGGTTCTTGTACTGCACCTCGCTCACCGTACCGTTGATTTCCACCAGCTTAGTCATGTCGAAGGCCGAGTAGGAGTGGTGAGCAAAAGCAGCGGGCGCCTGCAGGCCCAGGAACGCCAGGCAAAACAGCATAGGGTTGAGATTCACTTTGCATCTCCTTGATGGTTGTCGGCCCGGTTCGGGTTGCGTCGTTCGGGAATGGTGGTGATTTCCGCCCCTGTCGCGGGGTCTATCGATTCGTTATTGCTGTCTTCGCAGACGAACTCCATGAACTCGACGCCCTTGGGCGCACGGCGGAAAGTCAGCGGTGACCAACGCCATGGCTTGACCAGGGCATCCGGGTCTTCGACCATGCCGTCCACTTGGAGCAGGCCTTCGTCGTTGATGAAGATCCGCTCCCTGATGACCATGCGCGGGCCATGACCGAGCGCATCCTCGGCATGTCCATACTCGCCCAAGGTGGTCTCCTGGCGGATGTGGGTGGTTTCGACCACCAACACCTTGCCTTCCCAGCGTGCGGTCGAGTGACCTTCGAATGTCGGCGGCGCGGCCTCGGGATCCGGATGGGCACGTCCATCGAGGTAGATGCGGCGGGTCTCGCGCAGAAATTCCTGCGCCCAGTTGAGCTGCGTCGGGGTCTGCATGATCTCGACGGCGTAGGGCCCGACCATATTTGTCGGCATGCCCAATACCTTGCACGAAGTCTTGAACTCGCTGCCGACCGCGGCGAGGGCTTCAGTCCGCTTCTTGAAGCTTTCGAGGTAGACGCCCTTCAGTTCCGGCAGGCTGCCGAACGGAGGGCCGATATTGGTATCCGGGTTGTCGGCACCGGTGCTGTTGACGAGCGGGTCCACGGAGCTTCCCACCGGCATCCACAGCCCGCTGAGATCGGGCACCTTCGGTGCAGGCGTTGCAGCGATGGCGAACAACGGGCAAGCGGATGCAGCCAGGGCGGCCAGCAGTGCAATGCCAGCGCGGGAAAGAATGATCGTTTTCATGTGTATATCCTGACGTTTCAGAAAGTGACCCAGGCAATGAACTGGAAGTAGGTGTTGGTCGATGCGCTGCCACTCTGCAGGCCACCGTTTCCAAGCCATTTGTCCGGCTTGTAGAAACCAATGAGCGGCGACAGTGTGAGGTTGTCCGTCACCATCCAGTCCAGGAACAGATCGACCTCGCGAGCGCTGTAGTCCCGCTCCTGTCGATCGGAGAGCTGGTGGAAGTCGAAGACCATCGCGTTGAGGGTCAACCTGTCGGTCGGTTTGACGGACAGCAGCACGTCGTGGGTCTGCATGTTCGAGGTGACCGAGCCGGCGTAATTCACCGCCACCTCACCTTGATAACGTTTGCGATAGCCGCCCTGGAACAGGAAGTCCCAGCCTTCTGAATAGCGCGCATAGCGGTAGCTCACCGCCGGCTGCCACTTGACGTCGGCGAAGGTGTAGCCGGCGTCGAAGAACATCGCCCGCTGCGACCCCGAACGCTTTTCCTGACGGGCCACTTCGAAGGCGAAATCGGCGTTCTCGATGCCGGCGTTGCCCTGGCCACGAATGCTGTAGATGTCCATGCCCTTGCGCTCAAGCCGGTCAGCGAAGGCATAGCGCTTTTCGACGTCCAGGCCGTGCACGTAAGTCGAGCCGATGGAGCCGATGGGCGTGGTGTAGTCGATGGTGGCGGCGGCCACTTCAGTCTTGGACTGTCCGGGGTTATCCGACTTCAACCACAGCAGGCTGCCGTGAAGCCCCTCGGTGCCGCCCAGCTTCAAGACAGCGGTATTGCCGAACGCCAACCGCGGACCAAGGTAGTAGGCACCGCCGCGATTGAACCGGCCATCCGCAACGCCCTCGATGGGGTTGAAGGCCTTGCCGGGGGCGAAACCATCATCGGTAATCAGGAACCCGTCCACCGTGACGAGCTGGCGGCCGAAAGAGAAATCAACGCCATCCTGGCCCAACGCCGGAATCAGATCGCCTGACTTCCAGCCCAGGTAGGCGTCTTCCACGGCGGTTCTTCGTTCGGTGCCGTCGGTGAGCGCTCCCGCGTCCCCATCGCCCCATGATCCGGTACTGATCATGCTTAAACCGCCATACACCGAGCCGGCAGTGATCTTGTCCGTCGTGCCGCTCAGGCCATATTTGGCGAAGCCTTCCTGCCAGCGCATCCTGCCGGGCTCCTTCTCCGGGTCTGCGATGTAATTCTTCTGGCTGCCGAACCAGCCAAAGCCGGCCCACAGATCGGCGTTCAGCACGGTGGTGCCATCGCCTTCGTTATAGAGCTCGTAGCCATGGGCCTGTGGCTCGAACGTACAGAGTGCAACCAGTGAAAGCATGGGGGCGTAGAGGGGGGTGCGCATGACGTCTCTCCTGTTTTTATATTTATGAGGCGAGCCGGGAGTGTTTCGGCTTGGGGTGCGCAAGCGGTAACCCAAATCAGCAAGTGCCACGCTTCGCTCGTCCTCAACGTCAGCCACGTTGTTGGGTAGAAACAGCTTTCGAGCTTCGAGAGGTTGCCGTTTTGGGTTACGCCCTCGATCTGTGCCGCCCTTATGCTGGCCCCATAAGAACGCATAAGAACGAGGCCCCGTCATGACCCCCACGCCACCCTTTCCGTCATTCCGTCAGGGGCTACGCCTGCTGACCATCGTCGCCTGCGGTGTGCTTCCCGCCATCGCCACAGCCCACCATTCGTTCGCGATTTTCGACCAGACCAAGACGATCACGGTCAAGGGTGTCGTCGAGCGCTTCGCCTGGACCAACCCTCACATCGCGATCTACCTCGATACGCCCGGTCCGCCACCGCAGAAAATCAAGATCGAGACCGGCAGCGTCAACGCATTGAGCCGCACGGGCTGGACGGCGGACTCGATCAAGGCCGGCGAGAGCGCCGAGATCACCTACAAGCCGCTGAAAAACGGTGATCCCGGTGGGTTGCTGGTGGAAATCAAGATCGGTGACGTCGTGCTCACGGGCGGCGGATGAGTCCGCTCGCGCCCCTGCTTCATGGGTACTCGATGGCACAAACCAACAGGGTGGAGACGCTTGAATGAAACCGACACGAACCTTGAATCCGGCAATGATTTTCCTGGGCATCGCCCTTGTGACATTCGCCGGAACGAGCATGGCGACAACGCCCAAGCAAGGCGCAGCCAGGGCTCCCGACATCAGCGGCACCTGGGAAAGAACCCCGGACGACTGGTTCGGTGAGAACCCGGACGATCCGGTGCATCCGGGCGGACCAATGGACCTGAAGGAGCCTTACGCCAGTGAGTACGCCGAGCTGAAGAAGAAGGAAGCCGCGGCAAACGAAGCCGGCACGCCGCTGGCCACCACCAGTGCCAGATGCCTGCCGGAAGGCATGCCGGTGCTGATGGCGGCGCTCTTCCCGATCCAGATCATCTACGACGATAAGCAAGTGGTGGTCTTGGGCGAGTATCTCCAGCAGGTGCGCCGGATTCTTCTGAACGAAGCGATGCCGCCGAAGGAGAAGCTGGACCCGACCTATCAAGGCCATTCGCGCGGCCACTGGGAAGGCGACACCCTCGTCGTGGAAACCTTGGGCGTGCGCACCGACGACGTGGCGTTCTACGGCGTTCCCCACAGCAAGGACATGAAGATCACCGAACGTTTGCGGCTGACCGCGCCGAATCACTTGGAGGACCAGGTGCTGATCGAGGATCCGCAGGTGCTCAACACGCCTTATCGCTTCACGTTCGAATACAAGCGGTCCGACTACCGCATCCAAGAGTACGTCTGTGAAAACAACCAGATCGTGATCGACAGCGAGGGCAAGACGAGCCTGCGCCGTGACTGACACCACCTCCCCTTCGACAACCCTTTGGAGTCACCGGATGGAACGACTGATGCCCTTCGACATCCTGCGACCAACGTTGCAGGGCGCCCTTGTGTCGCTGCTCCTGCTGTCGAGCGCGTTCGCGGAGGTGCCCCGGATGCCCACGGTGGTGCCGGTGCCGCCTTCAGGCAAGTCACCGCTCTCGTCGGCCAACGCCCGGGGTACCGAATACAGCGACCTCGACCGGTATGGCTACGTCGAGGAGGAGTTTTACCTGCAAGGCGTGGCGCCGGCCATTACCGCTGCGGGTAAAAGCCTCTTCGAGGCGCCCTACACCACGCGCATTCTGGTCCGTAGACCGGCGGACCCGGCGCGCTTCAATGGCACGGTAGTGATCGAGCCCTTCAGTTGGTTCGGCGAGCGCGGCGCCGGCTGGATCCTGACCCGCGATTACCTGTTGCGTCGCGGCTATGCCTACGTCGGCTACACGCTGAACATCAACAAGCCGCAGGTGGATCCCAAGTTCATCTCGGAAACCCCGGCCGACGAGGCCGAGCAGATCGCCCAGTACGGACGGATCGTCAATTTCGAATTCATGCGCCGCTTCGACTACGCGCGCTATGCGCCATTGGGCAGCTATTACGATCCGGAACGCTTCACCCGTGGCAACGGGCCTGATCCGTTCGTGCCACAGTCCCAGGGCATCGGGGCACAGCTGGCGTTGCTGCTGAAAACCCATTCGGCGCAAAGCCCGCTGGCGAACCTCGACGTACGCCGGGTCTACGTCAACAGCTGGGCCGTGACGGCGCAAGTCTGGATGGACTACCTCGACCAGGGCCGGCACCAGCAATGGCGCATGCCCGACGCGACGCCGCTGATCGACGGCTATATGACCGGCCGCATGGCCTATGGCGAGGTTGGCGGCGATGTTATTCGCGTGCCGCGGCAGATGCCTGCGGGCGTGCCGTTCGTGACCGTCTACAGCCAGTCCGAACTGATGCACGACGTGCTCGAAGGCATCGACCTGCCGCCCGACACCGACAGCCCGCAACTGCGTTATTACGAAGTGACCGGCATGCCGCACCTGCGCCTGGCCGACCTCGGCACGGAGCATACCGAACACGTCGCGGCGGACATTGGCAAGGGCGACGACCCACAGTGCCGGACGCTGTACGACGAGCCGGCAGAATTGGTGGTCTCGGCACTGCTCGATGGCATGGACCGATGGGTGCGCGAGGGCAAGCCGATGCCCAAGGCCCCCCGCGTGCTGCGCGAGGGCAAGACCGTCGTGCGCGACCCCGCTACCGGCAACCTGCAAGGAGGCGTGCGTCCGCCATGGATCCAGGTACCCGGCGCGACCTACCTCACTGACCAGGAAACCCACTGCGGCCTGATCTACGACACCAAGGTGCCCTACGCCAAGGACCGGCTCGGGCAGCGCTATGGCAGCTTCAGCAACTACGAACGGCAGTTCGAAGACGCCAAGGCTCTTTCGATCAAGGAAGGTTATCTCCTCCCCGAAGATGCGCCGGGCCTGCGTCCGATCGCCAACCCCCAAGACTTCTAACCCACAGTGGGAGAAAGCACATGTCATCAGCACCGATCATTGACTGGCTCTACGCCACACCGGTGAGCACCGCCATCAGGGACATGCTCTGGGTCGTGCCCACGGTCCAGTCCATTCATATCGTGGCCATTGCGGTGATCTTCGGCTCCGCCGTCATCTCCGACCTTCGGCTGGCCGGTGTGTTCGCCACCGACGAGCCCGTGCGCGGCGTTGTCCGTCGCTATTACCCGTGGATGCGCAATGCGCTCATTGTCCTGCTCCTGACGGGGTTGGTCATGACCATCGGCGAGCCGGACCGGGTCCTCGTCAACTCGACGTTCTGGCTGAAGATGGCCTTGGTGGTCAGTGCGTTCACCCTGGCCTGGTGGGTCCGGCGGCCCTTGCTGCGCCCTGCCGATCCGGCACGCAGCGAAGGCGTGGACAGCTTCGTCAAGACGCTGGCCTGGCTGTCGATCGCCTTGTGGTGCGTCGTGATCTTCTGCGGCCGCTGGATCGCCTACACGATCTAGTGACTTTCAATCAAAGCGCTCAGGTACTCGCCATGGATATTCAATCAAACCTGCAAGCCCTCGAGGCCACCCCTATCGCCTCCCTGATCAGGGAGTCGGGCTTCGCTTTTCCAACCCTGGAATCGGTACACGTGGTCGGCATCGCTCTCGTGTTCGGGACCATCGCCGTGGTGGACTTGCGACTGCTGGGCATTGCCTCCCATCGCCGCAGCGCGCTACGGCTGATCCAGGAATTACTGCCGTACACCTGGGTCGCCTTCGCGGCATGCGTGATCACCGGCCTGCTCATGTTCATCTCCAACGCCTCCACCTATGCCCAGAACCCGCTTTTCTGGGGAAAGATGGGGCTGTTGCTGTTGGCGGGCCTCAACATGGGGATTTTCCACCTGGGGGTCTTTCGGCGGATCGGTGAATGGGACGCGACGCTGCCGCCTCCTGGCCGTGCCCGTGTCGCCGGCTTTGGTTCGATGGTGCTGTGGGCAGGCGTGATCTTTCTTGGCCGCTGGATCGCGTTTTTCTGATGGCTCGCCTACTGCCACGTTGGCGTCGGCCCGCCACAGGCCTGCCCGGCGACGACTCAAGCCACGCAATCAACGTGGTACGCCCGGTGTCCGGTCGGTGGGAGTCCCTGGCGATGCTGCTTGCGACCCTGGCGGTCATCGCCGGCGTGGCCGGTTATGTGCTGTTGCGCGCCCAGGCAATCGGCCCGCCCACCGCATTGAGCTGGCAGGTGCGTTCCTTCGATGGCCTGGGTGCGGTCGATCAGGCCATTCATAGCGCGCTGTTACCTGCCGGCGAAGAGATCATCTGGTTCAACAACGATACCGGCGGCTGGATCACCCTGGAGCATGCCCAGGAACTGGTGCTGCCGCCGTTCTACCGCGACGCATTCTGGAAGACCAACGGCCAGGTGCACTGGCAATTGATTCTGCCTGGCACCCACCAACCCCACGCCCGCTCCGGCGACCAGCACGTTGACGATGCGCCCCCCGCAGACAAGAGCGCCAGCGAAGTCTCGCAAGCCACCCTGGGCCAAGGCGCCACGGTCTACTACGGCTCCGGCGGCAGCGTGCCGGGCCAGAGCGCCTACCTGCTGGTGATCGGGCACGCCCATGCCGGGGTCATGTGGGCCAACCAGGCGACGATCTGGGTCCACCGGGACCCGAACGCCCCCTACCCCGGCATCGTCAAGCCCGAATCGCTGGTCAGCAAAGGTTGGCGCCAGGTCATCCCCTATGACGGTACCCGCGAAGTCGAACGCGTAAAAGGAACCCAGCCATGACCGCCTCTGCAAGACACCGCACACCGCTGCGCCGCTGGATCGCGCTGCTGATGCTGATACCCGCCCTCCTGCTCCTCGGCCAGGCACACGCCGAGGGCAAGAAGCTCAAGGTCGGCGTCACCCTGCATCCCTACTACAGCTTCGTGGCAAACATCGTCGGCGATCGGGCGGAGGTCGTTGCGCTCATTCCGGCGGAGGCGAACCCGCACAACTACCAGCCGCAACCCGCCGACATCACCCGCGCGATGAGCCTCGATGCCCTGGTCGTCAACGGCATCGGCCACGATCAATGGGCCTTCCAGATCGTCAAGGCCGCCGGACGCGGCGAGAACCTGCCGATCATCCAGGCCAATGCCACGGTTGCCCTCATTCCCATCGGCGGCGACCAGGGCGGTGCCAAGGTGGTCAACCCGCATACCTTCGTCTCCACCACCGCGGCGATACAACAGGTGTTCGAGATCGCCCGCCGCTTGGGCGAACTGGACCCGGACAACGCGGCGATCTATCGACACAACGCCCTGGCGTACGCCGGGCGTATCCGTGCGCTGCGGGCACGCTTCATGACGCGCTTTGCCAACCTCGACTTGTCTTCGTTCCGGTGCGCCAGCACACACGCCGGCTACGACTACCTGATGCAGGAGTTCGGCCTGTTCGTGAGTGCCGTCATCGAGCCGCGTCACGGCGTTGCGCCGACTGCGCGGCAGCTGGCCAATACCATCGACGCGATCAAGAAAGCCAACGTGCGTGTGTTGTTTGCCGAGAAGTACTTTTCCATCGACCTGGCCAAACCTATCGAGGCGGCGACCGGCGTCAGGGTCTTCGCCCTGTCCCATATCACCGGCAGCAGCTACAGCGCCGACGAATTCGAGGTGGCGATGAGCGAGAACCTCGAAACCCTGGCCGAAGCCGTTGAGTTCACACAACAACAATGAAGGAGGAACCAGCGATGCGCGGACCCGCCGTGGTGTTCGATAACGTTTCACTGCAACTGGGCGGTACGCGAGTGCTCGACGCCGTGAGCTTCCGGATCGAGGCCGGCGCCCTCCATTGCCTGGTCGGTCCGAACGGCGGTGGCAAGACCTCCCTGGTGCGCGCACTGCTGGGACAAATGCCGCACTCGGGGGCCATCCGCTTTGAAGGCGGGCTCACCAAACCGTTGGGGTATGTCCCGCAGTTGCTGGATTTCGACCGCAACGTGCCGATGACCGTCAACGATGTCATGGCCCTGCTCGGTCAACGCCGACCGGCGTTCCTGGGTTCGGCCCGCTCCACCCGGGCGGCCACTGCCGGAGCCCTGGAGCGTACCGGCGTCGCCGGAATGGGCGACAAGCCCTTTGGCAGCCTGTCCGGTGGCGAACGCCAGCGTGTGCTGCTGGCCCAGGCGATCACCCCGGTGCCGTGGCTGCTGATCCTCGACGAACCGACCGCCGGCATCGACGAAGCGGGCATTCTGCTGGTGGAAGCGCTGGTGGCCGAGCTGCACAAGAGCGGCGTCACCATCCTCTGGATCAACCATGACCTGGGCCAAGTCAGGCGCATTGCGCAATCGGTCACCGGCATCAACCAGCGGGTGATATTCGATGGCCCGCCCCATCAGGTCGCCCAGCATCTGGAGAGCAGCCGATGAACACCTTCTACACGTTCATCCGCGACCAACTCCAGGCGCTCGCCGCGAGTCACCTGCTGCCGCAGCCGTTCGAATACGAGTTCGTGATCAATGCGCTGCTCTGCGCGCTACTTATCGGGCCGTTGCTGGGTGTGTTGGGTTCCATGGTGATGATCAAGCGCATGGCCTTCTTCAGCCAGGCGGTGGGCAATGCAGCGATGACCGGCGTGGCCATTGGCGTGCTGATCGGTGAATCCTACACCTCCCCCTACCTGTCGATGTTCGGCTTCTGCGTGTTGTTCGCCCTGACGCTGAAGTACACCCAGCACCGCACCACCCTGTCCAACGACACGCTGATCGGCGTGTTCCTGTCGATCTCGCTGGCGGTCGGCGCCTCGTTGCTGTTGTTCGTGTCGGCGAAAATCAACACCCATGTGATGGAAAGCGTGTTGTTCGGCTCCATCCTGGCGGTGGACCACACCGACATGAACGTGCTGCTGGTCGTGACGGCGACCTGTGCCCTGGTCGGGTTGCCGCTGTACAACAGCATTCTACTGGCCAGCCTCAATCCGAGCCTGGCGCATGCCCGCGGCGTGCCGGTGCGTGTCGTCGAATACCTGTTCGTCGTGCTGGTTACTCTGGTGACGGTCGCGTGCCTGAAGATCATCGGCGCCGTGCTGGTCGAAGCCCTTTTGCTGATACCGGCGGCCGCCGCGCGCAATGTCAGTCGTTCTCTCCCGGGGCTGGTCACCCTTGCCATCCTGATTGCAACGTTTGCCTGCGTGGTTGGCATCCTGGCACCGATGCAATACCAGATCCCCGTGCCCACCGGCGGCGCCATCGTGATCGTCGCCGCCCTGGTGTTCGTCGCGACCGCCGTCATCCGCGCCTCCACGTCCCGATTCAGGGGTGCCAGCGTATGAAGCGGCTCAGCCTGTCACGTCGATCCTGGCTTGGGGTGCTGGCACTGCTGCTGGGCAGCCAGCTCAATGCCCTCGCCGGCCCTCGGGTGCTGGTCGCGCTGCCGGGTGTGCATGCGCTCACCGCGGCGCTCAGCGAGGGTACGAGCATCGAGGTGGTGCGTATTCCACCAGACGCTGCCGTGCCCATGGAAAGCCAGGCCAATGCGCTGTCGCGCCTGGACGCCAAGGTGTTCCAGCAAGCCGACGCGGTGGTCACCCTGAGCAGCCTCTGGCATGCAGATCCACTGTTTGCGGCGGCCCGTCGCCACAACCTGCGGATTATCGAGATCGATGCCTCGCGCTCCTGGGACCCGATCAAACCCGGCGTGGCGGTGGTCCGTGCGCCAGCGAACGACGTGCCCTGGGTCGGCCCGCGTGATGTCGGTGTCGGCCCGTCGCCCTATGCCTGGCTCGGTCCCATCAACGCCATGCGCATGTCAGCGCTGATCACCGCCGACCTGGTGCGCCTGGCCCCCGCCGATGCGCCTCGGATCACCCGCAACCTCGCCGCGCTGGAGGGCCGATTGCGCCAGCTCAAGGCGGCATACGGTGCCCGGCTGATGGAGCTGCCGGATCCGCGGGTGCTGTCGCTGGCCAACGAATTCATCTACCTGTTCGGCGAGTTCGACATCTTTGTCGATGGCTGGTTTGTCCGGCAGGACGTCGACTGGAGCGACGCCGACCGTGCCGCGCTGACCCGATACCTGCGCGAGCGTGACATCCACGTGGTCGTCCACAAATGGGCACCGGACGCCAGGATCGCCAAGGCCATCGAAGACGGCGGCGCTCGGTTGCTGATACTGGACGCGGGCAACCCGGGCCTGTTCGCCGACGCGGCCAACGGGTACGAGGCGCTCCTGCGCTCGAACCTGGATGCACTGCTGGCGGCCTTCACCGGGGCCGGCAACGACAACAAGCACGGCGACGAGCGTTCGCCTCCCCAATGATCAAGCCGACCGTGGAGACCTTATGAAACTGCCCTGTTCAGTGCTTCGGCTATCGATGGCCGCTGCCGTTCTGTTCTGTCAGGCGGCCTTCGCCCATGCGCCCGTTTTCGACTGTTACATCGACAGCGACGACTGGGTGAAGTGCGAGGCGGGATTCACCGACGGCAGCACGGCCGCCGGCCGGAAAATCCATGTCCGGGACATGAGCGACAAGGTGCTACTAGAAGGCACCGTAGGCCAGGACAACACCTACCGGTTCCAACCTCCGAGCGGAAGCTACTCGGTGCTGTTCCTCGGCGGCGACGGCCATGACGTCACGATCCAGTCCTCCGACATTTCAAAGTGAAACCGACCATGACGAATAAGAAAACACTGCTCCAGACCCTTGCTGCTGCTTCCATCTGCATGACCGGCGTTGCACAGGCGCATTTCCAGATGCTCTATGTCGAGGAAGCGGCATTGCAGCGCGGGGAACAACTGGAGTTCGCGGTCGTCTTCACCCACCCCTTCGCCGGCGGCCCCACCATGGCCATGGGTGAGCCGCGCATTTTCAGCCACACCAGTTCGCTGGGCGGGGAGAAAGCCGACCTGCTCAAGTACCTGCGCCCCATCGAATGGCACACCCGCGATAACCGCGCGGCCGCCTACCGCGCGACGATTCCACGGGAGCTGATGCGTTCGATGGGCGACCATGTCTTCGTGCTCGAACCCGAGCCCTACCTGGAAGCCGAGGAAGACCTGTACATCCAGCAGTTCACCAAGCTGATCGTCAACGTCGGCGGCGTGCCCGGCCAATGGGCAGAGCCCCAGGGCTTGTCGGTGGAGATCCAGCCCTTGAGCAAGCCTTATGCGAACTGGACGGGCGGCGTGTTCCGCGCCCGAGTGCTGGCCGATGGCAAGCCCGTCCCGCAAGCCAGGGTCGAAATCGAATACCTCAACCACGCCATCGACTTCGAGAACAACGCCTTTGGCCAACAAGCCTATGTCACCGCCCCGCAACCGTCCTTCAACGTGCTGAGCACCTACGCCGATGCCGAAGGTGTCGTGACCATCGGCCTGCCCCGCGCCGGCTGGTGGGGCATCGCGGCACTCGACATCGGCGCAACGAAAACCCACAAGGGTAAACCCCTGTCCCAGGACGCCGTGTTGTGGGTGCAGGCCAGGGACATGAAATGACGACAGCCGGTTTCATGGCATCGATCTTAGTTCGACCGGAAAAAAGTCGCCCCTGACGGCTGAAGGCTTCTCACGTCCCTGTAATCCCGGGCAAAGAGCGGGCAGGAATTCATCGCGAAAGGGCTGGGAGCTGACACAATGCCCCAGGTCTTCCTGCCCTATCGAGACTGCGCACTTGGATACTTCCGTCAAGAACCGTCGCAACGAGCTGTCGCTGGATAGCCTTAATTTCTTCCTCGCCGACGTGCGTGACGGCCTGGGTCCCTATCTGGCGATCTATCTGCTGGCGGTG
Organism: Pseudomonas sp. B21-028; assembly: GCF_024749045.1. Lineage (NCBI taxonomy): Bacteria > Pseudomonadati > Pseudomonadota > Gammaproteobacteria > Pseudomonadales > Pseudomonadaceae > Pseudomonas > Pseudomonas sp. B21-028. The sequence goes on from NZ_CP087184.1 coordinate 3,337,287, forward strand.
CACAAGTGGGACCCGGCCAGTATCGGCCTGGTGATGACCCTGGCCGGTGTCGCTGCGCTGCTGGCCCAGGCCCCGGCGGGCGCGCTGATCGACCGCACACAGGCGAAACGGACACTGGTCATTGTCGCGGCATTGCTGGTGACCGGCAGTTGCCTGCTGCTGCCATGGCTGAGCTCTTTCACCCTGGTCGCTCTGACCCAGACCGTCGGCGCCATCGCCGGCTCCGTGTTCGCCCCGGCCATCGCCGCCATTTCCCTGGGCATCACCGGTCCACAAGCCTTCACCCGCCGCACCGGGCGCAACGAGACCTTCAACCACGCCGGCAATGCTTGCTCGGCGTTGCTGGCCGGCGGTTTCGCTTATCTGTTCGGGCCGGTGGCGGTGTTCTTTCTGATGGCGGTGATGACGGTGGGCAGCATTGTTGCCGCCAGCTTGGTCTCGGCCAACGCCATCGATCATGACGTGGCCCGCGGCTTTACCCCGGCGTCGGCCGGCGGCCATGGGCATCCATCCGGGCTAAGCGTGTTGTTGAGCAACCGGCCCCTGCGCTTGTTCGCGGTGTGCTGCGCACTGTTTCACCTGGCAAACGCCGCCATGCTGCCGCTGGTCAGCCAGAAGCTGGCGCTGGTCAATTTGCAGATGGCCACGCCGCTTACCTCCGCTTGTATCGTCGCCGCCCAGTTGGTGATGGTACCGATGGCGATCCTGGTCGGCGCCAAGGCCGACCAATGGGGACGCAAGCCGCTGCTGCTGGCCGGCTTCCTGATCCTGCCCCTGCGCGGGCTCCTGTACGTGGTCTCCAACGACCCCTACTGGCTGGTGGCAGTGCAGTTACTCGACGGCGTCGGCGCGGGTATCTTCGGCGCGCTGTTTCCGGTGGTGGTCAAGGACCTGACCCAAGGCACCGGGCGTTTCAATGTCAGCTTGGGGGCCTTGTCCGCCGTATTCGGCTTGGGTGCGGCACTCAGCCCTGGCCTGGCGGGACTGGTGGTCCACAGCGCCGGTTACGATGCGGCCTTCGTAACCCTGGCGGCGGTCGCCGGGGCGGCGTTCTTGCTGCTGTTGCTGGCGATGCCGGAGACCCGGCATTACTCGACGGTCATGAAGGGTTTTCCGGCGACAAAAACCTCTCCTGCTGCCGCCAACTGAATCCAGGTGGTATCGTTGCGCGCTCTTCGGTGACAGGGATGAATCGGGGAGGCGGCTCAAGAAACCAGCGCTCCCCTCCTCCGTTGATACACAGGGCAGCACCGTTCGGTGAAGAACTGGAGCGGCCCTTGCTACTTGGCCGCCCAGGCGTTGAAACGTTGCTCCAGCTGATCGCCATGGTCGGCCCAGAACGTCGCATCCATTGCCACTTGCCTGGCCAGGTTGGTCTCGTCGGTGGGCATGTTGCTACGGCGGGCGGCATCCACCAGCGGCACGGCGGCGCGGTTCACCGGCCCGTAGGCGATCTGTTGGGCGTAGGCTTTTTGCGCGTCGGTCTGCAAGATGAACTGGATAAAGCGCAGGCCCTCCTGGGCGTTGGTCGCGCCTTTGGGAATGGCAAAGGCATCCATGTCGTAGATACCGCCATTCCAGACCACGCGCAGACTGCTCTCGTTCTGCACCGCTGCGATGCGACCATTGTAGGCCGAGCTCATCACGACATCGCCGGATGCCAGGTATTGCGGCGGCTGAGCGCCTGCTTCCCACCATTGAATGTTCGGCTTCAACTGGTCGAGTTTATGGAAGGCGCGATCCTGCCCTTCTCGGGTGCCGAGCACTTTGTAGACATCCTGGGGGGCGACACCGTCAGCCATCAAGGCGAACTCCAGGGTGTACATGGCGCCCTTGCGCAAGCCACGCTTGCCGGGAAATTTTTCGGTATCCCAGAAATCCACCCAGCCGGTCGGTGCTGTCTTGAGCTTGTCGGCGTTATAGGCGAGCACTGTCGACCACACGAAGAAGCCCACCCCACACGGTTGCACAGCACCTTCCAGAAGGTCGGGGACGAGTTTGGCGATCTCCGGCTGAGTGCCGATTTCCTCCAGCATGCCCTGGTCACAAGCGCGAGCCAGCTCGGGCATTTCCATCTCGACAACATCCCAGGAGACGCTGCCGGTATCGACCTGCACCTTTATTTTCGCCATTTCACCGTTGAATTCATCGACGACGATACGGCTGCCGGTCTTCTGCATGTAAGGCTCGTAGAACGCCTTGACCTGCGCGACCTTGTTGGCACCACCGTGGGACACAACGGTCAGGTCGGCATGCGCTTGTATGGCGGCAGCACAGCCCAGGGCAAGTATGAGTGTGGTACTCAGGATTTTCTGCATTGTTATTGTCTCCGATGAGCCTGGAAAGCCTCCCACGCAAGGAGGCAGCGCCGGGTGCGAGCCTGGTCGCTGACCCGGTACGCCGATGTCCAGTTTTGAAGACCTGGGCAGTGCCCGACAATTAGGCTGAACAATGATTTGAACGCCAACGCTCATACGTCCGTACAAGAGCCTCCACCAAACGGATGAAGGCATCCCAGTTGCCGGCCTCACGGCATGATCAGGAAACTCTTGCGCACGGTTTCGCGGATGTCCCATACGCCGTGACAGTTCGCCGGAAACAACACCGCATCGCCGGCCCGCAGCTCGATGGGCTCGCCTTCGTCCGGAATGAAAACACAGTGACCGGCAACGAAATGACTGAACTCACGCGCCAGCACCTGGCGGCGCCAGCGTCCCGGTGAACACTCCCAGACACCGGTCAGCAGGGCGTCCGGTCCCTCCACGGCATGGGTGGCGGTGCTCGCCACGGGGCTGTCGATGGGTTCGCGTACCGGGACAGCGGCAGGCAGGGCAAGATCGGCGATACTCGCCAACACAATCGGTTGCGGCATAACGGTCTCCTTGGTTTATAGGTTCTTGTCTTCCAATCCCGCCGGCGCCAGGCCGGCGAGTGCACGGTCCAGCCAGGCAGGGCTGCGATTGTCCGCTTCGGCCGCTTCCTTGCGCTGCACCGCACCGCGCACCATCAACCCACCGACATATCGAAATGGCTCCGGCGGAAACAGCTTCGGCTTGCGCCCGACCAACCCGCAATGGCTCCATTCGTCATCCAGCCCCAGCGCCAGGCTGGCGAGAATACGGCCGCCCAGACGGCTCGGCCCAACGCCATTGCCGCTCCAGCCAATGCCGTACACGATGTTCGGTGCGCCCTCCAAGTGACCAAACACCGGAAGGCTATCGAACGTCCGGTCGATGGGACCGCACCACGCATGCGTAACCGGTACGTCACTGAGGTGCGGATAAGTGCGCCGGAAATCCTGCTCGGTGTCCTGGCTGAGTTGCGGATTGTCGTCGTAACTGGCATCCACCCGGCTCCCATAGCTGATCATCCCGGTGCCCTTGCCGAACGCGATTCGCCCGTCCTGGGTGGTGCGGTAGTAGTCGACCATCAGTTGCGAATCGGTGATGGCCTCGCCGCCTGTCCAGCCAATCGACTCCAGGCGATCGGGAATCGGCGCGGTAGCGACAATTGTGCTGGTCACCGGCAAGACCGTGCGCCGCAGCTCCGGGATCGCCGCCGCCCACGCGTTGTTGGCCAGCACGACACTCTGCGCAGCAATCCGCCCCTTCGGCACCTGCAACACGGCAGGCTTGCCACGCTCCAGGCCAATCATGGGGGTGTTCTCGAAGATCTTGATGCCCTTCTCCAACGCCACACGGCGCAGGCCGCGCACCAAGCGCGCCGGTTGCACGGTGGCGTTGCTGATCTCCAGCACACCTTCCAGATGCATCGGTGAGCCGGTTCGACGGGCGACTTCGCGATTGGACAACGGCATGTACACCGCTTCGCCAAGTCGTTGGCAGGTCTGCAGGACATCGTTCCACGCCCCCCGCTGAGCATCGCTGGTGGCCGTCCACAACCAACCGGCGCGACGAAAATGAGCGTCGATCCCATGGGCCGCGCAGAACGCCTCGATCTCACCGATGGCCGCCGCCGAGGCGCGCGCCAGGCGCACCGCCTCATCCTTGCCACACTGGGCCGACAGCGAACTGATCTTTGGCCACCAGGACATGACGAAACCGCCATTGCGACCAGAAGCGCCACCACCACAGATATCCTGTTCGATGATCGCAATCCGGCAGGCCGAATCTTTTTCCAGCAACTGCAAGGCTGTCCATAGTCCAACGAAGCCACCGCCGACGATGGCTACATCCACGGACAGATTGCCCTCCAAGGCAGTCAGCGGAGTCAGCTCGGAGGCAATTTCCTCCAACCATAAGGAACGTTTCATTTACGAATTCCATTAACAGCGATTGATACAACTACATTCAGCCCTCGAACAGGCGGAAACAATCGTCTATTCAATTCAAATGTATGAGCTGGCTCATACAAAGATATGACTCACCCCAAATGCCCCGCTGTGGCGCCACCATCAATGGCGTAAAGCGCACCATTGGTGTACGACGCCTCGTCCGAAGCCAAGTGGAAAATTGCCTTTGCCACTTCCGACGGCAGCGCAAAGCGGCCCAACGGCACCTCTTTCGCATAAGCCTGCATCTCGGCCACCGGGTCTTCAGCCTCGGCAAATAAACTGCCCATCATCGGTGTCTGGACGAACCCCGGGCACACCAGGTTCGAACGAATGCCGTATGAGCCGTAGTCCAGGGCCAGACACCGCACCAGGCCCAGCACGCCATGTTTGGAGGCACAGTAAGCCGCATACCCGGAAGCCCCCCGCACCGAAGCATCCGAGCCGACCGCAACAAAGGCGCCCTTTCGCTGTTCAAGGAAAATCGGCATCGCGTACTTCGCCGTCAGCCAGACTCCAGTGAGATTGATGCCAAGGGTGAAGTCCCATCCTTCCTGCTCCAGGTCATGCACCAACCCCGTGCGCGCAACACCTGCGCAGGCGGCGACTGCATGCAAGGGAATGCCGTGCTTTGCGACGAGTTCGAACGCGCTGCGTACCTGCGCTTCATCGCGTACATCCACAACCTGGCCCTGGATTTTTTCAGCCCCTATCAGCGCTGCCGTGCCAGCCAGACCTGCCTCGGAAATATCACAACCCACCACGTAATAACCTTGGCGCGCGAACTCGGCAGCGGTGGCTTGGCCGATTCCTGAACCAGCGCCGGTGACCAGAACAGCTGCAATAAAATTGTTCATCGTCATCTCCTCGAAACCAACAGCGGCTCCAGGCGTTACGTGAGAGACCTCACCGGCGCTGCAGACCTACTTTCTGACGGCGTCCACCACGGTGAAGCCGAGAAAGGCCATGACGGTCAACAGCACCATGATGTAAGGCAGTGCGCCAAACACGCCGCCGGGATTGGCCGCGAAGTTGTAGATCAGCAATGCGATGAACACCGCGACACCCAGCCCGATGGCAACGACCGTACCTGGCCTGGATTGACCGTCGATCCTGATTTCCCTGATGGCGCCAAAGCCGAGCAGCACGTAGGGCGCAATCCAGAACAGCGAATAGAGGGTCGACAAATAGGCGGTCGATTGCAGCGGCGGCGTTGCAGCCAGAAGCTGCAAGGCGACAGGAATGCAGGCAGCTGCCAGCGTCATCAGCACCGTTGAACCGGTAGGTGAACCGAACCGGGGATGGATCCTGGAGAAAATCTGCGGGATGAAGCGGTCGACCGATGCCGTCGCGAACACCCGGCTGCCGTAGTTCATGAAGGCCACGAGGCTTGCGAACGTAGCGGCGCCCAACAGGAAATCGATGGGCAGTTGCAGGAACTCTATGCCGGCGGCCGTGGCCAGGATCTGCGTGGGTGACTGACCGTTACCCAACGCTTCAAGGTTTTGCCCCATCAAGGGCGCACTCAGAACCAGGATGGCGACGAATGCCAGCCCGGTGATCAGCAACACGTTGCGCAGCAGCAGCGGTACATTCTTTTTCGGGTTGTCCGTTTCGGCCGCGAGCGCTGACAGCGCATCGCAGCCCACGAAATAGGCCAATGCAACAATGGTTCCCTCGGCCAGGCTCGACAGGGATGTTCCCTGCAAAGTCAGCTGCGCTTGCAGGTCTATTCCGGTTTTCGACGCAGCCATGACGGTCACGATGGCGAGCAGCGGCACCGGGAGAAACGACAACCAGGCCGTGATCGAAATCGAAGCGTCCAGCCCCCGCCAGGTCAAGATGCCGGCCAGGATGGAAATGAGGATGGCCGTCGCGGCCTGGAACCAGCCTGACAGCGCAAACGTCACGCCGACGCTATGCAGGAAACTGCTGCTGAACGTCACGAAGCAAGCGGACAGCGCCGCACAGACCATCAGGAATCCCACCAGATAGGATGCCGCAACCACGCGTTGGGGTAACCGTCCCAGAGAGATCCCCACATAAGACAACAGCGAGCCGGTCACTACGTATTTGCGGGCGAACACGTTCACCGCTGCCGTCATGCAAAGTGCGGCCAGCAACGCGAGCGCCATCGCCAGCCATGAGGCGTTGCCCGCATACAACGGCATCGATCCCGCCGCGATAGCGGCGCTTGGTCCCAGCTGTTGTCCGGAGAGTCCCAGGAGGGTCACGCGGGTTAACGATACCTTCTGTTCAGCGCCGGGCAGGCTCTCCCCGATGACGGGGTCGCCAGTGCCGAATGAAGTATCTGCCTGAGTCATTATTATTGTCCCGTCAGGTGAACGCCTGGGCTGATGCCCGCTGTGTGGCTAAACGATCGGAGCGGCATCGCGGTCAAGGTTGTCGTCGGCGGTGCTGATCACTTCAAACTCTGTCTTCAGGTCTAGGTTCAAACAGAACAGCCAATAGAGCATCGCGCCGACAGGAATGCCGACGAAAAAGGCGTAGTCGACACCACCGAAATATCGGGCGATGGGGCCTTGGTAGAACGACAGATACATGAACGGAATCATCGCCAGGAAGGACAGGACATAAGCGGCGATGCCCCGCCAGTTCCACTTTCCGTAGATGCCCCGCACGTTGAAGATTTCCCTGACCGAGTAGCGGCCTTTCCGGACGATGAAATAGTCCACCAGGTTGATCGCCGTCCAGGGCGCCATCAGATAGGCCAACACCGCCAGGACCGTATAGAAGGTGGTATTCAGGAAGTCTGCGGGCAGCAGGACCCCGACTAATGTCGCAGTCACCCCGATCAGCGCAATGGCCTTGATTCTCAGCGCTCTGCTGGGAGACGTCGGCAGCACACTGTCCAATGCAGTGATCAACGTCAGCGCCCCTCCGTAGGCGCACATGCCATTGAAGATCAGCAGTGCAATACCACCGACCGTCAGCACGACGGCACCAAAGCCGGGATAGACCAGATCGCCCGATAGCTGCAAACCCAAGGTAATGGCTTCTTTCGGATACAACGCGGCGCTCATGGCACCGACCGCTTCCATGCCGAACACACCCAGCCCGGCGCCCAGGCCGGTGTAGGCAATAATGGATCGATGACTGGTGGTGGGCGGCATGTAGCGCGAATAGTCAGAGACAAAGAACGCCCATGACAGTTGATAGGCCAACGCGGCAGAGGTGACCATCAGAAAGGGAGTGAACTGGAAGCTGCCGGCCAGGCTGAACAAGCCATCTGGAAGATGACCACCGTACAAAAGCCCCGCAACGTAGATCAGCAACACCACGACCAGGACAAAGGTCGTGTAGCGTTGCCCCACGTGCAGCAGGTTGTAGCCGAAGATCGCTACTGCAATCGATACCAGACCCAATACAACGCCGCCGGTAGTCGCTGAGCTCAAACTCAATTGTTCCGCCGTGGCGCCCATCAGGTTCACGTTCAAGACGATGTAGCCCCAATAGACCAACACCGCCACGAGCCATATGAACAATGCGCCATAGCGACCGAATTGAGGTCGGGTCTGCACCATCTGCGGCAGCCCCAGGTGCGGACCCTGGCTCGCATGCGCGGCGACAGGCAGCGTGCCAAGGAAGGTCCCCAGGGCCAGGCCGATCAAGGTCCAGGCCAGGTTGAGTCCAAGGGCAATTCCGATGGCGCCGGTTGCCAGGCTGAGTAGCTGGGCACTGCCGGCGAACCAGATGGTGGCCTGATCTCCCAGGCGACCGTGCCGCTCACTCAAGGGTACATAATCGATGGATCTTGACTCCACCAGCGTCGCGCGGCTTTCAAGGCCGGTCGCACGCTCAGTCCCGATATTCTTGTTCATGATGCCAACGCTCCACGATTTGCTTGCGCATAAAGTTCTTGTTGTTCGTGTGAGTTCACGCGGGAAGGGAGTTGCGCTAGACGTCAGGAACAGCGCAGCTCCCGTGCGCAGGGAAGGAAGGCTTCGATACCCTCCTCTCACCGCACAGCACTAATGAAACGTGGCTGACTCAGATGTCCGGGCGGGTGTACGGAAACCACCAACCCTGCACGCTTGGCTTGAACTGCATATGCACGTGTTTCACGTCCGTGAAGGCATTGATGCCATCCAGGCCAAGCTCTCGGCCCAACCCCGACATTTTCTTGCCGCCGAATGGCGCGGCAACGTTGTCCTTCAACGGATCGTTGATCCATACGTGGCCGCTGTCGATTTCGGTGGCAGCACGCATCGCCGACTCCAGGCTGGACGTGAAGATGCTCGAACCCAGACCAAAATCGCTGTTGTTGGCGTGCTCGATGGCGTCATCCAGCGAACGGATCCTGCAGAACGTCGCCTGCGGCCCGAACAGTTCATGGCGCGGCTGCTGCTTGTTCGGGTCGGTGATTTCAACAATCGTTGGCTGGAAGAAATGGCCCCGTGGGAAATCGACGCGCTTGCCGCCATGGCGAATTCTCGCGCCCAGACTCTGGAGATGAGCCAGACCGCCTTCGACGCCATTGAGCGCGGCCTTGTTGATCAGCGGACCAATGTCCACATCACCCAGTGGATCACCAATGCGCAGCCTGGAAACCGACTGGACGAGTGCCTCCATGAAGTCATCGTAGATTTTTTCATGGATGAAGAAGCGCTCGGAGCCCGTGCACACCTGGCCGCAGTTCAGGAACGCCGCAAACGTAGCGGCCTGCACGGCCATATCGAAATCGGCATCATCCAGGACGATGAACGGATCGGAGCTGCCCAACTCCAGCAGCAGTGGCTTCATCCGCTCGGTAGCGCCCTGCATGATTTTCTGACCGGTTGGCACCGAACCGGTGAATGCGATCATGTGCGTGTCAGGGTGGGAAACCAGGTAGGCAGAGCCCTTGGCGCCGCAGGTCACGACGTTGAAAATGCCGGGTGGCAAATGGTCGAAGATCTTCGCCAACAGCAACGCAGTCATCGGCGTGACTTCGGAAGGCTTGATAATGCAGGTGTTGCCTGCCGCCAACGCCGCCGCCACCTGCCACGTCATCAGCAGAACCGGGAAGTTGAATGGCAGGATGCTGACGATGACGCCCAGCGGCTCACGCAATACCAGGTTCATCTGGCCCGCCATGTTCGGCTGGACAACCTGCCCACCTTGGGTACGGGCAACCTCGGCCAGATGACGGTAGGCATCGACACTCCACTCGACCTCATCGAGGCTTTCACGCAAGGGCTTGCCACTTTCCTGGGTGAGCAGGCGCGCCAGCTCCGGTGCATGTTCCCTGAGGCGAATCGCGCAGGTGTGCAGCAGTTCGGCGCGTTCGCCCGCCCCTATGCGAGCCCATTTGCGTTGTGCAGACTTGGCAGAAGCAACGACGGCATCCAGTTCGCCGGTGGTTGCCTCGGCGACTTCGGCAAATATCTCCTCCGTCGCCGGATTCTCTACTTGAATGGCGGCGCCTTGGCTTTTTACAAATTTGCCATCGTAATAAATGTTCATCTTCAACTCCTGCTTCTTTTCTAAGTTTTATTGCACTTGAATGTCGATTTACGAATACGCGGGGCGCGCAGTGGCCACATGTTCACGGGCGAACAGGATGGTCATGATGTTCAATACGACCAGCGACACGGATGCGGCGATGAAGCCGTCGGTGTATTGCCCCGTTACGTCCTTGATCACCCCCAGGGCCATCGGGTACACGACGCCACCGAGCAAAAAGCCCAGGCTCATGATGATGCCGTTGGCGGTGGCAGCCAGCTTGATGCCCACCGAGTCGGCGGCAAGGCAGTAGGCCAACGGGATACCGCCATAAGCGAACAAGCCGGAGATGGGCAGCATGGCGGCGAGCAAGGGGTAATTTTTCATCGACAGCGCCGCAGCGCAGCCGAAGAAGGCTACGGTCATGCCCACGCCGGAAATCAGCATCAGGGGTTTGCGCCGACCCAGCCGGTCGGACATCAAGCCGAACGTCACCGCGCAAATCATGCCCACCAGTGGATACAGGGCACCGATCAGGCCGGCATCGCTCTCGCTCCAGCCGTTTTCTTCCATGAGGATGGTGGGGACCCAATAGATGGCCACCGCGTAGGAACCCCAGACGCCCACCAGAAATACCGCGGCAACCAGCACGTTGCGGTGAGTCAGGGCCGCCATGAAGTCTCGGATGACAGATGACTTGCCGACCTCGGCCTGAGTCGCAGGTGTCGCGAAATGCCTGGGTTCTTTCAGGAAGAACAGGCTGACGAGCATTGTCACCACCAGCGCAATGGCCCCCAGGGCAGAACCGTCACGCCATCCATAGGCATTCAGCACATGGGAATAGGCATAGAGAGCGAGCAGTGTGCCTATCCCGTCCGTTGCCAGCATGGCGCCCATGGCCACGCCGGTTTTGCCGGACTGCTCGAACCAGCGCAGCGCGAGGGTGTAAGGCCCGATGAACAAGAGTGGAATGCCGGCACCGAGAAAGATGCGGGACATCAACATCGCTTCGAATGAAGGAACGTAGGCGAAGGCGACTTGCCCGATTGCGGAAATGAACAGACCCAGAACGGTGATCTTCTTGGCACCCCAGCGGTCGACCAGAATGCCGGCAAATGGAAGGATGATCCCGCCGGCCACTGCAGAAGCCGAAGCCAGCGTCCCCACCATCGTATAAGTCATGTTCAGATCGGTCATCATGGTGACGATCTGGGTTGAATAACCGACATAAGGTATGAAAATGGCAACGGTGGCCAGGAAGCACAAGCACAGTGCCAGCCATTTTCCCTGATCATTAACGGGACTGTAGCGGGACATGGTTTTCTCCATTATCTGAAGGGGCTGCAGGCACTCAAACTCCAATCCCTTGGGACACAGCCCCAAAGGATCACTTGAGCGTCTTGCTGTCCTTCGCTTTTTATTATGAGAAGCGCTGAATAACGTCTTACTCAGCGAACCGTTTTGGCTTTGCAAAGAAACGGAAATCGTCGTACTTCTGGCCGTAGATGTACGGCACGTACGCATCACGGTTTGGCAATTCATCAAACCAGGGCACGGTCCAGGAAGAGGCGCCTTCGGCATAGAATGCTTCACCGACGGAAATCACCGGGATGGTGTCCAGAGGGTCCATGGTGGAGCCTGTCAGTTTGAGCGTGCCTTTGCCGACACGGGTAACCCGATAGGATTCTTCGGTCTTCATGCAGTTGAGAACGACGTCGTTCTGCAAGCCGATACCGGTGACGTGAGGTTGAGCCTTGATTTCAAAGTCGTAGTTGCTGGTATCGAGTGGCCCCAGGTCCGGGCCGAACTCAGCACTGATTTCAATCAGCCGCACACCGTTGCGCTCGGTATAACCGTAGGCATCCTTGCCATCGAAATACAATTGCGACGAGGCCAGCTTTTTACCCTCGCCCCACATCTCGCGCCCGATCGTGACCGGCATGTCACCGCTGACGAAGAGGGTCAGCATGGTGGTGCCGGTGAATTCCTTGTAACGGCAATTCAGGTAGATGACGCCACAATCGAACTCGCCGCACAGGGCGCTCTGCCAGCGAGAGACGTTGGCAATTGCAATCGGTTTTTCCGGGAGTTCGAAGCATGGCGGGAGCACTGAGCGCAAGAATTCAAACGTGGTTTCGAATTCGATAGAAACGGATTCTACTGTAAAGCGGCCCTTGGACAGCAAAGCCTGGATTTCCTTTACTTCTTCAGGAGTTTTAACAAAGCCCATGATTATTATCCTTGTGCAATGGTCTGGTTATAGCGTCCGGGACTCACGACCCAAGCCCGAACCCTGTAACTAGAATTGCTCAGCGATCAGCGCGCCAACAATGGTGCGAACATAATAAAATGCAAAAAGCAGCTGTATGATCGTATAGGCTTCAACGTTGGCGCGAGCGCACCCATGTCATTTGTTACGAACAGCGATATATCCGCCGATTAAAGCGCAGGAATTATTATTCAGGGACTGGCATTACAACAAGTACGCGACAGCCTACCCGCTGCCGGCATAAAGATATCTGCAAGACAAACACTCACTCATCTTGGGCCAGTCACTTCCGAGGGTAACTTGCGGACATGGGCTTCCTTCTCGGTACTCGCGGCGCATGGATTTGAAATGCCAGCGATATCCGCCGACTTGAGCGCAAACCATAATATGGCGACGTCATCGGTCGAATCCAAAGACCTGGCGGTAATCTCCTCGATCCTGCGCACTCGATAGACCAATGTTTGTTTATGTATATGCAGCTTGTTAGCGGTATTTATCCAGGATCGGTTGTTTTCCAGAAACGTACGCAGGGTGTGCAACAGTTGGGCGCCTTGAGCGGCGTCATAATCCGTCAACGGCCCCAGGACCCGGCGAAACGCCTCGGTTGCATCATGCAGGCTTTGTGGCAGCCAAGGAGAATTCACCCCAGTGTCCGAGTAGAAACTGAGCGGGCTATTCTTGGTGGTATGGGCCAACGCCAGGCGCGCTTCGCGCAGCGCATTCGCACAATCGTCCACATGTTCAAGGAAATCGCTCACGCCCACTTTGATCAACAGATTGGACTGAAAATCGCGGACGGTTTCATCAGTCCAGAACAGCGCAAGAACCTCCTCGCCCTGCACCCTTAATATGAGGTCGATGCCATGCCGCACCAGCGCCTCGTCAATCTCCTCGATCGACAGCGCGCCCAAACGGGCGACTGCGAGCCTCAAGTGTGAAACATCCGCGCCACACGCTGCTAACCGTTCCTCTGCCTGTCGAGGCAACACACGCTTGTGCAGGAGGTCGTCGATCAGTTCGCTCCCTTGGCGCAACTTGGTTTCCCGGTCGACCCGGAGTCGTTCGAGTTCAATTCCGATAACGGCAACGATGTGATGCAGCAGACCGTAGTCCAGCGCTTGCGCACTGTGGGCAGCCAGCAGGCAACCGCGGTGAGAAGGCACGGACACCAGCACGGTCTCTCCGTCCGCCACCGCGCACCGCTGGACAATGGGTGTGCCGTGGGCGGCTCTCGGACGTTGAAGTATGGCCTCGCGATGGAGCGCAGGAAGCTCAGCCAATCCGGCCATCCACGGGTCCAAGGAGCGTGGGTCGACCAGATGCAGCACCGCTCCTACGTCGACCTCCAGGCGCTTCAGCAGTCCCGGCAGCCCCAAGCCCTGGATGCTGATGCGGGCGGTCTCATACACGTGGGTGATGGCGTTGCGCCGATCGTTCTCCAGCTGTTTGTAGGCATTCACCACCGCCTTGGTAACGGCTGAAAACGGAACACCATACTCGGTCATCAACACCGGAAAACCCAACGCCTTGGCCGCCGCGAACAGTTCGTCAATATCCGCTGGGGCCTGCATGTTGTCACCAATCATCAGCCCTGCCAGCCCACCGACGTGCAGGCGCTCGACATACAGCCGCTGCTCGCCTGGATCCGCCGGAATACCAATGCCCGTGGTCATCAGCAAATCCCCCTTCCCCAGCCATTCGGATGGGTCGGCGAGCTCGCAGACGTGTGCCCAGCTCACTGCTTCGTCACACCGCTGCGCACCGCATATGACACGGGTGCGCAGTTCAGGCGTCAGGATCAGATCGTTCAAGGTCAGGGGCATGGTCAGTACATCGAAATGAATGATAGGGCTCGGCCCGGCGGCCGGGTCCGGTGAAAGTCTTCCAAGGCAATAACCTTGCCATGAATAACGATGGCGCTGATGGACGCACGGCCAGCGGCAATCGTGAGCCGCAGAGGCTGGCGAGCACTTCCTTGATGAGTCAGATGTACCCAGATCATAGACCATTGCTGTGTAGAAAAGCATCAATATAGGTCGTATGACCTAATTTTAGATTCATACCATGAATGTGCTTGCCTCACCCCGTGGGCTAGGTAGGCTAGCGGGGATAAATGGATGACTGGATAGGATCAGATATGCCCTCGCCTACTGCCACCGAAGACCAAGAGATAGGGGGCCAGGTCAAATATGGCCGCACACAGAAAAGGTCGAGAAAGATCGAAGAAATAAATGATGCAGCGGCGCAAGTGTTCATCCGTGACGGCTACGCGGAATTTTCCGCCCGCAAGGTGGCGAAGGAAATGGGCATCAGCCTGAGCACCCTGCAGCATTACTGCGGGAATACCGAAAATCTTTGCTTGCAGATGATCAAGGCCAAACTTGAGTCTTTTGTGTTCCGCTTCCAGGAGATCTACACCGACAGCCATACGCCACCTATGGAAAAGCTGGCCCTGGCGATTCGGGAAAATGTGGCGGCGACCCTGGATCATTACACGGGCAGGTTGTTTTTCCAGATGGGCGCACTGGCGACCCAGGATGAACGCATCAAGGAGGTCATGATCGAGCAGTATGAGTATTTTCTGACAGGCCTGAGGTACCTCGTCCGTGAGATCAATCCCCAACTGAATTCGGAGGCTATCGAAACCTACAGCGGGCTCATCGCAACGATGATTGAGGGTAACTTCTTTTACCAATGGCAACCCAGCCTCACCCCTGAGATCCGGGCACAGATGCTCGATACCTCGATAGCACTCTGGAGCAACACGCTGATGAATCCACCTCGCCCGATGCTACTCACAGACGAGGTGTAGATGCCGGGTGTTATCGCTGCCCTTATCGACGGACATCCGGCCAGTCGTCGTACAGTCGCCCCATCAGATAGGGCGCATAATCAACGCCATCCTTCGACAGATCCACCACCTGCTCGACAATGTAGGACGTCTCCCCGCCGAGATGGCCACCCTCTATAAAATCTCCAACCGGCACCGTACCTACGCCGGTGTCAAATGGCGAGCCGGTGAGCTGCAGTTGCGAGCGAGTGATCGGACGGAAGCGCTTGATCAACGTGGAATTCTTGAAGATCACCAGTTCGGGGTTGCGGATTGAGCGTGCATTCACTTCATAACCGCAGCGCAGGTCAAAATAATACTCGGGCATTTCACTCATGCCGCCCTGCTCTTCTCCCAAGCATGCGTTGAGCTGGATCAAGTCATGATTCTTCCTGCCGGCGATGCCATGAAAGTTGTCGCCGTCTTCAAAGTAATCAATCGTCCCCTGCTTTTTTGGCATCCCCCAGAACTCACGCCCGGTGACGATGTTGACTTCCTCTGTTTCGAGAACGGTCAAATAGTAACTGCCTTCGACGCCTTTATATTCGGCATTGACGCCAATAATGGCGGCACGGTCGCGACCCATGCGATTCGGTACGCCATTCACCCACTCCATGAACGACAGGAACCCGACCGAGACTATCGGTTTCTCGCAAACATCCAGGCACGGAGGAAGCACGCTCCGCACGAACTCAGCGGTGATGGAATAATTGACATAACTGTAACTGTGGTGCGTACGGATATTATCGTAATAGCTCCGGTATTCGTCCAACTGCTGTCGAGTCCAAACATAACTCATCACATTCCCCTTGTTTTTACCGTACGGTGAGCCGCAATGCATATATCAGGCTGCTCCGAAAATGAGCTGCATGCTGTACTAGCAGCAATTGTACGATCGAAAACAATGCCAATAGGCTTTTGTACGATGCGACACGCACCGACGTCATTCATAACTTCGAACAACCCCCTCTGGTACATCCGTACATGGGTCTGATTGAAAACAACATGAATCCATCGATACTGGCGATTGCCATAAAAGAGCCTGCTCATGCGCCTCCACAATTTCTTTCCGAGACCTCACGATGACCTTCGATAGCTCTGACGCTGCCCTCTCCATCAACCCGGCCAACGGCGAACAGATCGGTCGTTTTCCCTATGAGTCTGTCAGCGAAATGGAGGCGACCCTGGTTCGCGTACAAGCTGGCTTTGAGAAATGGCGGAACGTTGAGGTAGAGGTCAGGGCCGGAGTCTTGCTCAACCTCGCCTCGCAGCTCCGCACCCAGGCTGAAGGGATGGCTCAGCTGGCTGCGAACGAAATGGGCAAACCTGTTGTTCAAGGGCGTGCAGAGGTAGAAAAATGCGCCGCGTTATGTGAATGGTACGCCCTGCATGGGCCACGAATGTTGGAGCCTGAGCCTACATTGGTCGAGGACAATAAAGCCTATGTCGCTTACCGACCCCTCGGGGCCGTCCTTGCGGTCATGCCCTGGAACTTCCCGTTCTGGCAGGTGATGAGGGGCGCGGTGCCGATCATCCTGTCCGGCAACCCGTATGTCCTCAAGCATGCGCCCAATGTCATGGGCTGCGCTTACAGGCTGCAACAAGCCTGGCGGGATGCCGGGTTGCCCGACGGAGTCTTTGAAGTCATCAACGTGACGCCGTCGACGGTATCCAGGGCCATCGAAGACCCACGCATCGCTACGGTGGCTGTCACTGGCAGCGTCCGTGCAGGTTCGGCCATTGCTGCGCAAGCCGGCGCGGCGCTGAAAAAATGCGTCCTGGAACTGGGCGGGTCCGACCCGTTCGTGGTCCTGGCTGATGCGGATATTGATGAGGCCGTGAAAGCCGCCGTGGTCGGACGCTTTCAAAACAGCGGTCAGGTGTGCATTGCCGCCAAACGCATCATCGTAGAACAAAGCGTGGCTGAAGCATTCGAGAGCAAGTTCGTTGATGCAGTCGCTGCGCTCAAGCTCGGGGATCCGCTTGAAAGCAGCACTTACATTGGCCCTATGGCCCGTGCCGATCTGCGGGACGAGCTGGACGAGCAGGTCAAGGCAACCGTCGCCCAAGGCGCGAAGCTGCTGTTGGGTGGTAAAAAAACAGAAGGGATCGGCAATTACTACGAGCCGACGATTCTGGCGGACGTCCGCCCCGGGATGACCTCGTTCGTGGAGGAACTGTTTGGCCCGGTCGCCTCACTGATCGTTGCCAGGAACGCGGAACACGCGCTTGAACTGGCAAACGACAGTGAGTTCGGCCTGGCGGGTAGCATCTGGACCGCTGACGTCGAAAAGGCCAGGCAGTTTGCCGCACGCATGATCACGGGCGGCGTCTTTATCAATGGATACGTCGCCACCGATCCCCGCGTCCCCATCGGCGGCGTCAAGAAAAGCGGCTTCGGACGGGAGCTCTCTCACTTTGGGCTCAGAGAGTTCTGTAACGCCCAAACGGTCTGGCTGGATCGCCGCTGATACGCTTCCAGGTCCGCCGCCAAGGAACGGAGGCGATCACCAGACCGCAATATGCGAATCCGCCCGGGGTTCGGTCCCGCCGCACAGCACGCCACTGAGCGGATCGCGGAGGATGATCTGCCCGCGACCATAGTCGGTCAGGTCGCTGCTGACCTGTACCTCATGGCCGCGGCGCGCCAGGGCGTTGACCAGGTCCGGTGACGCGCCGTGCTCGATGCCGACCTTCATCCCGCCCAGCCATTGCCAGCGCGGCGCATCCAGGGCCGCCTGGGGGTTCAGGCCGAAGTCCACCAGGTTCATGACCATCTGCACGTGTCCCTGGGGCTGCATGTAGCCGCCCATGACGCCGAAGGGACCGAGGGCCTGGCCGTTCTGGGTGAGGAAGCCGGGGATGATGGTGTGGAAGGTCTTTTTGCCCGGCGCGAGGCAGTTGGCGTGCGTCGGGTCGAGGCTGAATTCCTGCCCGCGGTTCTGCAGGGCAATCCCGCTGTGGGGCAATACCACACCTGAGCCGAAACCGTGGTAGTTGCTCTGGATGAACGAAACCATGTTGCCTTCTTCGTCGGCGGTCGCCAGGTACACCGTGCCGCTGGCGTGGGGGTCGCCGGGCGCGGGCGGCAGGGCCTGTTCGCCGATCTGTTCACGGCGCCGGGCACTGTATGCGTCGCTCAGCAGGTCGGCCACTGCCACGCGCATGTGCCGTGGATCGGTGATGTAGTGCAGGCCGTCGCTGTAGGCCAGCTTCATCGCTTCCAGTTGGTGATGCCAGGTCTGTTGGCTGTCGCGGTGATCGAAGCTGAAGCCCTCGAGGATGTTCAGGGCCATCAAGGCCACCAGGCCTTGCCCGCTCGGCGGGATTTCCCAGACATCAACGCCTCGGTAGTTGACGTGGATCGGCTCCACCCACTGGGCGCGATAATCCTTGAGGTCGGTGCTGCGCAGGTAGCCGCCGGTGGCGCGGGAATGGGCATCCAGGCGCTCGGCCAGGGCGCCGCGATAGAGACTTTCGCAGCGGGTAGCGGCGAGTTCTTCGAGGGTGCGGGCCTGGGCCGGGTTGCGGAAGATCTCCCCTGCCCGCGGCGCACGCCCTTCGATCAGGAAGGTATCGAACCAGGCCTCCAGCACCGGGTCGCGTTGGGGCGTGAACTCCTTCAAGGCGATCTGCCATTGATGGGCAACCACCGGCGACACGGCAAAACCACCCCGCGCCAGGCTGATCGCCGGTTGCAGCAGGTCGGCAAAAGGCAGCTTGCCGAAGCGTTGTGACAGCTCGGCCCAGGCCGATGGACAACCGGGCACCGTCACCGGCGTCCAGCCGTAGATCGGCATCCGTTCATGGCCGGCAGCCTGCACCGCTTCGACGCTCAGGGCCGCCGGGGCATGCCCGTTGCCATTGAGGCCGTGCAACTGGCCCTTGCACCAGACCAAGGCGAAGGCATCACCGCCGATACCGCAGCCGGTAGGCTCCACCACGGTCAGCGCCGCCGCCGTGGCGATGGCGGCATCGATGGCGTTGCCGCCCTTTTGCATGATCTCGATACCCGCCTGTGCGGCCAGGGGTTGAGAGGCAGCGACCATGCCGCGCCGGGCAAAGACGCTCTGGCGTTGCGACGGATACGGGTACTCGTGAGCAGAAAATTTCAACATGACAAACTCTCTTCACAGACAAAATGAGTCAGAGCACGCGACTGAGGAAGGCCCGGGTACGTGGGTGGCTGGGGTGGCTGAAAATCTGCTCCGGCGGGCCTTGCTCGATGAGCTCGCCCTGGTCCAGGACCACCACACGGTCGGCCACTTCCCGGGCAAAACCCATTTCGTGGGTCACCACCACCATGGTCATGCCCTCTTCCGCCAGTTCCTTCATCACCTCCAGCACCTCACCCACGGTTTCCGGGTCGAGGGCGCTGGTGGGCTCGTCGAACAGCATCGCCTGAGGCTTCATCGCCAACGCCCGGGCTATCGCCACGCGCTGTTGCTGTCCGCCGGAGAGCATGGAGGGATAATGGCTGGCCTTGTCCGCCAGGCCGACCCGTGCGAGCAGGCTGCGGGCCTGTTCCAGCGCGGCGGCACGCGGTATCCCGAGGACCTGGATCGGCGCCTCGATGATGTTCTCCAGGGCGGTCATGTGGGGGAACAGGTTGAAGCGTTGGAACACCATGCCGATGTCCCGCCGCTGGCGAGCGATGTTGCGCTCCGAATCGCGCACCAGGCTGCCATCGGCCCGTTCCCGGTAACCCATGGCCTGGCCATTGACGCGGATGCGCCCGCCCTGGATGTCTTCCAGCAGGTTGATGCAACGGATGAACGTCGTCTTGCCGGACCCTGAGGCGCCGATCAGCACCACCACCTCGCCACGGCGAACCTGCAGGGAAATGCCCTTGAGGATCTGCAGGTCGCCGAAGGACTTGTGAACGTCCAGCGCTTCGATGATCAGTTCTTCACTTTTGTGCGCCATGGTTAACGTTCCCTCAGCAATTTCAGGGTGCTGCGGCCGAACATCCGCGTGGCCGCGGGAGGCGGCGAAGACGGGCGATCCGATTGACCGAAGCGGGCTTCCAGCCAGCGCTGGAAGAAGCCCCAGAGGGTCGTCAGCAGCAGGAAGTAGATCGCCACCACCAGGTACAGCTCGAACACCCGGAACGTCGCCGACGTCACCATCTGAGTGCTGAGCAGCAGTTCCTGTACGCCGATCACGCTGACCAGCGTGGTGTTCTTGAGCATCACGTTGAACTCGTTGCCCAGCGGCGGCACGATCACCCGGAACGCCTGGGGCAGAATGATGCGACGCATCAGCCTTGCGAACGTCATGCCCAAAGACCGCCCGGCCTCATACTGGCCCTTGTCGACCGCACCGATGCCGGCGCGGATGATCTCCGCCATGTAGGCGCCTTCGTTGAGGCCCAGGGCAATGATCGCCGCCTGGATATTGCCGGGAATCACCAGGCCGAACAGGTCGATGTCCTCGAAGCGGAAGATCCCGCCGGCGGCCAGCGCGGTGTAGAGAAAGACAATCTGCACCAGCAATGGCGTGCCGCGCATCAGCCACACATAGAAGCGCACCGGCATGTGCAGCAACGGATTCTTCGACAGCCGCAAGAGCGCCGCCGCCAGGCCCAGGGCGCAGCCCAGCAACATCGCCAGCACGCTGATCAGGCAGGTCAGCCAAAGCCCGGTGAGGTAGACCCCACTGGGCTGCAGCAGGTACTGCCAGAACACATCCCAATTGAAATTCATCAACGCTTACCTCAATCGAGAGTGTCGCCGGCGACATGCCATTTATTGAGCAACTGGCTGTAGCTGCCGTCGCCGCGCATGTCGCTGATCACCTGCTGCACCGCCGCGCTCAGTTGCGGATCGTCCTTGCGAATGCCGATGCCGGTGAGAATCCGGCTGAAGGCCGGCACCCCTTCCTCGAACAGGTCGGGGGCCATCGCGGCGTAATAGCCGGCGGTTTCCACAGTGGTGCCATAGGCATCGACCTGGCTGATGCGCAGCGCCTGGAACGCATCGGTATCGGTGTTGTAGACCACTAGCTTCATCGGCGGTTTGCCGGCCTTGGCCAGCTTTTCATTCTCGGCGTCGAGCAGGGTCTTGATGGTGGAGCCGTTGAGCACCGCCACCTTGTGCGCGGAAAGATCCGGCAGCGTCTTGATGGCCTTGGGATTGCCCTTGGGCACCACGACCGCCTGGCTGGAGTACATGTAGTTGACGATGTCGATCACTTCCCGGCGTTCGGGTTTGTCGAACAGCTGGTCGACGATCATGTCGCACTGTTTGGCCAATAATGCGGGGAGCAACCCGGAGAACGGCACGACCCGCCATTCCACTTTCTTGTTGTCCAGGCGCTTGGCGATTTCCAGGCCGAGGTCGATGGTCAGTCCCTTGGGTTTCTGTGCCTCATCGAAGGACACCAACGGCGGGGAATCCATGCCCGAGCAATAGACGAGTTTGTCGACCTTCATCAAGCGCTCCGGCACCACGGGGGCGGCAGATGCCCACTGTGCACAGAATCCCAAGGATATTGCGGCTATCAACACGCGAGGCTTATACATGACCAGACACTCCAGTTCAGTGGGTAACGGGCAGTACTCAACGTCAAAACACGGGCAGGCTCATGCCTGTTCTGTTTATTTTTTCGCTTGCAGGAACTCGATCAATTCAGGGATGGTGCCTTCGATGTGCGCGCGGACCACCGCCTCGGCCTTGTCGGCGTCACCGGCGCGGATCGCTTCGAGGATCACCACGTGTTCCTGGCGCGCGCTCATGGGTTTTTCCACGTGCTGCAACCACAGGCGCATGGGCGCCTCCACCAGGGAATAAAGGGCACTGATCTGCTTCAACAGCCGGGGACGACCGCTGAGGCTGCACAGGTATTCGTGAAAGGCCCGATGACGGCTGACCCACTCGGCGCTTTCGTCGCGGTAGTCGTCCATCGCGTCCAGCAGACGTTCCAGGGCAGCCAACTGACGATCGCCAATGCGCCCCACCGCGACCCGGACCGCCAGGCCTTCGAGGGCGCTGCGCATCTCGAACACTTCTTGCAGTTCGTCGATGTCCAGGCCGCTGACAACGGCTCCGCGATTGGGCCGCAGCGTGACCAGGCCCTGGGCATCCAGGCGACGGAACGCCTCGCGCACCGGCATCCGGCTCATGCCGATCTCACTGGCGATGTCCTCGGCGATCAGCCGATCGCCTTTATGAAATCGTCCACCACAAATGGCTTCCAGCAGGAAGTTGTAGGCCTCTTCCTCGGCGGTGACCGGGGGACGTTCAGTGTAAGACGGAGCAAACTGCATGGTCGCACCCCTTGTATTTTTGTATCCAATTATCCATGGATTCAAAAATAGCAGAATGCGTGCCAATACAGTTGACGGATATGCAAGTGATTGATGTGAAGGGGAAAGAATTGCGAGGTTGGCCCGACAGTTAATCCAGTCTCACGGCTGGCCGGTGCGGATGTGCTACTTATTGGCCCAGGAGGCGCCCATTAATGTGCAAAGCAGTAGCCCGGTAACATCGCCGGGCTATCAACCTGTGGCTCCTGTAACGCTGTTCAAGCGATGAACCTGTGGCGAGGGGATTCATCCCCGCTGGGCTGCAAAGCAGCCCCAAAGCACTGCTACTCGGTGTGTCAGGCGGATTGAGTCGCCTATGTTAGGGCTGCTTTGCAGCCCAGCGGGGATGAATCCCCTCGCCACAGGTTCATCGCTTTTCTTAAGTGAACAGCATTATTTGGCCCTGGGTGTTTCCGAAGGCGATTCGCCGAACAGTTCCCGGTAATGCGTCGCGAAGTGGCTCAGGTGAAAGAAGCCCATGGCCACGGCGATCTCGCCGACGTTCTGCGCGGTTGCCCGGGTCGTGATCAAGCGCCGTCGCACCGCATTGAGCCGCAGATTGCGCAGGTACTCGACCGGACGCATCCCGGTCACAGCCTGGAAACTGTTCTGCAGGGTCCTGCGACTGACCCGCAGTTGCTCGCAAAGATCGAGGATGCTCAGGGAGGTATCGCCGCTGTCCCCTACCAGCTCCTGGCAACGCTTGACCAGATAGGCACTGACGGCAAAATTGCCGCGCCGCCCCCGTACTTCGTCCGAGGCGTGGCTGAACAGGTCGAGGAAGGCATTGAGCAGGACGTCCTCGAGCATTTTTTCCGAGGCTGGAGTGATCGCGTCGGGCTGCTCCAGTAGACGGCGAAACAGCGGATGGATCCTTTGTTGTACACGCAGCAGAACCGTCTCATCCACGCTGACCTGGGACACGCTTTTCAAGCGTTTGAGCTGGTCGTCCGGCAGCTCATAGGCCGCCAGCTTGGCGAAACGCACCATGTCGACGTTGATCGCGAAGAACCGCGTCCCTTCCGGAGCATGCAGGACAAAGTCTTCCCCATCGCGCAGCAGCACGACGTTGTGCGCGTCGACCTGATGCCCCTGGACCACCGGTGCATTGCCCAGCGACATGGCAATGCACAGCCGTCCCTTTGGCGCGCAGCCGCGCTGCACCACACGTTTATCCAGCACTTCCTGGAAGATCTGGAAACGCTCGGCGCAAATGTGCTGCAGTTCGCTGGACAGGCATCCACGGCCGAGTTGGTCATAGACCTGCTGCCAGCCCAGGATCGAACCGGCGTGCTGTTGAGGATCATTGAAGGTACGGACTTCGGCGAGCATGATCAGTGTTCCTCGGTGGCCGGCATTGTTCTACCGGCCGTTCATAAGGTGCTCGATCATCCATGACAGCGACAGGTTCTACGGGGCGCCTGCGTCGGCGCGGAAAACCAAAGCCAGTTCCGTGCCAAGCATATGCAAGCGGTACTCGGCGGGCTGGATGTCCATGGGCGGCAGCAACGCGCCCGACAGTACGACCTGCCCCGCTTCAAGGCGCTGCCCGTCCGCCAGCAATCGCCGGATCAGCCAGCAGAGATTGACCTGTGGCGTATCCTCCCGCGCTTGGGTGTCACCGTTACCGCAGGCCACCCCGTCTCGCTCCAGGCAATAGCTCACGGGGGGCATCCGACCCGACTCGAGTTCAATACGCGGGCCGACGCAGTACAACGCCGCCGCCGCGTTATCGGCCAGGAATGCCCCGACGCCGAAGTTCCAGCCCTGCCATCGACAATCGGCGATCTCGAAGGCCGGGGCAACCGCGCAGACACAGGCCAGGATTGCCTCATCGCTGTGATCACCGGGCTCCAGGGTGCGCCCCAGGAAGCACGCCAGCTCAATTTCCAGTTTGGGCTGGATCAGGCTCGTCAGGTCCACCGAACTGCCGGGTTCGACGACCATGGCGTCGGTCAGCGCACCCAGCAGAGGTTCCTCGATACCCATCCGCTTCTGCGCGGCGCTACCGGCAAAGGCCACCTTCCATCCGTTCAGCTGCTCGCCGCGGGCTTGACGCTGGCGCAACGCTTCGCGCTGCAGGGCGTAGCCTGTCGGCAAGTCGAACGCCTGTGGGTCCAGCGGTGGCAGCGCCCGTGCCGTCAACGTGGCCTGGTGGAGCTGGCCCAGCAGTTCATCCCATGGCTTCATGAAAG
Source organism: Pseudomonas sp. B21-028 (assembly GCF_024749045.1). NCBI lineage: Bacteria > Pseudomonadati > Pseudomonadota > Gammaproteobacteria > Pseudomonadales > Pseudomonadaceae > Pseudomonas > Pseudomonas sp. B21-028. The sequence goes on from NZ_CP087184.1 coordinate 3,361,623, forward strand.
TTGCTCCGCCAGTTTGCGCAGTACGCCTTCCAGTCGCTCCGGCGTGGTAATCGCGGCGACAAAGCGGTCCGGCCGCACCACCACGACGCAATCCCGCACCTTGGCAAACCATTCTCCCAAGCGGTTGTCGACGTCTTCGACGCAGATCGCCTGGCTCGCGGACAACGGCTGGTTACGCCCCTTGCCGCTGCGGGAACGGTTGACCTGAATGAAACGGGTATTCCAGCGCGCCCAGTAGGCACGGGTTTCTTCGCTGAGCGGCTCGTTCGGATTGACCCGATAGCCCAGCACCGCATAGGAATGGCCCAGCACTTCGTCCAGACGGCGGCGCTGGCCTTGCTCATCTTCGACGGTCGGCTGGATGAACAACTGCCCTACGAGGTCATCCTCGTGCAGTTCCGCGCGTTCGTGATGCACCAGACCCTTGGTAATGGTGGCCTTGGGTTTGAACTTGAATTCCAGCAAATGCGAACGCAGGTTGTCGACGCTGTTGACGGCCTGGAACAACCAGTCCCGCACACCCGCCATCAGCGGATTGGTCAGCCCCAATACGGCGCCCATGTTGTCAGCCAGGGCGATGAGGTCGGTGGCATGCCCGCGGCGCTCCTGGTCGTAGCTGGCAAGTATCGAGGCCGAGGCGCGTCCCTGGATGATGGCGGCGATTTTCCAGGCGATGTTCACCACGTCCCGCAGGCCCGAGTTGAGCCCCTGCCCGGCCCACGGCGGGGAAATGTGCGCCGCATCGCCCACCAGGGCCACGCGCCCTTCGACAAACCGCGCCGCGACCCGGGAGTTATGGGTGTAGGCGCGTATGCGGATGATCTCCAGGTCATCGGCGGCATTGCCGATGTGCCCGCGGATCAAGCCACGGATGGTTGCTTCCTCGCACATCGTGTTTTCATCTTCGCCCTCCAGCAGCATGAACTCCCAGCGGCGTTGCTGGTACGGCAAGTAGATGCAGACGAAGGGCCGTTGAGGATCGGCATGCAAGGCCGTATACGGGGCGTCCAGGGTGTCGTTGGCGGTATCGACCACCACCCATTTGCGCGGATGGGTCAGGCCCAGCAATTCGATGCCGAGTTTCTTGCGCACGCTGGAACGCCCGCCATCCGCGCCAATCACATATTGCGCGTGCAGCTGGTACAGCTCGCCCTGGGCGTCGCGCACTTGCAACGTCACCCCTTGAGCGTCTTGCTCCAGGTCGAGCATTTCATGCCCCTGGCGCAGCTCGACACCGGGGTGTCGGCCCAGGTGCTCGCGCAACGTTCCTTCCAGCAACTGCTGCATGAAAATGTTGCGCATCGGCCAGCCATAGTGGGCGGTGCTCGGTTTGACTTCGGCAAAGCACACGCCCCGGGCGTTGTAGTAACGCAGGGGGACGTTGCAGATCATGTCCCGGCTGGCCAGCTCGGCGATGTCGATGCCCTGCAACACACGCAGCGCTTCATCATCCATGCCCACCGCACGGGGGTACGGCAGGATGCCGTCCGCCAGTTCGAGGACGACACAATCGATACCGTACAGGCCCATGTAATGCGCGGCGGTGATCCCGTTCGGGCCACCGCCCACGATGACCACCTGGGTTTTGTCCTGCTTCATCACGCTTCACCGCTTCGTTGTTGTGGTTGTAGGTGTTGGCCGTGCAAGTAGTCCCTGACGACACGGTTGAAGGTTTTACCCTGGTCATCATGGACGTAATGACTCGCGTCGGCGATCTCCGTGGTGTGCACCAGCGGATTGGCGGCTTTCATGGCTTCCAGGGTCGCCGCCGGAAGAAAGTCGGAACGCCCGCCCCGGATGAACAGCGTCGGGCAATCCAGCGCCCGCACCGCCGGCCACAGGTCCGTCGGCGTGATACTCAGGCGTGCCTGGGCAATGCCTTGCTGGTCGTGGCGCCATTTGATGCCGTCGAGGGTTTCCTTCATGGAATACGCCAATCTGGATGCCAGCGCCTCCTGGGACAACCCCGGACGCGCCTTCTGCCAGAATTGAGCGGCACTTTCCCAGTCGGGAAAACACAGGGGCGTTTCGCTCATTTCCCGGCGAATGCGCTCGGCACCGTCGCCGCTGATGGAAGACCCGGGACCGATGTCCTCGATCACCAGTGCCTGGAGCCGCCCGGGGTTGAGCCGGGCATACTCCAGCGCGTTGGTGCCACCGAGGGAATGGCCCACCAGGACGAACCGCTGCAAGCCCAGGTGCGCCACCAGGTCCTCCAGATCGCTGACATAGGCCTCGGTCCGGTAGCTGTCGGCAGGCGCCCAGTCGCTGTGCCCGCGGCCGCGCTGGTCCAGGGCATAGCAACAATAGGGTTCACCCAGGGCATCGGCCAGGGACTGCCAGGTCTGGGCGTAGGATCGCAACCCATGGAGCAACACCACCGGGATGCCTGCCGGGCTACCCCAGGACAGACAGTGCAGGCGCAACCTCGTTCGATTGCTGAAGAAATGGCTGTTTGCGGACATTCGTTCGGTTCCCACGGTCAACGCCCCTTAATACAAGCCGTCGTTACCCTTGACGTCCGCGGCCTGGAGACCGCCCAGACGCGCATGCAAACGCCCACGGGTGGCGAAGGCCCAGATGATGACCAGTTCGTCAGCCGAAGGGCCGTCGCCAAACGAAAGCGAAATGCTGTCGTAATGCGAACGCACGTACAGCGCATCCTTGTGGGCCAGCGGCACGTCGATGGTCACGCCTGGGCCGCCACGCTTGCCGGTGGACGGTACCCAGGACTTGCCGCCGCCCAGGGCGACACGAATCGGATCCGCCGCCGGATTGGTCAGCAGTGCATTGCCATGCTCATACTCGCCCTGGCTGCCGACCAGGCAGGCCTTGCCGTAGCTGACGATCTCATGCTCGCCCGCCAGTGCCTGGATGCGCCGACCGAACTCCTGGCCCAGCAAGGGCGACGGCTCTATCAACTCGGCCAGGCTTTCGCTGTAGCGCCCGGCGTAGGGGTTGGCGATCACGGCGCCGATGGCATATTTGAACAACGGTTCGCCATCGGCCAACTGGCCGCTTTCATTGGCCAGGGTTTCTTCGACGAAGCTGTACCATTTGCGGATGTGGTAAGTAGCAAAATTCGCGGTTTTCATGGATCGATGCTCTTTCAAAGTGGGTCGAGATCAAACTTGCGGCTGGGCGCTCCGGCGGCCCTGAAACGGGCCTTGCCGCGCGCGTCGTCGTGTTCGGTCTCGAGGAAGAATTCCATGCGGTTGCCGTCGGGATCGTTGAAGTACACGCCATGGCCGATTTCGTGATCGGTGATTTTCACCACTTCGATCCCCTTGCCGAGCAACATGCCGTATAGCTGTCGCAGCGTGGTCATGTCACCGGCGATCTCCAGCCCGTAGTGCTGTAATCCCAGGCCGCCCTGATGGGCACCCGGCTCGGCACGGAGTAACGCGATGTCGTGGTGCTTGGCACCGAACGCCATCATGATCCAGCTGTCCCCCCGGGCGCTTTCGTGCATGCCCAGGACATCGGCGTACCAGCGTGCCGACGTTTCCGGGTCGCGTACGAACAGCGACAGGTGGGTACGAACGACCTCGACTTTCATCGCGATACCTCAGTTCTTGATGATGGATTGGTGCCCGGACTTGATCTGCGCCACCGCCGGTGTCCAGAGCACATCAGCGATTTCACTGAACTCACGCCACTGCTTCTGCCAGCCGTCACCGCCGTTCTCGGAAGTGAACAGGTGCCCGTACTTGGTGCCGGCGACGATCTGGCGCGGGTCAGCCGGGTTGCAGGCAATCGCCCAGACGCACGAATTGGGTTGCTGCGGCAGGGGCAACACCTCCCAACTGACCGCCGCATCGCGGGAGACCAGCACCTTGCTGGTGGTGCCGGGCGTGCCGTCGGAAATGCTCAGGTAGAGCGTGTTCTCGCTACCCAGCGGTGCGTTCATGGCGCGAACGTAGTACAAGCCGAAGGTTTCGCGGGCAACGATGCCGGTCCAGGTCTGTCCTTCATCGAGGCTGCGATAGACCGCGTTGACGCACACCACCACGATGACTTTCTGGCCGTGGTTGGGCAGCACCAGGATGTTGTGGACGTCCGAGTTGAAATCCCACAACAGCCGGTCGTCGAGGCGGGTCCAGCTATCGCCGCCATCGCGGCTGTGGAACAGACCGCCCTCTTCCAGGCCGAACCAGAGCTGGTTGCGATCCGTAGGGTCATAGGCGAACGCCAGCAAGCGCGGCCGGCTGACACCCTCGCAGAACTCCGGGATCTCCACCGGGGCGCGGTCCCAGCTCTGGCCACCGTCAAGGGTGCGCCAGAGCACGGCGCGGGAAGGCGCGCCCGTACCGACGAAAATACGCTGGGCATCCGCCGGATCCACGGCGACCTTCCACACGGTCTCGCCGTTGAACGGCGAGTCCACCCGTTGCCAGTGACCGCCGGTGTCGTGGCTGACGCACAGGCCGACGTCGGTGCCGGCATAAATCACCTCAGGCGTACCGGGATGGACGCTCAGGGATCGGGTGATTGCATCGAACTCAAGGTCCTGCCCCAGGCCCAGGCGGTGCCAGGTGCGGCCGTCGTCGGCGCTGCGGATCACCGCCTGCCCGACGGTAGCGACCAAAAGGGTTCCGTTACTCATTGCTGCTGCTCCTCAAATGAAGATGCCACGTGTCAGGCCGCCATCGATGCCGATGGACTCGCCCGTCACGGCGCCGGCCTTGGGCGATGCCAGGAAGCCGATCAGCCAGCCCATTTCTATGGGCGCCAGGGTGCGTCGGATCGGCGTTGCGTCGATGTAGCCCTGCTCGACCTGCCCCGGCGTCTTGCCCTGCTTGATCCCTTCGCGCTCGTACAGCTCCTGGATGTGCGGGGTGTCCACCACACCGGGGTGGATCAGGTTGACGGTGATGCCGGCTGGGCCGAGTTGGTCGGAGAGCGTCTTGGTCATGTGGGCGATGGCCAGGTTGCGCATCCCCGAGAGGACCTTGCTGCCACGACCGGTCAGGCCGCCGATGTTGATGATGCGACCGAAGCCGCCCGCCTTCATGTGCGGGGTCACGGCCTTGGCGCACCGGAAATAGCCGATGACCTTGGTGTTGAGGTCCGAAAGCAGCTCGTCGTCGCCCGCATGTTCGATGTCATTGCGCACCACGCCGGACGGCGCCGCGGCACCGTTGACCAGGATGTCGATACGGCCGAAGTGCTTGTGGGCGGCGTTCACCATGTCGGACACGGCCGACATCTGGTTGGTGTCACAGAACAGCGGCAGCACTTCGTTGCCGGTCTCAGCGGTGATTTCCTCGGCAGCTTGTTCGAGGTATTCCATGCGCCGCGCGCAGATCACCACCTTGCAACCTTCCTGGGACAGAAAGCGTGCGACTTCCTTGCCGATGCCCATGCCACCACCGGTGACGATGGCCACGCGGCCTTGTAATTCCAGATCCATAGCAGTTCCTCTTGTGATTGTTCGGCTCAGGCGAGATCGACGAAGACACTTTTGGTTTCGGTGTAGGCATCGATCACGTTCTTACTCATTTCCCGTCCCCATCCGGACTGTTTGTAGCCACCGAATGGCGAGGCCGGGTCGACGACGTTCCAGCAGTTGATCCACACCGAACCGGCCTTCAGTTGCGCGGCGACGCGGTGGGCGGAGCGCAAGTCCCGGGTCCAGAGACCGGCCGCCAGGCCGTAGGGTGAGTCGTTGGCCCGCAGGACCAGCTCATCGATCTCGGTCCAGCTCATGACGGTCAGCACTGGGCCGAAGATTTCCTCACGGGCGACGCAGGCCCGCTCGGCGCGGTCAAGGAACACGCTGGGCTGGATGAAGTGGCCGCGCTCCAAGTGGGCCGGACGGTCGCCGCCGCAGATCAGCTCAGCGCCTTCTTCCTGGCCCCGTTGCAGATAACCACGGACCGAGCCCAATTGGCGGGCCGACACCAGCGGCCCCATGCTGCTGGCCGGATCCAGCCCAGGGCCCAATACATGGGCGGCGGCGTGGCGCTGGAGTTCTTCCAGGACCTGGTCGAGGACGCTGGCGTGCACATACAGACGCGAACCGGCGGTGCAGACCTGTCCCTGGTTGTAGAAAATCCCATCGGCGGCGCCCTTGGCGGCACGCACGATATCGGCGTCCGGCAAGATAATATTCGGCGACTTGCCCCCCAGTTCCAGGGAGACTTTTTTCATGTTTCCGGTGGCTGCTTGAGCGATCAGCCGGCCGACCTGGGTCGAACCGGTAAAGGCGATCTTGTCCACGTCCGGGTGCCCGGCCAACGGCGCGCCGGTATGGGCGCCAAGCCCGGTGATCAGGTTGACCACTCCGGCCGGGAAGCCTGCGGCTTCGATCAACTGCACCAGGCGAATCGCAACCAGGGGCGTCTGTTCAGCCGGTTTCAGCACCGCGACGCAACCGGTCGCCAGCACCGGGCCGAGCTTCCACACGCACATGGTCAACGGGAAGTTCCACGGCACAATCAGTGCGCAGACGCCCACGGGCTCACGCACGGTGTAATTGAGCATCGGTGCGCCGCTGGCGGGCGACACCGGATGCGTACTGCCCTCGATCTTGGTCGGCCAACCGGCAAAATAGCGAATGATGTTGGCGGCGCTGGCCGCTTCACCGCGGGCATTGGCAATCGGCTTGCCGTTCTCCAGCGTGATCAACTGGGCCAGCTCCTCGCGGTGCTGATCCAGCAATTCCGCCAGGCGGAACAGCAACAGGCCGCGCTGGGCCGGCGAATGCTGCGCCCACGGCCCGGTGAAGGCTGCGCGGGCCGCCGCGACGGCTGCGTCGACATCCCGCTCGCCCCCTTCCGCGACTTCAGCCACGCTGCTTTCGCTCGCCGGGTTCTCCACGGCAAACCGGCGACCGCTGGCGGCGTCCTGCCAGGTGCCGCCAATGAACAGGCGGCCGGGTTGCGACAGGAACTTCTCGACGGCAGGCAACAATTGGATCTGGCTCATATCCCCTCCTTCACAGCGCCATTTCAATCAGGCAAGGACCGCCATCGGCGGCAGCGTTGGCCAAGGCGCGTTGCAATTCGGCATTGGTGTGCACTGTGCTCGCCGCCAGGCCGTAGCCCTTGGCCAGGGCCTTCCAATCGATACGAGGACGGTCGAGCACGGTCAGGCTCAGCGCTTCGGGGCCGAGGTCGGTCACGCCAAACCGGCGCAATTCGTTCTGCAGGATCGCGTAGCGATGGTTGGCGGCGATCAGGATCACCACCGGCAATTGTTCCCGGGCGATGCTCCACAAGGTTTGAATGGTGTACTGGGCACTGCCGTCCGATTGCAGGCAGAACACCCGGTTGCCCCGCTCGGCCAGCGCCGCGCCGAACCCCACCGGAATGCCCTGGCCGATGGCGCCGCCCGTATTGGTCAACACCCGATGTCGCGCGGCACGGGCCGACGCGGTGAAAAACGGGTAGCCGCAGGTGCCACCCTCTACCGAGACAATGCAGTCGTCCGGCAGCGAAGCGGCCAACACCTGGCCTATCGACTGTGGGGTCAATTCGGCGTTGGCGGGCGGCAACTCGACACCCATCGGCGTCGGCACGAAAGCCGGTGCTTCCAGAGCGTCGGCCAACGCGGTAAGCGCACCGGCCACGTCATCCCCGACGTCTGCCAGGTAGAGCAGGCGATCGCGTTCTGCCAGGCGAGAAGGAATACCTTCGTAGCCGAAGTAACTGATCGGCTCTGGAATGCCGGCACACACCACCGCGTCGTACTGGTCCAGGACGCCAATGGCCACTTCGGGGAAATAGGGCAAGCGGTCCAGGTCCGGCAGGCCACCGCCGCGATAGCTCAAACGCGGGAAGGTTTCGGCGAACAAGTGCACACCGGGCAGCTGTGCCAGGCGCCCCGCCGCTTCAAGACCGGCGACCGACAAGCCCTGGTCGCCGACGATGAACACCAGGCGCTGGCCATTGCGCAGTGCCTGGGCGATGGCTTCGATCCGGTCACCGGCAAACCGCCGAACCGGCGCGTGCAAGGTGGTGAAGGCAGTTTCCCGTGCCACTTCGTTGGCTTGCAGATCCATCGGCAGGATCAGGCTGGCGATCTGGCCCTTGGCTTGCCAGGCGGACCGCACGGCCTCCTGCAGATCCTCGCCGATGCCAGAGGCCGTGCGCGATGTACGCACCCAGCCGGAGACGCTCCCGGCCAATGCCTGGATATCGCTCGCCAGCGGTGGATCGTAGTTGACGTGCCATGAAGCGTGATCGCCGATGACATTGACGATCGGAGTGTTGGCGCGACGGGCGTTGTGCAGGTTGGCAATGCCGTTGGCAAAGCCAGGCCCCAGGTGCGTCAGGGTCATCGCCGGCTTGCCGGCAATCCGGCCGTAACCGTCCGCGGCGCCGGTGCACACACCTTCGAACAGGGACAGGACCGGCTTGAGGGCCGGCGCGCTGGCCATGGCGGCCACCAGGGGAATTTCGGTCGTTCCGGGGTTGGCGAAGCAGTACTCGATACCGCTCGCCACCGCCGCCTTCACTATCAATTGCGCGCCATTCATTTCCAGCCCTCTTGTTCGAGCGTTTGCAATGGCTGAGATTTATCACACATCAAAACCAACATAACAAGCATTTTATTTTCATAAAGCTCGTATATTGAGATTTGTGACGGCTTATAAGCCCTGCAAACTGATAAATCCGCTTGCATTTCTCAAGCCCTGGAGTAACGTGGCAGCGCATCCGTCAGCCGGTGAGCAGGCTTTCCATCCCAGGCGCGTCTACCTATAGTGCTCACCGAACGGCCAGCCACGCGCCCTTTCCCCTTAGGAGCCAAATGAGCAGTCTGAGTAAAATGTTGAGTGTCCTGGACCTGTTCGGCCCGCAACGGTTGAAGATCGATCCCGACACCATCGCCGAGCACATGGGCCTCTCGCGGGCGACCGTGTACCGCTACGTCAAGGACCTGTGCGACGCCGGTCTGCTGAGCCGGGTGGATGCCGGCAGCTACGGCCTCGGGCCACGGATCATCGAGCTGGACTGGATGATGCGGCAGTACGACCCGATCCTCGTGGCCGGTCGCGAGCTGATGCACGAGCTGTCGGAAGAAACCGGCCTGGCGGTGTTCGCCAGCGTTTTCTACGACGGACACATCATCAACACCTACATCGCCGAGCCCACCGACACTTACCAATTTGCATTCGGCCGCGGGCAACCGCTGCCGTTTTTCCGCGGTGCGCAGTCCAAGGTCCTGATCGCCTTCCAGAAGAGCCGGCGCCTGCAACGCCTGTACGACGAGCACATGGCCAACGACCCGGACAACCCCTACGACTGGGCGAGCTTTTCCAAGGCGGCAAAAAAGATCCGCAAGGACGGTTACTGCCTGACCCACGACGAACTCAACGAGGGACTGACCGGTATCGCGGCGCCGATCTTCAATCCGGGGATCGACGAGGTGGTGGGCAGCCTTTCCGCGGTCGGCAGCACCCAGAGCTTCAAGCTGCTGCGCCAGGAAACGGTGGTTGAGATGGTGATGGAGACCACCCGGCGCATTGCTGAAAAAATGCACAACCCACCCGCCCCCCTCCAGGACTAGAGCCTGACGCTGCGGCGCACTCCATGGCCGCAGCCCATGCTCAGAACGGAACGGCCACGCTCACCTGGCTGTACAGGTTGGTGCCATTGCCTGTGGCTTGATTGCCGCCTGTGGTCGAGTCCCGGTCCGGTTTGTAGAGACCTACGAGCGGGGTGATGATCAGGTGCGGGTTGACGGCCCACTCGGCATAGAAGTCCAGCTCCCGGGCATCGAGGTTCAACGCATTGCTTTTGCGCACCGTGTTGAAATCGAAGAACAACGCGCCGAGGGTCAGGTTTTCCAATGGCGTGGCCTTCAGGCCGATGTGATGGATGGCGGTGTTGCTGTTGAATGGCCCGGCGTAGTTGCCGGCCACCTCGCCCTGGAACCAGGTCCCGTAGCCGGTGCTCTGACCGGTAAACAGCGAGTCCCATTTTTGCGAGTAGCGCGAGTAGCGGTACGTCAGTTTCGGTGACCAGGTCACGTCGGCAAAGGTGTATCCGGCCTCGGCGTACCAGGCTTTCTCGGGACCGGCGTCCTTGTCTTGCCAGGCGTATTCAAACGCCAGGCTGGCGTTCTCGATCCCTGCGTCACCCTCGCCACGGATGCTGTAGACATTCATGCCTTTGCGTTGCTTCTGGAAATCACTGGCCCAGCGGTCACTCACGTCAATGCCATGGACCCAGGTCAGCCCCAAGGTTCCGGCCTTGGCGGTGTAGTCCAGGGTACCGGCGGCCAGTTCGGTTTCGGCCTGGGCGCGGTTGTCGGACTTGAGCCACGCCACACTGCCATGCACACCGTCCTGCCCGCCCAGGCGCACCACGGCGGTTTGGTCGAAAGCGTGCCGGGCCGCCAGGTAATAGGCGCCACCACGGTTCAGGCGGCCATCGGCGGGTCCCTTGCCCAGGTTCGGCCCGTCGTCGTTGATCAGGAAGCCCCTGCCCAGCTTGACCACCTGGCGTCCGCCGGAGATGTCGACGCCGTCCTGGCCCAACAGCGGGAACAGATCGGCGGAACGCCAGCCCAGGTAAGCGTCTTCGATTTTCGTGGTCCGTTCGGTTCCCAGGCTGTTCCCCGCCGCGTCACCGTCGCCCCAGGTCGCGGAACTGACCAGGCTGAATGCGCCGTAGGCGGTGCCACGGCCGGCCAAGGCCTGGTCGCCACTCACGCCATACTTGATGAAACCTTCCCGCCAGGTAGACCCGCCCGACGTGCCGTCGTAGTTCTTGCGGCTGTTGAAATGGCCGAACACCGCCAGCACGTCGGCGTTGAGGTGACTGTCTGCGTCGGCGTACAACTCATAGGCCTGGGCCGGGCCCACGGTGCAGAACGCCAACGTGCAGGCGAGGCCGCTGCTGAAAAACTCGATACGCGATGGATACCGCATGGCTGAAGCTCCTTGTGGTGCGCCTTTCAAAGGCTGTCTTGATTATTCGTGAAGCCGGCGCAGCAGGCTGCGCCGGCTTACGCGGTCAGCGGCAGGTGGCCAGGGCGTTATCGAGGGCCTGGACGATCACCCCGGCCTCTTCGGACGTGAGGGTCAGGGGCGGTGACAGGACGATCTTGTTGCCGATCGGGCGCACCAGCACGCCGCCACGGCGGGCTTCATCGGCAATCCGCGTGGCGAGGCCGGTCGCCGGATCGAGGGGCTCGCGAGTGGCCTTGTCCGTCACCAGGTCCAGGGCGATCATCAGGCCCTTGCCACGCACTTCGCCGACCACCGCGTAGCGTTCGGCCAGCGGCTGCAAGTGCTCCAGCAACCGGGTACCGATTTTCCCGGCGTTGCCCGGCAGATCCTCGGCCTCGACAATATCCAGCACCGCCAGGGCTGCGGCACACGCGGTCGGGTGCCCGCTGTAGGTGTAGCCGTGCATGATCACACTGCTGAACCCCGGCCCGTTCTCGATGGCATCGGCGATCCGCTGGTTGAACACCGTGGCGCCCATCGGGATGTAACCGGCGGTGATGCCCTTGGCCAGGCACAGGACGTCCGGCGCGACGTCCCAGCCACGACTGCCCAACATGCAGCCCGTGCGGCCGAACCCCGTCACCACTTCATCGGCGATCAACAGGATGCCGTGGCGGTCGCAGACCTCGCGCAATCTCTTCCAGTAGTTCGCCGGCGGTACGATGACGCCACCCGCCCCCTGCACCGGTTCGGCGATCAGCGCAGCGATGGTTTGCGCCCCCAACAGTGCGATCTGGTCTTCCAACTGACGGATGCAGTGGGCGGTCAGTTCTTCCGGATCGCGGCAATCCCAGGGGTTGCGATACAGCCATGGCGTATCGAGCAAATGGCAGCCCGCGAGCAATTGCCCGTGGTTGTAGTGATAGACACCGTTACCGCCCACCGAGGTACCGCCCATGTGCACGCCGTGGTAGCCGTTGCGCAATGACAGGAAGCGGGTACGCCCCGGCTCGCCGCTGGCGATCCAGTACTGGCGGGCCATTTTCAATGCGGTCTCCACCGCGTCCGAACCGCCAGCGCTGAACAGCACGCGGGCCATGTTTTCCTGGGCAAACATCGAGATCAGCCGCTCGGCCAGGTCGAACACCCGTGGATGGGCGATACCGTCGAACGTCTGGTAATACGCCAGTTCGTCCAGCTGCGCGGCAATGGCCGCTTTCACCGACGCCCGATTGTGGCCCACGTTGACGTTCCACAAACCGCCGACGCCGTCGAGCATGCGCTGGCCGTCGATGTCGGTGATGTAGTTGCCGTCACCCTTGGCGATGATCAGGGTTTTCGAACGCTGGGCCGGTGCCGCGGAACTCATCGGGTGCCAGAACTTCTTCTGCGCTGTCTTGTATTTCTCGTACATGATTCAAGTCCTCACTCAGTTTCACGGGTGCGTACAAACAGCAGTTGCTGGCCGGTGAACTCCAGCAACCCTTCAAGGCCGAACTCGACGCCGAATCCGGACATCTTGCTGCCACCAAAAGGCGTATTCGGCTGGATCTGCGCGTGGCAGTTGACCCAGGCCACACCGCTTTCCAGGCGACTGCCCAAGGCTTGGGCCTGGGCGAGATCGCTGCCCCACACCGAGCCCCCCAAGCCCATGTCGCTGGCATTGGCGCGGCGCAGCACGTCCTCGACGTCCTGATAGGCAATCAGCGGCAGCACCGGACCGAACTGTTCTTCGTCGACCAGGCGGTGCCCGTCCGTGACATCGGCCACCAGGGTCGGCGGATAGAAAAAACCCGGCCGGTCCAGCCGCGCACCGCCGCACAACACCCGGCCGCCATGGGCACGGGCATCGGCCACCAGCGCCTCGACCAGCTCCAGTTGTTCGAGGTTCTGTACCGGTCCGAAGGTGACCCCGGGCTCCAGGCCGTCACCCACCACCTGACGCGCAGCGATCCGCACCAGCGCGTCGGCCAAGGCCTCGTACTGGGATTCGTGGATGTACAGGCGCTTGAGGGCGGCACAGGTCTGGCCCATGTTCAGGAAGGCCGCCTGGAAAATGTCCTCGGCCACGGCTTCCACCGAGGTGCCGGGCAACACGATGGCGGCGTCATTGCCCCCCAACTCCAGCGTCAGGCGCTTGAGGTTGCTCGCGGCGCCACGCATCACGCTCTGGCCGGTGGCGGTCGAGCCGGTGAAGACGATCTTGTGGATGCCGGCATGGGAGGTGATCGCGCTGCCGAAACCCTGCTCTCCGGTCACGACGTTGATCACCCCCTTGGGCACATGGCGGGCGATGATGTGCACCAGGCTCAGGGTGCTCAAGGGCGTGAGGCTGGACGGTTTGCTGATCACGCAATTGCCGGCCCGCAGCGCCGGCATGATGTGCCAGATGGCGATCATGAACGGCCAGTTCCAAGGCGTGATCGACGCCACCACCCCCAACGGCTTGCGGTGCAGCTCGATACGCTGGGTCGGGGTTTCTTCCACCTGTTCCACCGGGATCTGCTGTTCGGCGGTGTATCGCGTCCAGGCAACCGCCCCCATGACTTCGAAAAACGCCAGAGCCAGCGGCTTGCCCTGCTCCTGAACAATCAACCGGGCCAACGCCTCGGCTTGCGCTTCGATGTCCGCGGCGATGCCCAGCAAGCGTTCCCGTCGGTCTTCGTGGGTGCTGTGGCGCCACTCGCTGAAAGCCGCCTGCGCCGCGTCGACCGCCAGGTCCAACTGGGCCAGGGAGCCGGCGGGGCATCGGGCGAAGGCGCTGCCGGTGGCCGGGTTGATGACATCGAAGTCACCCTTTTCACCGCTGACCGCAACCCCGTTGATGAGCATTTGATAATCGTGCATCAGTACCTCCCTTTCACGCGCGGACGGGCCGTCCCGTACCACGCGGACCGGTATTTTTCGTGAGAATTGAACAGTGCCGCGTGAGGCCACTAAAGCTTGTGGCTACCCAGCGCCATGAACCGCTCGGGGGAAATCCTGCGCAGCCGGGCCGCCAGGCACACACCGACGATCAGCGCGACCGGGATGATGGCGCAGAGGGTGTAGGACAGCAGCGTGCTGGCCCCGGTCAGCACATCGAAATGAATCACGGCGAGCGCCAGGACCATCAGTAAAGCCAGGCAGGAAAACACCGGCAGGATCCGCCCGCGCCAGACGCCGAGCTTCAGTTCCGGGTGGCGCCGGAAGTAGACCACCACCGCCGCCGAGGTCAGCGCCATCAGCAGGATCACGCACAACGTCGCCAGGTTGGAGAACCAAGCGAACAACTGAAGGATCGGGTCGGCATCCAGCGCGGCGAAAATCAGCACCACCACGGCGGCAATCAGGCTTTGCAGCGCCGAGCCCATGTGCGGGCTCTGGTGGACGCGGTGAGTCGTGCCCAATTGGCGATGCAGCAGCCCGTCACGGCCGATGGCGTAGAAATAGCGGGCCGCGGCGTTGTGGAACGCCAACAGCCCGGCGTAGATGCTGACCATGAACAGGATGCGGATGACCTGGGTCAGGTGCGGACCGACAAAATGATCGGACATGCCATAGATGAACGTGGTCGGGTCCTGCAATGCCTGCAACGTCGGGACGATCTTGTCCGCCCCCACGCCCACTACCATGGCCCACACCGACAAGGCATAGAACCCGCCGATCAACAGCACCGAGCTGTAGGTGGCAATCGGAATGGTGCGGTGCGGATCGCGGGCTTCTTCACCATAAATGGTGGTGGCTTCGAAGCCGATGAAAGCGGCGAAACAGAACAGCAGGCCAATGGACGGCGTGCCGCTGAACACATGGCTGCGGTCGAACGAATCGAGATTGATGCCGCTGTCACCGCCGGTCCTGAGGATGGCGAAATCCAGGATCAGGATGGCCAGGTACTCGGCGATGACCACCACCGAGAGCACCCGCGCAGAGAGGTCAATCTTGCGATAGCCGAGAATCGCCACGCTCGCCATGGCCAGCAGCGAATAGCACCACCACGGCAAGTCGAGGTTGAAGACGCTGGCCATCGTGCCGCTGACGACGCCGCCGAACATGCCGTACAGACCGACCTGAAGGATGTTGTAGGCGAACATTGCCAACACCCCCGCCGCGCCGCCCGCCAGGCCGCCCAGGCCACGGGAAGTAAAGGCGTAGAAGCCGCCCGCGTTGGTCATATGTCGGGACATGGCGGTGTATCCCGCCGAGAACGCCAGCAATACCAGCAGGGCCAGGATCAACAGGGCCGGCGTACCGGCACCGTTTCCCAGCATGATGCCGATGGGGAAGCCTCCGGCGATGACGCTCAGTGGGCTTGCCGCCGATATCACGAAGAAAATGATGAAGCCGACGCCCAGGGCGCCTCGCTTCAACTCTGTCGAGTTGCTGACCGGAAAAGATACGCTCATTTTTTTAACCTTATTGTATGAGGCCGCTGTTGCAGATCGGGGCACGCCAGACTCACCGCTGCGCACAGGCTTGTTGTGTGTTGCCGGATTCGATCCTATGCCCTCGCCAAAACCGTTCGCTATCCCAAATCGGCAGCATCGGGAGCCACGCCCCAAAGTGGGGCGCCCGCGATGTCCGGCACCCGGCAGTGGCTGCCGATTCGGGCTAACGGCGCGGACATTGCGTCCGGCAAGATGACCTCGCCCGCCCTTGAACCAAGTCCGGGCACCCCACAATAACAATCAGGTGGGACGCGCCTTTCCAACGCCAACCCAGGCCTTGGCTGCGTGCGGTCTGAAGCCTCCAGCAGGAAGTCCCGGCATGTTCTTCGCGCGTCTCAGTATTCAGTGGCGGATCACACTCTTGAGTGGGCTGTCTCTCCTGGCCGTCGTCGGCGCATTGACCGGCGCTTCCCTTTACCAGAACCAGCAAAGTGCAAAGTTGTTGAAGCACCAGAGCAGTCTGCTGCTGGGCCAGTCAGCCCTGGAACGCCTGCAGGCCCAGGCCCTCGCCCACGGCCAGCGGGTTGAGCGTTTTTTCAACGAAACAGCGTTGTATGGGGAAGGATTCAGCCAAGAGGTTCTTCAACTGCGGGCCCAGACCCTGGATGGACGATTGACCGCCACACAATTGCGCCAGGCGTTGATCGGCGCCACCCGCCAGGCCCTGCTCAAGCGTGAAAAAATCCTCGGGCTGTACGTCGTGTTGTTGCCCGACGCACTGGCCGGGGACGATGCCGGTTTCTCCGGCCAGCGAAACCTGGCCGGAAACGAAAGAGGTCGCTTTGCCTTGTATTGGTCGCAAAGCCAGCCGGGGCAACTGGTCCAGGAAGTGCTCAGCGAAGCCCAGATCGTTGCCAACAATGCCCCGCCGGGCAGCGAACCGGGGAACGCCTGGTACTTCTGCCCACAGACCGAGCGGCGCACCTGCGTGACGGAACCCTACGAGGTCGAAGTCGAGGGCCGGAAAACCCTCATGAGCAGTATTTCGGTGCCGCTGATGGACAAGGGACAGGCCATCGGCGTCGTGGGCATGGACATCAGCCTCGACACCCTGCAGAAACTCGCCGCCACCTTGGCCGATGACTTGTATCCAGGCCATAGCGAAATCAGCATCCTGTCCCCATCGGGCCAGCTTGCCGGCCACAGCGGCAGCGTGTCGGACACCTCCGTCGACGTGCACCAGAGCGTGCAGACCGTCGCGAACGGCGCCCCCTGGCAGTTGCAGATACGCGTTCCCGAGGCGCTGGTGCAGGCGCCAGCGTTGCAGATGCAAGCCCAGTTGGATGAAAGGCAGCAATACGCCAACTGGGTCAATCTCGGCCTGGGCCTGCTGGCCGGCGGGCTGGGCTTGTCACTCATCTGGCTGACCGCCTACGGCGTGACCCGCCCGCTGCTGAGCGTCGCCGAGATGCTCAACGCCATCGTCGAAGGCGACGGCGACCTCACCCGGCGCCTGCCCGACGACCGCAGCGACGAGCTGGGCCAACTGGCCAATGGGTTCAACCGCTTCCTCGCCAAGCTGCAACCCATCATTCGCGATATCCAGCAAGCCTCCCAAGACACCCGCAACACCGCCGACACGTCCTCGCAAGTGGCCCAGGAAGTGAGCACGGGCATGTCCAAGCAGTACCGGGATGTCGAACTGGCGGCGACCGCCCTGCATGAGATGAGCGCCAGCGCCCAGGAAGTCGCCCGTCACTCCCATCAGGCAGCGGATGCCGCCACTCGCGCCGAAAGTGCCAGCCGGTCAGGCCAGGCATTGTTTGCCAATGCCGTGAGCAGCATCGGCACCCTTGACCAAAGCCTCGAAACCACCCTCGGCCAAGTACAGACCCTGGCCGACAACAGCCAGCAGATCAATCAGGTGCTGGACGTGATCTGCGCCATCGCCCAGCAGACCAACCTGCTGGCTCTCAATGCGGCGATTGAAGCGGCCAGGGCCGGCGAACAGGGACGCGGCTTTGCAGTGGTGGCGGACGAAGTCCGACATTTGGCCAGCAATACCCAGAACTCCGTCGAACACATCCGCAGGGTGATCGAAGCGTTGCAACAGCTTAGCCAGGAGGTGGTGCACAACACTCAGCTCAGCCGTGAACTGGCCAGGGGCAGCGTGGTTCAGGTCGAACAGACCCAGGTGGCGCTGCAACATATCAGCGATGCCGTGGAAGTGATCGAACAAATGAACCAGCAGATCGCCAGCGCGGCCCTGGAACAAAGCTCCGTGGTCGAAGACATCAGCCATCGCGTCAGCGATATCCGCACGATCAGCGAAACATTGACCAGCCGGATGCAGGACGCGTCGCAAGCCAGCCTCCAGCTCTATGAGATGGCGAACCATCAGCAGCAACGGGTGGGGCACTTCCGCACCTGAGCGGTAATCGCTAGAGCCGAAACAGCTGCCCCATGGCCTGGCCCAGCAGGGCCACCGCTTCATCGGCTTCGCCGCTGCGCGAGCGCATGAACACCACCTCGTGCTCGGGAATGACCGGCAGGCCCGCGAGTATCTGCATCTTCTCCGTCACACGGGCGCGATCGATCAGGCTGATCGCCAACCCGGCCTCGACGCACGCCTTGACGGCCTGGTTGGACGGACTTTCCAACACGATGCGCACCTTGTGGCCGCTGTGCCGGAGCGATTCGAGCATGGCTTGTCGATAAGGGCATTGCGCCGCGTGCACGGCCAGGGGGAGCGGTTGCGATGAAGCCAGCATCCTGTTGATCGGCCCGACCCAGACGGGCGCGGTCGGTACCAGAATTTGCCCCTGCGCGTCGGGCGGTCCCTTTGGCAAGGTGACGACTGCCGCCTGGAGTTTTCCACGCTCCACCAAGTCCCGTAGCGCATAACTGGGGGCGGTCTTGAGCTCCAGCACCACGTTCGGCCAAGCCGCGACGAACGTCGGCAGAATGTCGCGGATGACATGGTTGGCGTACTCGTCCGGCACCCCCAGGCTGATGCGCCCCGCCAGACGGTTGCCCTGCAGATCGGCCAGCACCCGGTCATGGGCGCTCAGCAGTTCCGTGGTCGACGTGAGCAGGCGCTTGCCCAGCGCCGTCAACGAAACCGATTGATTGTCGCGGTTGAGCAGGCGCCCCCCGGCGACCGCTTCCAGCCGCTGTATGTGCACACTCACCGCCGCCGGGCTCTTATGCAGGTGTTCGGCCGCGGCGCTGAATTTGCCGATACGCGCGACGGCGTGGAATGTACGAATCAGCTCGATATCGAGTACGGCCGCCATGATTCACCTTTTATGAAGGACTGCTGCAATACATTTTGATTTATCAGATTACGCCGTTTTTGTAGCGTGGCGTCATGAAAGCAATCCCATGCCCTGCCTCACCCCGTTCAGCCTGGTACTGGATGATTCCGCTGCCCTTACTGGAAGCCGCGTTGATCGTGACGTGGAGTTCCGGTTTTGTCGGGGCGCGCTTTTCCATCGATTACGCTCCTGCGTTGCTGGTGGTGTTCTGGCGCTGCGTCGTGATCACCCTGGTACTGTTTCCCTTCGTTGCTCAGCAGTTACGACGGGCACCGGCGGCAGTGCTGCTGAAGAACGCCGGCATCGGGCTGCTGGCCATGGGGGGCTATCTCGCCGGTATCACCCAAGGTATTGCCCTGGGCGTGCCGGCTGGCCTCGCCGCGCTGTTCGCCGACCTGCTGCCGATGGGTCTGGCGCTGCTGGCTGCCTGCGTGCTCGGACAGCGACTGGCCTGGCAGGTCTGGGCAGGCCTGATCATCGGCCTGTCCGGCGCGGCGCTGGCCACTCATGGCGCGCTCACCTGGGGACACGCGCCAGGGTGGGCCTACGCCCTGCCCTTGTTGGGCATGCTTTCTCTGGCTGTCGCGACCCTGTGGCAAAAGTATCTGCCGGCGTCCGAATCCCTGGGCCTGATGCCCAATCTTTGGCTGCAATGCTGCGTTTCGGGGGTGGTATTCGCTCTTCTTGAAGGCCTATCGGGTAGCCTGGCTCCAATACCCAGCACCGGCTTCGTCCTTAGCGTGCTCTGGACGGTGGCCTTGTCCACGATGGGCGGCTACGGGCTTTACTGGCTCTGTCTGCGCCGCGCAACCGCCACCCGCGTCGCCAGCATCCTTTACCTCAGTCCGCCAGTCACGATGCTTTGGGCCTGGGCCATGTTCAACGAACCGCTGTCATGGCCGATGGCATTGGGGATGCTGGTGTCTGGAGCGGGTATCTGGATGGTCGTTCGCGTCGAGGCCCGGCAAGCCTAATGCCAGTCAGTTAAGCCACAACCTGTGGGAGTAAAGCTTGCTCGCGATTGCGGTAAGTCAGTCAGCAACAATGTTGACGGGTCTGTCGCTATCGCGAGCAAGCTTTGCTCCCACAGGTTTTGCGCCGTTTGCGCCTCAACTGACTGGCATTGGGGCAAGCCCGGCAGCCGGCGACTTAACGAGCGGCCGTGACGACGTTGGAGATCCGGTTGAAAAACGGCTCCAGGCGCTCCCGCGGCGCGTCGTGTTCCACCACCAGGGCGGCAACTTCGTCACAGCCGGCCACCTGATAATGCGCGACGCTGGAGAGTTTTTCGTTGGTCACCGCCACGACCACCTGGCCGCTCGCCGCCACCACCGCGCGCTTGAACTCGGCGTCGTCCAGGCCGAAGGCCGTGATGCCGTTATCCGGGTCGATGGCGCAAGCGCCGAGAAAGCACAGATCGAAACTGAACTGCCGTAGCTGCTGTGCCGCGGCCAGCCCGATTGCGCCACCCGCAACAGGGTTCAAGCGTCCGCCCAACACAATGACCTCGGCGCGAGGCAACTTCATCAGTTGCACGGCAATCAGCGGCGAGTTGGTCGTGACGGTGAACTGGAGTTGGGGATCAATGGCGCAGGCAATCGCCAGATTGGTGGATCCGGCATCGATGAAGACGTGCTGCCCGGTACT
This sequence comes from Pseudomonas sp. B21-028, assembly GCF_024749045.1. Taxonomy (NCBI): domain Bacteria; kingdom Pseudomonadati; phylum Pseudomonadota; class Gammaproteobacteria; order Pseudomonadales; family Pseudomonadaceae; genus Pseudomonas; species Pseudomonas sp. B21-028. Next base: position 3,381,854 of record NZ_CP087184.1, read on the forward strand.
CAGCAACGCGGCGGCGGTCTGGCCGAGACTGTTCTTGCGCGTAGCGTCCTGCCTGACGCGAACATCTATCGGCCGTTCAGCCGCGGGTAGCAGGATCGCGCCGCCGTAGACGCGTTTGCATAAGCCTGCCGCCGCCAACGCGCCCAGGTCGCGTCGGATCGAGTGCTCGGAGACATTCAGTTCACTGGCCAGATCGGCCGCAATCACACGGCCATAGCGTGCAAGGCGTTCACTGATCAATTGTTGGCGTTCGCCGGGGAATACGTCGTTCGATGAACCCATGGGTTTATAACCTGCATAAACGAGCATCAATGCTCATGATCGAGCAAGCATGCCGCGTATGCGCAGGATCGTCAAACCGATGATTCGGGATGGGCGGACGTCGCCGAAAAATAATCGAAACGAGCTCTCGCACCAGGGGTCTAGACCATTAAGTCCATCCGATGAGAGCACTTCCCATGTTGAAATTTCTTGGCAGTACCGTTGGCATCATTTTCCTGATCGGCCTGATCGTGGTCATCGCGTTACTCAAATTTATCTTCTGACCCAGAGCTGCCGTTGTGGGCGCGGGCTTGCTCGCGAAAGCGGTGTGTCTGTCACAGGGATGTTGAATGTGCCGCCGCCATCGCGAGCAGGCTCGCTCCCACAGGGTTCTGTGGCGTACAGCGCAAATCCAGTGTGGGAGCGGGCTTGCTCGCGAAAGCGGTGTGTCTGTCACAGGGATGTTGAATGTTCCGCCGCCATCGCGAGCAGGCTCGCTCCCACAGGTTTTGTGGCGTACACCGCAAATCCAAGGTGGGAGCGAGCCTGCTCGCGATAGCGTCAGGGAGGGCGCCGCCTACTTATCCTGGAACTCCGCGGGCCGCTTGGCCACGAAGGCTGCCATGCCTTCTTTCTGATCCTGGGTCGCGAATGCCGCATGGAACACCCGTCGTTCGAAACGCACGCCTTCGGACAGGCTCACTTCAAACGCACGGTTGACGCTTTCCTTGACCATCATGCTGATCGGCACCGACTTGGAGGCGATCAGTGCAGCGGTTTTCAGGGCGTCATCCAGCAACTCATCGGCCGGTACGATCCGCGCCACGATGCCGCAACGTTCCGCCTCCACGGCGTCGATAAAACGCCCGGTCAGGCACATTTCCATGGCCTTGGCCTTGCCCACCGCACGGGTCAGGCGCTGGGTACCGCCCATGCCCGGCAGGACGCCGAGGTTGATTTCCGGCTGGCCGAACTTGGCGTTGTCGCCCGCCAGGATGAAATCGCACATCAGGGCCAGTTCACAGCCGCCACCCAGGGCGAAGCCGTTCACCGCCGCGATGATCGGCTTGCGGCGGTTGGCCACGCGGTCGCTGTCGCTGAACAGGTCGTCGAGGTAGATCTGCGGATAGGTCAGCTCGGCCATTTCCTTGATGTCGGCCCCGGCGGCGAAGGCTTTCTTCGAGCCGGTCAGCACGATGCAGCCGATCTTCGGATCCGCTTCCAGGCTGTCCAGCGCGTGGTTCAACTCGCTGACGATCTGCGCGTTCAAGGCGTTCAGCGCCTGGGGACGGTTGAGGGTGATCAGGCCGACGCGGTCCTTGATTTCCAACAAAATCGTTTCGTAGCTCATGCGGGACTCCTGTTCAAAGATTGCGCGAAATGACCATGCGCTGAATGTCGCTGGTGCCTTCGTAGATCTGGCAGACCCGCACGTCGCGGTAGATGCGTTCCAGCGGGAAGTCGTTGAGATAACCGTATCCGCCCAGGGTTTGCAACGCCATGGAGCAGACTTTTTCGGCCATTTCCGAGGCGAACAGCTTGGCCATGGAGGCCTCTACCAAAGCAGGCTGGCCGTTATCCCGCAGTGCGGCGGCGTAATGCACCATCTGCCGCGCCACGGCGATCTGGGTCGCCATGTCCGCCAGGCGGAACGCCACGGCCTGGTGCTCGATGATCGGCTTGCCGAAGCTCTGGCGTTCGCGGGCATAGTCCCGGGCCGCCTCGAATGCCGCCCGTGCCATGCCGACCGATTGCGCCGCGATGCCGACCCGCCCGCCTTCCAGGTTCGCCAGGGCGATCCTGTAGCCTTCACCCTCCTCCCCCAGCCGATTGGCAACCGGCACCTTCACATCTTCGAACAGGATCTGGCAGGTATCGGAAGCATGCTGGCCGAGTTTGTCCTCGACCCGCGCCACGCTGTAGCCCGGTGAGTCGGTGGGCACGATGAACGCGCTGATGCCACGCTTGCCCGCACTCGGGTCGGTCACCGCGAACACGATCACCACCCCAGCGTTCTGCCCGGAGGTGATGAACTGCTTGCTACCGTTGAGCACGTAGTGATCGCCGTCCAGTCGCGCCCGGGTCTTGAGGCTGCTAGCGTCCGAGCCGGCCTGGGGCTCAGTCAGGGCAAAGGCGCCGAGCATCGCGCCGCTGGCCAGGGGCGTGAGAAACCGGGCCTTCTGTTCGTCGCTGCCGAACTTGAGGATCGGCACGCAGCCCACCGAATTGTGCACACTCATGATGGTCGAGCACGCCCCGTCGCCGGCGGCGATTTCTTCCAGGGCCATGGCGTAGGTCAGGTAGCCGGTGTCGCAACCGCCCCATTGCTCCGGCACGAGCATGCCGAAGAAACCCAGCTCGGCCATTTCGCCGATGGCTTCCCTGGGAAAGCGGTGCTCGCGGTCCCACTCGGCGGCGAACGGCTTCAAGCGTTCCTGGGCGAACTGCCGGGCCACGTCGCTGATTTGTGTCTGTTCTTCAGTCGGGAGCATGGTGATTCCTTAATACAGGCATTCAACGGCCATGGCCGTGGCTTCACCGCCGCCGATACAAATCGCTGCGACACCGCGCTTGAGGCCTTTCTGGCGCAGGGCCGAGAGCAGCGTCACCAGGATCCGCGCCCCGGAAGCACCAATCGGGTGGCCCAGCGCGCAAGCGCCGCCGTGGATGTTGACCTTGTCGTGGGGAATCTCCAGCTTGCCCATGGTCACCAGCCCGACCACGGCAAACGCTTCGTTGACCTCGAACAGATCGACTTCGTCCAGCGACCAGCCGGTCTTTTGCATCAGTTTCTTCACTGCGCCAATCGGTGCAGTCGGGAAAAGGCTCGGGGTATCGGCAAACGCCGCGTGACCGTGAATCACCGCCAGGGGCTTCAGGCCGCGCTGCGTCGCCTGGCTCTGGCGCATCAGTACCAGCGCCGCGGCACCGTCGGAGATCGAGCTGGCGTTGGCCGCCGTCACCGTACCGCCTTCGCGGAACGCCGGCTTGAGGGATGCGATCTTGTCGATCCGCGCCTTGGGCGGCTGTTCGTCGTGGCTCACCGTGACCTGTTCCTTGCCGACCATGACCTGCAGCGGCACGATCTCGGCATCGAAGCTGCCGTCCTTGATCGCCTGCTGGGCGCGGGTGGTGGACGCAATGGCGAAGGCGTCCTGGGCTTCACGGCTGAAACCATTGGCTTCGGCGCAATCTTCGGCAAAAGTGCCCATCAGACGGCCCTTGTCGTAGGCATCTTCCAGGCCGTCGAGGAACATGTGGTCCAGGACCTTGCCGTGGCCCATGCGCAAGCCGCTGCGGGCGCGATCGAGCAGATACGGGGCGTTGGACATGCTTTCCATGCCACCGGCCACCACTACCTCGGCACTGCCGGCCACGAGCATGTCATGGGCGAGCATCGTCGCCTCCATGCCCGAACCGCACATTTTGTTCAGGGTGGTGCAACGGGTCGATTTGTCGAGCCCGGCACCCAGCGCCGCCTGCCGCGCCGGGGCCTGGCCCTGGCCGGCGGCGAGCACGCAACCGAACAGCACTTCCTCCACCGCACCCGGTGCGATACCGGCGCGTTCGACCGCTGCCTTGATGGCGGCCGCCCCCAGTTGCGAGGCGCTGAGGCTCTTGAGTTCGCCCTGGAAACCGCCCATGGGGGTGCGGACGGCGCTGACGATGACAATCGGATCGTGGGTCATGACAAAATCCTCCTTACTTCGCTGCCATGCGCAAGGCACCGTCGAGACGGATCACCTCGCCATTGAGCATGCTGTTTTCAATGATATGCCTGACCAGCGCCGCGTACTCGGCCGGTTTGCCCAGGCGCGGCGGGAACGGCACACCGGCGGCCAGGGAATCGCGGACTTCCGGGGTCATGCCGGCCATCATCGGCGTTTCGAAAATCCCCGGGGCAATGGTCATCACGCGGATGCCGAAACGCGCCAGTTCCCGGGCGGCCGGCAAGGTCAGGCTGGCAATCGCGCCCTTGGACGCCGCATAGGCTGCCTGGCCGATCTGGCCATCGAAAGCTGCCACCGACGCGGTGTTGATGATCACACCGCGCTCGCCGTCGGCATCGGCCTCGGTTTCAGCGATGGCCGCAGCGGCCAGGCGCAGCAGGTTGAAGCTGCCGATCAGGTTGACGTTGATCACCTGGCTGAAGCTGGCGAGCCCATGAGGGCCGTTCTTGCCGAGGATCTTTTCGCCACGCACGATGCCGGCACAGTTCACCAGGCCATTCAGCCCGCCGAATGCCTCGACGGTGGCCTTGACCGCCGCTTCGGCCGCCGCCTCGTTGCTGATGTCCGCGACCACGCTCCGGCAGCCGAGCTTCTGCGCCTGGGTGGCCACGGCTTCAGCATTGAGGTCCACCAGCATCACCTTGGCGCCGGCCTTGACCAGCAGCTCACCGGTGGCCGCACCGAGGCCGGACGCACCGCCGCTGACGAGGAATATCTTGTTGTCGATCTGCATCATGGTTTCCTTGGATTCAAGCTGAAACGTTCTGCGCCACCGCTTCTTGGGCTTTGGCGATTTCCTGGTTGCGCAAGATAAAGCGCTGCAACTTACCGCTTGGGGTTTTCGGCAAGTCGCTGACAAATTCGATTTCACGGGGATACGCATGGGCCGCCAGGCGCTTGCGCACGTGCTGGCGCAGTTCTTCGGCCAGCTCCGGCGCGGCACGGTACTGGGCACTGAGCACGACGAAGGCCTTCACCAGCTCGGTACGCTCCGGGTCGGGTTTGCCGACCACGGCGGCTTCCACCACGGCCGGGTGTTCGATCAAGGCGCTTTCCACGTCGAAGGGACCGACGCGGTAGCCCGAGGTGGTGATCACGTCGTCACTGCGACCGACGAAACTGATGCTGCCGTCCGGGTTCAGTTCGACGGTGTCACCGCTCAGGTAATAATTGCCAACGAACGCCTTGGTCGGCCCACCCGCGTAACCGGCGAACCAGCACATTGGCGACTGGCTGCGGTCGACGGCAAGAATGCCCGGCTGGCCGACGCCCAGTTCCTGGTGGTTCTCATCCAGCACCACGATGCGGTGGCCCGGCGAGGCAAAACCGGCCGCCCCCAGGTGCACCGGATGCTCAAGCCCGTGGTGGTTGCACAGCACCATGCCCAGTTCGGTCTGGCCGTAATGGTCGTGGATCACCACGCCCAGGTTATCGGCGAACCAGCGGATCACTTCCGGGTTCAGCGGCTCGCCGGCACTGCTGACGATGCGCAGCCGGCCCTTGATCGAACAGGCGAACTGCTCGCCTCCGGCAATCAGCAGCCGATAGGCGGTGGGCGAACCCGTGAGGTTGGTGATGCCATATTTGTTGATGACCCGGCAGGTGCTTTCCAGGGTGAAGGGACCATCGTAGAAGGTGATGGGATGGCCCATCGCCAAGGGTCCGGTCACGCCGAAGTAAATACCGTAGGCCCAGCCTGGATCGGCGAGGTTCCAGAAGGCATCTTCGGGACGCAAATCCACCGCGTCACGGGTGTAACTCTGGAACGCGACGATGGCCTTGAGCGGTACGGCCAACGCCTTGGCCGGCCCGGTGGTGCCGGACGTGAACATCAGCAGGAACGGGTCTTCGCCGGTGAGCATGACCGGCTCGCATTGATTGGAGTGGTTTGCCACTTCAGCCCAGAAACTGAAGTCGCCCCGCACGATTCCCCGGCCTTGTTCGCCGCCGACGGTGACCACGGTGGGACAACCGCTCACTTCGTTGAGCTTCGGCCGGTTGACGCTGTCGGTGACGACGATGCGGGCGCCGGAGCTGCCGAGACGGTGCTCGATGGCCTTGGGCCCGAACGCGGTGAACAATGGCTGATACACGGCGCCGATGCGCCAGGTGGCAAGCACCACGATCAGCAGCCCCGCGGTGCGGGGCAGCAGGCCGGCGACCTTGTCGCCCTTGCCCACGCCCTGGGCCAGCAGGAAATTGGCGAAGCGCGCGGCGTCGTCTTGCAGGTCACGGTAGGTCCAGGTCGCGTCGCTGCCGTCACGGCCTTCCCAGAACAACGCGATACGCCCCGGCAACGCATGCCGGTCGCAACACTCGACACAGGCGTTCAGCGCCTCGAGCGAACCGTGCAGTGCGGTATTGACGGTGTGCAGGTAATCGAACTGCGACGTGGCGGACAGATAATCGCGCATGACCAGAATCCCTCTGTACTTTTTATTGGTTGGGGGAACCGTGAACAGGGGAATACTCGCGCCGAAGAGCTTGGGCGGCAATGGTCAAAGCTATCAAGTTGGCTGACTGGTTTGGCCATGGTTTGGAGCGAAGATTGTGGTGTGGAAGCAAACCGCTAACGGCGCTTCCTGTAGGCGCTGGCGAAGCCTGCGATCTATCGTCGCGGTTGTGCTCAGCCGGGGTCGTTGAGAATCAGGCTGCGGTAATGCCCCGGATTGGAACCGGACCACTTGCGGAACGCCTTGTAGAACGAGCTGGCATCGGCAAATCCCAGGCGCGAAGCAATCTCGACGAAACTGATGGAAGGTTCGGCGAGCCAGGTGATCGCCAACTCCTTGCGCACGCTGTCCTTGAGCCCCTGGTAGGTCTGCCCTTCTTCCGCCAGGCGCCGGCGCAGGGTCGATGCCGACACACACAACTGTTGGGCCAGGGCTTCGGTTTCCGGCCATTGCTCGGCAGGCAGTTGACGCAGGTCGTGCCGGATCCGGCTGGCGAGGCTTTGCGGGTCGCGGTATTTGACCAGGATGTTGGCCGGAGCCCGGGCCAGGAACCGCTTGAACTCCTCGGCGCTGCGGCGGATGGGCAGGTCCAGGTACTCGGCGGCGAAGATCATCCGGGTACGGGGGCGCTCGAAGCGCAGATTCTGGGAAAACATCACCCGGTAGTCGTCGCAGAAATCCGGCGCCGGGCAGCGCAGCTCGACGGACAGGATGGGGATCCGCCGTCCTGCCAGCCAGCAGGCCACGCCATGGACGATCATCCAGTAGGTGAAGTAGGTAAAGGCCCGCCGTGGCTCCTGATCGTCTTCCAGCAGGACGATTTCCGCCAGGCTCTGCTGGCGCACCCACTGGGCCGGCAACTGTTCGAGCATCAGCGACAGGAACCCCAGCCCCGCCGTCAGGCCGGCCGCCAGTGTCGGCTGCGCCATGGCGCACTGGCAAAGGAAGGCCAGGCTGCCGGACTTGAGCTTGCGCGGGTCCATGCCGAAGAACTCATCGTCAAGGCGCCTTGCGAGCAAGCGCCAGAGCCGCGCATAGGCAGCGGCCGGTACCCGTGCCTGGGGATTGTCGAGCCATGCGGGAGCGATGCCGACCTTGCTCAGCACTTCATCGGTTGCCGGGCCTGGGGCGCAGCTTTGCAGCAGCGCCTCACGCACCAACTGGATGGAGATGGTGTCTTTTTCGGCCATGGCGCCGGTGTTCACAGGATCCGGTAAAGCAGCCGCTCGATCCGCACCCGGCTGACCCTTTTCAGGAACTTGGCCACCGCCGCCGGGTAGTCCGGCAACGCTTCCAGGTCCAGGTAGCGTTCGATTCGGCGGGTATGCCGGTAGATCTGCTCGAGCTCGGCCTTACGCGGTTCCAGCAACTCACCCTTGGGGTCGTCCAGCAACAGGGCGTTCTCCAGGTCCAGGCGGAACGCCCGCGGGTTGAGATTGTTGCCGGTCAGCAAGGTGTAGCGCTCGTCGACCCACATGCCCTTGAGGTGATAGCTGTTGTCGCCGTCACGCCACAAGTGCAGGTTCAACTGGCCGCTGTCGATGTAGCGCTGATGCCGCTTGGCGAAGCGACGCAGGCTGATTTCATACAGGTAAGGCAGCGCCGCGATGATCTTGAACGGTTCGCTCGGCGGGATGAAGAAGTCGTTGGCGGTTTTGTCGCCGACAATGATGTCGATCCTGACCCCACGGGCCAGGGCGCGGTTGAGCTCCCGGGTCACCGCCAGGGGCAGGTTGAAGTACGGCGTACAAATGGTCAGTTGCTGGCGACTGCTGGCGATCAGTTCGCCGATCGCCCGGCTCAGCGGGTTGTTCTTGCCGACGCCCAGCAACGGGCTCACCGACAGGCCGCTCTTGTCGAGGCTGCCGGCCGTGGTGTCATAGGCGGCGTACTTGAGCCGGCTGCGCAGGTCGCCAATGTCCTTGCGCAAACTGCGGGTGCTGGGCAGGTTCGGCAGGTCCAGGCGATGCACGGCCTTGGAGGTGATCAGGCCATGCTGCACCAGGTGGTGCATCGAGTCGGCCAGCGCTGTGTTCTGCAGCAAGTGATAGCGGTCGTAGCGGTACTTGTCGAACTTGTGCAGGTAGACGTTGTTCAGGCTGGCGCCGCTGTAAAGCACGCAATCGTCGATCACGAAACCTTTCAAGTGCAGCACGCCGAACAGTTCGCGGGTTTGCACCGGCACGCCGTAGATCGGCACCTCGCTGGCATGGCTGCGCGTTTGCTCCTGGTACCACGCCGAGTTGCCCGGCTGCTTCTTGGCGCCGATCAGCCCGCGTTGGGCCCGCAACCAGTCCACCACCACGACCACGTCCAGTTCCGGACGCGCCGCTTTGGCGGCATGCAGGGCATCGAGGATTTCCTGGCCGGCTTCGTCTTGTTGCAGATACAGGGCGACGATGTAGATGCGCTGGGTGGCCTGGGCGATTTTCTCCAGCAGGCAACGGCGGAACTCGGCTGCGCCATCGAGGATGGTCACGGCATCGGCGGTCAGTGCAAAGCTGCGCAGCTTGGGCAGCAGGGAGCGTTTGAAAAGCGACGGCATAGGGCTCGCAAAAGGTCGATTCCGAAGAGCCGCTGAGCTTACACCATGGCGGATGGGTTTGGGACTCTAGTGGGAGCACAGCTTGCTCGCGATTGCGATGGCGAAGCCCATCGCCAGCGAGCCAGGATTTCAAAAGTGCAGTCGCAGAAAAAACATTTGACCAAGGAGAACGATCGTTCTACTGTTTGCGCCATGAACGAAATCATCAGCAACGACACACGAGACATCATCCTCGATGTCGCCGAAAAACTGATCTATAAAAGTGGCATTGCGGCCACCGGCATGGATCTTCTGGTGAAAACCGCCGGCGTCTCCAGGAAAAGTGTCTACCGCTATTTCGCCAACAAGGACGACCTGATCCTGGCTGCCCTCAAGCGGCGGGACGAGCGCTGGATGCACTGGTTCAGCACCGAGGTCGACAAGGCCCCTACCCCGACCGCACGGCTATACAACCTGTTCGCCGTGCTCAAGGGCTGGTTTGACAGCGACGGCTTCCGCGGCTGTGCGTTCATCAATACCAGTGGTGAAACCGGGGACCCACAGGACCCGGTCCGCCAATTGGCGAAGCTGCATAAACAGAAGTTGCTCGATTACGTCACCCGTTTATGTATTGAACAAGGCGTCGAAGATCCCGAGGCCCTGGCCCGACAGTTACTTATTCTGATCGATGGCGCCATTACTGTTGCACTGATCATGGGCGACCACACTGCCGCCGATCACGCCCAGGCCATGTTGAACGTGTTGTTGGTTGAAAAGAAATAAAAAGCTCATCCGCTGAACATCGTGAAACTTGATTCATCACTGGAGATTTGCCATGTCGTCCCCTGCTGAAGTTCGTCCGCCCCTGCCGCCTTTCACCCGTGAATCGGCCATCGAGAAAGTTCGCCTGGCCGAGGATGGCTGGAACTCTCGCGACCCACAGCGAGTGTCCCTGGCCTATACCCTGGACACCCAATGGCGCAACCGCGCCGAATTCGTCCATAACCGCGAAGAAGCCAAGGCCTTCCTGACCCGCAAATGGGCCAAGGAGCTGGATTACCGGCTGATCAAGGAACTCTGGGCGTTCACCGACAACCGCATCGCCGTGCGTTATGCCTACGAATGGCACGACGATTCGGGCAACTGGTTCCGTTCCTATGGCAATGAGAACTGGGAGTTCGACGAACAGGGCCTGATGTCCAACCGCTACGCCTGCATCAACGACCTGCCGATCAAGGAAAGTGAACGCAAATACCATTGGCCCCTGGGGCGTCGGCCGGACGATCATCCTGGGTTGTCTGAGCTGGGGTTGTAGACACAACACTCTTGAGGGACCGGCGGTGGAACTCGAACCCTGCCGGCACCTTGGCCTCATGTGGGAGCGAGCCTGCTCGCGATAGCGGTGGGCCTGCTTGCTTCAGTGTCGAATGTGCCGCCGCCATCGCGAGCAGGCTCGCTCCCACAGAGGATCGATGGTAGACACAACTTCCGCCAACACCCTAGCCCCCCATGTGGGAGCGAGCCTGCTCGCGATAGCGGTGGGCCTGCTTGCTTCAGTGTCGAATGTGCCGCCGTCATCGCGAGCAGGCTCGCTCCCACAGGAGTTCTACCGATCAAACTCAAATCCCGCTGGTACCCTGGCCCCATGTGGGAGCGAGCCTGCTCGCGATAGCGGTGGGCCTGCTTGCTTCAGTGTCGATGTGCCGCCGTCATCGCGAGCAGGCTCGCTCCCACAGGGTTCAGCGATCACAGGGCTTTAGCGTTACTCACCTTCAGCCCGATTGAGCAGGAATTCCAGCAATGTCCCCGCGCAGGCTTCGATGCTGCCTTCCAGGATCAGCTCATACCCATGGGTATTCTCGGTGGGTATGGCGATACAACCTCCCATGGCCGACACCCCGCTGCCCATGACCGCACTGGCATCGCTGGCAAAGTCCACAAGCAGCGCAAATTGCGGCTCCAGGTCGATGCTTTTGCCGGCGCGGTAGAGCTGGTCGACGACCTTGCGGCTGTAGCAGCCTTTTTCGTCTCCCGTATTGATGATCGGGTTGACGCTCAACCGGGTTCCGTATTCCGGCACCACCGGCCCGATCTCGACGGCAACGGTCACCTCGCCCGGCAGGTGGGCGGCGGCGTACAGCGCTCCGGCGTTGGATTCCTCTTCCTGGGTGGTGAAGACGAAATACACCTCACCGACCAGTTCCGCCCGGCGCTCGGCCAACAGCGCGGCGGCCTGGAGGGTCGCAACCATTGGCGCACGGTCATCAAGGAAATGCGCGGCAATCGCATCGCCCACCCGAAACGGCCGACGCCAGTGCTGGCTCAACACCACCCGCGTGCCCGGGCGTACACCGTGCCTGTGCAGTTGTTCCCGTGAACAACGGGTGATCACATGGACGTCTTCCCAATGCACATTCCCGGACAGGACATCCGCCCCCTGATGGGTTTGCGCCGTGCTGTGCATGGAGCCGAACGACAACACGCCAGGGATGAAATCCCGATCGCCCAATATGTCCACCGGGCATACACCGAAGTTGATCGGGTTGGCGCCCCCCAAAGCCACCACCCGCAACGTGCCATCGGGTTCCACGCGTTTGACCAGCATGGCGATTTCGTCCAGATGAGCCATGACCCTGACCGGAGTTTCGGTGCCGCTTCCGCCGGCCGCGCCCTTGATCAGCCCGATGACGTTGCCGGCCGGGTCGACCCAGGTCTTGTCGCAATGGGGCTCCAGCTCTCGCAGGCAGACTTGCCGGACTTCGTCTTCCTGCCCGCCCGGTCCGCGGGCCATCAGTAACTCTTCCAGCAACGGTAATGTAGACAGGTTCGCTTGCATCGATCGGACTCTCCTTATGCTTGCCATGAGGACCGTCGCGATACGATGACGGAGCGGACCGCAACGTCCTGTCTGTCTTGAGGGTGCTCGCCCTGGAAAATTTGATCGGATCGGCGGATAAACAGACGAGCGGACCATGCCGGGTGACAGACCGGCGGCCATATGACAGGGTTGACCGCACTATCGCCAGGCATCACATTGCCTGGGCCGCCGATGGACTCAACGGTGGCTTCGTCGTACCCCAGACTTGTGGAGCCCATGACCGCGTCGATTCCGATCCGTCCCCCCTGCCCGCCCGGCGTCTGCGACTGCGGGCGCGAGGCCTTGCTGGAAACCGCGGGCAGCGACCTGCGCATCCTTTGCCTGAATCGCCAGGAAGAAAAGCGCCTGCTCGAACGACTGGAAAACATCCAGGACCTGGCCGAACTCGAACGGTTGCAGCAGCGGCTGTACGAAAACCTCGGCATCCGCCTGACCATCGAGCCGGGCTACAACGAAGTCCGGACCATGCGCGGCATCGCCATCGAGTTTCAGGAGCAACCGGGCCTGTGTCGCAAAATTCGCCAATCGATCCCGGCTGCCATTCGCCGCGGCCTGGAAAAACGCCCGGAAATCGCCTGGCGCCTGCTGGACGCCCACGACTTGTTCCGCGACGCCTGACGCTCAGCGCCGGATCCGTTGCAGGAACTCGGTTCTCTTCAGCCGATCCGCCTGCTCTTTCGCCAGCAGCTTGGGCAGCAGATCGATGGCCTGTTGCACCCCGAGGATGAACACACCATCGTCATCACCGATGGCAATGTCGCCTGGATGTACGGCGACCCCTGACACCCGGATCGGCTGATTGACCTCGCCGCCAAGCCCAAGGCTACGGGTGGTGAAAGCGCTGACACCGCGACTGAACACCGGCAGGCGATGCTCCCGCAAGGCGGCCACGTCGGTCACCGCGCCGCACACCACCACGCCGGCCAGGCCTTTGATCAGCCCGGCCAGGGTGCGCAGCTCTCCCCAGCAGGCACAGTCGGCGTCCCCCACGCATTCCACCACCAGCACATCCCCCGGCTCGCTAAGCAACAAGGCTTCGCGCAAGACACTGCCGTCAGGCGTGAACAGCCTGACCGTGACCACCTTGCCGAGCATGCGCAGGTTATCGAACAACGGGCGGATGCCCCGCAGGTATCCGCTGTCGGTGAAATGCCCAAGGGTGGACGAAGCGATCCCCCGGTACTGTGCCAACAGCGAGTCGGTGACCGCCGCTGACGCGATTGAATCATTCATGTCTTGTTCTCTTTCGCAGCAACGGGCAGGCCGAACAGTATTCGACCGGGTTGCTCGCCCGGTAATAGAAACAGCAGGTGCGCCGCAACCGTCGACAGCCGCCATCGGCCAGGGGCATGGGGGCTCGGCGAAAATGCTGCAACGGGTTGTAATCCAGGCCGAATAGCCCAGGATCGGCCTGGTTCAGCAGCCAATCGAAATCGGCGTCGATGCGCCGGCGCGCGGACGGCTCCTGCAGGCTGTCCATGCGTTTTTCATACAGCGAATAGACCCGCACCGCCGTGTTTTCCCAGAGGATGCGTCGGGAGATGCCGCTGACCTGGGCGAACAGATCCCACAACGGCTTGAGCAGCCCGGCAAACAGGTTGCCGACCAACGCTTCGCGCCAGGCCTCCCGGTCGCCGGTGGCATAGGCCTGCGGCTGCGGGTCCAGCAGCGGCATCGACGAGGTCCAGCGCCCCGCGTCGTGACCGTATTCGATGACGCTGTTGTCCAGGGACATCCGCAGCCCCTTGTCGCAGGCCGAGAGCGCATACAGACAGGGGTTGGTGGCGAGGAACGAAATTCGCTTGCTCAACAGCGAGGCGGTGATTGCACGGGACGGCGAACCGAGGATCGGCGTCAACTCGTCCAGCAGCCGCAGGCACACACCGCCATTCAACAGCTCATGGGCCGCCAGGGAACGCGACGAATCGCGCTCCCCTGCCGGTTTCAGCCGCAATGGGCCGCTGAGCACGGCCCACTCGTCGGCCGTAAACCGGCAGGCTCCGTCGGCGGACACCGGTTCAATCCTGAGCACGCGACTGATCGCCATGCCCTCAGGCCTCCAGCGACAGCCGGCGGAACGGGTTGACCACCTCGCCCTTGCCGAACGGCATGCTGCCCGGGCCGCCGGCCCGCTCGATCATGGGCGTGAGCAATAGTTTCTGCGGCCAGTTGGGCGCGTCGAACAGTTGCGCCTTGAGCATCGCCCGGGCCTCGGCGTCGAAGTCGATGGTCTCGATCAGTTCGTCCAGCACGTCCCGCAGGGCCTGCCACAAGCCAGTCACCGGCATCGAGTAGACCTGCGCCAGGGTGTCCATGATCGCCCGCATGTTGACCTGGATGCCCAGGGTCTGCAGCCAGAACAGCAGATCTTCAGGACGCTCGTGGTACAGCGTGTTGGCGTGGCCTTTCTTGATGCGGTACACCGGGTCCGCCATACCATTGCGCTCCAGCCACGGCACGAAGATCCGCAGCGAATCGTGGTCGCGCAACAGCAGGCCTTCGGCATGGCCGTCCTTCCATACCAGTACCGCGTTCTGACCGTGGACTTCCCCCAGCATGCCGAGGCGGAACATGCGCAGGTTGATGTCGAAGAAGCTGCGGGCCAGTTCACGGAACAGGGTCATGACCGACTCGGCGTCCGCCGGCAGGTTGCGATACTGCATCCAGTCATCGAAGAAGTGACGGTTGCTGCCCGGCAGCGGCGTGCCCAGAGCGGCCATGGGTAGCAGGCGGGTGTCGGCGTCATTGAGTAACGCGCTCGGGTAGCCCCGGACCATGGCCGACAGGTGCCGTGGTGCCTCGTCGAACAACGTGGCCTCGGGTGGCATGAACGCCCACCACTTGCTCTCGTCGCAAAGGTGCAGCGACTGGCGCAGGGTCGCGTCCTTGTCCAATACCTCGTGGAGCAAGGCTTCGCTCAGGCCGCCGTTGATCATCTTCACCGCTGGCAAATAGCGCGATGCGCCCAGGGAGTGGATGGCCATCGGCAGCTTGAGGTAGTCGGCACTGTCGAAGCACGGCGTCATGGAACGCAGCGACGAGGTGGCGAAGAAATCGCCCTCATTGAAGCTCAAGCGCCGGCAATCGCCTTTGGCGAAAACCTCCCCCAACTGTTTGTCGAGCACATGTTCCCACTGCCACGGGTGGACCGGCAGCGCGATATGGCTGTCCGCCAGGCCGCGAGCCTGCATTTCCCCGGCGAGCCGGGCCTGCAGAGGCTCAGGCAACAGATAACGTGCCGGATAGCACTGCGCGAGATCCCCGACGCCATCGCCGCATTGCAACAGCGTGCGGTCCACCGCCACCCAGTTCAAGGCCACCGGGCGGGCGAACTCGGCCTGGTAACGCAGGTATTCCTCGTCGTCGAGCCCTTGCTTGGCCTTGGCCAACGGGTGATAGGGACGGTCGCGCAGCGAGGCCCACTGTTCCATGGTGCGGAAAAACGTCGCCGGATCCTGGGTCATCAACTCACGGTCATCCACTGCATGTGACAGGGACAACGCCGTCTGCTTGACGCTGGTGTGCAGCACATCGAGAAACAGCGACAGGCCTTTATCGTTGTCCTTGAAACGCTCGGCCATCGAGCCGAACACCCGCTTCATGAAGTCGTCCGGCGAAAGCACCGTCCACTGCTCTTCCTGGCGCGCCAGCACCGGGGTGCCCGGCACTTTTTCCCACTGTTGGGTGATGCCCGCACGCAGGGCAATGCTGATGGAGCGCTGTTCGGTCGGGTCGTAGCACCAATCCCAGATACGCTGTTGCGGGGTCAGCCCGGCGAGCGCCGGCGCCTTCGGATGAGCCTGCCGCCAGACACCGACGTCGACCAGGGGCAACGGCTCGCTGCCGAAGAACTGTTCGGCCAACAGGCAATCCACCAGATCCTGCATGACGATATCGGCGGCGTGGGCCAGGGCGTGTAAGGTCAGGCGAGTCATCTTGATTCATGTCCTTCTGAAGAAAGTGTGGCCAAACGGCCCTGGAGAGCGCGGAACGCGATACCGCGTTCGTCGCCCAGTACAAAGGTGTTCACCCCTCGGGCACGCCAGCGGGCATGGTCGTCGGGTTGACGGGGAATGGCGCAATAGGGAACGCCGGCTTCGCGGGCCGCCTGCCAGGTGTCCAGCAAGGCCTGTTGCACCGCCGGCGTGTCGATCCGCCAGGGCGTGCCGAGGGACTGGGACAGGTCCGCCGCGCCTTCGAGGATCATGTCCAGGCCGGGCACCGTCGCGATGTCCGCCGCACGCCGTGCGCCTTCGGCGCTTTCGATCATCGCCACCACCATGATTTGCTCGTTGGCCAGCCCCACGTATTCGGCCAGGCTGTGTTTGCCAAACGAACCGGGGCGCCCGGCATTCAGGCTGCGCCGCCCCAACGGGTGGTACTTGCACGCGGCAATCGCATCGGTCAGTTGCTCCGGGCTCTCGATCATCGGCAGCACGATGCCCTGGGCGCCGCCGTCGAGCAGGCGCAACAGGGTTTTCGGATTCAGGTCCGACACCCGCACCAAGGGCGTGATGGCGTAGGCTTCGGCCATGCGGATCATGTGCTCGACGGTTTCCGGGTTGATCAGCACATGCTCCATGTCGATGATCACGAAGTCGTAGCCCGCCTCGGCGATCAGCTCGATCGCCATGGCCGACGGAATCGAACTGATCAGCCCGTAGGCGGCCTGCCCCGCACCGATCTTGAGCTTCAGCTGATTGGTCCTCAGCATGACTGCGGCCTGAAGGCGTGCAGCGGATTGGGCACCGACTTGAAGCGCCGCTCCCCGTCGCCCAGCAGGCGACGCTTGGTCAGTTCTTCCACTTCATAGGAAGGCGCGAATACGTCGAACAGCCCGAAGCGCTCGCGGTGCTGCGGGTGCGCAGCCTGGTAAGCAGTGATGACGTCGGCGGTCATCTGCCAGAAGCGGGTTTCATCCAGCTGATAGTGCTGGCGGAGGAAAATCGCCATTTCCGCCAGGCAAATGAAGAAGAAACAGTCGCAGGAGAAATCCCGCACCGCATTCACGTCATCGGTAATGATGAACGAGTTGCGGTTCAGCTTTGCGTGGCTGGCGGGCAACGGCACCAGGGTCGGGCACAATTTAGGCCGGGCCAGGTGCGCCGGGGAGTAGCGCACGCCGTCGTGGAAATCCTTGAGGGCGATGCGTTGCGGCCAACCGTCCCGGGTGATCAGCACGATGTTCTGGCCGTGGGATTCCATGCCGATGCCTTCGGCGTAGAGCATGTGGATGATCGGCGGCACCGTGACTTCCAGCAATCGCTGAGTCCAGGCCTGCAAACCGTACTGGGCGATCCAGGCATCGATGAACGGCAGCTGCTCGCCCTGGCCGTAGCGGTTTTCCACGTGGCTCAGGCCGTTGAACGGCACCGCTTGCTCATCGGCCTTGAGATAGCCGTGGATGCTTTCCCGCCAGATCGCGCCGAGGGTGCCATAGGCTTGAGGCGCACGGGTGGCCGGCAGGTGATCGTAGCTGAAGCTGACCCCGGCCACCTCGCCGAGGATGACGAAGTCCAGGGCGCGGGCGGTGCTGTCGGTGGCGATCAGCTGTTGCAGCCAGTCGGTGATGATCGGGCCGTTCATCACCGTATGCCGCGCCAGGATGCGCGTGCTGGAGGTGTTGGTCATGCTCATCGCCAGCTTTACATAAGGGCGTTCGGGCGAGCTGGCGTTGGCCAGGGTGCGGATCGATTGCTGGGCCTTGTACCGATCCTGCGAGGTTCCCAGGTAGATCAGTTCGCCGCTGAGCAGCTCGGGGTAGAACGTCGGGACGATGGTGTTTTCCCACTGCCACGGATGGACGGGAATCACCCAGTAATCGTCCGGCGCCTGAGCGCGGCTTTCGAGAATCGCGGCCAGCTGTTGCAGGCGCTTCTCCCCGGCTTCCTGGCGAATGAATGCGTCGAAATCCATTTTGCTGGAATGGTTCATCGCCCCGCAGGACTTGGCTACGGCCAGCCAGACGATGGCGATGGGGCTGGCGAACTCCGGCCCGTAGCGGGTGTTGTCATGCAGGGTGAAGCCGATCCGCGACTTGTAGCATGGGTGGTAGCTGTGGGCGTCCATGAAGTGCTGTTCCAGCGCATCCACATCCAGTCGATGGGCGGCACGCGGCGCACGGTAGCCTTGGCTGCGCGATTGCAGGTCCTTGAGCTGGGTCTGTTCCAGTTCCTGGATGAAACGTGGCAGGTGGGCGCTGCCCTCGAACTCGCCGAGCAGTTCGGCCAGCGCCTGGTGCAGGTCAGGTGCCTGGGAGTGGCCTGCGGCATCGACGCGCTCAAGGCTGGCGTGATCCAGGCGGATCAGCTCGAAACTGCTGCTGCGCAGGCCGTTGCAGTGGTATTGCACCGGTTGTTGCGCGGCATCGGTACCTTGCACGATGAAACGATACCGGCCGTTCGCAAGCGGCTCACACTGGTACGCCAGCACGTCTTCATACAACAGGGTTTGCAGCAGTTGGCCGACCACCCGCTGTTGGACTTTTACCCGGACATCGGTATCGGTGCCCGCCAGCCAGGCGCCTGGGGCGGTGGATTGCGGGGCTTGTTCAAAAATCGTCATGGGAATTCCTTATCGATTAACGTTGTTCGAGGGCCACGGACGGCGCCGGGGCCGCCCGTTCCGGCATGGGGAAGCGCCAGGCGCAGGGCAAGGCCAACAGGATCAGCGCGCCGGTGGCGATGAACACTTCGCTGACAGCGCCCGAGGCTCGCAGCGCCGACCCCGCCTCGGCGCCCAGGCGCATTTCCAGCCAGAGCGAGGCGATCACGATGGCCAGCGACGACACGAGGCGCCGGGAGATGTTGTTCATGGCGGCGCCCTGAGTGACCATCGGTTCCGGCAAGGCGTTGAGCCCGGCGGTGGTCACCGGCATGTAGGAAAGCCCCAGCCCGGCGCCGCGTACCATCATCAAGACGAACACCGTGGCGAGGCTGGCCTGGGGACCGAGCATGCCCAGGGCCAGGGTCGACGCACCGGTCAGCAACATGCCCGCCGACACCACCGCCCGTGGTCCGTACCGGTCGAGCAGCTTGCCGCCCATCTGGCCGAACAGGCTGGCGAACCCGGCAGTGCACAGCAGGGCCAGGCCGGTCCAGATCGCGCTGTGGCCCAGCACCATCTGCACCAGCAGCGGCACCAGCACCAGGCACTCGAACATGCCCACCGACTGCACCACGGCGATGATCACGCTCAGGCGGTAGCCGCGCAGGTTGAATATCCGCAGGTTGAGCAGCGGCTCCGGACAGCTCAACTCGACGCGCACGAAGGCGATCAGGCACAGCACGCCCGCCGTCAGCATGGCCAGGTTGAGCGGATCCAGCAGGCCGTCGGCGTGGTGCAGGCGACTGGTGGCGACCATCAGCAAGCCGATGCCCGAGGCGATCAGCAGATACCCGGCGAAATCGAACGGTTTGCGCTCCGGCGGTTCGGAAGCCGGCAATACGCCCAACCCCAGGATCAGCGCCACCAGCCCGATGGGCACGTTCATCAGGAACAGCGAGCGCCAGCTGAACCACTCCAGCAGCAGGCTTCCGCACAACGGTCCCACCGCCGGGGCGAGCATGACCACGGCGCTCCACAGCCCCGTCACCCGCCCCCGCTCGTCCTTGGCATACACCGAGAAAATGATCGCCAGGGACAACGGGATCATCAGCCCGCTGGCGATCCCCTGGACCACCCGCGCCGCAATCACCAGCACTATCGAGTCAGCCATCGCGCCCATCAGCGAACCACCGATGAACAACGCCACGCCCCACAGGTACAAGCGCTTGCGGCCGAGGCGCTGGCTCAGGAAGCTGGTCAACGGCATGGTCATGCCCATGGCGGTCATGAAGCCCGCGACGATCCAGGTCGCCATCAGCGGCCCGATGGCAAACGCCTCCATGAACGCCGGCAACGCCGGGTTCAGCGAGCTGTTGTTGAGGCTGACCGTGAGCGTGCCCAACATGACGTTGATCACCACCCAGTGACGCGGCACTGTCACAACCGTGCTCCAGGCGTCGTGGCACTGACGAACTGTTGCTGCGGACGCGGATGGCACAGGAAGTCCGCGTGGGAAATGTTGTAGCCATAGGCGCCGGCCATGGGCAGCACCAACAGGTCTCCCACCTCGGCCCCCTGCAACCGGCGACCGCGGCTCAATACATCTTTGGGCGTGCACAACTGGCCGACCACGGTCCAGGTCTGCGCGGTGTCCGGCTGCGGCTTGCGTCGACGTGGCAGGTGGATGACCGGGTGATCGTGACTCTGCGCCGCCGGCAGGCGGAACTGGTGGGTGCCACCCCGACAGACCAGGAAGTGCTCGCCGTGGCTGGTCTTGGTGTCCAGCACTTCGATCACGTAGTAACCACAGAATGCGCTGATGAAACGACCCGGTTCGAAACGCACCACCGGCGGCTGCTCATGCTGTGCGAGGGACTTGCGCAGGTGCCGGCAAAGACGCTGCCAATCGAAGCGCTGTCCGCTCAGGTAGTCGACCCCGATGCCGCCGCCGACATTCAAGTGGGTCGGTTGCTCATCCCCGGTCGCCAGCGCTTTCCATTCAGTCCAGCGTTGCAGGTAGAAGTCCAACAGTTGCTCATGACGTTCCACCGAGTTCTGATGGGACATCGCATGCACGTGGAAACCCTTGAGGCTCAGGTGACTGAACGCCTGCACCCGCCGCACGGCTTCCGGCAGTTCCGCTTCATCGATACCGAAAGGCGTCGCGGTGCCGGCCATCGCCAGTTTGCTCGACAGGGTCGACGGCAACTGCGGGTTGATGCGGATGAATACCGGCTGGACACGACCGGCCTGCTGCGCGAGACGTTGCAGGCGGTCGATTTCATTGAGGCTTTCCAGGTGGATCGCCTCGACCCGGTTCTCCAGGGCAGCCCGCAGGTCCGAATCGAGTTTGCCCGGGCCGGAAAACACGTAGGGCTTGCGCGTCGGACACGCCACGACCCGTTCGATCTCACCGCCGGAGGAAATCTCGAAACCACTGACCAGCGGGGCCAGGGCCGCGAGCATCGGCGCCTCGCTGTTGGCCTTGATCGCGTAATACAGCTCCACACCGGCAGGCAGCGCGGCCATGACTTCGCTGACATGCCGGGTCAGCGCCTCAAGGTCATAGACAAACAGCGCCAGCGGGTCTTCGCTGTTGCGCCGGGCCGCCTCGATGGCGGCCATCACCGTTTCGGGCAGGTCACGCATAACGCACCTCCTCGCCCCAAGGCGAACGCAGGCTGACGTAACCGGCCTGACGATCGGCCTTGGCGGCCAGGCGCACCTTCAGATTGGTCTTGCAGGGAATCGATTCGCCGGCGATCAACGCATCCAGTTCCGGCGCCGGCCGTACCAGCTCCTGACGAATGCTGCGCAGTTGACGCGTCACCCGTTCCCACATCAACGGAGCCAGGTGCGGACGTTCCCAGCTCAGGGCCAGCACCGCTTCGGAGAGGTTGTTGATCAGCAGGCAATAACTGATGCGACTCCAGCCCTGTTCACGGCTGTAGACCAGCGACTGGCGCACGCGAGGATGCAGGCCGACCTCAATACCGGACATTCCCAGTTCCTCAGTCAGCTTGACCCCTTCGAAGTCCCGCAGCAGCAATTGCTGTGGCTGGCCGTCGTCGTGGATCAGCACACTGTTCTGCAGGTGCGGTTCCATCACCACGCCGTGGTTGAAAAACAGCGCCAGCACGGGACGCAGCAGCAGCGCCTGGTAGCGGTCGAACCAGTCGAGCAGTTGTTCGTCATCCAGTGCCTGGCCGTTGAAACCTTGCAGGAATTCATGGACCAGCGGCTGGGAATGGATATCCCGGGCAAACAGCGTGCCGGCCATGATGCTCACGTCCGCGCCGCCGCGACGGCAGAAGTTCTCGCGCAGGATCGCGCCGGTCTGCTCACGGAACCAGTGGCTGTCGGCTTCGCTCGCGTGCTCGGGCGCCCAGCTCAAGGAGCCCGGCTCGGCCACGGAGGACAGGCCGCCCAGGGTCTGCGGCTGGGTCTGCTGCAAACGCTGGAACAACTGGTCGATGATCAAGGTGCTTTCCAGCTCATACCAGGCGTTCTTGCGCACGCAGTTGGTAATGCGCACGTTTAGCGAGCCCTTGATGAAATAGTCATGCCCTTCGATGTACCAGGTGCGCATGGAGGCCGTCGGGCTGGCCAGTGCTCCGGTGGTACCCAGGTCCCGCAATTCGCCCAGTTCCAATTGCTGCTGCACCCGTCGGTCCTGCACGAACAGCTGTGCCTGGACCGGGTGCAGGCAAATGATCGCCCGTCCCGGCCGGGCACGACTCTGGTCGGCGAAGCCAGCCAGCACTTGTTCTTCGGTCAGCCCGTTGGCGGAGATCCGCAGCCCTTCGCGCGGGACCTCGAACAGGTGCAGTGCCGTACGCGCCTGGAACTCCGGGGCATAGGTTTCCTGGGCCAGGTGGGCCGGCCAGAGCCGCGCCTTGGGCGCCGGATGATTCGGATGACCAAACCACAGCCCCTGCTCGCTGGCGAGGTAGCTGCTCAGCGGCGCCGGACCCTCACCGTCGATGTTGTGGGCGACGATGGCGGCGGTCAGGGACTGGCTTTGCAACACCTGTTCGAGCAACTCGTCGTTGCTGGCGCGGGTCATGTGCTCACAGGCGCCGAGCAGTTGCGCGACGAACTCGGGGAATGGCAGGTTGCTCCACGACGTATCGCCCTGCCGCGCATACACATCGGACAGGTAGCGATGGCTACCGAGACGGTCGCGACGATCCACCAGCACGAAGAACTGCTGGCCGTTGGGCAGGCTGATGGCCAGGGGAATCCCCTTCGATTGCAGCCCTTCGAGGTAACTTCCGGGTGCAATGCCACGCATATCCTGGGGCCAGTGATAATCCAGGCAGTTTTCCGGTAATGCGAATTCCTTGATCAAACAATTGAGCAAGGCGCGAGTACTCGCCAGTTCGCTGACGCGGTGGGATAAAGCAGTACGATCGGGATATTGCATAGTTACTCCTCGCAACCTGCGGGTTACGGATGACTTCATGTCTGGGCAAGTTCGTTTATTCAGCGCCAGGACAATAGGTGCCCGCCTTCCCCAACTTCGGGAAAATTGTTTAGCGCTGTTTATCAAGTGACCGATATGACTTATATCGCCACGTATATATCGAAAGATTGTTTAATGACGTTCTTGTGAAAGTGCAGCCTGCAACGCTTGTTCAAATCGTTCCATTACCAGCGCACATTGCTCGTCATCGATGATCAACGGCGGCAACAAGCGGATCACGTTGCCCTGCCGTCCTCCCCGTTCCAGCAACAGCCCGTGGTCGAAACAGTGTTTCTGGATGGCCACGGCCAAGGTCGGGTCGCCCGGATAGCTGTTCAGGCGATCAGGGGCCTGGCGCTCATCGACGATCTCGATGCCGAGCATCAACCCGCGACCTCGCACCTGGCCAAGGGCCGGATAACGCTGCTGCAGTTCTACCAGCCGGGTCTTGAGCCAGGCGCCACGCCGTTCGGCCTGGGCGGGCAAATCCTGTTGCTGCAGGGCGTTGAGCGTTGCCAGGCCCGTGGCCATGGCCATCTGGTTGCCCCGGAATGTCCCGGTGTGGGCGCCCGGCTGCCACGCATCGAACTCTCGCTTGAGGCCGAGCACGGCCAACGGCAATCCACCGCCCACGGCCTTGGACATGACGATGATGTCCGGCTCGATCCCGGCGTGCTCGAACGCGAACATCTTGCCGGTGCGACCAAAGCCCGCCTGGACTTCATCGATGATCAGCAGGATGCCGTGCCGCTGGGTGACCTCGCGGATACGGCGCAACCATTGCGGCGGAGCGCAGTTGACTCCGCCCTCGCCCTGCACCGCCTCGAGGATCACGGCCGCCGGCAGCGACACGCCGCTTTCCACGTCCTCGATGAACTGGGCGAAATAATAGCCCAGTGCTTCGATCCCGGCTTCGCCGCCGATGCCCAGCGGGCAGCGATATTCATGGGGATACGGCATGAATTGCACGCCCGGCATCAAGGATGCCACGGCGTCTTTCGGCCCGGTGTTGCCCGTTACCGACAACGCGCCATGGGTCATGCCGTGATAGCCGCCACTGAAGCTGATGATGTTGCTGCGCCCGGTGAACGTCTTGGCCAGCTTGAGCGCCGCCTCTACCGCATCCGCCCCGGACGGCCCGCAGAATTGCAGGCAGTAGTCACGCCCCTGTCCTGGCAGCAGGCTCAACAGCTTTTCACTGAAGGCATCCTTCTGCGGCGTGGTGAGGTCCAGGGTGTGCATCGGCATGCCCGAAGATATGAAGTAATCGATGCTGTCCATGATGTCGGGGTGGTTATGGCCCAATGCCAAAGTCCCGGCCCCCGCCAGACAATCAAGGTAGGTCTTGCCCTCCACGTCCGTCACCCATACGCCATGGGCCTTGGCAATGGCCAGGGGCAACTTGCGCGGGTAACTGCGAACATTGGATTCGAACTGGCTCTGGCGGCGCAGATAATGTGCATTGTCCTTCTGCAAAGAATCGGTGCGTACGACGCTGTCATTCAACATGAGAATCAATCCTGATTAAGCCTATATGCAAATTATTCTCATTCGCTGACGAGTGCAATATTTAATTTCAATAAATTGGGAAGTTTTCGGATTCGATTTGCTATTTGAATAACGCGCAGGAGTAATTCACCGAAGTGAATTGGAGTATTGAGGAATAAACATATTGGAGAAAGGCACTTTAATATCAGTACCGAAAGCCGTTTAATCAGCTTTTATATCGAATGACAGGCCCCCGATAATTGCAGATTAATATTAATATCAAAACGATATATAACAATAGAAAAACAGCTCCCTCCATGGAGCTGCACAGCGGTGTCAGAAATCTACGGTAGCTGACAGAAGGTAGGTGCGCGGCGTCGACAGCGTCAGGCCCGGCTCACTGTCATCCGAGGCCCCGGCCGAACTCCAATAGCGCTTGTCCGCCACGTTCTCGATGTTGGCACGCAGGGTGATGTTCTTTTCATCGACCTTGAAGCCGTAGCGTGCACCGACGTCGAAGCGTACCCAGGAATCGATTTCCTTGGTGTTGGACTGGTCCAGGTACTGCGAACTGGAATAGATGCCGCGGCTGGTCAGGGTCAAGCCCTGCACAGTTGGCACATCCCATTCGGCGCCCAGGTTGACGTTGTATCTCGGCGTGGCCGGCGCACGGTTGCCATCGTAAGTGCCGCCAGTGGTGTTGGTCAGCTCGCTGTCGATGTACATCACGCCACCGAGCAGTCGGGTGCCTTTGAGGGGTTCACCGAATACGCTCAATTCCACGCCGGTGTTTTCACGCTTACCGTTGGGGCCGAACACGCGTGTCGTGGCGTCGGTCGCGTAGGCCGGCTGCTTGATCCGGAACAGAGCGGCAGTCAAGGCGAACGGACCGGCGTCGTACTTGGCTCCTACCTCAACCTGGCGACTGATGAACGGCGGGAAAATCTCGTCCTCATTGATCGAGGTTGACGGCGCGATCTTGCCTTGGCTCAGGCCCTCCATGTAGTTGGCATACAGCGACAGTTTGTCGGTGGCCTTGAACAGGATGCCGCCTGATGGAGATACTTTTTCCTCGTCATAGGCAGTTGCACCTTTGACGCCCGCGGTCCAGTCATCCACTTCCACCCGCTGCCAGCGGGCGCCGAGGGTCAGCAGCAGACGGTCATCGAAAAACCCCAGGGTGTCAGACAGCGCTACGCCACTGAAGTGGTTTTCGGTGTAGACCTTGTCATCCTTGCGCGTAGGGGTGCTTGGCGTCGTGGTTTTCACCGGGTCATACAGGTTGCTGCTGCCGTTGGCATAGCGCGCACCGCCGTTGGTGAAATCCATGTAGAAATAGCTCGCGGCCAGGTTGACCTCATGACTTACCGGCCCTGTGTGGAACCAGTTGCGAACCCCGACATTGGCTGTACGGACACTTTCATCCCGAGAGAAATCACGGGGGGAAACAGTGAAATCGCCAGCATCATTGATAATCGAAACGTTATGCCGAAGAAAATCATGATGACTCTCACGCGCACCGACACCGCCATACAGCATCGTCGAGTCGCTGACATCGTATTCGGCGTTCACCATGCCGAAGGTGTCCTTGGTGCGTGCCTTGCTCCAGGGCTGGGCATAGTTGCTGCGCACATCGCTGGCATGGGGAACCGGCGCGGCGGCGGCAACCTGCACACGTTCCTGCGGCGCATCGGTATCGCGCTCGGTGTGGCCGATGTCCGTGGAGACACGCAGCCGTTCACCGCGAAAATCCAGGCCAACCACGGCCATCTCGCGGTCCACGCTCTGGTGGTCCCATTCGGTGTCACCGGACTGCTTCACACCGTTGAAGCGAATGCCGAACTTGTTGTCCTCACCAAAGCGTCGGCCGACATCCACGGCACCACCAAGCTGGTTGTTGGACGCGTAGCTGCCGGTGAACGAGGTGATGGGCTTGTCGGTGGCATGCTTGGGCACCACATTGATCCCGCCCCCCACGCTGCCTCGCGGTGAAATACCGTTGATGAGCTGGCTCGGTCCCTTGAGGATGTCGACGCGCTCGGCCATTTCCATGTCGATCGTATAGGTCGGCAGGATGCCGTAGAGGCCGTTGTAGGCCACATCGCTGTTGAACAGGCTGAAGCCGCGAATGGTGAACTGCTCATACCGGCCACCCGCCGGGTTGGTCGCACGCACCGAGGGGTCGCTGTTGACCAGGTCGCCCAGGGTCCGGGCCTGTTGGTTCTTGACCGCCTCGCTGGTGTAGGTGGTCATGCTGAACGGCGTTTCCATGAAGTCACGCGAGCCCAGCAAGCCCTGGGAGCCACGACGTGCGACCTGGCCGCCGGCATACGCCTCGCCCTCCTCCGAGCCAGCGGCGCCGAGAATCGAGGTGGGCGCCAGTTGCAGGCTGCCGCCCTCCGGTGCCGGGGCCAGGATGTAGGCCTGTTCGCCCACCGGTTGCAACTGCAGGCCGGAGCCTTGCAACAACCGGGCAAAGCCCTCCTCCACGCCATACTCCCCCGAAAGGCCGGCGCTGTTGCGACCGCTCACCAGGGCCGGGTCCACCGACAGGTTGACACCCGCCTGCCCGGCGAAGCGGGTCAGTGCCGCGCTGAGGCTGCCGGCCGGAACCTGGAAGCTGCGCCGGGCCGCTTCTTCGGCCTGGCTGGATGAGATGAAGAACGGGCTGGCGCTCAGGCTCAGCATGAGGCCCAGATTCAACAGTGGACGCCAGCCGGCAAGGGCGGGGCGAACATGCAAAGGTACTACTGCGGACATTGGAAGGCGCTCTCGTTTTTGTTCACTTGCCTTGAATGACAAGCGAGACAAAAAAAGGGGACAGGCATCAGGCGATATTTTTGCGAAGCGACAAGGTGACCCAATAACGGGTGCGCATCTGCACGTCGAGCGGCAAGCTGGCCGAGAGCAAAGCAAGGACTTTGTCGGTGTTTTCCAGGCGGAAACTGCCGGTTACCCGAAGCGATTCCAGGGCCTCGTCCCAGCGCAGCACACCCGGGCGATAGCGACCCAGCTCACGGAGAAAGTCCCCCAACGACTGGTTCTGCGCCACAAGCACCCCGTCGCGCCAGCCCGGTTGCGTCAGGTCGACCCTGGTCACCGGCCCTGCACCTGCAGCGTGAAGGCTGGCCTGTTGGCCCTCCTCCAGCGATAGCACAGGCCCGTGCAACGGTTGCAACTGCGCCGAACCGCTGACCACCGACACCTGGCAGCCTCGTTCACCCAGGCGCACGCAGACTTCGCCTCGACTCACGGTAATCAGGCCATAGGGCGCCTGGACAGCCAACGGCGTGACGCCGCTGACTTTCAGGGCCATTTCGCCTTGTACCAGCACCAGGCGCCGGGCCTTGAGGTCAAGGTTCACGGCACTGTCGGTGTTCAATTGCAAGAGGCTGCCATCGACCAGCGACCAGCGCCGCTGTTCGCCGGTGGCGGTGTGCAGGTCGGCGCGCCAGGCGTCCAATGGCAACGTGCGACCCAGCATCCAGGCTGTCGGAACCAGCGCGACGACGCCCAATGCGCGCTTGAGTACGGCACGCCGGGGCAAGGATGGACGATCCAGGGTCGCCATGCCCAGCGAAGGCGGCACCCCGGCGAAGCGCTGACGCAGCCGCTGGGCTTTCTGCCAGGCCGCTTCGTGGTGAGCGCTGCTGTCGCGCCAGCGTTGCAGGCCGGCGGAGTCGAACTCGTTGCCGCCGAACTCCATCAGGGTCAACCAGCGGGCAGCCGCCCGGGCGACCTCACGAGCCTCGGACGACGGGGCCGGACGCATCAAAAGTCCACCAGCAGGCAATGCTCATAGGCTTGGGCCATGTAGCGCTTGACGGTGCGTTCGGACACCTGCATGCGCTCGGCGATTTCCCGGTAGCCCAGGCCTTCGAGCTGGCTCCACAAAAAAGCCCGTCGCACCTGGGGCGGCAGGCCATCGAGCAACTCGTCCAGGGCGTGCAGGGTTTCCAGCAGCAGCCAGCGTTGCTCCGGCGACGGTACGCACTCTTCGGGCAGGCTTGCCAGCGCATCGAGGTAAGCCTGTTCCAGGTTGCGCCGGGTATAGAAATTACTCAGCAGCCGCTTGCCCACCGTGAGCAGATAGGCCCGTGGCTCGTGCAGGTCCGCCAGGGGTTGGGCGCTGGAGAGTACCCGCAGGAAGGTATCCTGGCGCAGATCCGCCGCATCCCAGGCATTGCCCATGCGCCGTCTCAGCCAGCCTTCCAGCCAGCCGCCATGATCACGGTACAACGCATGTAGGGAGTGCTCCGTCGGCGTAGCTGCATCAAACATGTCAAGAAGCCCTGGGCATGGAATGTCTTAAATGAGACTGATTCTAATTAATGTTCACAAGCTAATCCAAGTCCTTTATGCGGCGAAATGTGTAAATGCGCGGAAACCGAGGGTTGTGATGCAAGCTGGGCCACCGCTATCGCGAGCAGGCTCGCTCCCACATTGTTCCCGGTGAACCCACTTTCCGCGTTTGACCGCCAATCCCCTGTGGGAGCGAGCCTGCTCGCGATGGCGGTGATGGGCGGCAAGGTAAGACAGTTGCTCCCACAGGGAATCTTCTGCTGCACAAACAAAAGCGCCCTTGGGATCAAGGGCGCTCGGCTGACGAGAGGTATCAGTGACTGGCGTGCAGGGCTTTCGGCACTTCCGGCATGGCCGATGAGTGGTGGTTGATGATCTTCCACTGTCCGTTCAGGCGCTCATAGAGGTAGGTGTAGCGCGCCTGCACGTCCTTCTTGCTGCCATCGGCATTGGTCAGGGTGAAGGTGTAGACCCCACTGTCCATCGCCGCATCGGGACCCAGGTGGCGGATTTCCCGGTAGTTGATCTGGCCGACCGGCTTGCCCGCCAGGAAGTGTTCGAAATAATCCTGGATCTGCGCCGGCGTGGTACGCACCTTGTTGGAAAGGGTCGGTTGCAGAATCGCGTCCGGCGCGTAGAGGCTGGTCATCGCTGCGGCACTGCCGGTCAGCAGCGTCTTGTTCCAGTGGTCGAACAGTCCAGCGATCTCCCGGTCATCTACGTTCTTGGGTTGTTCGGCCACGGTGCGATACACGAAGGGCGTGGCATCGGCGGCATGGACAAAAGGCGTGGTCAGTACAAAAAAGGTGGCGAGGGCGAGGGTTTTCATTTTCATCGTGGCGTTCCTTTCGGTATTAATAGCGTCGGTTTCAATGACCCCACTTTGCCGTTCGCACCGGCATCCGCCATCGGCCAACCGGCGCCAATCGACTATGCCGATCGGCAGATAGGCCCGGAACCGATGACACGCTCTAATACGAACGTCACGACCGGACCGGTCCCTTCACGCTGGAGCTCCCATGCAAAGCCCACCCCATGATCCCGGCAGCGCCCTGGCCATCCGCAGCCAGTATCGTCAGTCGCAAAGCCGCGCCGCGCGCCTGGGCCTGTTGTTGGGCACCGGCCACGAACTGACCCGCCTGCCCTTGGCACAGATGCGCCAGCGCGTCGTGCAAAGGGCCTGCGCGTTCGTCGCTATGGATCATGGCTTGCTCTTGGAATGGACGCCTGATCAGCCGGCAAGCGCCCTCGCCTGCCATGGCAGCGGCGAGCGCCTCGACTGGCTCGCCAGCCTCGCTGATTCGCCGTTGCCCGGACCGCAATGGCTCGAATACCCCGACCGCCCCCTGCCCCAGGTCCTGCGGGTGCCGCTGCGGGCCGCAGACGGGACGGCGTTCGGCGTGTTGTTGCTGGGCAACAGCGTGGTCATCAGCGCGCCCGACCACGAAGACATCGAATCCCTGCAACTGCTGGCGACCCTGCTGGCCGCGCACCTGGAGAACCATCGGCTGCTTGAAGCACTCCAGGCACGCGAGCGCACCATGTCCGAACTGGTCCACCGGTTGTTCACGGCCCAGGAAGACGAACGCAAGCGCGTGGCGTATGACTTGCACGACGGCCTGGCGCAGAACCTGGCCGGCCTGCATCAGCGCCTGCAGGGGTTCGCCGGACGCTGCCCGGCGTTGCCGCCCGACCTGGCGAACGAATTGCAAACCATCCTGGCGTTGGCCCAGGGCTGTGTCGGTGAAGGCCGGCAACTGATCGGCGGTCTGCGCCCCCATGTGCTGGATGATTTCGGCCTGTACAAAGCCGTCGACAAGGAAGCCGATCGCCTGCGCGAAGCCGGCTTGACGGTGGACTGGCTCGAACACAGCAGCGCGCGCCTGCCGGGCAATACCGAAATCGCTCTGTTCCGCATCGCCCAGGAAGGCATCAACAACATTCTCAAGCACGCCCGGGCCGGCCATGTGGGCCTGGGACTCTCCATCAGCGACGGCCAGGCCGTCCTGCGGGTGGAGGACGATGGCCGTGGCTTTGCCCTGGAGCAGCCCATCGAAACCAACGGCACCCGCCACCTCGGTCTGGCTGCCATGCAGGAGCGGGCCATCCTACTGGGAGGCCACCTGACGTGTCTCAGCCAGCCCGGCGGCGGCACTCGATTGCTGGCCAGCGCGCCACTGCCTCTCCACGGAGCACATCCATGACCTCTCCTTTAAGGCTGCTGTTGGCCGACGATCACGAAGTCACCCGCGCCGGGTTCATCGCCCTGCTGGCCGGTAGCACCGGGTTCGAGGTCGTCGGCCAGGCCCGCGATGGCCAGGAAGCCCTCGACCTGTGCGAACGACTGCAACCGGACATCGCCATTCTCGACATCCGCATGCCGGTGCTCAACGGCCTGGGCGCGGCGCGCATCCTGCAGCAGCGTCAACCGGGCATCAAAGTGGTGATCTTCACCATGGACGACAGCCCCGACCACCTGGAGGCGGCCATCGGCGCAGGCGCCGTCGGTTATCTGCTCAAGGACGCCAGCCGCGATGAGGTGCTGGACGCACTCAAACGGGTCGCCCGGGGCGAGGAAGCATTGAACAGTTCGGTCAGTGCCCGCCTGTTGCGACGCATGACCGAACGTGGCGCCGGTGCCGCAGCACCGCTCCAGGCCTTGACCGCGCGGGAACGCCAAGTGCTGGGGCTGGTGGCGGGCGGCTTCAGCAACCGTGAAATCGGTGAAAAGCTTGGCATCGCCTCCGGTACGGCCAAGGCCCATGTGGAACGGGTCATTGGCAAGCTGGGGGCCGCCGACCGGACCCAGGCCGCCGTGCGAGGCATTGCCTTGGGGCTGGTGGCGCAACCCGCCGGACAATGGCCATGAGGCTCCTGACGACCCGCCGCTGGGTCGACTTGCCGCTGCGGGGCAAGGCTTTGGTGGTGATTTCCCTGCCGCTGGTGGTGCTGCTGCTGTCACTGGTGCTGATCTACATCACCGAGCGCCAGACCGCCCGGGCCGAAGAAGATGTTCGCCGGGTGTTGCGCGTGCAGGGCGATATCCAGACGGTACATACCCTGCTGGCAGAAGCGGCGGCCAGCGTGCGTGGCTACCTGCTGACCCGGCGCGAAGACTTTTTGCCCAGCTATGAACAGGCCACGCTATTGATCGAGGCTGCATTGCAACGGCTGGACCGCAACATCCGCGACACCAGGGTCCGTGAACACCTCCAGACCATCACCCCGCTGATCGACGAGAAACTCAGCGGGTTGGTGGAACTGCGTAGCGGCAGGGGCGTCGACACCGAAGCCATCACGGCGCTGCTGATCAAGAACAAGCAGGTGCTGGACGTGTTGCGCGAACAGATCAATGCCATGCGCATCCGCGAGGAAGCCCTGCTCGCCGAGCGCAGCGCCGCCGCCTCCGCCACCCGCATGCGCTTGCTGTTCGCCACGCTGCTCGCCGCGGTGTGCGGGTTGTTCGGTGCGATTGTCGCGGTGCTGTTTTTGTCCAAGGGCATCGTCGCCCGGGTGCAGCAGGTACAAGGCAATGCCCAGCGCCTGGCGTTGGGCCAACCCTTGCGGCCGCAACCGCCGGAACAGGATGAAATCGGCCAGTTGGGCACCCGCCTGGTGGAAGCCGGACAATTGCTGGCAGAACGCGAGCGAGCCCTGCGCGACAACGAAGAGCGCCTGCGGCTGATCATCGATGGCGTGAGGGACTACGGCATCTTCGCCCTGGACGCCAAGGGTCATGTGATCACCTGGAACGCCGGCGCCGAACGGATCAAGGGTTACACCGAGCAGGAGATCATCGGCCAGCATTTTTCCCTGTTCTACCTGGCCGAAGAGTGCCCGGCACACCCGGAGATGGCCCTGCGCGAAGCCACCCGCGACGGGCATTACATGGAAGAAGGCTGGCGTTGTCGCAAGGACGGCAGCCGCTTCTGGGCCAGCGTGGTCATCACCGCTCAATACGACAGTACCGGCGCCCTGCGCGGTTTCTCCAAGATCACCCGCGATATCACCGACCGGCGCGCCGCCGAGATCGCCCTGAGCACCGCCCGCGAAGAAGCGGAAAGTGCCAGCCGGGCCAAGAGCGAATTTCTCTCGCGCATGAGCCACGAACTGCGCACGCCATTGAATGCCATCCTCGGCTTCGCGCAGCTGCTGGACATGGATTCCACGGCCGGCCAGCGTCCCCAGGTCAGCCACATCCTGCGCGCCGGCCAGCACTTGCTGGCGTTGATCAACGAAGTGCTGGACATTGCCCGGATCGAGGCTGGCCGCTTGCCGCTGAACATCGAGCCCATCGCCCTGGCGACCGTGCTGCACGAAGCCCTGACGCTGGTTTCACCCATGGCTGCCGACGCCGGCATTCGCCTGGTCGAACTGCCGCCGCTGCCCGAGGGCAGCGGTGTGCTGGCTGACCGTCAGCGACTGGTCCAGGTGCTGCTCAACCTGCTTTCCAACGCCATCAAATACAACCGGCCCGAGGGTGAAGTACGCATTGAAGTGACCGTCCTGGACAAACGGGTGGCCATTGCCGTGAGCGATACCGGACGCGGCATTGCCCCGGAGCAGTTGGACCAGTTGTTCAAGCCGTTCGAACGCTTGGGCGCCGATCCCCAGGTCGAAGGCACCGGCCTCGGCCTGTCCCTGAGCAAGAGCCTGCTGGAGATGATGCAGGGCACTCTCCAGGTGCACAGCCTGCCGGACCAGGGTTGCTGTTTCACCTTGCAGTTGCCGGGTGCTCAGGTCGTCACCACGCATTTGCCGCCTATCGCAGCCCTGACGGTCACCCGCACGCCCGTTGAATACCACGGCAGGGTCTTGTGCATCGAGGACAACCTCTCGAGCCTGGCGTTGATCGAAACCCTGATGCAGCGCCGTCCCGGCATCCAGCTGCTGTCGAGCATGCAGGGCCAGATGGGCCTGGACCTGGCGCGCCAGCATGCGCCACAACTGATCCTGCTGGATGTGACCCTGCCGGACCTCGCTGGCCTGGAAGTCTTGCGTCGCTTGCGCCAGTCCCCGGCCACCGCGTCCACCCCGGTGTTGATGATCACGGCCGATGCCAGCGACCTGACCCGTCGGGCCCTTCAGGATGCGGGCGCCACCGCGATCCTGACCAAACCCATCCATATCCAGGCCTTCCTGGCCCACCTCGAACGTTATCTACCGGAGCCTGCATGAATCGTGACTTGCGCATCCTGATCATCGACGACCAGCGCCCCAACCTGGACCTGATGGAACAACTGCTGGCCCGCGAAGGGCTGCACAACGTGCTGAGCAGCACCGAGCCCCTGCGCACCCTGGATCTGTTCAACAGCTTCGAGCCGGACCTGGTCATCCTCGACCTGCACATGCCGGCGTTCGACGGTTTCGCCGTGCTGGAACAACTCAACCGGCGCATCCCGGCCAACGACTACCTGCCGATCCTGGTACTGACCGCCGACGCCACCCGGGACACCCGCCTGCGGGCCCTGGCCCTCGGTGCCCGGGATTTCATCAGCAAACCGCTGGATGCGCTGGAAACCATGCTGCGCATCTGGAACCTGCTGGAAACCCGGGCGCTCTACAAGGCCTTGCGCGAGTTGATTCCTGAGCAGCAGATCGAGTTGCTGCGCCAGCATCGGCCGACGATCGATTGAAAAATAAGTATTACTTGTGGCGAGGGGATTTATCCCCGCTGGGCTGCAACGCAGCCCCAAGACCTGCAACCTCGATCTATCTGTTACACCGAGCTGCCAGGTTTCAGGGCTGCGTTGCAGCCCAGCGGGGATAAATCCCCTCGCCACAAACTGGCCAATCCTGGGATACCGAGCCCGGTATCAATGACCGCGAATGTAATGCTCCAACTGCCGGATCAGATCCGCTTGCTCGACAATGGCCTGCTTGACCAGGTCACCAATCGACAGCAGGCCGATCAACTGCCCACCATCGAGCACCGGCAAGTGCCGCAGGTGGCTGTCGGTCATGACCTCCATGCAGCGTTCGATGCTCTGCTGACTGTCGGCGGTGACCACCGGTACGCTCATGATCGTGCGTACCGAAGTCCCTACCGAGGAGCGCCCGTGCAGCACCATCTTGCGCGCATAGTCCCGCTCGCTGAACACCCCCACCACCTGGCCATCCTCGATCACCGGCAACGCGCCGACGTTCTTCTCGGCCATGATCCGCAGGGCTTCGAGCACCGTCTGCTCCGGCGCGATGCTGTGGACCTGCTGGTTTTGCAGACTCTTGAGTTTCACCAGTTGAGCGGCGGTTTTCATTGTCGATCCCCAACTCCAAATAAAGGGCAAACAGCAAAATTTGATGCAGACACTATCCCTGTGGCGAGGGGATTTATCCCCGCTGGGTTGCGCAGCAGCCCCAAAAGCTGACACTTGTTTGTGCCAGATGAACCCGGGCAGTCTCTATTGGGGTTGCTGCGCAAGCCAGCGGGGATAAATCCTCTCGCCACAAAAAAGCGGTGCTTCGTGCGATCAATCCTCACCAATCTCCACCACATCACCATTGAGCCGCACCGGCCATACCCGCAGGCGCTGTTCCGGGTATTCCAGGCAGTGGCCGTCTTCCAGGCGGAAATGCTGCTTGTACATCGGCGAGGCAATCACCAGATCACCCTTGATGCTGCCCAACAGCCCGCGACCGATGACATTCGCTCCCGACTTGGGGTCGCGGTTGTCGATGGCGTACAGCGGCTTGTCCTGCTGTTCGGGCAGGTACAGCAGCGCTACCTGGCTGCCGTCGTGCCAGGCAACCACGCCGGAGTTGGGGACCAGGTCTTCGCGGCTGCACAGGGGGCGCCATTGCACCTGGGCTTCGGCGGTGGGAATACGAACGACGTTTGACTGGCTCATCAGAGCACCTCCTCGGTGACGGGAATCAGGTGAAGTTCACCGGCGTGAACCGGGCGACGCTGGCCGCGCTCGCGGACGAAATGCACATCCGGATCGCCGCGCTGGTCGTTGACGAACGTGCGGAAACGCTTGAGTTTTTCCGGATCCTTGAGGGCGTTGGCCCACTCGCACTCGTAGCGGTCGACCACCAGTTGCATCTGGGCTTCGAGCTCGGCCCCCAGGCCCAGGCTGTCGTCGATGATCACGTCCTTGAGGTAGTCCAGGCCGCCCTCCAGGCTTTCCCGCCAGACCGACGTGCGTTGCAACTTGTCGGCGGTGCGGATGTAGAACATCAGGAAGCGGTCGATGTAGCGGATCAGGGTCGCGTCATCCAGGTCGGTGGCGAACAGCTCCGCATGCCGCGGACGCATGCCACCGTTACCGGCGACATAAAGGTTCCAGCCCTTTTCCGTGGCAATCACGCCGACATCTTTGCTCTGGGCCTCGGCGCATTCGCGCGTGCAGCCGGACACCGCGAACTTGAGCTTGTGGGGCGAGCGCAGGCCCTTGTAGCGATCCTCAAGGGTCAGGGCCATTTGCACGCTGTCCTGCACGCCATAACGGCACCAGGTGCTGCCCACGCAGGATTTCACCGTGCGGGTGGATTTGCCGTAGGCATGGCCCGTTTCGAAACCGGCTTCGATCAGCTCGGCCCAGATGTCCGGTAACTGGTGCAGTTGGGCACCGAACAGGTCGATGCGCTGGCCGCCGGTGATCTTGGTGTAGAGGTCGTATTTCTTCGCCACCACGCCGATAGCAATCAGTTTGTCGGCGGTGATTTCCCCGCCGGCGATGCGCGGCACCACCGAATAGGTGCCGTTTTTCTGCATGTTCGCCATGAAGGTGTCGTTGGTGTCCTGCAACGGCACCAGCGACGGATCCATGATCGGCTGGTTCCAGCACGAGGCCAGGATCGAGCCCACCGCCGGTTTGCACAAATCGCAACCGGTGTGCCCGCGGCCGTGCTTGGCCAACAGTTCGTCGAAGATGATGATTCCTTCCACCCGCACCAGGGCGTACAACTCCTGGCGGGTGTAGGCGAAGTGTTCGCAAAGGCTCTTGTCGACGCTGACGCCACGGGCGACCAGTTCATGCTCGAACACCTGCTTGACCAGCGCGGCGCAACCCCCGCAACCGGTACCGGCCTTGGTGTCGCACTTGAGTTGGCCCAGGTCCGTGCAGCCGCCGTCGATGGCCGAGCAGATCGAGCCTTTGGTGACGTTGTGGCATGAACAGATGGTCGCCGCCGCGGGCAATGCGGCCGGGCCGAGGGTCGGTGCGCCTTCGGAGGTGGGCAGGATCAGGCTGGCAGCATCCTTGGGCAAGGCGATGCCGTTCTGCATGTACTGCAGCAAGGTGTCGTAGTAGCTGTTGTCACCCACCAGCACCGCGCCGATGACACGCTTGCCGTCGGCGTCCACCACCAGGCGCCGGTAACTGGCGCTGGTTTCGTCGATGAACTGGAAGCTGCGCGAGCCCGGCGTGTGCCCGTGGGCATCGCCGATGGAGCCAACGTCGACGCCGAGCAATTTGAGCTTGGTCGACATGTCGGCGCCGGTGAACGGCTCGCCACTTTCGCCGCTCAGTTGTGCCGCGACGCTGCGGGCCATCTGGTAGCCCGGTGCGACCAGGCCGAAGATACTGCCGTTCCAGGCTGCGCATTCGCCGATGGCATAGATGTCCGGGTCGCTGCTCAAGCATTGGTCATCGATCACCACGCCACCGCGCGGGCCGATCTGCAGGTCGCTCTGGCGTGCCAAGGCATCCTGGGCACGGATACCGGCGGAAAACACGATCAGGTCGGTTTCCAGGAAGTCGTCGTTGCCGAAGTTCATCCGATAGCGGTAGTGCTCACCGGCGCTGATGGATTGGGTGCCCTTGGACAGATGCACGCCGACGCCGAGCTTTTCGATACGCGCCTTGAGGGCCAGGCCGCCCTGCTCGTCCAGTTGCACCGGCATCAGCCGTGGAGCGAATTCCACCACATGGGCTTCCAGGCCCAGGGTCTTGAGGGCATTGGCCGCTTCCAGGCCCAGCAGGCCGCCGCCAACTACCACACCACGGCGGGCATTGGTTGCGGCGGCGCGGATCGCGTCGAGGTCCTCAAGGGTGCGATAGACCAGGCGGGAATCGCCGTCTGCGCCTTCGATGGGCGGCACGAACGGGTAGGAGCCGGTGGCGAGCACCAGTTTGTCGTAGTGGATACGCTCCCCGGCGGTGACGATCTGACGGGTCTGGCGATCGATCTCCAGCACCGGTACGCCCAAGTGCAGCGTGACGCCTGGGGTCCGGTACAACGAGGCCTCGCCAAGGGCCAGGGATTCGGCGTCGCGGCCAGAGAAATACTCGGACAGGTGCACGCGGTCATAGGCACGCATCGGCTCTTCGCTGAACACATGCAGACGGTAATGGTTGAGGGCACCGCGCTCGATCAACTGCTCGATGCAGTGATGGCCGACCATGCCATTGCCGATCACGATCAGCGTTTGCAGCTTGTTCAGGGAAGCAACGTTGGAATTCATAGAAAGCACCCGACAAAAGCCCATCACGATTTTGAAAGCAAAAAAAAAGACGCCTGAAACCTTGCGGTTCCAGGCGTCTTTGCCTGTTCTGTGCGGTATCGACCCGACGACTGCGCCCGATCTACCGTTACCCCCGGCCTGCTGGCGCTCGATCTTCGTTGACCGACGGGGCTGCCCACTCGATTGTGTTCGCGGTGGGCCTGGAGGCTCTCTTGCAGCGAGCGTGCCAACCCTCATATTCCACAGGCTCCAACCGGCTCTACCCTTGTGGGGGCGGGCTTGCCCGCGAAGAGGGCCTTCTCCTCACCCTGGACATCCAGAATCTGCAGCACCGGGGCAACTGCCTTCCCATGGTGCGATCCGATGCTGCTGGCTTCATAAAAGTGCAGTGCTTCTTGCAGGATCAGAGTTGAACAGGCAGGCCTCATCGCGAGCAGGCTCGCTCCCACAGGGTCTGGTGACGAACACAGAAGCTGCGTCCGTCATAAGTCCGATGTGGGAGCGAGCCTGCTCGCGATTACGGTGCTCAGTTTTAAGGAGTGCGGGCGGCTCTCTGCACCATCGCGACGATACTCACAAAAAGCTCTTCCTTCGCTTCGTCAGCACTGACCTCACCGGTGGCGGCCGCGTTGGACAGCGCCTCTGCTGCCCCCAGCATCGCTCGCAGGCTCGCCTGGGTGATCGTTCCCGCACCCGCGAACGGCTCGAGGACGGTCCGGCATTTGCCGAGAAATATCGCTTCATATTCCCGCTTGATGTTTTCCAGCTCTGGTGAGCTGGTCAGCGCAGCTATCACGCCGGGAATTTCCCGCCCCTGCTGCAACACGCATTCGACATAGGAAGAGGCGATCACCTGGGCCCGGCCTTGCAGCGTCGGTTCGCTCGCTGCAAGGGCCGCGTCCATGAGCCCTGTCTGGCGGACATCGAAATCCTGGTAAAGCGCCGCCAGCAGCCCGGATCGACTGACGAAGTGGTCATAGACGATGGGTTTGGTCACCCCACCCTGGTCCGCGAGTCGGGCCAGGGTCAGCGCGTCACTGCCCTCCTCCCGCACCAGCCGCCAGGCGACGTCCAGCAGCTGTCGTTGCCGGTCCTGCCGGGATAAGCGACGACGAGGTACAGACGATTTTTCACCAGTGCTTGACATGCTTACTTTACCAACCGTAACTTACTATAAGTAACTTAACCAAGCATAGCCGCTTCCCCGCCGTTGTTACCAGTAGGAGTTTCGCCATGCACGCACTCATCGTTGTCGCTCATCACGACCCACGTTCCCTGACCCATAGCCTTGCCGAAAAAATAGGCCAAGGCCTGACCCATGCCGATCCCAGCCATACCTTCGAGATAGCCGATCTGGCCGCCGAAGGCTTCGACCCGCGCTTCAGTTTCGCCGACCACGCAGTCCATCGCCGCGAAGCTTCGCCACCGCCAGACGTACTGGCCGAGCAGGCGCGAATCGAGCGTGCCGATACGCTGGTACTGGTCTATCCCATTTATTGGTGGTCGATGCCAGCGTTGCTCAAGGGCTGGATCGACCGAGTCTTTTCCAACGGCTGGGCATTCGATTTCAGCCTCGACAAGCCGTTCATCCAGAAATTGCAGCACCTGCGCGTCCATCTGGTGGCGGTCGGCGGGGCCGATGCCGACTCCTTCCTGCGTCATGGCTATGGCAAAGCGATGACCACGCAAATCGATCATGGCATTTTTGATTATTGTGGCGCCCAGGTACTGAGCTCGCACCGTTTGCTCGACTCGGAGATCCTCGATCCGCAACTGCACTTGCAAGCCGCCGTCAGTATTGGCCAGCGGTTGTTCACAACAGTGGACAAGACGCTACCGCTCCACACGCCTGCCGCCCCGGCGTGACTCAGAGTGTTCGACCGTGGGCAGCGGACAGCTTTACATCCCGTCCATAGACATCCGGGATATACATCGCCTGACCCTGGTTGTCCGCTTGCACCGTCCAGTACCCCAACAGAATCGGCATCGGCCTGGCCAGCCTGAACTCATAGGTCTGTCCGTCGGCCAGCAGGGTCTCGGTGCGCAGGCGTTCGGCCGGGGTCACCAGCAGGTCCCGCAGGTGCATCACTTGCTCGATCCGTACGCATCCCGAACTGAACGCCCTCGGTCCTTTGCTGAACAGCGCCTGGCTGGGCGTGTCGTGCAGGTACACGGAAAACGGGTTGGGAAAGCGGATCACCAGTTTGCCCAGCGGATTCTTCGGCCCGGCATCCTGGCGCAGCATCAGATCGCCCGGATGATCCCAGTCGATATTCTCGGCCAACAGTGGCAGGCCATCGCGATCGATGATCCTCAGGTTCTGGCGACTGAGGAACTCAGGATCGCGGCGGATCTCCGGGAGCTTGTCTTCCTTGAGGATGGTCGGGGGGATGGTCCAGGTGGGATTGAGGGTCAGCCTCGTCACCCGGGATTTGAGCAACGGCGTCTCCCGCTCCGCCCGGCCCACCTGGGTGCGGGTTTGCCAGACCGGTGCGCCGCCCTGGTACACCGTCAGCTGGGCCGCCGCGACGTTGACCAGCACGCTGTCGGGCTCCAAGTCCTGGGCCAGCCAGCGCATGCGCTCCAGATTGATCCGCAACTGCTCGCGGCGCATGGCCGGGCTGACGTTCAGCTCGTTGACGGTCCACGGGCCCACCACCCCGTCGGCCTGCAGGGAATGCCGCAGCTGGAAACTCTTCATCGCCTCCACCAGGCTGGGGCTGTAATGTTCGTCGCCCTCGGCCGGCGGCGCACTCAGGTAGCCTTCGCTGAACAGCCGTCGCGCCAGGGCCGGTACCCGCGCGTCCTGCTTGTCCGGTTGCAACAGGGCACCGGTGGGCACCGCTTGCCATTCGGACAAAGGCTGTTGGCGCTGCTGGGCATAGAGCACACGCAGGTTGCGGTAAAGGTCCAGGCTCGGACGGGCTTGGTCAAAGGCTGCGGCCAGTTTGTTCAAACCCGGCCCGGCAATGGCCAGGATCATCGCCTGGCGGTCCTGGGGCAGCGGACTGGCCCTCCACACCGGCTCCAGGCGGTCCTGGGGCAAGTAGCCGAAACGCAGTTCGTACAAGGCCTGCAAGTAGCGCTGGCTGATGGCGATATCGACACAGTCCGGACTCAGGGACGTGTCGTCGGCCGGCAGGCTGTAGCGGGCCGGGTCCAGTCCGTCATCGGCCAGTTGCTGCAACTGGACCCGCAAGGCCATCAACCGTTCGTCGTCCGACCAGACTTCCTGGCCGGCGTTTTGCTGGTAGAACGCCTGCAAGCTCAGCATCGCCGGAAAGTCGACACCCGCCGCCAGCGCCGGGCAAGCCACCGATAACCGGGCCAGCGTGGCCTGTACAGGTAGTGGATCGCCAAACGGAACGTCACCGGCCGTCGCGACCAATGGCGAAGCGAGCAATAAAAGGCTCAAGTAACATACGGGCTTTTTGAACAACTGCTTTACTCCAATCCATGGCCGTCTCGTGACGGTTGACTTTGCGACAGGTACGACCCGCCATCATGATGCAAACGAACAATTACGGACGGGATGCCGCAAACACACATCAGCCTGTAACCCTGCGTGGATTCTTTTCAGCCACGCTGACGCTTATTCGCCGACTCTGCCTGGCCATGGCAGCACTGGGCGCGGTATGCGCTCCGGCGCTGGCTGAGCAGGCGAATTCTCAAACGCTTTACAACAGCCTCGCCCACGCCGCGCCGGAACTCAATCCCCTGGCGCTCAAAAGTGCCTTGAGCGCCATGCAATGCGCGGTTGCCAACGGCGCTCGCCGGGCCCGGCACCTGGCAGTGATCGACTACTCGCAACCGTCCACGGCCCGGCGCCTGTGGATCTTCGACCTGCAGAAAAAGAAGCTGGTGCTGCGCGACCTGGTGGCCCACGGGCAGAAATCCGGGGAAAATTTCGCCACGCAATTTTCCAATCGCCTGGGCAGCTACCAGTCCAGCCTGGGGCTGTTCCGCACCCAGGAAAGCTATCAGGGCACCCATGGTTATTCGCTGCGCATGGATGGCCTGGAACCGGGCTTCAATGACCAGGCCCGTGATCGGGCCATCGTGATCCATGCCGCCGACTACGTGAACCCGTTATGGAGCCTGCGCCAGGGCCGTATCGGCCGCAGCCAGGGTTGCCCTGCGGTGCGCCCCCAGGTGGCGCGCCAGGTAATCGACAAGCTCAAGGGCGGGCAATTCATGTTTTCCTGGTACCCGGACCCGGGCTGGCTGAAGCGTTCGGCCTATCTCAACTGCCAGCCGCAGCAGGTGGCGAGCATTCTGGCGACCAGTGGGGGCTGACGCCCACCGGATAGAAGCCTGCAATGAGGATTCTGTGGGAGCACAGCTTGCTCGCGATTGCGGTAAGTCAGTCAGCAACGATGTTGACGGGTCTGTCGCTATCGCGAGCAAGCTGTGCTCCCACAGATCCCAACGCTCCCAGGGATTGCGCCTGATCAGCGGGTGGTTAAAATGCCGGCCTTTCGAATCGCCGGCATTGCCTGATGAACCCTGAAGCCCTTCAAACCCTGCAGACCCACTTACTGACCGCCCTGGCGTC
This sequence comes from Pseudomonas sp. B21-028, assembly GCF_024749045.1. Taxonomy (NCBI): domain Bacteria; kingdom Pseudomonadati; phylum Pseudomonadota; class Gammaproteobacteria; order Pseudomonadales; family Pseudomonadaceae; genus Pseudomonas; species Pseudomonas sp. B21-028. Next base: position 3,424,466 of record NZ_CP087184.1, read on the forward strand.
CGTGCCGGAAGAAACCCGTCGCCTGTTCCACGGCCGCGGGCGCTGCTGGCCGGGGCTGGAACAGATCACCGTCGACTGGCTCCAGGGTGTGCTGCTGGTGTCCTTGTTCAAGGAACCTGCGCCCGCGCAGTTGGACGACCTGCTGTCGACGCTGCTAGCCATCACTGCCGCGCCGGCCTGGCGACACAGCAAGGCCCATACCCTAGCGGTGCAACACCGTTATCTGCCGCAAAACCTGACCCAATGGCTGGTGGGCGAGCCCATCGATGAATGGACCCTGACCGAAGGCGGTCTGCGGTACCGGATCGACTTGGGCAAAAAGCAGAACAACGGCCTGTTCCTCGACATGCGCTACGGTCGTGACTGGGTCCGAGCCAACGCCGCCGGCAAGCGTGTGCTTAACCTGTTCGCCTACACCTGCGGTTTCTCGGTGGCGGCGATCGCCGGTGGTGCCCGGCATGTGGTGAATCTGGACATGTCCCGCGCGGCCCTGAGCCGGGGCCGCGACAACCATCGTTTGAACGGCCATGACCTGGGCCAGGTGAGTTTTCTCGGCCATGACCTGTTCAAATCCTGGGGCAAGGTGATCAACAGTGGACCGTATGACCTGGTGATCATCGATCCGCCGACCTTCCAGAAAGGCAGTTTCCTGCTGACCAAGGATTACCAGCGGGTACTGCGTCGGCTGCCGGAACTGCTGGCCGTCGACGGTACCGTCCTGGCCTGCAGCAATGACCCGGCCACCGGCCCGGACTTTCTCATCGATGGCGTCACCCGCGAAGCCCCCGGGTTGGCCTTCAGCGAACGCCTGGCCAACCCGCCGGAGTTTCCCGACATCGACAGTCAATGTGGCCTGAAGGCCCTGGTCTTCAAAGCGGTAGCACCGGCCACCAGGCGTTGACCAGCCCCATGGTCACCCGACGTACCAAGGCTTCGATTTCCCGGCTCTTGACCGAACGGTAGATGGCCATGGTGCGGCGCAGTTGATCCTCGGTGAGGGTCACCGGCCGGCCGGCGGCCCAATCCACATCCGCGACGGCTTCGAGCCTGATTCGGCGCCAGACCGTTCGCTCGCCTTCCGTGACCGGCTCCAGGGCGCTGGGCAGGTCAGGGTCCGGGTGGACCAGGTTGTCCAGCATCGCCTGGGGCCATCGGGATGGATTCACCGGCCCGCCGAAGGCATCCACCAGGTCGTCATCGAGGGCTTCCCAGACCACCAGTCCTTCAGCCCATTGGGGCGACATCAATCCCAGGTAGGGCCGCCACAACATCTCACCTGGGCTCGGGGTTTGATCGTTGGCGTTGTAAGTGTCCTGGGCATCGCTGAGCCAGCCGATAAACGCGTCCCGGGTCATCTGCGCCTCGAGTTGCGAGGGGTTGGGAAAGCGCTCCATCAGCACGTACTCCCAATTGGAAAAGTGTGCCGCGAGGAAACCCGCAAACGGCGCGCCGTCTCGGGAAAGGCGCGCACGCATGACCGACTGGAACATTCTGAAGTGCAGTTCCAGCTCCGGGAGGTCCGGCTGCTCCCTGTCCAGAATACGAGCCTGAAGGCGCGTGCGCAGTTGCCGCAGTTGCTGGTCGAAGTCGCCGATCAACGTCGGCAGGCGGTCATAGGCGCCTGGATAGCCCATGTAATGTTGCAAGACCGCGGCCGCCCTCTGGCGAACGTTGAACGACAATCCGGCAGTCGTTCCGCTATCGGCATCGCGCACGAGCGTAGAGAACCAGTCGATGAAGCTGCGCATTCCCGGATCATCGCGGGCGACCTCCAGGGCCCGCTGGAGCGAGGGCGAAATGTACAGCCAATCATCGACGGTGTACCGGAAAGACTCGGGGAAAATCGCCCGAAGGGCATTGGCCTGGACACTGGGCAACGGGTTGTCGTCGAGCCAGACCCCAAGGGAGTCCTGGTCGCTCAAGCGGGCGAGCGCGGGCAGCAGGTCATCTTGAATGCTGGTGATGCGATTGCCGCTGAGATCGACAACGAACGTATCGAAAATGAACACTTCGGAGTGCCTGGTCAACACCGACAATGCGAGCTGGGGCACCCGATCGAGCCCGGTCCGGCTCAACTCCAGCGTCATCAGGTTCACCAGCTCCGGCAGATCAGGCAGGTCCCGGCAGCTGTTTTCGTTCAAGCGCAGTTCTTGCAAGGCCGTGGCGGTGCGCAGGAATGCACTGCCCTCCTCGTCCAGACGCAGGCCACAGCGCGCCAGGTTCAGCGAGCGCAAGTCCGGCAGCGAAGTGGTCAGGGCCTGCAACTGTTCCGGAGTGAAACTCAGGTTGTCGGTCCAGATGACTTCGCGCAGGGACGGTAACCCCGCCAGGCTACCGATGGCGGCAATCACATCGGCATTGGTACCCGCCTGTGCGCTGCCGATTCCCGACAGGTCCAGCGTCCATAAAGGGATATAGGGATCGGTCCCCAGCAGAGGCGTGAATACATGCGCGTCCAGGTGCAGCGGGTTGCGACTCAACGACAGATCCACCAGTGCCGGTAGCTGCGCCACTGCAACAGGGACGGCGGTGAGATGGTTGTCCCGCAGGTTCAGCGAATCGACGCCGGGAAACATCCGCAGGAAATCCGAAGGGTCCTCCACCAGCCCCAGGTCGGTCAGGATCATCGTTTCGATGTGATCCAAACGAACGGTCACCGGAGGCAGCCGACCGATACTGACGTTTTCGATCCGCAACACCAGCTCACCGCCCTCCCTCCCCGGATCAGGCGCGCGCTGCCAGGCCCGGCGGATGATCCGGGCGATGCTCCGACGCTGCGCCAGCAGTGCCTCACGGTCCAGCGCCTGCTCGACGGGATGGTGAAATCCTTCCTGTTCCTCCCATTGCCGCAACCCTTGGTCCAGGGTGGTCCAGTCGTTCTCCAGGCGGTTGATCAAGTCATTGAAGTGAACGCTCTCGCGCTGGGCCTGCTCGACCAGGCCAAACCGCAGCCGCGTCAATGCATCCCCCGAGTGCGCGGGAAACAGCCGCTCAAGCCGCTGACTCAAACTGCCGCGCCAGTCTTGCAGCGGCAGCCGGCCACGGCCGCTGAGCGGATAGACCAGGTGCCCGTTCAACCACTGCGGACGCGACCCAAGACGGCCCAGGCTGCGCATCGCCAGGTAGGGGCGCAACGCTTGCCGGTCTTCCAGGGCTTGGGCCAGCAACTGGCGGCGAAGCATGTCCGCCTCCCAGATGTTCAAGCCCAGTGCCCTGCGGGCATCGTCCGGCATGGCCCTGAGCAGTGCATCTTCCAGATCCAGGGCGCTCCCCAGTTCCTCGCCGGCTTCGTCGAAGGGACGATACCTGTCCCCTTCCTGGCGGATGACTTTGAACGGTCCACCTTGCCCCACTTCAATCGGATCCGGCAGCTCGCGCAGCCACAGGCGCAGGTGCAAGCGCCCCTGCAATGAAGGGGTATTGGCCAGCAGATTGATGACAATGCGGTCTCGATCGACCGTGCTTTCCCCCCGTGCCAGGGCGCGCAGGGCCCGGCTCAGGCGCAGCTCGCGCAAGGCTTCGGCCCCCTGGCTGCCGAGGTTTCCCGCCACCCGCCCGTCAAGCAAACGCTGCCGGTCCTGACCTGATACGTCACGGACAAGCTCGTTGGCGATGGACTCAGGCAACCCCGGGAATGCCCTGATCAAGGGCACCGCCAGCGGATCGGTCGCGATTGGCTGCGCCATGGCCAGGGTCACTCGCCTGGCATCAAGCTCCAACCGCGCGGCCCAGCGCCCGGCGAGCAAGCGACTGCGCTCCAGCGGGGGCAAGCCGATGCTGTTCTGGCCCAGCAGCGCGGTCTGTTCATCCACCCTCAGCCCATCCAGAATGCGAGCGGCCCAGGTGTCGCGCGCGAGGTCCGCCCGGCTTAACAGGATAGAGCGCGTATCGGCCGCGTCGCCCACGGGGTAAAGCCTTACACCATCGTGGTAGCGCAACGTCATGTCCTCGGGCCAGCCCGGCAACTCCGCGAGGGTCTGGACGATGCGAAAATGCACGCCCTGCGGTGCTTCGCCACGGCGCAGACGGTCGATGGTGTGGCGTACCCATTGCCAGTTTCGTGCTTCATCCAGGGCATCGGCCAGGATGGCCGGCATCGGCTGCGCCTCGACTTGCAGGTAGCGCAAATGCGCTTCGCTGATGCCGACCTGGCGTTGCACGGTCAGGATCGTCGGGTTGTCCAGTTCCGCAGGCGTGTCGGCGAACGTGCGCAACAACTCCAGATTGCCGCGCTGCAACGGGTTGCGATGGGCCCACTGCCAGCCACGGGCGCGGCTCCATTCCAACGGCGGCGTGACACCCCTGTGCCCCGAGGGCAGGCGCAGGCTCAGGTTGTCCCGCGTGCCCTGTACTTCAAAGTAACGATCCTCGATCCGTATCCAAGCCTCATCGGCGGTCCGCCAGACACCCCAGGCGTCCTGCTCGGCCTCCACCGGTGGCAGGCGCCGTGCTTCGAAGGGGCGGACGTCGCCGTTCCACAGCCGGGTACTGCCGTCCGCCATGGGCATGGGTTCGATGGCGCCGCCCACGAAGCCCAGGTAGGCACCTTGGGCGACCCCGAACAGCACATTGAAAATATGCTCGATCCCTTCTTGCGCGTGGCCTTCGTTGAACGCCTGGATGCCTTCGAAGATCTCGTACACCAGGCGCACCCCACCGACCACCGCGGCCCCCATGCCGATGGGCATGCAGAACGGGAAGAAGGTGGCCGCTAGCATCAGCGAACGCTCGACCATAGCCTCCCAGTACTCCAGCCGTGCCAGCAGCGCCCGCCAATCCTGATCCCGGGTCGACACCATCAGCGCCGAGGCGTTGCCCAGTGCATGACCCCGCCACTCATGGTAGGCGGCGTGCCAATGATTCTCGCGCACGTCATTCAGCCCCCAGGCCACCTTGGGCACAGGGATCCGAATGCGTCGGGAATTGCCGTCCTCACCCCGCTCGCCCTCGCGCCAACCGGTGATACGTGCGTGGATTTCCTGGAACAGATTGGGGTTGTCAGTGATCGTCCACTCCACCTGATCGTGCAGGGCCGCCCCCAGGCTGGCTTGCAGACGCAACGGAAAGTACTGCGACAGATCCTGGCGATAACTGCGTTTACGGACCCGCTCGGTCAGCTCCGCCGACAGCGCCTGCAAACTTGGAAACTGCTTGAGCGGTGGCACCGTATCGTGGGGCATGTGCAGGACGATCGGACGAACGCCCTTGGCATCGCCCGCCAGCCCCCAGTACACCCGAGCGCCGAACAACGGCGCGGACAGCAGCTCCAGCGCCTTGACCTCGCAGGCCAGGGGCGACACGGGCTGCGTTTCCAGCTGAACACCGGCGTGGGCCAGCAATCGCTCTCCGGTGCTATCCAGGCGTCCAGCCAGCTTGGCCTCGTAGGCATCATGGGCCAACAGGCTGCGTGCATACGCCATGTAGGCTTTTGCCACGACCGGGACCTCACCGGCGATGCGAGGCAACCGCTGTTCGAGTCTCTGGCGGTATGCCCCACCAACGTCCACCTGCCGACAAAGGCTGGCGAAACCGGCCGGGGTCATGTCCAGTGGCGCACGGTTCGTTGGGGTGTCCCCCTGGTTGAACTCTCCCGTCCTGCCCTGGATGAACAGCTCGCCTTTCTTATCGAAGTCCCCCCCGACAACGGCGTCCGCGGGAGGATAGTTGCCCATGGCCGCTTCGATCACCGATAGCGAGGGATCGGTCACGAAAGGGCCACGCCTGACCCGGGCCCGTCGTATTGCATCGGCAACGCTGCCGCCGCCATTCACCCGGCTCCAGCCTTGGACCTGCGGCTGCACCTTGAGCAGGTCGAGGGTAAAGGCATAGGGCGATGGCAAGTCGGCGAGCAAGGCGTTCAGTGCGTCGCTGTCGCGTTGCAATTGCCGGGTAAGCACCCTGAAGCGTTCCTGCTGGGGCCGTGTGGCCCGTTTCAGCCAGGCGGGCAGCCGGGCCTGGATGAACTCGACATGGGTATCGAGGGTAGACATGGTGGACCTCCATCCTTGGGGGCAATTGGGAATCGAGATGTAACCTGCGCCCAACCGGCGCGAGCCCGATGCTCCAAGAAATGGCCGTTTTTTAAAACCGCACAACCGTTGCAAGGGGTTGCGGGGTCTTGATAGCCATGGAGGTCACTCCCCTCACACCAGCAATGTCAGCCACGCCGATGCCAGCAGCAACAGCGCCATGGTCCGGTTGAACCGGCCCATGGCCACGGCGGAGCGGCAGAACCTGGCAGCACCGAGGCCCAGGTAAGCCCAGATGCTCATGCAGGGAATAGAGATCGCAAAGAACGCCAGGGACAGCCACAGGACCCGCACCGTGCGGTCGGCTTCGGCGCCGGCAAACACGCTGACCACCGCCAGCGCCATCATCCAGGTCTTCGGGTTTACCAGCTGCAGGCCGGCCGCCCCGACCAGGCCGAGCCTCGGACCGTCAACGGGTTGGTCAGGATCGATGGCCTGGGCCGGCGCGCTGAAGATCTGCCAGGCCATCCAGCTCAGCCAGGCGATGCCGGCCCAGGACAGCGCCGTTTGCATCGTCGCGTGGCGGGCCAGTACGTCCCCCAGCCCCGTGCCGACCAGCAACACCAGCAACGCCGCCGCGGCACACGCCCCGAGGATGATCGGGACGGTGGTCGGCAGGCCGAAGCGCGAACTGTGGCTCAACACCAGGATATTGGTCGGGCCCGGGGTGATGGAGGCGACAAACGCGAACAAGGCAAACGGCAGTAACTGGTCCATGGAACACCTTCTCGGTGAAGAATCGTGACCCGATCCTCCTCCATGGAACGATGCTCAGTCTGGAACAATTGAGCAGCGCTTGCGGTAGTCCGCCGGGCTCAGGCGATAGGCGCGCTGGAACCAGCGGCCCAGGTGACTCTGGTCGGCAAACCCGAGCTGTGCCGCCACGGCCACGGCGCTCTCGCCGCGGGCCAGCAAACGCCGCGCCCGGGCCAGTCGCAACTGGATCAGATAAGCGTGGGGCGCCAGGCCGAAGGCAGCCTTGAACGCACGGGTCAGGCGGAAGCGATCGACACCAGTGACCCGTGCCAGATCGTCCAGACCAATGTCTTCGTTCAAATGACTATGCAGGTAATCCCGGGCCCGTTGCGCAACCAACGGCAGGCGTGGATCGGGATTGATCCGAGCTCTCCAGTGCAAGTGCTGGGTCAGGTTGGCCAACAGGCTGTCGAGCGCCGTCTGGCGGACGATGCGGATTTCCTGGTCGTGCAGGCTCTGGAACGCCAGGGCCGTCGCGTTCGCCAAGCGTGCATCGTCAGCCAGAGTGGCAGCGAACCCCAGCTGCGCGTTGTCTGGCGCCACGTCGAACAGCGAGCGCAACTCTCGCTCCAGCCAGTGGGGTTCGAGGTACAGGGTGCGATAGGTGAAACCGCCGACCTGGGGCGCATGTCCATCGTGGAGTTCACCGGGCTCCAGCAGGAAGACCTTGCCCGGCGTGCTGTTGTGCTGTTGGCGGCGGCAATGAAATTGTTGCACGCCCTCCTCGGTCACGCCGACCAGGTACGCGTCATGCCAATGGGGATCGTAGGCATGCCCTTCAAAATGCGCGCGCACGGTCTCGATACCGGACGAGGCGTCCTGCTTGAGATCGATCCAGTTGCGCGAGGTCATGGATTGCCCTGTCTGATTTATCCGCTTGGGCAGGTTGACTGCTCAGGGTGAGGACTGTCTGGAAGATTTGTGCAGCAAAATTCTGCAGGTCCTTCACAGATCCTTGTGGGAGCGAGCCTGCTCGCGATAGCGGCCTATCAGTCGACCCCGCAGTGACGGATAGAACGCTATCGCGAGCAGGCTCGCTCCCACACTGGACACCGGAGTTCCCCAACCGATCAAGGATCAGGAACAAGCGCCGGCAACACCGCCTCCAGCGCCAATCGCGCCAGTTCGGCGTCCTGCTCGGACTTGACTCCGGACACGCCGATGGCACCGATGCACTGGCCGTCGTGGCGAATGCTCACACCGCCTTCGAGCATGCCGTGCAGATGGGGCGCACTGAGAAAGGCATAGCGACCTTCGTTGATCATGTCTTCGAAAAACTTGCTGTCACGCCGGCTCATGGCAGCGGTGCGGGCTTTTTCGGTGGCGATGTAGGACGACAACGGCGAGGCACCGTCCAGCCGCAACAGACCAAGCGGATGGCCGCCATCGTCCACCACACAGACCGACACGGCCCATTGACGCTGATGCGCCAGCTCCTTGGCTGCCACCAGCAGCTGTGCGACGTCTTGTTCGGTAAGGACTGCCTTGGTTTTCATGAATCACTCCGATGTGCCACGCAAGAATCCGTGTCGCAGTATGTCCTTGACGACAGTTCGAGCCAACCCGCTCGAAATCCTGCTCGTCGGATGACGGCGTCAATGGATCCATTAAAAATTAAATACCACTCAATTCATCGATAATCCGTTGACAACAAAACTAGTTAAGAGACTTAATGGATCCATAGAAAAACAAAATCAGCCTGGAGAACCCGTCATGTACCCCAAAAATGCCTGGTACGTTGCCTGCACCCCCGATGAAATCGCCGAGAAGCCGCTGGGCCGCCAGATCTGCGGCGAGAAAATGGTTTTCTACCGTGGGCATGAAGGCAAGGTCGCTGCCGTCGAGGACTTCTGCCCCCACCGTGGCGCCCCGCTCTCCTTGGGCTACGTCGAAAACGGCAACCTGGTGTGTGGCTATCACGGCCTGGTGATGGGCTGTGACGGCAAGACGGTGGAGATGCCCGGCCAACGGGTGCGCGGCTTTCCCTGCAACAAGACCTTTGCCGTACAGGAACGCCATGGGTTCATCTGGGTCTGGCCCGGCGACCAGGCGTTGGCCGACCCGGCACTGATCCATCCTCTGGAATGGGCGGAAAACGAAGAGTGGGCCTATGGCGGCGGCCTGTTCCATATCCAGTGCGACTACCGCCTGATGATCGACAACCTGATGGACCTGACCCACGAAACCTACGTGCATGCCTCGAGCATCGGCCAGAAGGAGATCGACGAGGCACCGCCGGTGACCACGGTCGAAGGCGACGAGGTCGTCACCGCCCGGCACATGGAAAACATCATGGCCCCGCCCTTCTGGCGCATGGCCCTGCGTGGCAACAACCTGGCCGACGACGTGCCGGTGGACCGCTGGCAGATCTGCCGCTTCACCCCGCCCAGCCATGTCATGATCGAAGTCGGCGTGGCCCATGCCGGCAACGGTGGCTATCACGCCGCGCCGCAGTTCAAGGCATCGAGCATCGTGGTGGATTTCATTACGCCGGAAACCGAGACGTCCATCTGGTATTTCTGGGGCATGGCCCGGCATTTCCAGCCGAAGGACGAAGCCTTGACCGCGAACATTCGCGAAGGCCAGGGCAAGATTTTCAGCGAAGACCTGGAAATGCTCGAACGCCAGCAGCGCAACCTGCTGGACCATCCGCAACGCAACCTGCTCAAGCTGAACATCGATGCCGGTGGAGTGCAGTCACGCCGGGTGCTGGAGCGTTGGATTGCCCGTGAGCGCGAAGCCCAGGCGGGATTGATTGCCAGCACCCATCAGCCACAACCCGTGGAGCAACGGTCATGATCGAGGTTCAGGTCGCGGCGCGGCACAACGAAGCCCTGGACATCTGCAGCTACGAGCTGACCCCTGTCGACGGCCAGCCGTTGCCGGCGTTCACGGCCGGTGCCCATATCGATGTGCATTTGCCGGGTGGCGTGATTCGTCAGTATTCGTTGTGCAACCACCCCGAGGAACGGCATCGTTACCTCATCGGCGTGCTCAAGGATCCGGCCTCGCGGGGCGGTTCAAGCAGCCTGCATGAGCAGATCCTGCCCGGCGCGCGGTTGTTCATCAGCGAACCACGCAATCTGTTTCCCCTCGCCGCCCAAGCCCGACGCCATTTGCTGTTTGCCGGAGGCATCGGCATCACGCCGATCCTGGCCATGGCCGAGCACCTGGCGCAGACCGGCGCGGCGTTCGAATTGCATTATTGCGCCCGGTCCCTGGAGCGGGCCGCCTTCGTCGAGCGCCTGCGCCAGGCCCCGTATGCCGACCGGGTGTTCCTGCACTTCGATGAAGCGCCCGAAACCGCACTGGATGCCGCCCGGGTGCTGGCGGCGCCCAGCGAAGACGTGCACCTCTATGTGTGCGGCCCCGGCGGGTTCATGCAGCATGTGCTGGACACCGCCAGGGCCCAAGGGTGGCAGGACACCTGCCTGCACCGCGAATACTTCGCCGCCGCCCCCACCGACACCCGCGCCGACGGCAGCTTTACCGTGAAGCTGGCCAGCAGCGGCCAGGTGTTCGAAATCCCCAAGGACCGCAGCGTCGTACAGGTGCTGGAAAGCCACGGCATCGAGATTCCGATCTCCTGCGAACAAGGCGTCTGCGGCACCTGCCTGACCCGCGTGCTGGAAGGCGTGCCGGAACATCGCGACATGTTCCTGACCGAAGCCGAGCAGGCTTGCAACGATCAGTTCACGCCGTGCTGTTCCAGGTCGAAGACGCCGTTGTTGGTGTTGGACCTCTAGTCTCCAGGCAACACAGCGCCCTGTGGGAGCGAGCCTGCTCGCGATAGCGGTGTATCAGTTACAGGTATTTCACTGATACACCGCTATCGCGAGCAGGCTCGCTTCCACCAGGCTCGTTTCCACAATGGGTATTCACTCGGAACGCAAAATCACCGTCATCCGCTCATCCGCCAGGGTCGAGCCGAACACCTCGGCGTAGCGCAAGGTGGCGTTGGCATGTTCGCGCATGATCGCCTCGGCCCGAGCCCCCTGGCGATGGATCAGCGCGTCGAACACCGAGTGGTGCTGCATGTGGGCATAGTTGAAGCGCCGAAACTCGCCGGCCATGTTCTGCCGATCCACCGCCAGGGCGGTGACTGAGGCGAACGGCAGATGATCGTTGCGGGCCAGTGCATCGGCAATGGCCGGGTTGTGGCTGCCTTCGACGATCACCTGGTGAAAGCGCATGTTGAGGTCGTGGTAGACCTCCAGGTCTTCCTCGGTCACGTAGCCCTTGGCGAACAGTCCATCGCCCTGTATCAGGCATTGTTCGAGGGTGGCACGGGCCTGTGCATCCAGGCCTCGTTCGGCGGTCTGACGCGCCGCCAGGCCTTCCAGCACCCCGCGCACTTCCACCGCGCCGGCGATGTCCTCGGCACTGACCGAACGCACCTGGAACCCACGCCCGCCGAAGCGCACCAGCAGGCCCTCCTGCTCCAGGGTCCTGAACGCCATGCGCACCGGCATCCGCGACACGCCGAACCGCTGCGCCGTGGGAATTTCCATCAACCGCTCACCCGCCGCCAGCTCGCCAGAGGCAATCATTCTGCGCAACGCAACCAGCACCGTTTGGCCGGGCTTACTCATCCGGATACTTCCAGGCAAAAGAGACCGCCATAGTAAAAGCAAAACCCCGTGGGAGCGAGCTTGCTCGCGATGGCGGTGGATCAGCCACTGAAGAATCGACTGATAGACCGCTTTCGCGAGCAGGCTCGCTCCCACAGGGGATGATGGCCAGACGCAGAATGTGTGCGCATTGAAGAACCAGTGTGGGAGCGAGCCTGCTCGCGATGGCTATGGATCAGCCACTGAAGAATCGACTGATAGACCGCTTTCGCGAGCAAGCCCGCTCCCACAGGTTTTGCGTGTGTGCTTAAGCGAGTGTCGCCCGCAGGATCGACTCGTCTTCGCCGCGGTACAGCGCCTCGACTTTCGCCGCCCGCCACTGCAACACCGCCCGCTGGTTGATGGAGCCCTTGTCGGTGATTTCGCCGCGGTCGATGGACGCCGGTTCATCGAGCAGCGCGATCCATTCGACCCGGCTGGCGTTGCCGTTGGCGCCGTGGTTGAGGCGTTGCAGCCAGTCGGCGAACCATTGGCGGACCGGGGCGCTGGCGAGTACCTGGGCATCGCTGGCGTCCGCTGGCAGGCCCGACAAGCGTCGGCACTCGGGAAGCCGCGGGAACACCAGGGCGCCCAGGCATTCGCGATCCGGCGCGGTCACCACCAGGTCCTGGACGTAGGGCGTGCCTTCCAGCACCGCACGGTTGCGCAGCGGCCCGACGCTGACGAACACGCCGGAGGACAGCTTGAAGTCCTCGGCAATCCGCCCATCGAACATCAACCCCAACTGCGGGTTAGCCGGATCGGCCAACTTGATCGCATCGCCCGAGCAATAGAAACCGTCCTCGTCAAACACCTCGGCCGTCTGCTGCGGGGAGCGCCAGTAGCCAGGCATGATGTGCGGCCCGCGAAAGCGGCCTTCGAACTTGCCGTCCACCGGCACCAGTCGCACTTCGCAACCCGGCGCCGGCAGCCCGATGTAACCAGCCATGGACAACGGCCCGGTGGTGAAGGTGCAGGACGGAGACGCTTCGGTCATCCCCAGCCCGGCCATCATGCGGATGCGTTCGCCGCAATGCTGTTCGGCGACTTTGTCGAGCCGGTCCCAGGTGCTCTGCGACAGGCCGGCGGCGGCGAAGAAGAACAGGCTGACGCGCTTGAAGAAGCGCTCGCGCAATTCGCCATCCCGCTCCAGGGCGCTGACCAGCTCTTCCCAGCCCTTGGGCACGGTCAGGTAGGCGGTCGGCGAAATCTCCTTGAGGTTGCGCAAGGTTTCGGCGAAACCCTGGGCGGTGGGCTTGCCGTCATCCAGGTAGAACGTGCCGCCGTTGTACAACACGATGCCGACGTTGTGACTGCCGCCAAAGGTGTGGTTCCACGGCAACCAGTCCACCAGCACCGGCGGTGCTTCGCCGAACACCGGAAAGGTCTGCAACAGCATCTGCTGGTTGGCACAGAGCATGCGCTGGGTGGTGACCACGGCCTTGGGCAGTTTGGTTGAGCCTGAGGTGAAGAGAAACTTGGCGATGCTGTCGGGGCCGGTCGCGGCGAAGGCACGCTCGGCTTCGGCAGCGCCGGGTTGCGCCAACAGGCTGGCGAAGCTTGCGCGGGAGCGCCCCGCCATCTCGCCGTTCACGGTGATCAGCGGCACATTCGCCGGCAACACCGCATTGACCGCACGCTCGAACGGCGCCGCCTGGCTGACGAATACCAACCCCGGCTGCAGCAGGTCGCAGACATGCCGCAGCTTGGCAAAATCCTGGGACAACAAGGAATAGGCCGGCGACACCGGGCAATAGGGAATCCCGGCGTACATCGCGCCGAGGGCCATCTGCAGGTGTTCGATGTCATTGCCTGAAAGCAATGCCAGGGGTTTGTCGGCCGACAATCCATAAGCCAGCAGGCCCTGGGCAATGGCGCGGACGCTGTCGAGCATCTCGGCATAGCTGACCCTACGCCAGTCGCCGCCATTCTGCCGGGCGGCGATAAAGGTCTGTTGCGGGCGCACCTGGGCCCAATGCACCAGGCGGTCGAGCAAGCGCGCCGGCAACGGGGCCAGGGCTTCCAGGGAGCGCATGTGCAAGATGCCCTGCTTCTCACTGACCTCAACCGCGGGGTGACCAATCGACACCTGGCGATACCGCCCGGAGCCGGGTTGGGAGGACGATCTGAACTCGGAACTCACGTACATTTCCTCCACCAAGGCACACTCGGGTCGCGCGATGCGAGTGGAGTGTGGCAGCGTCTGGCTGCGACCTTGTTATTGTTATGTCTGGCCTGCACCGGGGCGGCGATTTTCGAGACTCAGCCGCCCACAATGCGATGGATATCAGATCGGGTAATGCCGGGGACCGTTCTGCAATGTCACCCAACGCAACTGGGTGAAATGCTCGATGGACGCCTTGCCGCCAAAACTGCCGTAACCGCTGGACTTGACTCCGCCGAAGGGCATCTGCGCCTCGTCATGCACGGTCGGCCCGTTGATATGGCAGATGCCCGACTCGATCCGTTGGGCCAGGGCCAGGGCCCGGCTGGTGTCGCGACTGAAAATGGCCGCTGACAGGCCGAATTCGGAATCGTTGGCCAGGCGCAGCAAGGCTTCGTCACCGCTGCCGCGCAACAACACCGCCACCGGACCAAAGGATTCTTCGCGGTACAGGCGCATCTCCGGCGTCACCCCATCGAGCAGGGTCGGTTGCAGAATGCTGCCCTCCAGTTGACCGCCCGCCACCAGCGTGGCGCCTTTGGCCAGGGCATCGTCGATCATGGCCTTGATGCGCTGGCCCGCACTGACGTCGACCAGCGAACCCAGCACCGAATCGCCGCTGGCTGGGTCACCGGCACGCAAGGTGGCAATCTTCGCCTTCAGCCGGGAAACGAAAGCATCGGCTACGCTCGTGTCCACGATCAGGCGCTCGGTGGACATGCAGATCTGCCCCTGGTTGAAGTACGCCCCGAAGGCAGCCGCTTCCACCGCGGCGTCCAGGTCGGCGTCGTCTAGCACCAGAAACGGCGCCTTGCCGCCTAACTCCAGCAGCGCCGGCTTGAGATGACGGGCCGACAACTCGCCAACGATGCGCCCGACATGGGTCGAGCCGGTGAAGTTGACGCGGCGCACCGCCGGGTTGGCGATCAGTCGTTCGACGATCACCGGGGCGTCCGCAGGCGCATTGCAGATCACGTTGACCACGCCATCGCCCAACCCGGCGTCCTGCAGCACCTGGCCGATCAACCGGTGCACCGCCGGGCTGATCTCCGACGCCTTGAGCACCACCGTGTTGCCACAGGCCAGAGGCATGGCGATCGCGCGGGTGGCGAGAATCACCGGGGCGTTCCACGGCGCAATCCCCAGCACCACGCCGCACGGCTGACGCAAGGCCATGGCAAAACTGCCGGGCACATCCGAAGGAATGACTTCGCCGTTGATCTGAGTGGTCATGGCGGCGGCTTCACGCAGCATGTTCGCCGCCAGGTGCACATTGAAGCCGTACCAGTTGGCCATGGCGCCGGTTTCGCCGGCGGCGGCAATGAATTCAGCGCTACGGGCCTGCAACTGCTCGGCCGCCCGCAGCAGACGGGTGCGACGTTCGTTGGGGGCCAGCGCGGCCCAGGCGGGAAACGCGGCTTGCGCGGCGGCCACGGCCGCATCGGCGTCTTCCACCGTGGCAGCGGCCACGCGGGACACCACTTCTCCAGTCACCGGATTGCAACGCTCGAAAGTCCGACCGTCACGGGCGGGGCACGACTGGCCGCCGATCAACAGGGGCACGTCCAGCATGGTGATTCCTCTTTATTGTCTTTATCGGGAACACATTCACAGTAGCGCCAGGGGCTTTGGGCGAACAGCCTGCGGGCGCTTTTCGAGCCGCCCGCCGCGCCTTCGCCTCAGCGCTTGTAGGCCTGCAGGCCCGGCTTGATGCTCTTGTCATCCAGGAACTGCTTCATCCCCTGCTCGCGACCGCCCTCTTTGTCCAGCAGGCGCGACTGGTCGAGCTTGGCGTACAGGTAATCTTCGTTCTGCTCCCAGGTCAGTTCGCGGCAACGCTTGAACCCATGCTTGGCGGCCCGCAGTACCACCGGGTTTTTCTCCAGCAGGTTGCGCGCCAGCTCTATCGTGACCTCGCGCAGTTGCGCCAGGGGTACGCTTTCGTTGACCAGGCCCATCTCGGCGGCTTTCTGCCCACCGAACGTCTTGCCGGTCATGATGTAGTACAGCGACTGGCGATGCCCCACGGTATCGGCCATGGCCTTGCTGACGAGGTTGCCGGGCGGAATGCCCCAGTTGATTTCCGACAGGCCGAACGTGGCTTCGTCGGCGCAGATCGCCAGGTCACATGCCACCAGCGGGCTGAAGCCACCACCGAAGCACCAGCCGTTGACCATGGCGATGGTCGGCTTGGCGTACATGCGCAGCAACTTCCACTGCCATTGCGAGGCTTCGCGACGGATTTTTTCCTGGAGGATTTCCGGTCCGGCGTCCACCTCGCGGAAATACTCCTTGAGGTCCATGCCGGCGGTCCACGCATCACCGGCGCCAGTCAGCACGAGTACGCCAGCGGCCGGATCCTGTTCCAGGGTTTCCAGCACGTCGATCATCTCGCGGTTGAGAGTCGGGCTCATGGCATTGCGTTTTTCCGGGCGATTGAGGGTGACCCAGGCAATGCCCTCCTCGACGTCGACTTTGACCGTTGTCCAGCGACCTTCGTAATTGCTCATGACACGTGCTCTCTTGTTCTTGGCTGAAGATGAACAAAAGCTAAACCGCAAAACTAGTTATGTCAATTAACTATTAATCGATTTATCCAGGTTTTCTCGCGCCTAAAAATGACGGCCTCGATCAATGAATGTGTAATCGACCGTAGCCATCGCGGCGTAACCCCGGCAAACTGGATAGCCTTGTTAATAATTCACCTTGAGGATGCTTTTTTCGATGGCCAAGTCTTCCAAGCTTGCCGAACCCGCCGCGGTCGTGACTGACGGCGGCCCCGCGCCGGCACCGCTGGACTCCGCGCTGGATGACCTGATCGGTTATGCCCTGCGTCGCGCCCAGCTGAAACTGTTCCAGAACCTCATCAGTCAACTGGCCGTTCATGACCTGCGGCCGGCCCAGTTCTCGGCGCTGGCGATCATCGACCAGACCCCCGGCCTGATGCAGGCCGACCTGGCCAAGGCCCTGGCAATCGAGCCGCCGCAAGTGGTGCCGCTGTTGAACAAGCTGGAAAGCCGGGCGCTGGCCGTGCGGGTACGCTGCAAGCCGGACAAGCGCTCCTATGGGATATTCCTGAGCAAGACCGGCGAAACCCTGCTCAAGGAACTCAAGCAGATCGCCGCCCAGAGCGATCTCGACTCCACGGCGGCCCTCTCGGAGGCGGAGCGGGAAGAGTTGTTGCGGTTGTTGAAGAAGGTCTATCAGTAGCAGGATGCGCTTGTGGCTGTTGAAGAAGGTCCATCAGTAGCAGGATGCGCTTGTGGCTGTTGAAGAAGGTCCATCAGTAGCAGGATGCGCTTGTGGCTGTTGAAGAAGGTCCATCAGTAGCAGGATGCGCTTGTGGCTGTTGAAGAAGGTCCATCAGTAGCAGGATGCTTTTGTGGCGAGGGGATTTATCCCCGCTGGGCTGCGTAGCAGCCCCCAAAGGGCCGGCTCACCGAGGTGACCGTTCAAAGGACTGCTGCGCAGTCCAACGGGGATAAATCCCCTCGCCACAAGAGCCCTGGATCACCCCCATCCTTCACCAGATCGGCACGCTGTACGTCACCAGAAACCGCGTCTGGTTCTCGTCGCGAAACGCTGCGCTGCCCGGAAAGTCATTGCGGTAGATCGACTTGCGCGCCAGCAGCCCGACATCCTTGAGCGGACCGCTCTGGATCACATACCCCAGCTCCATCTGGAACTCACGCTCCTTGCGGTCATCGGCACCGAGCGCCGCCAGGTCAATGTGGTCGCCACGCACATAACGCAAGCGCGTTCTCAACCCGGGCACGCCGACCGCGGCGAAGTCGTAGTCATGGATCGCCTGCCAGGTGCGCTCCCGGGCGTTGAGGAAATCCGAACTCATGGTCATCTCACTCAAGCCCATCAACTCGGTGCCGGACACATAGGGCGTGGCGGTGTCGCCGCTGGCGTGCATGTAGCCCAGGCTGACCCGATGGCCGCCCCAGCGATAGCCAACCAGCGCCGAGACATTGCGGTTGTCCACCTTGCCGGCCTTGGCGGCACCCTCTTCACGACTGAAAAAGCTGCGCAGGTCCGTGGTCAGTACGCCGTCGCCCAGGGACAGGTTATGCAGCAACGCCAGGGTGTCCTGCTGATACAGATCCGCCACTTCGGCGTGGTAGGCGCGCAGGCTGAGGTCCTTGTTGACCTGGTAATCGCCGCCGGCATACGTCATGTGGGATGAGGTGGCCGCGCCGTTGAAGCGGCGGTTGGGTGAGGCGATGCTCATCGGCTGGTAGTCGGTGGAGTCGCGTCGGTTGATGCGATCGATGTAGCCGGTGTTCAGCGTCAACCCCTCGATGTCCTTGGAGCTGAGGGTCGTGCCGCGGAAGGTCTGCGGCAGCAACCGTGACGGGCTGGCGAACGCGAACGGCAAGAAGATCGACACATCGCCGGTCTTCACCAGGGTCTGGCCGAAGCGCAGCTTGCCGGTCAGGGCCAGGCGCGAATACTCGTCCGCCGCGCGCTTGTCGCTGCTGGACACTGGCAGCAGTTCGGTGCCGCTGCGATCGGGCGAAGAGTCGAGCTTGATCCCCAGCAATCCCCGCGCATCGACGCCGAAACCGAGGGTGCCGGAGGTGAAGCCCGATTCCATGTTCATGATCGCCCCCTGGGCCCATTCCCTGGCCGCGGTCTTGGCGCCGTCGTCCTTGTAATCGCGGTCTATGTAGTAGTTGCGCAGGGTCAGGGTGCCGTGACTGTCATCGATGAAGCCCGCGGCCAACGCCGTGGTCGAGGACAGGCTCAGCCCCAGAACCAGCAGATGAGCAAGGCGTGTAGCTGGGGCTGCTGCACAAGCCCCCCGGACAAGGTTCGGCATGTTCGAAAGTCCTTTTATTGTTGTTGTTTTTTAGCGGTCCCCAACGGTTGAAGAAGGACACGGAGCAGGAGAATGGAAACCGAGCCCCCTCCTCGTCAATCCGCAATGACCGATAATCGAACATTAATATCATTAACCGTTTTTTCTACTCCTCTAAAATTTACCGTCAACTTGCTGTTTTTATTAGTGATATTCCCTAAAAAACGCCAGTGCTCGAAACCCTTCATTTTTTAGTTAGGTTTGTTAATCTGAATTCCGCTTCCCGACTGGCTGAAAGCCGGGCCCTGACAAAAACAATAAGAGGACTTGTCATGAATCATCCGGCGCGTCGTGCGACGCTGACCATCGCCTTGTGTTTCATCGTTGCGCTGATCGAGGGTTTCGACCTGCAATCGGCCGGTACTGCGGCTGCGGGCCTGCGACAGACCTTTGTGCTGGACCCGAAAATGATGGGCTGGGTGTTCAGCGCGGGAATCATCGGGCTGCTGCCCGGCGCCTTCTTCGGCGGCTGGATCGCGGATCGCATCGGCCGCAAGAAAATCCTTATCGGCGCCGTGCTGGTGTTCGGTGTGTTTTCCCTCAGCACCGCTTATGTCGAGCAGTACGCCAGCCTGCTGCTGGTGCGTTTCATGACGGGCCTGGGTCTTGGCGCCGCCCTGCCTAACCTCATCGCCCTGTGCGCCGAGGCCGTGGGTGAACAACGCCGAGGCACGGCCATCAGCGTGATGTACGCGGGCGTGCCGTTGGGGGGTGCGTTGGCGGCCGTGGTCGCGATGCTGTTTGGTGAACATTGGCAGATGACTTTCTTCATCGGCGGCCTCGCGCCACTCCTGGTGGCGCCGCTGATGCTGCTGTGGCTGCCGGAGTCCAGCGCCTTTAGCCAGGCCCGGGATGTCGGCGCAGAAGCGCGTGCTTCGACGGGTCAGGCGCTGTTCGGTGAAGGTCGGAGCCGCACCACCCTCGCGCTCTGGCTGAGTTATTTCTTCACCCTGACGGTCATGTACATGCTACTCAACTGGCTGCCGTCATTGCTGCTGGAACAAGGCTTCAGCAAGCCCCAGGCCGGGTTGGTACAGATGCTGTTCAATATTGGCGGAACCCTCGGCTCGTTGCTCGGCGGCCTGTTGCTGGACCGCTGCAACGGGATCAAGGTGGTGCTGTTCGTCTATGCCGGGTTGTTGAGTGCCCTGGCCGGGGTCGGCTTGTCGGTCGGCATCGTACCGATGGCCATCGCCGGGTTCTGTGCCGGCCTGTTTGTCATGGCCGCGCAGTTGGTGTTGTACGCCTTGGCGCCGCCCTCTTATCCGACGGCCGTGCGTGCCACCGGCGTCGGCGCGGCGGTTGCCATCGGCCGGCTGGGTTCGGTCGCAGGTCCCCTGGCTGCCGGACAGATCCTGGCTGCCGGGGCGGGAACCACGGGAGTGTTGCTGGCCACGTCGCCGGGTTTGCTGATCGCGGCATTGGCGGCGATCAGCGTGATGATCCGTGCGGTGCCGCTAGGTAGGGCGCAGGCAGCGCGTTGATTGCCTCAATCCGTGGTGCTGGCCGCCAGCACGCTGAGTGTCCGGCGTTGGGGATTCCAGATGCTGAGGCACCACACGCCCCACCACTCCAGGCCGTCGTCGAAATAATCACTCCAGGGGTCCCGGGCGGGATCGGGCTCATCGCTGGCCAGCCAGTCGAGGTTGAAATTGTCGACCCAGTTCAGTACTTCCACCTCGACGCCCGCCTCAAGCCCGAGCAGGTCGAGCCACTCCCTGAACAGCACTTGTGAGTCGCCATCGCTGAAGCGCGTACCGTAAGGCGGCTCGCAAAAGGCCTCGTACAAGGCAAACGGTGGCGGATTGTGCGCCTGCTTGTCCACTCCCATGAGTTGCGCGATCTCTTGCCGGTTCAGAGGCTTGGCCATGGCCTTGTCCAGGTTCCAAGTCATGTTGGGAGGCGTCGCGTCAGCGTAGCGAGGATCGAGAATCATCTGGCGATGTCGCTCCAGCCACAGGTGCTTGATGGCGAGGAATAATTGATCCACGGCCTGGCGGTGATGCGTCGGGGTGATCACCTCGCCGGCCTCGGGGGCGAGCACGATAAATTCAAAGGCGCACCCGGCCTTCTCCATCCGCTGACGCAGCGATGCGCTGGCCTGCTGCTCAATCACTTTCAACATGACGGGCTCCGTCAACCTTTCACATTCGCCACTGGCGCCGGGCGATTCTTGCCGATTTTATGGCTTTGAAATGACAATCATGGACTTATTCGGCAGAAAACTGATCCCACTACATGAGGATTGTCCCGACCGGTACCAGACGGTACTGTCCAGGGATTTAAAAAGAGCGTGAATACCGTTGCCCCAGTGGGGCAAAAATTGCGCATCATAGGCGCCGTCCGCTCAAGGGAGATTTACATGCGTGCCATTTCATCCATTCTGCGCCTGGCCGTGCTGTCGCTGGGGCTGGCGTTTTCCGTCGGCGCCGTGGCTACCGAAGAGACGCAACTGATCGAGTCCATCAACCTGTATCGCAGCCAATCCCAAAGCTGCGCGGGCCAGGCCTCCCTGGAATTGCCACCATTGGCGATGGATTCGCGGTTGATCCTGTCGGCCAACGGCATTGGCGACCTGCAGCAAGCGCTGGCACACACGGCCTATCCGATGGTCAACGTGCAGGCAATCAGCCTGTCCGGGCCGCGCAATGCGCAATCGGCGATGAAAGCCATACAGGAAAGTTTTTGTCAGGTGGTGCTGGACCCACAGTTTGTCGACATCGGCGTCAGCCGCCTGGATCGCGAATGGCGCATTGTGCTGGCGCGGCCCTTGTTGTCGGCTCGCCTGGGGGCCTGGCAAGCCGAAGGCCAGAAGCTGCTGAAGCTGATCAATAGCGCCCGCACCCAGCCCCGCCGGTGCGGGAACGAGACCTTCGCGGCGACCACGCCACTGTCCTGGAATGCCACCCTGGCCCTGGCCGCCGTAACCCATACGCGGGCCATGGCAAACAACAATTTCTTCGACCACAAGGACCGCGACGGCCGCACGCCGGGCGACCGCGCCGAACTGGCCGGTTACCTGGGCCAATTGATCGGCGAGAACATCGCCGCCGGACAGGACACGGCCCTGAAGGTGGTGGACGGGTGGCTCGCCAGCCCGGGGCACTGCGCCAACCTGATGAACCCGCAGTTCCGCGAGCTGGGTGCCGGTTATGCCGTGGACCCGAAGAGCGATGCGGGTATCTATTGGACTGCCATGTTCGGCACTCAATAGCCTGCTAGAGGTCTTACTCCTTCGCAAATATCAACGACCGATGCACCCCCGACCCGGCCCTTACCCCGTCGCCGACGGACAGCGCGACCGACCCGAACGGCATTGCCGCATCGCCGCAGGCAAACACCCCCGGCACGCTGGTTTCGCGGGTCAGATCGGTCTGGATAAAGGCCCCGAGGGGACCGTCTTCCAGCTCGCAGCCGAGGGACGCGGCCAGCGAGCCGGCCACGCGGGTACGCGGCAAGACAAACAACCCATCGATCACCACCATTCGGCCATCGGCCAGAACGACATTGGCCCGCTCCCCTTCAATGCGTTCGACACGCTCCGACACCACGGCCACTCCCCGCTGTTCGAGACTCGCTCGCTGTTCCGGGTCTGGCTCGAACGCGCCATTGAGAAAGAACGTCGTCGGGCCCCAGTCGGGGAGCATCAGCGCGTGGTGCAGCGACATTTCTGAAGTTGCCAATACGCCAATCGGCCCTTGTTCGAGCTCATATCCGTGACAGTAAGGGCAATGGAAAACGCTTTTGCCCCAGCGCTCCGCCAGTCCGTCCACCGCTGGCAGATCATCGATGACCCCCGTGGCCAATAACAGGCGCCGGGCGCTGTAGCGTTGGCCACGGGCGGTTTCCACGCTGAAGCCGCCCGCCTCGGCAGCGGCGCCGACGGCGCTGTCCGAGAGCCATTCCACGGTTGGATAGGCCATGAGCTGGGCACGGGCATCCTCGGCGATATCACCGGGTGCCCGGCCGTCCTGGCCGAGAAAGCCATGGGAGGTTGCGGCGAACCGGTTGCGACGCTGGCCGGCATCGATCACCAGCACCTTGCGCCGGGCACGGGCCAGTTGAAGCCCTGCGGACATACCGGCGTAACTGCCGCCTGCAATGATGACGTCGTAGCGCATGATCGATCTCCAAGGAAAGTGTCGATGGGATGAAAGTCTCGACACATCGTAAGTTTCTTGAAAAGCACCTGTCAACGATCTCGTAACTTTTGCCATTACAGGCGATACTCGCATTTGTCGAAAGTCACAGAACGCCACGTCCCTCATGAGAACCGACACCCGCCTGTCCCGCATGCTGCATGTCCTGATCCACATGGACCGCCACCAACAGTCCGCCACCTCGGACACCATCGCCCAGATGCTGGGCACCAACCCGGTGGTGGTGCGCAGGACCATGGCGCTGCTCAAGGAAAAAGGTTATGTCACATCGGAAAAAGGCCATCGGGGCGGCTGGACCCTGAGCAAGCCCCTATCGGACATGACCTTGCTCGACATCCATCAGGCCTTGGGCAGTACCTCGATTTTCTCCATCGGCCTGTCCACCGATCACCCGCAATGCCTGGTGGAACAAGCGGTCAACGGGGCGTTGACCGACGCCTTCGATGAGGCCCAGGCGTTGCTGCTCAAGCGTTTGGGCAGCATTACCCTGGCACAGTTGGCGGAGGATTTTGACCGGCGCTTCCGGGAAACGCCCATGACCGCGGTTCATCGCTGATCACCCAATAAAAAACGCCGCTCAATGAGCGGCGTTTTTATGCATCAACAGACAATGTCCGCTTTACAGCGCCATATCAGCCGCTGGGTTGCCGTCGCTTTTGGCAGCCGGCTTGGCCGGTGCCGCAGGGGCGCCTGGCTTGCCGATCGCAGGTGGCGGATCCAGTTGCAGGACTTCGCTGGTGTAAGCCCACTCCTGAGCCACGCGCTCAGGGCTGTCGTTGAGCTTGGTGCCGTAGCTTGGCACGATCTGGTGCAGCTTTTCCTGCCAGGCCGGGCTGGCGACCTTGTCCTTGAAGACCTTCTCCAGCACGCTCAGCATGATCGGTGCGGCGGTCGAGGCGCCTGGCGAGGCACCCAGAAGGCCGGCGATGCTGCCGTCCTGGGAGGCGACCACTTCGGTGCCGAGCTTCAGGACGCCGCCCTTCTCTTCGTCACGCTTGATGATCTGCACGCGCTGGCCGGCCTGCCACAGGCGCCAGTCTTCCTGCTTGGCCTGCGGGAAATATTCCTTCAGCGCATTGAAACGATCTTCGTCCGACAGCATCAGCTGGCCGGCCAGGTACTCGACCAGCGGGTACTGCTCGATACCGACCTTCGTCATCGGCCAGACGTTGTGGGTCGTGGTGCTGGTCAGCAGGTCGAAGTACGAACCGTTCTTCAGGAACTTGGTGGAGAAGGTCGCGAACGGGCCAAACAGGATCACCCGCTTGCCATCGAGTACGCGGGTATCCAGGTGCGGAACCGACATCGGTGGCGCGCCCACCGAAGCCTTGCCGTAGGCCTTCGCCAGGTGCAACTGGGCAACGGTCGGGTTCTCGCTCACCAGGAACGAACCACCCACCGGGAAGCCGGCGTATTCGCGGGCTTCCGGAATGTCGGACTTCTGCAGCAGGTGCAAGGCACCACCGCCGGCGCCGATGAACACGAACTTGGCGTCGGTCTCGGTTTCGGTACCGTCCTTCAGGTTCTTGTAGGAAACGCGCCAGGTGCCGTCTTCATTGCGGGTGATGTCTTCCACTTCGCTGGACAGTTTCAGCGAGAAGTTCGGCCTGGTTTGCAGGTAAGCGGCAAACTGGCGGGTGATTTCGCCGAAGTTCACGTCGGTACCCAGTGGACTCCAGGTGGCCGCGACTTTCTGGCTCGGATCACGCCCTTGCATCATCAGCGGAACCCACTTGCTGATCTGCGCGGGGTCTTCGGAGTACTGCATGCCGGCGAACAACGGGCTGGCCTGAAGGGCTTCGTAGCGCTTCTTCAGGAACGCAATGTTGTCGTCACCCCACAGGAAGCTCATGTGCGGCGTGGAATTGATGAACGAGCGCGGGTTCTTCAGTACGCCGTTCTTGACCTGCCAGGACCAGAACTGACGGGAGATCTGGAAGGCTTCGTTGATCTCGATGGCCTTGGCGATCTCGACCTTGCCGTCCTTGTCTTCCGGCGTGTAGTTCAGCTCGGCCAGCGCGGAGTGACCGGTACCGGCGTTGTTCCAGCCGTTGGAACTCTCTTCGGCAACACCGTCCAGGCGCTCGACCATTTCCATGGTCCAGCCCGGCTCCAGCTCATTGAGCCAGACGCCGAGTGTCGAGCTCATGATGCCCCCACCGATGAGCAGGACATCCACTTTTTTTGCCTCGGCGGCGTGCGTGGTCGCAAGACCCATCGCCATCGCCAGGCCCAGCAGCGCCGTGTGTGTTTTCTTCAACATGTGTGTATCCCTAGGATGGAACGCCATTCCGCCCTCCGGTCTGTTCAAGGATAGACCACGCCCATGGCCGGCAACGCCAGCGCGGCGGGTTCGAATGGACTGGAGGATGGACCTACAGGGCCGCGTAATCAGCGGCCTCAAGTTTTCTGTCTCTCCGGCACTGACTTCTTGTAGGTCTTGGCTTCAGCTGGGTGAGGGACACTGCAAAACGGTCTTGATCGGGGCTGGCGTGGCCGTGCCCGATTGTCGCAGCGGGGGGAGTTTACAGAATGAAATAACCAGACCGAAGCCTCTTTTTACATTCAGGGCGAAAACGCCGATCAAATGGCGGCGTTTTGATGGCGGTCTTCAGCTCGAAAATATTCGGGGTTACTTGCAAAAGCCTGTGGGAGCGGTGGGTGCTACCCCAGCAACTGGCTCAACACCGCTCGCAACTTGCCTGGCTTGACCGGTTTGTTCAGCAGCGGCGCATTCAGTTTGCGCAGCGCGCGGCGGCATTGGTCGCTGCGGTCGGCGGTGATGATCACCGCCGGGATGGTCTGCTGGAAATGCTCGCGCAAGTGCCTGACCACCTCGCAGCCGACCACCCCATGGTCCAGGTGGAAATCCGCCAGGATCAGCTCCGGTGCGTGGCCTTGCAGCGCCTCGAGAGCGGCCGCTTCGTCGGTGGCGGTCAGCACGTCGCAGCCCCACTGCCCCAGCAGCGCGGCCATGCTTTGCAGGATGCTGAGTTCATTGTCGATCACCAGCAGTCGGCGGCCGGGCAACGGGTTGCCAGTCATTGCCAGGACCGGTGTCTCGGACAGGGGCAACGGTTTTTCATCCGACAGCGGCACTTCGATGCTGAACACCGAGCCGCGTCCTGGCCGGGAACGCACCTGGACCCGGTAGCCAAGGATATGGGCGATGCGCTCGACGATAGCCAACCCCAATCCCACACCTTTGCGGTCCGCCGCCCGGCCTACGTCCAGCTGGTTGAACTCAAGGAAGATCGACTCCAAGCAGTCGGCGGCAATCCCGCGTCCCGTGTCCCAGACTTCCAGGCTCAGGCGCCCTCCCCGGCGCCTGGCGGCCAGGAGAATGCCGCCCTGGTTGGTATAGCGGCAGGCGTTGCTGAGCAGGTTGCGCAAGATGCGCGTCAGCAGGCGCAGGTCGGTCATGACCACTGCCTCGCCGAAACGCGCACGCAGCTCCAGCCCCGCGGCGCCCGCCACCGATTGAAACTCGGAAACCAACGGCGCCAGCAACTCGTCCAGGCGATAGGACGCAACGTCCGGGCGAACCGCAGCCTGGTCCAGCCGGGAAATATCCAGCAGATCGGTGAGCAGGTCTTCCGCGCCCTCCAGGGCCTGGTGAGTACGCTCCACCAAGACCTGCTCGGTGTTCGGCAACTGGCGCTCGCGCAGCGTGGCGATCAGCAGGCGTGCGGCGTTGAGCGGTTGGAGCAGGTCATGGCTGGCGGCGGCCAGGTACTTGTCCTTGCTGCGGTTGGCGGCCTGAGCGGCGTCGCGGGCGTCGCGCAACTGCTGCTCGACGAGCTTGCGCTGGGCGATCTGCTGCTGGAGGTTGTGATTGGCCTCCAGCAACTCATCGGTGCGCTCGGCCACCCGCTGTTCCAACTGGTCGTTGAGCTGTTGCAGGCGCTGGCGGGCCAGCTCCAGATCCTCGAGGCGCGCCGCCAGTTCGGGGTAATGGCTCTTGCGCGTCGAATGATTGCCCAGCCCCAGCAGCCCGGCCAGGGCCTTTTGCTGTTCGTCAGAGGGCTTCGCCATAGACGACCTCGACATCCCGCTGGCTCGACTCCCGAGGGTTGGTGAGGATGCACGGATCATCCATCGCGTGCTGGGACAGGAAAGGAATATCCGAAGTGCTCACGCCATGCAGGCCCAGGGTTTCGTGGAAGCCGATGGTGTGTTTGAGCGCAATCAGGTGTTCCACCAATCGGGTGCGGATCTGTCGATGATTCAATCCACGGCAGTCGACTCCCAGCGTCTCGGCGATCACCTTGAAACGATCCGGCGCCGAGTTGTAGTTGAACGCCACGACATGCTCCACCAGCACCGCGTTGCACAGGCCATGGGGCAGGTCCAGGAAGCCTCCCAGGCTATGGGACATGGCGTGCACGGCGCCGAGAATCGCGTTGGAGAACGCGAGCCCGGCCTGCATGCTGCCGAGCATGATCTTTTCCCGCAGGGCGACGTCCGCCGGGTTGGCGATCATCTGCACCAGGTTGCCGTTGATCAGCCGCATCGCCTCCAGCGCATGCGGGTCGGTGAGCGGGCCGTGACCGGTGGAGACGAAGGCCTCGATAGCGTGCACCAACGCGTCGATGCCGGTACAGGCCGACAGGAACGGGTCCATGCTCAGGGTGGTTTCCGGGTCGATCAGCGAGACATCCGGCACGGCGGCCTTGCTGACGATGGAGAACTTCATGCGCTCCTGCTGGTTGGAGATGATCACGAACTGCGAGACGTCGGCCGAAGTCCCGGCCGTGGTGGGAATGAGGATCAGCGGTGGGCTCGGCACGTGCAGGGTGTCGACGCCTTCGAATTCGAGGATGTTGCGGCCATGGGCGACCACGATCCCGATGGCTTTGCCGCAGTCCATGGGGCTGCCACCACCGACCGCGACGATGACGTCACAGTGGTTTTCCCGGTACAGCTCGGCACCGAGCATCACTTCCTCGACCCGGGGGTTGGGCGAAACGTCGCTGTAGATGCAGTAATCGATACCCAGGGCCTGGAGACTGGCCTCGACATCACCCACCCAGCCGGCGGCGATGACGCCTGGATCGGTGACCACCAACACCTTGCGCGCGCCGAAGGTCTGGGCGTAATTACCGACATTGTGCCGACAACCGGCACCGAACATAATTTCAGGAGAAACGAACTTGCGCAGCGGGCTGAGGCTCATCTTTTCGGGTACATGGCTCATTGGTAAGCCTGTTCTTATTGTGTTGGATACCCAGAGCCTAAAGCATCCCGCCGGTAATGCAATCAGACCAATGGGTAGCCCGGCCTGAACGCATCAGGCCGGGCCGACGCTCATCGATTGGCGAAGTACATCGTCACTTCGAAGCCGATACGCAGGTCGGTGTACGCGGGTTTAGTCCACATGGGTCTTTCCTCTTCTTGTACCGGACGATTCCGGCAAGGTCATTAATGCACGGGGTGCCGTGGGTTCGAATGCTACTTTCGAAGCGGTGGATGGGGTGCGTTGGTAGCAGGTTCTACATCAATCCAATGTGGGAGCGAGCCCGCTCGCGATGAAGCCGGGTCAGCCAACACAATTGTCGACTGATCCGGCTTCATCGCGAGCAGGCTCGCTCCCACAGGGTTTAGCGCTGTTTCCGAAGGTTAGAAGAAGCCCAACGGATTGATGTCATAGCTCACCAGCAGGTTCTTGGTCTGCTGGTAATGGTCAAGCATCATCTTGTGGGTTTCACGCCCCACGCCGGACTTCTTGTAGCCGCCGAACGCCGCGTGGGCCGGGTACAGGTGATAGCAGTTGGTCCACACGCGCCCGGCCTTGATCGCCCGCCCCATGCGGTAGGCGCGGTTGATGTCGCGGGTCCAAAGGCCGGCGCCGAGGCCGAACTCGCTGTCATTGGCGATCGCCAGGGCTTCGGCTTCGTCCTTGAAGGTGGTCACGCCCACCACCGGGCCGAAGATTTCTTCCTGGAACACACGCATTTTGTTGTGGCCCTTGAGCAGGGTCGGCTGGATGTAATAACCGCTCGACAAGTCCCCCTCCAGGCGCTCGGCCGCGCCGCCGGTCAGCAGTTCGGCACCCTCCTCGCGGGCGATGTCCAGGTACGAAAGGATCTTGTCGTATTGTTGCTCGGACGCCTGGGCGCCGACCATGGTGTCGGTGTCCAGCGGGTCGCCGCGTTTGATCTGCTCGATCTTCTTCATCACCACTTGCATGAATTCGTCGTAGATCGATTCCTGCACCAGGGCGCGGGATGGGCAGGTGCAGACTTCGCCCTGGTTGAAGAACGCCAGCACCAGGCCCTCGGCCGCCTTCTCGATGAACGCCGGCTCGGCCTGCATGATGTCTTCGAAGAAGATGTTCGGCGACTTGCCGCCCAGCTCTACGGTGGACGGGATGATGTTCTCGGCGGCGCATTTCATGATGTGCGAGCCTACCGGGGTGGAACCGGTGAAGGCGATCTTGGCGATGCGCTTGCTGGTCGCCAGGGCTTCGCCGGCTTCGCGACCGAAACCATGGACGATGTTCAGCACACCGGCCGGCAGCAGGTCGGCGATCAGTTCGGCAAAGACCATGATCGACAGCGGCGTCTGCTCCGCCGGCTTGAGCACGATGCAGTTACCGGCAGCCAGGGCCGGGGCGAGTTTCCAGGCCGCCATCAGCAAGGGGAAGTTCCACGGGATGATCTGCCCGACCACGCCCAGCGGCTCATGGAAATGGTACGCCGTGGTCAACTCGTTGATCTCGGCCGCGCCGCCTTCCTGGGCACGGATGCACCCGGCGAAATAACGGAAATGATCAGCCGCCAGCGGGACGTCGGCGTTGAGGGTTTCGCGCACGGCCTTGCCGTTGTCCCAGGTTTCGCTGACCGCGAGGATTTCCAGGTTCTGTTCGATACGGTCGGCGATTTTCAGCAGCACCAGGGAGCGGTCCTGCACCGACGTTTTGCCCCAGGCATCGGCGGCGGCATGGGCGGCATCCAGGGCCTTGTCGATGTCGGCGGCGCTGGATCGCGGGAATTCGGCGATCACCTGACCGTTGACCGGCGACGTGTTGGTGAAGTACTCGCCATGCACCGGCGCGACGAATTCGCCACCGATGAAGTTGCCATAGCGCGGTTTGAAGGAAACGACGGCACCTGGGGTTCCGGGTTGTGCGTAGATCATGATGGGCCTCTGCCTGGTCGATGCCTGTCACGGGACAGGCGATAGGCCGATGGTAGAGAGCCCCGCCGGCCAGACGAATGCGTCGTTGGCAGGAGGGGCTCTCGTTATTTGGTCGTAGGTTTGTGGGTTGGAATGCAGAAAACTGGCATCGGCGCTTTTGCTCTGTGGGAGCAAGGCTTGCCCGCGATGGAAGCGCCTCGGTTTCAAGATGAACCGCGTCAACTTCATCGCGGGCAAGCCGTGCTCCCACAGGTTGCTATCTCACTACAAAGACAGCGCTCAGCCCTGCTTCGGTTCAGCGCTTGGCCACCAGATCCTTCGGCAGCTTGAAGGTCCAGAGCATGCCGCCCTGGTTGAAGTCCTTCACCCGCTTGGCCACTTCACCGCCCCACAGCGGTACGGCGCCGCCCCAGCCCGAAACCACGGAGACGTACTGCTCGCCGTCCATTTCCCAGGTAATCGGCGAGCCGAGCACGCCGGAACCGGTCTGGAATTCCCAGACCTTTTCCCCGGTCTTGGCGTTGAAGGCCTGGAGGAAACCTTCAGGTGTACCGGTGAACACCAGGTTGCCCTTGGTGGTCAGTACCCCGCCCCACAGCGGCGCGTAGTTCTTGTGGCGCCAGACCTCCTTGCCGGTCTTCGGATCGATGGCCCGCAGCACGCCGATGTAGTCCTCGTTCAGCGGCTTGATGGTGAACCCCGCGCCGAGGAACGCCGCGCCTTTCTTGTAGGCGATGCCTTCGTTCCAGATGTCCATGCCCCACTCGTTGGACGGCACATAGAACAGCCCGGTGTCCCGGTTGTAGGCCATCGGCATCCAGTTCTTCGCACCGAGGAACGCCGGGGCGACGAACACCGAGCTGCCTTTGGCTTCACTGCCCGGCGCGCCCGGACGGCTGGCCTCGTTGTAGATCGGCCGACCGTCCTTGTCCAGGCCGCTGGCCCAGGTGATCTTGTCTACGAACGGGAAGCCACGGATGAACTTGCCGTTGGTGCGATCGAGCACGTAGAAGAAACCGTTACGGTCAGCGGTGGCCGCCGCCTTGATGTCCTTGCCACCTTCCTTGTAGTTGAAGGAGATCAGCTCGTTGACGCCGTCATAGTCCCAGCCGTCGTGGGGCGTGCTCTGGAAGTGCCACTTGATGCTGCCGTCGTCCGGATTCAGCGCCAGACGCGACGAGGAATAGAGGTTGTCGCCAGGACGCAGGTGGGAGTTCCACGGGGCCGGGTTGCCGGTGCCGAACAGCAGCAGGTTGGTTTCCGGATCGTAGTAGCCGCCCAGCCAGGGCGCAGCGCCACCGGTTTTCCAGAGGTCCCCCGGCCAGGTCTTGCCGGCCTCGCCACCGGAGATGCCATTCTCGACAGCCTTGCCGTCCTTGTAGACGTAGCCCATGTGCCCTTCCACGGTCGGCCGGGTCCACAGCAGCTCACCGTTTTTCGGATCGAAGGCGCTGATCTGGCCCACCACACCAAACTCGCCGCCCGCCACGCCGGTGATCAGCTTGCCGTTGACGACGATGGGCGCGGCGCTGATGGAATAGCCTTCCTTGTGGTCAGCGACCTTCTTGCTCCAGACCACCTTACCGGTGTCCTTGTTCAAGGCGACCAGCTTGGCATCGAGGGTGCCGAAGAACACCAGGTCACCGTACAGCGCCACGCCACGGTTGATCACGTCGCAGCAGGGACGGATGTCATCGGGCAGGCGCGCGTCGTACTGCCAGAGTTTCTTGCCGGTACGGGCGTCCACCGCGAACACCCGCGAGTAGGATCCGGTGAGGTACATCACCCCATCCTTGATCATCGGCTGGGCCTGCTGGCCGCGCTGTTTTTCGCCGCCGAAGGAGAACGCCCAGACCGGCCGCAGGTCCTTGACGTTGTTGACATTAAGGGTGTCGAGCGGGCTGTAGCGCTGGCCCTGGACGCCGAGACCGTTGGTGACGATCTGCTGCGGGTTTTTCGGGTCCTGGAGAATTTCCTGATCGGTCACGGCGGCCAGGGCCGAACCGGACAGCAGCATGGCACTGAGCAGCAGGCTCACGGCGAAGGGTTGGCGACGTGCGGGATGAGTCATGACGGCTACCTCTGCGGTTATTGTTATACCCGGGAAATTTTCCCGGTCTGCCACAGATTCTTGGGCTCGGAGCCGCTACCAACAATTGCACGCTGTGTTGAGTTTTCTAGTTCCTTGGTACATGTGGGGTTTGGCGCGAGCCACTGTGGCGAGGGGATTCATCCCCGCTGGGCTGCGCAGCGGCCCCTTTTTCAGCCACTCCGACTTTGTGTCGATCAAACTATTTCTGGGGCTGCTTCGCAGCCCAGCGGGGATGAATCCCCTCGCCACAGGTTTCATTTGCCCAGACTATTTGGCATCCACCCGCTTCATCCCCACTCGCTCATACCGCGGATAAAGATGACTGACACTGCGAATCAGCTCATAGCGGCTCAGGCTGATCCCGGCAAAGCGCTCGGGAATGGGGCTGCGGATCATCTCGGCCATGTCGTCGCCCCGGGCGGCGCCGTCGCGCATCAATTGGTCGAGCCAGCCCAGGTAGTCGCGCATCTGCACGAAGGGCCGGACATCGCTCGCCACGGGGCCATGACCGGGGACGATCAGCGTCCAGGGCAAGGCCTGCAAGGTGTCCAGGTCCTTGAGCCACACCTCCAGCCCCGGGCTGTTTGGCGTGGTCAAGGCCCGTTCGTAGAACACCAGGTCGCCGGCGAACAACACGCCGGTGGTTTCGTCGAATATCGCCAGGTCAGCCCCGGTGTGCCCGGCCAGTTGCAACAGCCGCAACGAATGATTGCCCACCTTCAGCGTACCGGGAATCACGGTTTGGGTCGGCAGCACCACCTCGGTGCCACGCATCCAGTCGCCCACTAGCCGGTACATGTTTTCGGCCATGGCGTCGCCCTGCTGGCGGAGCAGGTCGGTGGTACCCGCCAGGGCGCCGATAGGAACGTCGCTGAAGGCCTGATTGCCCAGCACATGGTCCGGATGATGATGGGTCAACAGCACCTGGATCACCGGTTTGTCCGTGGTCGCCGCGATGGCCTGGCGCAGGGCTTCCCCGTAGCGCTTCGACGGCCCGGTGTCGATCACCACCACGCCGGCATCGGTGACGATGAAACCGGTATTGACGATGTTGCCGCCGTTGGCCTTGGCGAAGTTCTCGGTGCTGCCTTCCAGCAGCCACGTCCCCTCGGCAATCTGCCGGGGTTTGAGCGAATAGTCCGCCGCGCCGGCCCACACCGGCAGGCACAAGCAGATCAATAGCATCCAGCGCATGGCGCGCTCCTTGGGGTCAGGGGATCGCCGCCTCGAATTGATTGCCGCTGTTGTCGCGCAACATCAGGCGGGTCTGTCCGGGGCCTTGTACGTCGAAGCCCAGGTTGGGGTTTTCGCTGACCGCCGGGAACAGCTCCAGGCGCGCCAGCACCTGACCGTCGGCGTCGAGCAATTGAGCCTGGTTGAGGAAGAATTCAGGAATGCCGCTCACCAGGCCGTTATCCATCGGATGGGCCACCTGCACACGCAGCCGACTGGTGTCGCCCCGGGGATAACGGGCACCGAGCACTTCGCCCAGGTGTTCCTCCCAGCCTGGCTGGGTGCGCACCACACTGGGCGCGGTACAGCCACCGCCGGCCGCATCGATCAGGGTCGAGCCGACGTGCCACAGGCCATCGCGGGTCTGCACGGCGGCGCGCAGCGGCGTGGCTTGCTCGATACGGATGCGGATCGACAGCCAGGGCAACACCCGCGCCTCCGGCCGGAAGTCGACGATCCTGGGCAACGGATTGAGCTCTGCCCAGGCCAGCACCCGCACCACGTCGCCGGCAAAGGCGCGAGCGTCGATTTCCAGCGGCACTTGGCGGGCATCTTCGGCAAAGGGCGGCGCCAGCAGCCGGACCCGCTCGTCGAACACGAACGGCGCGTCGCCCAGCAGTTGTTTGTGATAGAACGCCCACATCACCGACGGAACCGGGTCCTTTCCCGGCTCGACCGCCGCCAGCGTCATCATTGGCAGGCCGACCCCCAGCAGGCAACACGCGAGCCATTTCATCCCTGCGCTCCTATTGGTACATGTCCGGCACGTCGTAACGCAGGCCGTAATGGGCATAGACGGCCTTGAGGCTGCCGTCGCGGATGAGGCCTTCCAGCGCCTCCTCTACCGCATAGGCCAGTTGCCGGTTGCTTTCATGCACCGCCATGCCGATTTCCCAACGCTGCTTGCCCATGTTCGGGTAGGCATTTTCCGCGAGCGCCAATTGCGCATCGGCCGCCTCGTGGACCTGCCAGTCGATCTCCCCGCGCATGGCCATGACGGCGTCGACCTCACCTGCCCGCATGGCCTTGAACGCCTGGGCGACGCTGGGGTAATGATGGGTTTTGGCGCTAAGCATGCCGTTGAACACCGACGTCAGGTAGAACGACGGCACGCTGTCGACTTCAACCCCGATGGGATGCTGCTGAAACACCGCGACGCTGCCGACCGAATCCAATCGACGGCGGTCATAGGCCACCTGCCAACACTCCTGCTGGTAAGGCCCGAACATCACCACCTGGGCGTTTTCCAGTTCTCCGATATCGTTGCTTCTTTGCACGTAGTCGTGATCGTAGGGCACGCGCATCATCAGGTCGGCCAGTTGGCGATCGTGCAGCGGACTGCTGCGCCAGATGTAATCGCGCAGGTCGTCGTCAAGCTTCTCGCCGGGTGGCGCCCAGATCAGTTGCAGGCGCACACCCAGCGCCTTGGCCAGGGCCTGGGCCAGTTCCACATCAACGCCCCTGGGCTGGCCGTCGGCTTCGAAGCTGTAGGGCGCGAAGTCCTTGTAGACCGCCACCTTCAACTCACCGGAGGCAATCATCTGGTCGTAGCTGCGCACTTGCGCCTGCACGGCCTGGCTACACAGCAGCACGCTGCAGATTACCCACGCGAACAGGCGCATGGCGATCACTCCTCGACGTGCACGCTGTCAAGGTAGGTGCGCACCGCCCAAAGGGCTTCCTGGCTCAGGTAGTCGGCCATTTTCGGCATGTAGACCCGACCGTCGCGCACCGCGCCGTGGCGCACCCGCTCGACGAACCACTCATCGCCGGCTTCAGCGGCGTCCAACATGCGCAGGTCGGGCGCGATCCCACCGGACTTGGCTTCCAGGCCGTGGCACGCGGCACAGTTCTGGTTGTAGGCCGACGCGCCGATCTCCACGGCCCGGTCATGCTCGGGCGAGGTGCGGTAGGGGTTCACGGAAGCCCAGCCGTCGCCATCCAACGCGACGCCGGTGTCCTTGATCGGGGTCAGACCCTTGGTCTCCACTGCCTGGGGCACTACGTTGCCATGGGCCCACACGGAGCCTGCGCCGGCCAGCCCCATCAGCAAAGCGGTAGCGATGATGGCGTTGCGTTTTGTTGTCATTGTTATGCCCTCTGGATTGCACGCTGACCTCTCTACAGAGGCCGTGCCGTCATCTTAGGAACCGTGCCGCGCCAGCCGAATGCTGCTTTGGTGGCCGGGTCCTAGTTCCTTGGTAGCAGGCCATCCGACGCAAGTCGCAAAGACAGGTGGTTCGGGAAGTCTTCCCGGCAAAGG
Organism: Pseudomonas sp. B21-028; assembly: GCF_024749045.1. NCBI lineage: Bacteria > Pseudomonadati > Pseudomonadota > Gammaproteobacteria > Pseudomonadales > Pseudomonadaceae > Pseudomonas > Pseudomonas sp. B21-028. Next base: position 3,459,780 of record NZ_CP087184.1, read on the forward strand.
CGGGACTTTTTCCGTATCGGCGGGCCCCCGGCGCGACCCAACCTAGTCGTGCCAAAACCTTTCACTGGGAACTGCCACCATGAGAATAAAAACGCTACCCGCCCTCTCCTCCCTGACCGTTGCCTTGCTGCTGGCCGGCAGTCTGTCGCTAAGCCCTTTGGCCCGCGCCGCAGCGTCGGGGGTCAGTTGGGAAGACATCGCCAACGACCACCTGACCACCAAAGACGTGCTGCAATACGGCATGGGCACCAACGCCCAGCGCTGGAGCCCGCTGGCCCAGGTCAACGATAAGAACGTGTTCAAGCTGACCCCGGCCTGGTCCTACTCATTCGGCGACGAGAAGCAGCGCGGCCAGGAATCCCAGGCCATCGTCAGCGACGGCGTGGTCTACGTCACCGGCTCCTACTCGCGGGTGTTCGCCCTCGACGCCAAGACCGGCAAGCGCCTATGGACCTACAACCACCGCCTGCCGGACAACATTCGCCCATGCTGCGACGTGGTCAATCGCGGCGCGGCCATCTATGGCGACAAGATCTACTTCGGCACCCTGGACGCCCGAGTGGTCGCCCTGGACAAAAACACCGGCAAGGTCGTATGGAACAAGAAGTTCGGCGATCACGCCGGCGGCTACACCATGACCGGCGCCCCGGTGCTGATCAAGGACAAGACCAGCGGCAAGGTGCTGCTGATCCACGGCAGTTCCGGCGATGAATTCGGCGTGGTCGGGCAGTTGTTCGCCCGCGATCCCGAGACGGGCGAGGAAGTCTGGATGCGTCCCTTCGTCGAGGGCCACATGGGTCGCCTCAACGGCAAGGACAGCACCCCCACCGGCGATGTGAAGGCGCCCTCCTGGCCCGACGACAAGACCACTGAAACGGGCAAGGTCGAAGCCTGGAGCCACGGCGGCGGCGCGCCCTGGCAGAGCGCCAGTTTCGATCCCGAGACCAACACCATCATCGTCGGCGCGGGCAACCCCGGCCCCTGGAACACCTGGGCCCGGACAGCCAAGGACGGCAACCCCCACGACTATGACAGCCTCTACACCTCCGGCCAGGTCGGCGTCGACCCGAGCACGGGCGAAGTGAAGTGGTTCTACCAGCACACGCCCAACGATGCCTGGGATTTTTCCGGCAACAACGAGCTGGTGCTGTTCGACTACAAGGACAAAGACGGCAAGGTCATCAAGGCCACCGCCCATGCCGACCGCAACGGCTTCTTCTACGTTGTAGACCGCAACAACGGCAAGTTGCAGAACGCGTTCCCCTTCGTCGACAACATCACCTGGGCCAGCCACATCGATCTCAAGACCGGTCGCCCCGTGGAGAACCCCGGCCAGCGCCCGGCCAAGCCGTTGCCCGGCGAAACCCGGGGCAAGCCGGTGGAAGTCTCGCCGCCGTTCCTGGGCGGCAAGAACTGGAACCCCATGGCGTACAGCCAGGACACCGGGTTGTTCTACGTCCCGGGCAACCAATGGAAAGAGGAATACTGGACCGAGGAAGTGAACTACAAGAAGGGCTCGGCTTACCTCGGCATGGGGTTTCGCATCAAGCGCATGTACGACGATCACGTCGGCAGCCTGCGGGCGATGAACCCCAGCACGGGCAAGGTGGTCTGGGAGCACAAGGAGCCGCTGCCATTGTGGGCCGGCGTACTGGCGACCAAGGGCAACCTGGTGTTCACCGGCACCGGTGATGGCTTCTTCAAGGCGTTCGATGCCAGGACCGGCAAGGAGCTGTGGAAATTCCAGACCGGCAGCGGCATCGTCTCCCCGCCCATCACCTGGGAACAGGACGGCGAGCAGTACATCGGCGTGACCGTCGGTTATGGCGGCGCCGTGCCGTTGTGGGGCGGCGACATGGCGGAGCTGACCAAGCCCGTGGCACAGGGCGGCTCGTTCTGGGTGTTCAAGATCCCAGGCTGGGACAAGGCCACGGCGCAGAAGTAGCGCGTCCCTCAAAACCTCAACCCATTCCCCTGTGGGAGCGAGCCTGCTCGCGAAGCGATGGATCAGCCTGAATAGATGTCGACTGACACACCGAATCGCGAGCAGGCTCGCTCCCACAGGGCTGACCGAGTCTACTGCCATGAATTACCTGCCCCTGGCATGGGTGCTGCTCGTCTTCAGCGCCCACGCCGACGACACCGAAGCCCCCCTGACCCTCAACGGCTGCGTCATCGCCGAATCCAGTCAATGCCCCGGTGCCGACTTGCGAGGTGCCCAACTGGCGAACCAGGACCTGCGCAAGATGAACCTCAGCGGCGCGGACCTGCGGGGTGCCGATCTGCGCCATGCACGGCTGGACCTGGCGAATCTGGAGAAAGCCCGTCTGCAAGGCGCCAACCTGACCCGCGCCAGCCTGCAACAAAGCAACCTGCGCCTGGCCGACTTAACCGACGCCACCCTCAAGGCTGTCCAGGCCTGGGGGGTGTTCGCCCAGGGCGCACAGTTCCAAGGCGCCGACCTGAGCGCCGCGTACCTGCAATTTTCCCGACTGTCCGGCGCGCGCCTGCACGATGCCAATCTGCAAGCCGCCGATCTGGAGATGGCCTGGCTGAGCAAGGCCGACCTCAAGGGTGCCGACCTGCGGGACGCCAACCTGCAGGAAGCCAAGCTGGGGGAAAGCAACCTGGAACAGGCCAACCTGAGCGGTTCACGCCAGCACTATGGGAATTTCCAGGGAGCGAACATGGAGGGTTGTACTGGGTGCCCAATGTCTTGGGCCCAGTAACCCACGGTCCCCCGTGGCGAGGTTTTACCCCGCCACCCGCACCACGCCCATATCGATACCCAAATGCACCAGCTCGGCATGGGAGCTGACCTGCAGCTTGCTCTTGAGCAGCGTCAGGTGGTTGGACACGGTCTTGGCACTGATGCACAGTTGCTCGGCGATCGTGCGGGCGGGGGTACCCTTGGCGAGCATGACGAAAATTTCCAGCTCGCGCTGGGTCATACATTGCAAGCGCGGATCGGCGTTGTGCCGGGAGCTGGCACAGGCCAGTTGGGTCGCAAGGGATTGTTCGATATAGGCGTGGCCGGCCAGTACCCGCCGCACTGCCTCCACCAGGACCTGAGGCGCCGAGTTCTTGGTCAGGTAACCCGCGGCGCCGGCGTCCAGCGCCTGGCGCACCAACGGCAATTCATCGTGCATGCTGAAGAACAGCACGCGCAGTTGCGGCAGACGCTGGCGCAGGCGCCGGGTGGTTTCCAGACCACTGATGCCGGGCAGGCCGAAGTCCATGATCACCAGGTGCGGCACCTGCTCCTGCACCAGGCTCAGCGCCTCTTCGCCCGTGGCCGCTTCACGGACCTGCAGATCAGGCATCAAGGCCCGCAGCAGGCTGGCGAAGCCCTGCCGGACCACTGCATGATCATCCACCAACAAAATGTTCATCGCGCCTCCAGGGGGATATTCACCGCCAGCGCCCAACCGGCACCGGGGCGGCAGATGACACGCAGCTCGCCACCCAGGCTGCGAGCCCGTTCGGACATCGAATGCAGGCCGACACCCGCTCGGGGCGGCTGCGTCGCCCCCAGGCCGTTGTCGCGCACCCACAGCCGCAGGCGTCCGCCGCGCCGGTGCAAGCGGATCCGCACCCGGGTGGCGCTGGCATGACGGGCAACGTTGGTCAGTGCCTCCTGGACCAGGCGATACAAATGGATCTTGTCTGGCCCGGACAACGGCGGCAAGGCGCCATCGACCCGCAATTCGCAGGCAATGCCATGGGTGTCCTGGCATTGCCGCGCCAACAATCCGATGGCCTCGTCCAGCGGCAAGTGCTGCAGCACCACCGGGTACAGGTCGTGCACCAACGCCCGGAAGCCTTGTTGCAAGTGCTCGCAGTGATCTTCGAGCTGGCTGACGGTTTGCTCCAGCACCGACGGCTGGTCGGTGACCAGGCGCAGCAGGCAGGCCCGGGCGCGGATGCCGGCCACGTATTGACCGAGGTCATCGTGCAGGGCCTGGGCCAAGTGGGTGCGCTCCTGTTCCTGGACAGCCAACAGCGCCTGGGTGAGTCGGGTGTTATCGGCCTGGGACCGGGCCAGGGCAGCGGTCATCCGGTTGAAATGCCCCGCCAGTTGCCGCGCCTCCGGGATGCCTTCGGCGGGCAAGCACACCCGCAGATCGCCGGTCGACACCTGGCGCAACGCTTCGAGCAACTCATCCAGCAACCCCATGCCCCGGCGCACCGCCCAGCGGATCACCAGCAGACTGACCAGCAGGGCCATGGCGCAGACGCCCAGCAACTGCACCAGCGAGTCGAGGATTTCCTCGATTTCGTCCCGTGGGTCGACGGCGATCCAGGCCTGACGACCGTCCCGCAGGCCGATCACCTGAGGCGCCGAGCCGTCGACGAGCACTTGCCGGCCGAGCCAGGCCTTCAGCCCGCTGTCGACGCCCGTCGGCAAGGCTTCCCCCGGTGCCAGCCAGCGCACCCGCACATGGCGCAGGCTACCGGTCAGGCGCTCCTGAAGGCTGGCCGGATCGCGCTCGGCGGTTTCGCGCAGGTACTGCACCACGGAACCGGCCGATTGCAGCTCGCGCTTTACGTCGGTCATGGCCTGATGCAGCAACAGGCCCGCACAGGCCAGCGTGACCAGGCCGAAGAAGGCCACCACCCACAGATTGATCCGCCACAGGGCCGACATGCTCAACAGCCCATCACGGCATCGGCACATGCCCCTTGTGGGAGCGAGCCTGCTCGCGATAGCGGTGCTCCAGCCGGCGGGGATGTTGGATGTGCCGCCGTCATCGCGAGCAGGCTCGCTCCCACAGGGGGACCGCGGTGACCACCGGACAGCCGATCAACCCCAATCAAGCTCAGGATCAGCAACAACGGCAGCAGCAATGCCTTGAAAGTCCGCACGGTCTGTCCGCTCCCTGATGAATGACGATTGCCTGCATCCTAAAACGCCCTCGTCGACCACGAGCTACTACCTTGGTACTGCCCCGGCGGTACTTTCTGCATATTCCCCCCTGACCAAGGGCTTCCTATGCTGGCGCTACCCGCAATGGAGGTGTTATGCGCCGGCTCGTCAGCTTCACCTTGATCGCTCTGATGGCAGCCACCGCCGTCCAGGCTGAGGACGCAATGCCGCTGCAGGTGCGCATAGGATACCTGGGTTACCGTCCCGACCCGGGGCCGCTGCTGTCCAATGTCATTGTCGAGCCCGCCGACGCGGGCTTGCGCGGCGCCGAACTGGCGATCATCGACAGCAACAGCACCGGACGTTTTCTCAAGCAGGATTACCGCCTGGAAAGCGCCAGCGTCGACAGCCCCGAAGCCTTGCTCCAGGCCGCCCGCGCACAGCATGAGCAGGGCCTGCGGCTGTTCGTGGTCAACGCACCGGCCGCCAGTCTGCGCCAGCTCAGCGCGGCCCTGCCCGACAGCCTGCTGTTCAACGCCGGCAGTCCCGACGACAGCCTGCGCACCACTGACTGCCTGGGCAACGTGCTGCACAGCCTGCCCGACCGGGCCATGCTCGCCGACGCGCTGGTGCAATTCAGCGTCGTGCGCAAATGGCAGAAGGCGTTGCTGATTGTTGGGCAGACGCCCGAGGACCAGGCCTATGCCAACGCCCTGCGCCGGGCCATGAAACGCTTCGGCCTGAAGACCGTGGCCGAGAAGACCTGGCAGTTCGACAATGACCAGCGCCGGAGCGCCCAGGCCGACATGCCACTGTTCACCCAGACCGCCGAATACGACGTGGTGCTGGTGGCCGATGAACGTGGCGACTTCGGTGAGTACCTGCCTTACCAGACCTGGTACCCGCGCCCGGTGGCCGGCACCCAGGGACTGACCCCCACCGGCTGGCACAAGACCGTGGAAACCTACGGCGCGGCGCAGTTGCAAAAGCGCTTCGAAGCCCTGGCCGGACGCTGGATGAACGACCGTGACTTCGCCGCCTGGATCGCCGTGCGCAGCATCGCCAGCGCGGTGAGCAAACTGCGCCAGGCCGACCCAATCGCCATCCGCCAACTGGCCTTGAGCGATCAGTTGCCGCTGGATGGTTTCAAGGGGCGCAAGCTCAGCTATCGCCCCTGGAACGGACAACTGCGCCAACCGATTCCCCTGGTCCAGCCACGGGCCCTGGTCAGCACTTCGCCCCAGGACGGTTTCCTGCACCCCAGCAATGAAATGGACAGCCTGGGCTACGACCAGCCCGAAGTGAGCTGCCGCTACCCCTGATCGACAACAACAATAAGGAAAACCGCCATGCGCCGCCCGCTGTTCCAACCGATCCTGCTGCGCCAGGTGCTCGCCCTCGGCGCGGTGTTGCTCGCCACCGGCCCTGCCGCCGCCAGCATCGCCTGGGTCTCGAACGAGAAAGACAACAGCCTGAGCCTGATCGACATGCAGAGCCTGGAAGTGGTCGAAACCCTGCCGGTGGGCCAGCGTCCACGGGGTCTGCTGCTGTCCCACGACAATCGCCTGCTGTACATCTGCGCCAGCGATTCGGACCGGGTCCAGGTGATGGATGTCGCCACCCGCAAGATCATCAAGGAACTGCCGTCCGGCAAGGACCCGGAGCAGTTTGCCCTGCATCCCAATGATCGCTGGCTCTACGTTTCCAACGAAGACGACGCCCTGGTGACCGTGATCGACACCCAGACCTCCGAGGTGCTGGGCCAGATCGGCGTGGGTGTCGAGCCCGAGGGCATGGCCGTCAGCCCCGACGGCAAGTGGACGGTCAATACCAGTGAAACCACCAACATGCTGCACTGGATCGACACCAGCACCCAGACCCTGGCCGACAGCACGCTGGTGGATCAGCGACCGCGCTTCGTCGAGTTCAATCGCGACGGCACCCAGCTCTGGGCCTCGGCGGAAATCGGCGGCACCGTGACGATTCTCGATGTCGCGACCCGCAAGGTACTCAAGACCCTGACCTTCCAGATCAAGGGCGTTCACCCGGACAAAGTCCAGCCGGTGGGCATCAAGCTCAGCGCCGACGGCCAGCTGGCCTTTGTCGCCCTGGGCCCGGCCAACCATGTGGCGTTGATCGACGCGAAGACCTTCGAGATCCTGGATTACCTGCTGGTAGGGCGCCGGGTCTGGCAGTTGGCATTTACCCCGGACCAGCGCCAGTTGCTGGCCACCAACGGCGTCAGCGGCGATGTCTCGGTGATCGACGTACAGAGCCGCAAGGTGCTCAAGTCGGTGAAGGTCGGGCGCTACCCCTGGGGTGTGGTGGTGACGCCATGAACGCCCTGGAGGTCAGCGACCTGAGCTTTGCCTACGGGCCGCGCGAAGCCCTCAAGCAGATGGATTTCAGCCTCGCCCCGGGACGCTTCGCCGCGCTGCTGGGCCCCAACGGCGCCGGCAAATCGACGCTGATTGCCCTGCTCACGCGCCTCTACGATGTGCAGCGTGGCGAGATCCGTGTCGGCGGCCACTCCTTGCAGCATTCGCCACGGCAGGCCCTGCAACAGCTGGGCGTGGTGTTCCAGCAAAGCACCCTGGACCTGGACCTGAGTGTCGAACAGAACCTGCGCTATCACCTCGCCTTGCACGGTTTGTCGCGGCGCGAAGGGATGGCCCGGATCGACGCCGAGCTGGCCCGCCAACAGTTGACCGAGCGACGCCATGAACGGGTCCGAGCGCTCAACGGAGGGCATCGTCGCCGGGTGGAAATCGCCCGGGCGCTGTTGCACGAACCCCGGCTGTTGCTGCTGGACGAGCCCAGCGTCGGCCTCGACCCGGCCAGCCGCCAGGCCCTGGGCCGGCACATCCGTCAACTGTGTGACGAACAAGGCATCAGCGTGCTCTGGACCACCCATCTGCTGGATGAAGTACAACCCTGTGACGATCTGCTGATCGTGCACCAGGGCCGCCTGGTCGCCAGCGGCCGCGCCGAGGCCGTAAGCCAGGAACATGGCGGCACTCTGGGTTCGGCCTTCACCCGCTTGACCACTTCGGGAGCCCAGGCATGAACGCGTATTGGCAATGTTTCAGCGGCATCGTCATGCGCGAATGGCTGCGCTTCGTATTACAGCGCACACGATTGCTGAGCGCCCTGGTACGCCCGCTGCTGTGGCTGTTGGTGTTCGCCGCCGGTTTTCGCGCGGCACTGGGCATCGCGATCATCGCGCCTTATGACACCTACATTCCCTACGAGGTGTACATCGTGCCTGGGCTGGCCTGCATGATCCTGCTGTTCAACGGCATGCAGGGTTCGCTCTCGATGGTCTACGACCGGGAAATGGGCAGCATGCGGGTGCTGCTGACCAGCCCCCTGCCCCGCGCCTTCCTGCTCGCGAGCAAACTGCTGGCGACGTCATTGATCTCGTTGCTGCAGGTCTACGCCTTCCTCGCCATCGCCTGGCTGTACGGCGTCCAGCCGCCGGCCATTGGCCTGTTGCTGGCGCTGCCGGCGTTGTTGCTGGTGGCGCTGATGCTCAGCGCCCTGGGCTTGCTGCTGTCCAATGCGATCCGGCAACTGGAGAACTTCGCCGGGGTGATGAATTTCGTGATCTTCCCGATGTTCTTCCTGTCCTCGGCGCTGTATCCGCTGTGGAAGATGCTCGAGGCCAGCCCGTGGCTGTACTGGCTGTGCGCGGTGAACCCGTTCACTCACGGCGTGGAACTGGTGCGGTATGCCTTGTATGGACAGTTCAACCTGCTGGCGATGACGGTGTGCGTGGGGTTGACCCTGGTGTTCGCGCTGCTGGCGGTGTGGACCTTCAACCCGCAACATGCGGCGCTGCGCAAGGCGGGTTGAGCCAACCGATACAGATCCCTTTGAAGGAAAACATTCCCTTGTGGGAGCCGAGCTTGCTCGCGATGACGGCGGCACAGTCACCATCGCCGCAAGCTGATCCACCGCCATCGCGAGCAAGCTCGGCTCCCACAGGGTTCGCGGGCGTACAGACCATTGTGCAAAGGCCATAAATTACGACTTTAGTACTGGTTTCCCTGTCCATGGTCGCATTCCCAAGACCGCGACCCTGGCATGTAATGGACGCATAACAACAAGGATCAATCCTATGCTCCGTTTACTGGCGGTCGTCTTGCTGGGCCTGTGGTTGAATGTCGCGCTGGCCGACACGGCGCTGTTTTCGCCCCAGGGTTATCGCATCGACCGGTATCGCAGCCCCACTCCTGAGACAGTGGAAGGCGCCCGAACGGTCGATACCCCGGCGTTGCAGCAACTGCTCGGACAGACACCCGCCCCGGTGCTGATCGACGTCTACCGTCGACCCTGGGTCCAGGGACGTTTCATCGACAACGAGCCCCACGCCAACCTCCCCGGCAGCCTCTGGCTGGCCAATACCGGTGACGGCGAACTCGACCCGACCTGGCAGGATTACCTCGCTTACCACCTGCGCCAGGCCACCGCCGGGCATGCGGAGCAACCGTTGGTCTTTTATTGCCGCTCCGATTGCTGGCTGAGCTGGAACGCGGTAAAACGCGCCGCAGCCATGGGCTATAAGCATCTGTATTGGTACCGCGACGGCGTCGATGCGTGGGAGGCTGCCCACCTGCCCCTGCAAGCGGCGCGGCCTGAACCTTTTCCCTGATCTTGAACGTGCGTGCAACTGCTCCAGCCACAACACAATAATGAGGTGAATGGCCATGTATAAAATCCTGATAGCCGACGATCACCCACTGTTTCGCGAAGCCATCCATAACGTCATCAGCGACGGTTTTCCTGGCAGCGAGGTCATGGAAACCGCCGACCTGGACAGCGCCCTGGCCCTGACCGCCGAGCACGACGACCTGGACCTGATCCTGCTGGACCTGAACATGCCCGGCATGCACGGCCTCAATGGCCTGATCAACCTGCGCAACGAGGCCCCGACCATTCCCGTGGTGATCGTCTCGGCCGAGCAGGACAAACAGATCGTCTTGCAGGCTATCACCTACGGCGCGGTGGGGTTCATCACCAAATCCTCGCCGCGCTCGCAGATGACCGACGCCATCGAGCAGATCCTCAATGGCAACGTGTACCTGCCACCGGACATCATCCGCACCCAGAAGAACCCGGTAGGCCGTCGCCTGAACGAAACCCCGGCCTTCCCGCCCGAACTGCTCCAGGCCCTGACCCGCAAGCAACTGCTGGTGCTCGAGCGCATGACCAAGGGCGAATCGAACAAACAGATCGCCTACACCCTCGACATCGCCGAAACCACGGTCAAGGCCCACGTCTCGGCGATTCTGCGCAAACTCAACGTGCACAACCGGGTGCAGGCGATTCTCAGCGCGGGGGATATTGATTTCGGCGCGTATCTGCGGCGTTGAAGTACTGCGCTCTTGCGGGGAGAAACGTTGTGGGAGCAAGGCTTGCCCGCGATGAAGCCAAGTGTTCTTTCTGACACTCCAGTGCCTGCATCGCGAGCAAGCTTTGCTCCCACAGTTGCTTTGCCACAAAAAGTGTTCGGCTCAGGGATGGTTGGACTGGGCCAGCAAATGACTCATCGCAATCTTCAGCTTCATCGGCCGCACCGGCTTGTGCATCAGGGTGTGTCCGCGCTCGCGGATCTGCTGTTTGAGTTCGTTGCTGTAGTTGGCGGTGATCAGCATCGCCGGGATCGCTGACCTGCGGCAGGCGTTGATCCGGGCCACGGCGTCGACGCCGTTCTGGTCGTTGTCCAGGTGATAGTCGGCGATCAACAGGTCCACCTCGGCGTGGTCGTTGTCCACCTGGCGCGCCAGGTCCTGTTCCGACAGCGCGGTGACGACCCGACAGCCCCAGCCTTCCAGCAACGTACGCATGCCGGCGCAGATCGCCGCGTCGTTATCCAGCACCCAGATCCGCGCTCCGCGCAAGCGCTCGAGCATCGGCTCGCTCATGTCCACGCACGGCACCGGCTTGGGCGCGGTGGCGCTCAGCGGCACGTCGATGGCGAACATCGAGCCCTTGCCCGGCCACGAGCGCACCTGGATCCGGTGGCCGAGGATCCCGGCGATTTTCTCGACAATCGCCAGGCCCAGGCCCAACCCGCGATCCTGGTTGGGACGCTGTACATCGCCGCGCTTGAACTCCTGGAAAATTTCCTCCAGGCGCTCCTCGGCAATGCCGATGCCGGAGTCCCAGACCTGGATCGACACCCGCTGCCCCTGGCGCCGGCACCCCAACACCACGCGGCCGCTGGGGGTATAGCGGATGGCGTTGCTCAGCAGGTTGCGCAGGATCCGGGCGAGTAGCTGCAGGTCACTGCGCACCAGCACCGAACAAGGCACGAAGCGCAGCGCCAGTCCTTCACTGCGGGCAACCTGGGCGTATTCGGCGGCCAGGTTGCCGAGCAATTCGCTGAGGGCGAACGGCGCGACGTCCGCCTTGATCACCCCGGCATCGAGCTTGGAGATGTCCACCAGAGTACCCAGCAGGTTTTCGACGTCCTGCAAGGAATTGCTGACGTTGCGCACCAGGTGCGCATTCGCCACCGGCTCACGCCGTTCGAGCAAGGCACTGGTGAACAGTCGCGCGGCGTTGAGCGGTTGCAGCAGATCGTGGCTGACCGCCGCCAGGAACTTGGTCTTCGACAGGTTGGCCTGCTCGGCCTCGCGCTTGGCTTCGCGCAGGCGCAGTTCCACGCGGCTGCGCTCGTCGATCTCGCGCAGCAGCTGTTCGTTGAGCGTCGTCAGTTCCGCCGTGCGCTCCTGGACCCGCTGTTCCAGGTTCTGATAGGCCTGGTGCAACGCCTCGGCGGTGCGCCGCCGTTCAGTGATGTCGCGGATCAGCACGAAGATCCCCACCACCTCGCCATTGGCCAAGCGGTTCGGCACGTAGGAACGCAACATGTAGCGTTCCTGGTTGTTGATGTTGGTTTCGGCAAATTCGAACGTCACGCTCTCCCCGGCGAGGGCACGGGCCACGTAGGCTTCCAGGCGCTGGTAATGCTGCTCGCTGTGGGCTTCGCGCAGGCTCTGGCCGAGCATCACGCCACGGGGCCAGCAATACCACTGTTCGTAGACCTTGTTGGTGAATTCATAAACCAGGTCGGCATTGAGGTAGGCGATCAGTGCCGGCACATGGTCGGTGATCAAGCGGATCCAGCGCTCGCTTTCGCTCAACGCCTCGGCGTGCTGGTAGCGCTCGGTGATGTCGGTGAAGGTGTTGACGTAGCCGCCAGTGGGCAGCGGATGGGTGCGGATTTCCAGGACCCGGCCGTCGGAGAGACGCTGCTCACGCTCATGAATCAACCGACCATTGCTGTCGCGGCTGGCCGGGGTCAACAGTTGCAGTTCGCTGTCGGCAATCACTTCGTTGAACGGCCGGTGGGCCGCCACCGGGGCCAGGCCGCTGAGCTCCAGGAAGCGCCGGTTCCACAGTTCCAGCACGCCCTGGGCGTTGACCATCGCCACGCCCTGGGAGAGGTTGTCCACCGCACGCTGCAACAGGTGGGACTTCTGCGCGATGGCCTGCTCGCGGCGCACGGTTTCACTGAGTTTCACGTCGGTGATGTCGGTGAACAGGATCACCCGGCCACCCTCCTGGGTCGGCCGCTCGCTGACCTGCAACCAGCGGCCGTTCTGCAGGCGATACAGCACATGCTCATCATCCTGGCCGCGGTTTTCTTCGCTGAACAAGCCGTTGGCGGTCATCAGGCGCTTGACCTCGCCCAGGCGCATCCCGGCCATGATGCGCACCCGACTGTGGGCCCAGAACGCCTTGAAGCGGCTGTTGAACAGGACGATGCGCTGTTGTGCGTCGAACAGCACGAACGCATCGGAAATACTTTCGATGGCATCGATCAGGTGCCGATGGGCCGTTTCCGCCCGCAACCGCGCCTCACCGAGCAGATGATTGCCGGCCTTGAGCTCGGCCATGGCCTGGTTCAGCGCATCGGTGCGCTCGCGCACCTGCTCGGCCAGCACCACCGAATGCTGGAACGCCGCATACGGGTCGCTGCCCCGGGTTACGCCGGACTCCACCCGTTCGATCAACGCGGCGTTGATGCGCTGCAACTTGTGGTTTTCGTGTTGCAGTCCGGCGATCTGCGCTTGCAGATCAGCGATGACCGGGGACGCGATGGCGGGCAATGGCAACTCCGGTGAAGGTCTGGTTGATGTGCATGCCATTGAACTGTTCTCCGTAGGTGTTGAAACCCATCACCCGTTGTTTGCACAGGAACTGGCCGATCTGCTCCAGGCCGCCGCGATCTTCCAGCTCCAGGCGCCTGAGAAAACAGTCGCAGCCGATGGTCAGCAACAGATCGCCGAGCCGCGCCTGCAAGCCGTCAAAAAGGTTTTCCAGGTTGGTCAACAAGGGGCCCGGAGTCATGGCCGTGAGGACGATGCCGTTCTCCACCGCGCAGTAGAAACTCAGGCTCAGGTCCGGGTGCACCTGCTGGACGGCCCGCACGTAGTATTGGTCATTGATGCGCACCGCCAGCGGATGGGCGGCGAACACCCGGTAGTCGAGGGCGCTCACCGGCACGCCGATATGCCGGGCATATTCCTCGGCCGCGGGTTCGGCGTTGAGCTCATAGACCCGGCGCGAAGCGCTGTCGGCGCCGGTCACCACCAGTTTCTCTTCCCGGGGCAGGATGTGATGGGTGGTGAAGACCTCGAATTCCAGCCAGGTATTGATCAGCACCACCACGGCCGCGCCGCTGTGGAACTGGCCTTCGAAGTACACGTGGGTGTGGGTCAGGTAATTGTCGTCGCCGGCCGAGCCACCAAAATGCGGGATGTCCCCCAGGGCAGCGCTCAGCGCCGCGAGCACCATTTCTTCGCGGCTGGACAGACCGTCGAGCAGGGTCAGTGCAAAGCTGTGCCCCTTGATCGGTGCCAGGGCATTGCTGCGACAGCCGCTTGCCAGGCGTTCGACCATCTGCTGGGCGTCGATCAGGCTGAAATGGCCCATTTCACCGATCAACTCGGCGGCAATGGAAAAATGCCGGTGGTCGAACCCCACTGCTGTCACGCAGTTGCGGCCATAACCCTGGGCGGTGATTTCCCCTGCGCTGGTGCAGCCCACCAGGCGAATCCCGCCGAAGCTCCGGGACAGTGCCTGGCCGAGGGCCGGCAGGTCGTATTCGGCGGAACAGAAAAACAGCACGAAGCCCAGGTACGGATGCAGCAACTGCCGCGCCAGTTCCTGGGCCACTTGCTCGACATCCGTTGCCTGGGACATCGCGCTTACCACGCCTTCGCTCTGGGCCTGCTGCATCTTCGCCTCCGTGACAGGAGCCTTGAGTGTACGAAGCCGCGCCGGGCCCACGAATGCTACTTGGGTAGCGGGTGTGCGCTTCCATGGGATGAGAACGGTGGCGGCCCGCGCCGCGATGCGCACGGCTGGGGCCACCACAAAAACACTGACCTAAGCTGGAACACCTTTGTGGCGAGGGGATTTATCCCCGCTGGGCTGCGAAGCGGCCCCTTTTTCAGTCACCCAGATTTGTGTCGACTGAACTGTTTTCTGGGGCCGCTCCGCGACCCAGCGGGGATAAATCCCCTCGCCACAGGGGTTGCGTTGCCATAGGTATTACCAGGTCAACACAGCCCCCACCGCAAACGTATCGGTGTCTTCGTTCTGGGCGCTGGTGTCGTGGCCGTTGATTTCGAACTGGTTGTACTCGGCCACGAGCTTGAGGTTGTCGTTGACGTCATGGAACAGCGCAATGCCGCGGGTTTCGTAATCGGCACCGCTGCCCACCACGCCGTTGCCGTCGTCATCGGTCTTGCCGTAGGACAACGCCAGGCGGTTCTTGCCCAGCTTGTAGGAGCCTTGCAGCAGATAGCCCTTGCTGTCGACGTTGCGCAACGTGGCTTCGCCGGCGTTGTTGGTGAAGAACGGGTTGATGCCCTTGGCCTGGAACCCGGAGCCGGTGAGCGACAGGCCGCCCATCTTCGCCTGCACGCCATAACCCAGGCCTTTGGAGGTCACCGATTCGACAGTGGAGTCGGTGTTGTCCGAGGTCTGGTAGCTGCCGTTGAGCCAGCTGTAGATCTTCGCGCCGCCGAGGTCGAACTGGTAGGTGATCTCGCTCTCGGTGCGCGGGTTTTCCTGGTAGGCCTTGCCGGTGGCGCTGTTGTCGTTGGTGTCCACCGGGTCCATGATCCCCACCGCCACCCGCAGCCCGTCCATGACCGGAGTGCGATAGGTGATCTGCGAAGTCGGGAACGGATAGGGATAGCCGCTGCCGATGTTGCCGAACGACACGCCACCGCCGTCCACCAGGCCCAGGGTATCGCTGACCTGGCCGTAGCCGGCGAGCAATTCGTCGAGCAGGATGTTGGAGCGGGCGAACAGGCCGAAGTCCTTGCCGATCAACACCTCACCCCACTCCGGGTTGGCGACGGTACCGTAGAACTGGCGCACGTCGATGGCGGTGTCGGTGCCGTTGGTTTCGCTGTCGTTGATGGTCACCCAGAACGACGCGCGGGCGCCGAGCTTGAGGTCATCGACCTGCTTGCTCATGTTGAAGCCCAGGTAGTTGGGCAGGAACCCCATCTTGACCCGCGCCTGGCGCCGGTCGAACTGCTCCCCGGCCCGGTCCACGTCGCTGTTGACGTAGAAGGCGTTGATGTAGCCATCGGTGGAAAAAGTGGTCTGGTCCTTGTCGTACAGCATGATCTCGGCCTGGGCCCACGACGTCAGGCCGAGGGTCGAAAGACTGGCGATGACCGCAGGCATAAAACGGCGACGGGTATTTTTATTGTTGTGCATGGCGCGCTCCGCAACAGGGGACGGGATGTCGGAGGCGATTATCGAAAGGCTACGGGCCCCGCCATACGCTGCCTTGGGGGCAATTGGCGGGTGCTTTGGAAGCGTCGGCCCGGCGCGGCAGTTTGGGTGTACGACTGCCATGCCGACGGGCGCGGTACTTTGGGTGTGGGCTGGCACACCTACTTGTGGCGAGGGGATTCATCCCCGCTGGGTCGCGAAGCGGCCCCCTAAAACCTGACAACTCGGTATGCCAGACAGAATGGGGGCTGCTTCGCAGCCAGCGGGGATGAATCCCCTCGCCACAAAGGCCCCCCTTTGCTTCGGTTCAGAACCTCGGCTTGACGGTCTTCCAGTCCGGCCGGTAGCGCTGCATCTGCCGCACATCATCGCGCTGGCGAATGCCGCAACGCAGGAACTGTTCATGCAGCATGCCCAGTTGATCCCGGTCCAGCTCCAGCCCGAGCCCCGGTGCCCGGGTGATCTTCACGCAGCCATCGACGATCGGCAGCTTGCCTCCCTTGATCACCTCCTCATCCGGCTCCTGCCACGGATAATGGGTGTCACAGGCATAGTCGAGGTTCGGCACCGCGGCCGCCACGTGGGCCATGGCCATCAGGCTGATGCCCAGGTGCGAGTTCGAGTGCATCGACACGCCGAGACCAAAGGTGTCGCACATTTTCGCCAGCGCCTGGGTGTCCCGCAGGCCGCCCCAGTAATGGTGATCGGCCAACACGATCTGCACGCTGTTCAGCGCCACGCTGCGGCGAAATTCGTCGAAATCGGTGACCACCATGTTGGTCGCCAACGGCAGGCCGGTGCGCTTGTGCAGCTCGGACATGCCCTCTAACCCCGGAGTCGGGTCTTCGTAATACTGCAGGTCGTCGCCGAGCAGTTCGGCCATGCGAATGGAGGTTTCCAGCGACCAGTTGGCATTCGGGTCGATGCGCAAAGGGTAGCCGGGAAAGGCCTGTTTCAGCGCCTTGATACACGCCACTTCATGCTCCGGCTCCAGCGCGCCGGCCTTGAGCTTGATGCTCTTGAAACCGTAGTCGGTGATCATGCGCCGGGCCTGGGCGACGATCTGCTGTTCATTGAGCGCCTCGCCCCAGCTGTCCGGCGGATACGGCGAATCGATGTGCTCGGCGTACTTGAAGAACAGGTAGGCGCTGAACGGGATTTCTTCGCGAATCGCCCCGCCCAGCAGATCCACCAGCGGCACGTTCAGGTAATGGGCTTGCAGATCCAGGCAGGCCACTTCGAATGCCGAGTAGGCGTTGCTCACGGCCTTGCTCGCGTGGGAGCCCGGCGCCAGTTCGGCGCCGGCGCCACTGGCGGGCCGTTGCGCGGCGACGGTGGCCTGGACGATGGCCCGCAACTGGTTGAGGTTGAACGGGTCCAGACCGATCAACTGCTCCTGCAATTGTTGCTGGATCGCCAGGGCCGGTGCATCGCCATAGCTCTCGCCCAGACCGATGTAGCCGTTGTCACTCTCAATCTCAATGATCGAGCGCAGCGCAAACGGTTCATGAATGCCGCTGGCGTTGAGCAACGGCGGATCGCGAAAGGCAATGGGGGTGACGGTGACGCGTTTGATCTTCATACAGCGGCTCCCGATGGGCCAGGGTTCAGGGCTTGGGTGTTTTCCGATGGATGGGCCTGCGCGACGACTTCGCGCTTGCCGGACAATGAGTCGGGCGTGTCACGCCCCGGCGAGGTGCGGGCGAAGAAGATCACCACGGCGGCGACCAGCGAGGTAATTGCCAGGCCGTACAGGCCGCCCTCGATGGAGCCGGTGGTCTGCTCCAGGAAGCCGAACGCTGTCGGTGCGACGAAGCCGCCGAGGTTGCCGATGGAGTTGATCAGGGCAATCACCGCCGCCGCGATGCGAGCGTCCAGGTAGCCCTGGGGAATTGGCCAGAACAGCGCCGACGCGGCCTTGAAACCGATGGCCGCGAAACAGATAGCGACGAAGGCAAAGATCGGCCCGCCGGTGGTGGACATGAACATGCCGAACGCCGCAATCACCAGAGTCGCCGCCACCCACGCCTGCTGGAACTTCCATTTGCCGGCCAGGGCCGCGAAGGCGTACATCGCCACGATGGAAATGATCCACGGGATGGAGTTGAACAAACCGACCTGGAAATCCCCCAGGCTGCCCATCTTCCTGATCATGCTCGGCAGCCAGAACGTGGCGCCGTAGATCGTCAGGGCAATGGAGAAGTAGATGAAACAGAACAGCGCGATCTGCCGGTCGGCGAGCAGCTTGAACATCGATGGCTTGATCACCTGGGCGGCTTCCCGGGCCCGTTGTTCTTCGGCAATCGTCGCGGTCAACACGGCTTTCTCTTCGGCGGTCAGCCATTTCGCCTGGTTGGGGTGCGATTGCAGCCAGAACCAGACAAACCCGCACAGCACGATGGAGGCAAAGCCTTCGATCAGGAACATCCACTGCCAGCCATGCAGGCCCATGCCGCTGACATTCAACAGCGCACCGGACACCGGCCCGGAAATCACCGAAGCGATGGCCGAACCGCTGAGGAAGATCGCCATCGCCTTGCCGCGTTCGTTGGCCGGCAACCATTGGGTGAAGTAGTAGATGATGCCGGGAAAGAACCCCGCCTCCGCCGCGCCGAGAATGAAGCGCAGCACGTAGAAGCTGGTTTCACCGCGCACGAAAGCCATGGCCATCGCCGCCGCGCCCCAGGTGAACATGATCCGCGTCAGCCAGGCCCGGGCGCCGTAGCGTTGCAGCAGCATGTTGGACGGCACTTCGAACAGCGCGTAGCCGACGAAGAACAGCCCGGCGCCAAGCCCGTAGGCCGCGGCACCGATGCCCAGATCGGTTTCCAGGTGGCTGCGCACGAAGCCGATGTTGACCCGGTCGATGTAGTTGACGATGAACATCACCACCACCAGGGGCAGTACATGACGTTTGACCTTGGCCGCGGCGCGCGCCAGGGTGCTGTCATGCGTGGAGTCTGGTACGTAATTCAAGGAGAGCCTCCCAGTCGTTGTTTTTGTGGGGAACGGCTCGATGATGGACGGGGGGCATTGTTCCCGTCTAATCTAACTTGGCACTTGATTGATACCTGGATTGAATCAATGTTTGAACTGGCCCAACTGCGCTGCTTTACCACCGTCGCGACAGAACTCAATTTCCGTCGCGCCGCCGAACGGTTGAACATGACCCAGCCGCCCTTGAGCCGGCAGATCCAATTGCTGGAGCATCACCTGGGCGTCGAGCTGTTCACCCGCAGCACCCGCAGCGTTGCGCTCACCGCCGCCGGCCGGGCTTTTTTCATCGAAGCGCAGAACCTGCTGGAGCAGGCGCAACAAGCCGCCGCGGCCGCCCGGCGTTTTGCCCAGGGCGACATCGGCTCGGTCACCATCAGCTTCGTCGGCAGTGCGGTGTACGAGTTTCTGCCCAAGGTCATCGCCGAGGCACGGCTGAAACAGCCCCAGGTGAAAATCGTCCTCTCGGAGATGAACACCTACCAACAGCACGAGGCCTTGCGCGCGCGGCGCATCGACCTGGGCATCGTCCGCTCGCCGCTGCTGGAGACCGGCTACGCCACCGAGTGTCTGGTGCGCGAGCCGTTTGTCCTGGCGGTGCCTGCCGGCCATCCGCTGGCCCACGCCGATTCCGTCAGTGTCCAGGACCTCGATGGCGAGCCGTTCCTGATGTATTCCCACTCCGCCTACCCGCCCTTCAACGAATTGCTCACCGGCATGCTCCGCTCGGCCCGGGTCGCGCCGCAGTTCGTGCAATGGCTGGGGTCGTCGCTGACGATCCTGGCGCTGGTCAACGCCGGCATGGGCCTGGCGCTGGTGCCGCGTTGTGCCACCAGCGTGGTGTTCAAACAGGTGGTATTCCGGGAAATCGATCTGGGCGAAGGGGTACAGAGCGAGTTGCATCTGGTGTGGCATGAGGACAATGACAACCCGGCGTTCACCATGTTGCTGGAAGGGATTCGCGGGGCGGTTCGCGAGGGATTTTGATCCGTGGCCTGCCGAAGCAGGCTTGTCGAGTACACATTTGTGGCGAGGGGATTTATCCCCTCGCCACATTGTCCGGTTCCCGACCGATCAGCAACTCAGCTGTTCCCGTCACCATCAAGTAGTTGTACGATGACAGATGAGTGCAACCCAAAGCGCTCATTCTCATACCTACAACAACAAGGACACACCCATGAAAAAAGCGACATTGGTGATCAGCTTCCTGTGCCTGTTCGGCGGCTACGCAGCCACGGCCGCTGCTTCGGCCGAGCAGGACGTGGCCCAGGCCGTCGACCACCTGACCCAGGCCATGCTGCACAAGGACATTCCACAGCTTCAGGCACTGGCCGCCGAGAACCTCACTTACGGTCACTCCAGCGGCAACATCCAGGACAAGAAAGCCTTTATCGCCGACATCGAAACCGGCAAGAGCGCGTTCAAGACCCTGGAAATGAAGAATCAGAAAATCACCCTGTCCGGTGACACCGCCCTGGTGCGCAACCATTTCTCGGCCCAGGCGATCAAGGGCACCGACATCGTGCCGACTGAAATCGAGAACTTCCAGATCTGGCAGAAGCAGAAGAACGGCAAGTGGCTGCTGATCGGGCGGCAGGCGTTCAAGTTCTAATCACTTCCACAGGGTTTGTCGGTAGACAGTGATCTTACGGTCAACCCTGAACCCAATGTGGGAGCGAGCCTGCTCGCGATGGCGTCAGTCCAGTGACTACCGCTATCGCGAGCAGGCTCGCTCCCACAGGGGTTGCCCCTAGATGGCAGCCCACTGTTCCCGGTGCTGCAACAGGAAATCGACGAAGGCGCGAACCCGCTGGGGCATGTGGCGGCCATGGGGATAGAGCAATGTGAAGGGACGTGAGCGGCCACTGAAAGGTTGCAGCACTTCCACCAGGCTCCCGTCCGCCAGTTCCTGTTCGACGATGAACCGGTAGGTCTGGAACAATCCCGCACCGTGCCTGGCCAGCGTCACACCGCCCAGCACATCGTCCGAACAGCAATAGTTGCCCTGGCCGAACACCTCCCGCTCCTTGCCATCGACATTGAACAACCAGGAAATCCGCCGACCGCTGCTGGGCAACTCGAATTGAATACATTCATGATCGTCCAGGTCTTCGAGGGTGCGCGGCGTGCCGGCCTTGCGCAAATAGTCCGGCGCCGCGACCACCACCAGCTTCGCATCTTCCAGCAACCGGGCGATCAGGGAAGAGTCCGGCTGGGCCCTGACCCGAATCGCCAGGTCATAACCCTCGGCCACGAAGTCGATGTTCCGATTGCTCAGGTGCACGTCCACGCTGACTTGCGGATACTGCGCACGGAAGGCCGGCAGCAACGGCAGGATCCGGTGATGACCATAAGTGGTGGGCAGACTGATGCGCAGTTGCCCGGACGGCACCGATTGCGCCCCCATCATTTCCTGTTGCGCCTCCACCAGCTGGGTCAACGCCTGCCGGCACTGCTCGAAATAGGTCTTACCGGCCTCGGTCAGGCGGATGCTGCGGGTGGTGCGCACGAACAGCCGCGAGCCCAGGCGTTCCTCCAGGCGAAAGATCGAACGGCTCACCGCCGCCGGGGTCACGCCCGCCAGTTGGGCCGCCGCCGTAAAGCTGCCCGCTTCGGCCGCCAGGCAGAACAGTTCTATGCTGCCCAACTGCAGGTCTTCGAAATGTCGCTTCATGATTCATTACACCGTGTATCAACTGAAGATCGCAGCTGCCTGTTTATCAGTCCGTGGCGTATAAATACAGTGGCTTCGGTTGCGCAGGGAAGCCTGCGCACCTTTTCTCAACCAGCAGGAGTGCAACATGCCTTTCGTCAATGTGCGTATCACCCGCGATGGCGTCACCCGCGAACAGAAAGCCCAGGTGATCTCGGAGATCACCGAAACCCTCCAGCGCGTACTGGGCAAGGATCCGCACCTGACCCATATCGTGATCGAGGAAGTCGATACGGATAACTGGGGTTATGCGGGCATGACGACGACGCAATATCGAAGTCTTCCCAAGGAGTGAGCACCTGCTTTATCGAGCCCGGCCTGATTGGCCGGGCTTTTTTATGCCTGTTGACTATTCCCTTGTGGGAGCGAGCCTGCTCGCGATAGCGGTCTGTCAGTAAAACAATTTTTAGCTGACAGACCGCTATCGCGAGCAGGCTCGCTCCCACAGGGGCTTATGTTGAATGGGAGATTGATTACACCAGGTATCAACTCAAGTACCGCCCACCCCGTTTATCAACCCTCAGCGCATCAATACCCTGATCTCAACCACCGCCCCTACCGGCGCAGCGGTGCAACTCAACGATCAGGAGTCACATCATGAGTCTCAACAAAACCGTCATCATCACCGGCGCTTCAAGCGGCATTGGCCTGGGTCTGGTCCAGGCGTTTCTGGATCGGGGTTATAACGTGGTCGGCAATGCCCGCTCCCGCTCGGGGTTGGACGATGCCGCCGGCCGGTTCGATCACTCGGACCGTTTCATCGGTGTGGCCGGCGATATCGCCGACCCGGCGACCTCGACCCGCCTCATCGCCAAGGCCGTCGAAGCGTTCGGGGCCGTTGACGGGCTGGTGAACAATGCCGGGTTCTTCCTGCCCAAACCCTTCATCGAATACAGCCCCCAGGACCTGGAGTCGTTGCTGGATACCAACCTCAAGGGCCTGGTCTACGCCAGCCAGGCCGCCGCCGCGCACATGATCGGTCGCCGGCAGGGCTTCATCATCAACATTTCCGCCGCCGTGGCCCTGCAACCGAATATCCAGGTGCCGGCCGCGCTGCCGGTGTTGATCAAGGGGGGCGTCAACCAGATGACCCGTGCCCTGGCCCTTGAACTGTCGCCCCACAACATCAAGGTCAATGCCGTTGCGCCCGGGATCATCGATACGCCGATGCACGACCCGGCCCATCGCGAATTCCTCAACAACCTGGCCCCGGCCGGCCGCGTGGGCACCATAGGGGAAATCGCCGAAGCGGTGCTGTATCTGGCGGGCGCCGATTTCACGACCGGCGCGGTACTGCCGGTGGATGGCGGGATGAGCACGGGCAAGTGGTAGGAGCCGCCACAGTTTCCTTTGTGGGGGCGAGCCTGCTCGCGATGGCGTCATTCCAGTCAGCCCAGTATTGACTGACTTATCGCCATCGCGAGCAGGCTCGCTCCCACAGGGATTGCATTGGCTTCAGAGGGTGTAGGAGATACCGGCCTGGACGGTTCGCGGTGCGCCCGGGTAGGCGTAGACGTTGCCGAAGGCGCCTTCCTCGTAATCGGCGTCGAACAGGTTCTTCAGGTCCAGGTTGAGGCGGATCCGTTCGTTGACCTTGTAGTAGCCGAGCAGGTCGACGACGGTGTAGCTGTCCATCGAGAACGCATTCGCCGCAGTCTGGCCGGCCCGCTCATCCACGTATTTGACCCCTGCTCCCAGGCCCAGCCCCTTGAGGCCGCCATCCTGGAATTCGTAGACATTCAACAGGCTGAAGGTATTCCTGGGCACGTTGAGCAGGCGGGTGCCACTGGGGATGCCCGTGTCCTTGGTCACCTCGGCATCGACGTAAGCGTAGCCGCCGATCATGCGCAATTCCGGCGTCAGGTTGCCCGCCACGTTCAGGTCGAATCCACGGCTGCGCACTTCGCCGGCGGCCACTTTCAATGTGGCATCCAGCGGGTCGTCGGTCAGCACATTGCGCTTCTCGATCTGATACACCGCCGCATCGACGCTCAGCTGACGGTCCAGCGCCTCCCATTTGACGCCCACTTCATAGGACTTGCCCTCTTCCGGCTTGAAGCCTGCGCCCTGACGACTGCGCCCCATGTTGGGTTTGAAAGAACGGGCCGTGTTCGCGTAAACCGCCACGGTGTCGGTCAAATCATAAATCATCCCCAGGCGCGGAGTGGTCGCGTTGTGGCTGGCATCCCAGTCCCCGTTGCTGGCCGCGAAATTCTCATATTGATGCTCGAACCGCTCGAAACGTGCGCCGGCCAGCAGTTTCAACCGCTCGGTGAGCGCCACCTGGTCCTGGATGAACACACCCAGCGTCTTGAGGTTTTCCTGGTCATGGGTTGGCGTTCGCGTCAACGCCGGACGTGGCTGGCCATACACCGGATTGAAGATATCGATCGGGTAGGCACCCGCCCCTGGGGCGGAACGCTGGATGATGGACTGATAGTCGTAGTCTTCATACTCGACCCCGGTCAACAGCGTGTGCTCGAAGCCGCCGGTCGAAAAGTGCCCGGTAAGGTTGAGCTGCGTGTCTCGGTCGGTCCATTCCAGTTTGCGGTAGTTGAAGTTACGGCCCAGGGTACGGCCATCGGCCGCGATACCGTTGCCTTCCACCGCGTTGCCCTGCAAGGTGCCGTCGAGCCACTGGGTGCCGCCGGCCAGGGTCCAGTCGTCGTTGAGCATGTGCTCGAAACGCACCTGCAGCATGTTGTTGTCGTTGTGCAGTTTGCCGGCGTCTTTTTCGCCGAAGAAGGTATCCCGGGACGCCGTGCCACGCTGGCCGGGATAATGGGTCAGGCCACGGTCCAGCGGATGGTTGTTGCGCATGAAGTCGCCTTCGAACGTGAGGCGGGTGGTGTCGTTGACCTGCCAGGTCACCACCGGCGCGACGCCATAGCGTTCGGTCTCGACGTGGTCACGGAAGGTGTCACCGCCCTCGCCGATCACGTTCAGGCGATAGGCCAGGCTTCCTTCTTCATCCAACGGGCCGGACGCGTCCAGTGTGCCGCGACGCATGCCCTGGTCGTTGAGCTGGCTGCCCAGGGTCACCGTGCGCTCGGCCAGCGGTTGCTTGGACACCACGTTGAACGTGCCGCCCGGATCGCCACGACCGTACAGCATGGTCGCCGGACCGCGCAGCACTTCAAGCCGCTCGATGGTATTGGCGTCAGGCATGTTCGGGTAGCCACGGTTGATCGGAAATCCGTTGCGGTAGAACTCACCGGTGGTGAAGCCGCGCACCGTGAACGTGGTCAGGCCCTGGCCGCCGAAGTTGTTGGCCCGCCCCACCCCGCCCGCGTAATCGAGGGCGTCCTGCAGGCGCGTGGCGCCAAGGTCTTCCACCACGTCGCGGGACACCACGCTGATGGATTGCGGGGTTTCATGGATGGCCGTGTCGGTGCGCGTGGCGCTGGCCGAACGGGTGGCGTGATAGCCGTTGACGGGACCCTGTGCGGTTTCATTGTCCGAAAGGCCCACGATGTCCGTGGCCTGCAACTCCAGCGGCGCCCGGTCCGGGGCAATGGGCTCATCAGCCCACGTGGAAACGGAATAAGCCTGGAGCACACACAGTGAAACGAGAATCCGACGCATCGCACAACCCTAATGGAAAAACACCGACCGTCTCCGGACGGCCGACAAGAATGTGTTGCGAAAGATACAGCAACTCATTCCCGTTTGACATACATTCCCATTATCGTCTTGTCTCTGCTGTCGAGAGTTCCATTGTGGGAGCGAGCCTGCTCGCGATAGCGGTGTGTCAGCTGGAAATTGTCTTCCTGATACACCGCTATCGCGAGCAGGCTCGCTCCCACAAATTCTCACACAGCTTCATTCCTCTGTTCCGCCCCTCCCTCCAGCGATGCCTCTTCTATCTTCCGAAAAAACCTCTGCGCCCGAACGTCCTGAACGAACGCCACGTTCAGCCGCAGCCAGTCACACGTCTCCCTCGCCGGCATGAAACTGGCGCCCTGTGAGAGCTGGACCTGCGCTTCACGGGCGATCTGCTGCACCCGCCCGCTCTCCACATGCCGGGGTCTGGCCCACACGAACAGACCTCCGGTCGGCTCGGCGAAGACCTCCCAATGCGCCTGGTCAAGTTGGCGCAGCGTACTCGCCATCTGCTTGTTCAAACGCTGGCGCAGGCGTTGCAGCAACTTGCGATAAGCCCCGTTGGCGAGCAGTGTCGCCACGACATTTTCCGCCAACAGCGAGCAGCCGATGCCGGTCACCATCTTGACCTCGGCCAGCCGGTTGATGATGTCGGGTTGAGCGACCACGTAACCGATGCGCAGCGAACTGGACAGTGTCTTGGAAAAGCTCGCCAGGTAGATCACCCGGTCCAAACTGTCGAGGGTCGCGAGGCGGGACGTCGGCCCATTCTGGAAGTCAGCGTAGATGTCGTCTTCGATGAGGCGGAAATCGTGCTGGTTGGCCAGTTGCAGCAGACGATACGCGACGCTCGGCGCAAGGCTGGTGCCGGTGGGATTCTGGTACATGCTGTTGATGAAGAAATAGGTGGGCTTGTGCTGGTCGAGCAAGCGCTCCAGGCTGTCGATATCCGGGCCTTGGGTACCTCTGGGAACCGCCAGGGTCTTGACCCCGTGCAACTTCAGCAGATTGAACAGATTGTAATAGCCAGGGCTTTCCACCAGGACCAGATCACCGGGCTTGAGCAGCGTGCGCACCAGCAGATCAAGCCCATGACTGGCGCCCTGGGTGGTGAGGATCTGCGCAAGATCGACGTGTATGTCGATCAGGCCCAGGCGTTTCTGGATGTGCTGGCGCAGAGGAACAGAGCCCAGGGGCGTGCTGTAGTTGAACAGTGCGTGGTTGTCGCTGCGCACTACCTGGCGGATCGCCTGGCCCAGATCGGTGTCGTCGCGCCAGGCGTCGGGCAACCAACCGCAGCCGAGCTTGAGCTGTGTCGACTCGTTGTCGAATAACGTCCACGCCCCCTCGCCCGTTTCAGCATCCGGCTCCACCGGCCGGGACATTTGTTGGGCAACAAAGAAACCCGACCCATGCCGGGATTCCAACACCCCGCTGGCGACCAGTTGGTCATAGGCCTTGATCACGCACGACAGGCTGACGTCATTTTCCTGGGCCAATTGCCGGATGGAAGGCATTCGGGCACCGGGACGAATGCGATGACTGCTGATCCAGCCCACGAGCTGAGTCATCAATTGCCGGATCATAGGCTCGGCGGCATTGCGGTCGATGTTCAGATCCATACGGGGCGCCCTTGAAGTGTTCCCAAATTTCGAGCGAACAGTTAATCACAAAACCCCTCGGCCTGTTCCTTGTTCCCGCGAAGCCCGGCAGTGATAGTCCAGCGGACGCCTACTCAACGACTCCCGGGGAACACGCTTGAACGCACAGCATCGACACTCATGGGGACTGGCTTTCGGCCTTTGCCTGATCACCCTCGCGGTCAACCTCCAGGCACCGCTGTACACCACCTACGCTCAGGCGTCCGGCTATGGGGCCGGCGCCACGGCGGTGGCGTTCTCGTGTTACGTACTGGGGGTGTTGCCGGTGCTGCTGGCCTTCGGCGGGTTGGCCGACCGGGTGGGACGCCGGCCGCTGATATTGTTGGCATTGTGTTTGTCGATGCTGGCGACGGTCATCACTTCGATCTGGCCGAACCTCGTTGCGTTGGGTCTGGCACGGTTGATGATGGGCGTGGGCACGGGCCTGGCCTCGGCAACGTCGACGGCCTACATGACCGAACTGCTGGCGGGCAGCGATACCCGCTCCGCCGCCAATCGGATCACCGCCAGTACCTCCCTGGGCTTCGGCCTGGGGGCGGCGTTGACCAGTCTGTTCCTGTTTGTCCATCAGAGTGTCGTACCCGGCAGTTTCTGGTTGCAGCTGTTCCTGGCCGCTATCGCGTTCATCGTGGTGTCCAGGCTGCCGGACCCTGCCGCCAGAACGACCCGGGCGCCAATGCTGCGTCTGCCGCTGTTCCCCGCCGGCAGCTTGCCCTACGGCTTCTCCATGCTATTGGCCTGGGCGACCTCGGGCCTGGTGATCGCGATACTGCCCTCGGTACTGGCACGTCACGACCTGCAGCAATGGTCGGGCCTGTCGACCTTCACCGTGATCAGTTGCGGGTTGCTGTTCCAGCCGTGGGTCCGCCGCATGCAGCCGGCCAGGGCCACCGGGCTTGGCTTGCTGGTGCTGCCCTTGAGCTACGGGCTGCTGGCCTGGGGCGCGAGCACCGGCTCGCTGACCGCGGTGCTGCTCGGGGCGCTGGGGGCCAGCAGCGCCTGCTATGGTTTTCTGTACCTGGGCGGGCTCTCGGCGATCACCGCAATGGCCGGCCAGGAAAAGGCCCGGGTCAGTGCCGGGTTCTTCCTGTTCGCGTACATCGGGTTCAGCATTCCGGTGGTGGTGACCGGCCTGTTGGCTGACCGATTCGGCGCCGATGTGGCGTTGACACTGTTTGGGGTGGCGCTGTCGCTGGGTGCGTTGGTGACGGGATGGGTCATCGTCCGGACAGAGGCGTATGTCACCCGCCTGTCCCACGGCTGAACAGGGAACCCTTGTGGCGAGGGGATTTATCCCCTCGCCACAAAGGGCTCACTCGTCTGGAGGGTTGCGCACCACCACCTCCGCCAAGTCGTATACCATATCCCCAACTCAGCAACCGACCCGCCGCCGTGACTTTATCCAAGTTCAAACTGCCTGACCTGGGCAACACCCCTTCCACTTCGGAAATCATTACCCGTCACCTGCGCGAGGCCATCGTGGCCGGGCATTTTGCCGAGGACGAGCCGATTCGCCAGGACGATATCGCCCGTCAGTTCAACGTCAGCAAGATCCCCGTGCGCGAAGCTCTCAAGCGGCTGGAGGCCGAAGGGCTGGTGATGTTCCAGCGTAATCGCGGCGCGATGGTCACGCGGATGTCCGAGGTGGAGTTGGCGCAGATGTTCGAAGTGCGGATGTTGCTGGAGGACAAGGTGCTGCGCCTGGCGATTCCCAACATGACCGAGGAGACCTTCGCTCGCGCCGAGGCCATCTGTCGCGAGTTCATCGGCGAGGATGACGTCGGGCGTTGGGCCGAACTCAACTGGCAGTTGCACGCTTGCCTCTACGAGCCGGCACAACGGCCCTTCCTGGTCGGTCTGATCCGCTCGGTCCACGACAAACTGGAGCGTTACCTGCGCATGCAGATGAGTCTGTCGGCCGGCAAGGAGCGCGCCGATCACGAGCACCGGGAAATCCTCGATGCCTGCCGTGCCGGTGATGTCGAACGGGCGGTGAAACTGCTGGACGAGCACATCGCCGGCGTCTGCAAGACGCTGTTCGAGTTCCTGCCGTCCAGTCATTGAAGCGGATCGCTATAAGACAATGCCGGGCCGCTGAGCGACCCGGCATTTTTTTTGCGCATATACATATGTACCACCAGCGTCCTGCCAGGCGGCGCCAGAATCGGTGACTTCTTAATCAGAGACAGAACGCACCTTTAATCATGACCGACACTTTTGTAGACACCCTGACGGTGACAGCCTCGATCACCGATGAGCATTGGGCCGGCACCGACGACACCCTGTATGTGTCCATGGGCCCTCTCAGTCAGATGCAATTATTCTGTGAAGCCCCGCGAGTCGGGCAGACCATCACGGTGGAAATCGACCTGCCAAGACTGTTCGGCCGCCCCCGGATCTCATTGTCCGAAATCGACGGCGTGACCTTCTACCAGAGGCCCGAAGCCCACCCGATCGCCACCGATGACTGGGAGCTGGAATCGGTACTGATCAAGGCCAATGACATCTACACCAACCTGTCCTTCAAGCAGGTGCGCCGTTGGCTCAGGAACTCATCCTCGCACTTGCTCGCCGTATGGTCGGGCCATGTGCATTTTTCCGATTGGATGAACTCCGACAAGCGATCGATCGATCTCAACGCCCAGACCTACCCGATCAGGTGGATGCCCTTCATCGGCGATCTCATGCACTGGCGTTGCTATGATCCGTCGAAAATCGACGGCGTCGGTCAACTGGTGGGGATGTGGGATGGCCAACTGATCGGCAATCAACTGAAATCGCAAACCAGCGAAATACTCTCTCCCAACGACCACTCCAATAGCTACACCTGGGTGTATACCCCGGAAAACTCCATCATCTATAAACGCTGGGAACATGCTGACCGGGCCAACTACATCAGGCACAGCCAACTCGGTAGCGGCAGGCCGGTCATGTGCGCCGGGGAGTTCAGGATCAGGGAACATCGCATGGAGCATGTCATTGCCATGGTCAACGACGCCTCCGGGCATTACCGCCCTGATGGAGGCGCCTGTCTGCGCTACGTGGCGGAAAAATTCGAGGCCTTGGGCATCAGTACGGAACATATCGAGTGGCAGTGGCGATACGCTTCAGACTGATGACCGCCCCCGCACTGTGCCGATTTCGTCATGGGCGACAGATAAAACCATCAAGCCGCCGTCCCCTGCCGCGGGCCACGCTTGCGTTCACTTATCTGAACGGACGTGGCCCCATGAAGCGCATCACTGTGATCGATTCCCACACCGGCGGAGAACCGACCCGACTGGTCACCGACGGTTTTCCCGACCTCGGCCAGGGCAGCATGGCCGAACGCAGGCAGCGCCTGGCCTCGCGGCATGATGACTGGCGCGCCGCCTGCGTGCTGGAACCCCGGGGCAGCGACGTGCTGGTGGGCGCGCTGCTCTGTGAACCGGTCGACCCGAACGCCTGCGCCGGGGTGATCTTCTTCAACAACAGCGGCTACCTGGGCATGTGCGGCCACGGCACCATCGGCCTGGTGGCGTCGCTGGCACACCTGGGTCGGATCGGCCCGGGCGTGCACAGCATCGAAACCCCGGTGGGCACGGTACAGGCCACCTTGCATGAGGATCGCTCGGTCAGCGTGCGCAATGTGCCCGCCTATCGCTATCGCAAGGCGCTGCGCCTGGAGGTACCCGGCATCGGTCCGGTGGAAGGCGACGTGGCCTGGGGCGGCAACTGGTTTTTCCTCATCGCCGACCACGGCCAGCGGGTGGCGAGCGACAACCTCGACGCATTGACTGCCTATACCTATGCCGTGCAGCAAGCGCTGGAGCAACAAGGCTTTCGTGGCGAGGACGGCGGGCTGATCGATCATATCGAACTGTTCGCCGACGACCCGCACGCCGACAGCCGAAACTTCGTACTTTGTCCCGGCAAGGCCTACGACCGATCCCCTTGCGGCACCGGCACCAGCGCCAAGCTGGCGTGCCTGGCCGCGGACGGCAAGTTGCAACCCGGCCAGACTTGGCGCCAGGCCAGTGTGATCGGCAGCGAGTTCGAAGGCTCTTATGAACAGGTGGGCGAGCGCATCGTGCCGACGATTCGCGGCCGGGCCTATATCAGCGCCGAAACCACGCTGATCATCGAAGCGGATGACCCGTTCGCCTGGGGTATTCGCCTGTGACCGGGGGTTTGATCGCGGACGTGATCGTCATCGGGGCCGGCATTATCGGTGCGGCCTGTGCCCGGGCATTGTCCCAGCGTGGGTTGAAGGTGGTAGTGCTCGACGCCGGCTGGCACGGCGCCACGGCGGCGGGCATGGGTCATCTGCTGGTGCTGGATGACAATCCGGCGGAACTGGCCCTCTGTCAATACTCCCTGCGACGCTGGCGCGAGTTGGGCCACCTTCTGCCCGAAGGCTGTGCCTGGCGCAACAACGGCACCCTGTGGCTGGCGGCGAATGCGCAGGAGATGGCGGTCGCCAATAGCAAGTACCTGAATCTGCTGGCCCACGGAGAAGACTGCGAGCTGATCGGACGCGGGGCCCTGCGTCAGCGCGAACCCGAGTTGCGCGAAGGTCTGGAAGGCGGCCTGCTGATCAAGGGCGACGGCATCCTCTACGCCCCCGCCGCCGCGCGCTGGATGCTGGGCGGTCCGCACATCCGCCAGCAACGGGCGCAGGTCGCCGAAGTGGACGGTTCGCGTGTACGCCTGGACGACGGGCGCTGGTTGAGGGCCGAGGCGGTGATCCTCGCCAACGGCATCCAGGCCACCGAGCTGTGTCCGGAGCTGCCGATCGAGCCGAAGAAGGGCCACTTGCTGATCACCGATCGCTACCCCGCCACCGTCACCCACACCCTGGTCGAACTGGGTTACGTCACCAGTGCCCACAACGCCAGCGGCCCATCGGTGGCGTGCAATATCCAGTCGCGTCCCACCGGGCAGTTGTTCATCGGCACCTCGCGGCAATTCGGCACGGTCGACCCGCAGGTGGAAGGCTGGATGCTGGCGAAGATGCTTAAGCGCGCCATCGACTACATGCCCGGGCTGGCACAGCTCAACGGTATCCGCGCCTGGACCGGCTTCCGCGCCGCCAGCCCCGACGGCCTGCCGCTGGTGGGACAGCATCCGCAACGCAAGGGCCTCTGGCTGGCGGTGGGACATGAAGGACTGGGAATCACAACGGCCCCCGCGACAGCTGACCTGCTGGTGGCGCAGCTATTCAACGAAGCCTCGCCACTGGCCCCTCAAGCGTACCTGCCGGAGCGTTTTCTGGGGGAGCCTGTGTATGTCAGCTAAATCCCCGTTGGGGCGCGTAGCGGCCCTGAAGTCTGGCTACTTGATGTGTCAGGGTAATCCAGAGGGGCTGCTGCGCAGCCCAACGGGGATAAATCCCCTCGCCACAATTCCATACGGAGCCCAATAGATGCCTGAACTGATCCTGGACGGCCGCCCACTCACGGTTACCCCCGGCACCAGCGTCGCCGCCGCCCTGGCCTTGGGCGCGGACGGTTGCAGTCGCACCTCGGTCAGCGGCCAACGGCGTGCGCCCCTGTGCGGCATGGGCATCTGCCAGGAGTGCCGGGTAACAATCGACGGCCAGCGCCGCCTGGCCTGCCAGACCCTGTGCCGCGACGGCATGCACGTGCAGACCCGACCATGAACGAAACCACCGACCTGCTGATCATCGGCGCCGGCCCCGCCGGCATGGCCGCCGCCCTGGCCGCGGCCAGCCGCGGCGCGCAAATCGTGCTGCTGGACGACAACCCCTTACCTGGGGGGCAGATCTGGCGCGACGGTCCCCAGGCCAGCCTGCCCATTGCGGCACGCCACCTGCGCGAACAGTTGCAGGCCTGCGCCAATGTGCGCTGCCATGCCGGCACCCGGGTCATCGCTTGCGCCGCCGATAAAACCCTGTTGGTGGAGAATGCCGAGCGCGGTTGGCAGATCACCTACGAGCGTTTGATCCTGTGTACCGGTGCCCGGGAGTTGCTGCTGCCCTTCCCCGGCTGGACCCTGCCCGGCGTCACTGGCGCTGGCGGCTTGCAGGCACTGATCAAGGCGGGCCTGCCGGTACGCGATGAACGCCTGGTGATCGCCGGGAGCGGGCCGCTGCTGCTGGCCAGTGCCGCCACGGCCAGGCACCAGGGTGCTCACGTGCTACGGGTGGCCGAGCAGGCCAGCCGTGCCGCCGTGGCCGGTTTCGCCGCGCAATTGCCGCGCTGGCCAGGCAAATTCCTGCAAGCGTTCACGCTGTTCGATAGGCACTACCGCACCGCAAGCCATGTGCTGGAGGCCTTGGGTCGGGAGCGACTCGAAGGCGTGCGTCTACTGCAACAGGGCAAGGTCGTCGAGCTGGCCTGCGACCGCTTGGCGTGTGGCTTCGGGCTGATCCCCAATACCCAGCTCGGCCAGGCCCTGGGCTGCGAGCTTGCCGAAAATGCGCTCGCGGTGGACGCCTGGCAGGCGACCACTCGCCTGGACCATTACGCCGCCGGTGAGTGCACCGGTTTCGGCGGCAGCGAACTGGCGCTGGTGGAAGGCGCCATCGCCGGTCACGCGGCAGTCGACGATACCGTGGCCGCCCAACGCCTGTGGCCGCGTCGGGAACGCTGGCAGGGTTTCGCCCGGACACTGAACAAGGCCTTCGCCCTCGATGGGCGACTCAAATCCCTGGCCCGGGCCGACACCCTGGTCTGCCGGTGCGAAGACGTGCCCTACGGCGACCTGATCGGCCACGTGAATTGGCGCGAAGCCAAGCTCGCCAGCCGTTGCGGCATGGGCGCGTGCCAGGGCCGGGTCTGCGGCGCCGCCCTGGAGTATCTGTTCGACTGGACGCCCCCCACCCCACGCCCACCGTTCAGCCCGGCACGGATCGAAACCTTGCTGGGGTTGGAGGAAACCCCGCACGCTTGAGCCAGACAGCGATCCATTTGTGGGAGCGAGCCTGCTCGCGATAGCGCTTTATCAGATACAGGTAGGTTGCTGACACACCGCTATCGCGAGCAGGCTCGCTCCCACATGAGTTGGCCGGTCATTCTGCTGCTACTCTTGCGCAACCCTTGCCTCCACCCAAATGATGCCGGCCCATGTATCCCTCGCTCACATCCTTCACCCCCTGCGACCTGGACACCCTGCTGCACAGCATGCAATCCATCGCACCGCTGCTCGACACCCTGGCGGACGTGGTGTTCTTCATCAAGGACACGCAGGCCCGCTACGCCTTCGTCAACCAGACCCTGGCCCGGCGCTGTGGCTTCAAGCACAGCGCCGATCTGCTCGGCCGCACCGCCGAGCAGGTATTCCCCGAGCGCTTCGGCCCGCTGTATACCGAACAGGACCGACGGGTGCTGGCCAGCGGCCGGGAGCTGGCGGACCAACTCGAACTCCACCTGTACTACGGCAACCAGAGCGTGTGGTGCCTGACCCATAAAATCGCCCTGCGCGAGCCCAACGGCCAGATCGTCGGCCTGGCCGGCATCTCTCGGGACCTGCAACTGCCGCAGTCCGGACACCCGGCATTCCAGAAACTGGCGGCAGTGGATGCCCACATCAAAAGCCATTTTGCCCGCCCCATCAGCCTTGCCGAACTGACCGCCATCGCCGGCTTGTCGGTGGCGCAATTGGAGCGGCACTGCAAACGCATTTTCCAACTCACGCCCCGGCAAATGATTCACAAGGCCCGATTGGAAGAAGCCTCGCGCCTGCTGCTGGACAAGGATCTGCCCATCACCGACATCGCTCTGCGCTGCGGTTATACCGACCACAGCGCGTTCAGTCGCCAATTCCGCGCCTTGACCAGCCTGTCGCCGAGCCAGTATCGGGAAAGCCAGCATTGAATCTGTTCCCTTACAGGGCGCCGGAGCACACCTCATTGCTCCCATCTGTAACACCCTCCTGAAACGGCCTTCAGCACCGTGCCACCCCACCGCCCTCTATTACTTGTTTTTTATCAACGAGTTACCTATTAAAGCGAGAGATTCGTCAGACAGGCACGCCGATTGCTTATCTAATATCGTATACGAAATCCTCAATACGATATCTCACCGCATTTATTCGACAGCGAGGCATTTATGAAAAACCCTGCATTGGCCGTAGCGTTAAGTGTTGTCCTGGCACCTTTGTTCATCACCCCCGCCCATGCCGACAAGCTCGATGACATCATCGGCTCCGGCAAGCTGCGCTGCGCCGTGACCCTGGACTTCCCGCCCATGGGCTTTCGTGACGAAAGCAACAAACCGGCGGGCTTCGACGTGGACTACTGCCACGATTTGGCCAAGGTCCTGGGGGTAGATGCCGAAGTCGTGGAAACACCGTTCCCGGACCGGATCCCGGCGCTGATTTCCGGCCGCGCCGATGTCATCGTCGCCTCCACCTCCGACACCCTGGAACGGGCCAAGACCGTCGGCCTGACCGTGCCCTACTTCGCCTTCCAGATGGTGGTGCTGACCCGCGACAACACTGGCATCAACAGCTTCGCCGACCTCAAGGGCAAGGCCGTGGGCAATACCAGCGGCACCTATGAAGCCATCGCGCTGGAGAAAGACCAGAAGAACTGGGGCAGCGGCAGCTTCCGCGCCTACCAGTCGCAGAACGATACGCTGCTGGCCGTCGCCCAAGGGCACATCGAGGCGACGGTGGTGACCAATACCGTGGCGGCCGCGACCATCAAGTCGGGGAAATACAAAAACCTGAAGATCGCCGGTGACGCACCTTATGTCATCGACTATGTGTCCCTTGGCGCCAAGCGCAACGAGTTCGGCCTGATCAACTACCTCAATCTGTTCGTCAACCAACAGGTGCGCACCGGCCGTTATAAAGAGCTGTTCGTCAAATGGGTCGGTACCGACATTCCACCGGCCAACCTGACCGTCCCGCAGGTCTATTACTGAGGATCGGGGCATGCCAAGCACGCCTATCCGTGTCGTGGGCCGCAGTCTGGTGGAGGGTGCCGCCCAGGGCGCCCTGCTCTTTGCCGATGTGGGCTTGAGTTTCTGGGGCGGTGTGGATCCGGCCAGCGGTGAAGTCATCGACCGCCATCACCCCCTCAGCGGCGAGCGTCTGGCCGGGCGCGTGCTGGCGATTCCCAGCGGACGCGGCTCGTGCACCGGCAGCAGCGTCTTGATGGAACTGATCAGCAACGGCCACGCACCCGCGGCGCTGGTATTGGCCGAAGCGGATGAGATCCTGACCTTGGGCGTGCTGGTGGCGCAGTTGATTTTCCAGCGCTCCCTGCCGGTGGTGCAGATCGGTCGTGAAGCCTTCGACGGTTTGCGCGGCCAGGGCTTCGTGCGCGTCGAAGGCGATTGCCTGATCCTGTCCGGCCGTCGCCCCAACGATTACTGGGATGGCACCAAGGTCCCCTTGCAACCGCCCACGCCGTCTACCGTCAGCCTCACCGAACAGGACCGGGCACTGCTCGACGGCGGCCACGGCAAGGCCGCCCAGGTGGCGATGCAAATCGTCTTGCGAATGGCCGAAATCCAGGGTGCCACGCAGTTGCTGGACGTGACCCAGGCGCACATCGACGGTTGCATCTACACCGGCCCGGCCAGCCTGCGCTTTGCCGAGCAACTGGTGCAGTGGGGCGCCAAGGTACGCGTGCCCACCACCCTCAATTCCATTTCCGTGGATCAGCGCCGCTGGCGTGAACTGGGCGTAGACCCGGCCTTGGGCGAACCGGCGAGTGCCTTGGGCGATGCCTACATGGCGATGGGCGCGCAGCTGAGCTTCACCTGCGCGCCGTATCTGCTGGACACCGCGCCCAGGGCCGGCGAGCAGATCGTCTGGGCCGAGTCCAACGCGGTGGTCTACGCCAACAGTGTGCTCGGGGCTCGCACGCAGAAGTACCCGGACTTCCTGGATATCTGCATTGCCTTGTGCGGCCGGGCACCCTTGAGCGGTTGTCACCTGGACGACCAGCGCAAGGCCCGGCTGATTGTCGATGTTTCGGAACTGCGCGACATCGACGACAGCTTCTATCCGTTGCTGGGCTATCACATCGGCGGCCTGACAGGTCGGCGCATTCCGTTGATACGCGGCCTGGAACACGCCGCGCCGACCCTGGATGACCTGAAAGCCTTCGGCGCCGCGTTCGCCACCACCAGTGCCGCGCCGTTATTCCACATCGCCGGGGTCACGCCGGAAGCCCTCGACCCGGCCGCTGTCGTAGAGGTGGACTGTCCGCTACCGATGGAAACCGTCGATGCCGCGGGCCTGCTTGCCAGTTGGCGTGAGCTGAACAGTGCCCGGGACAACCGGGTGGACGTGGTCTCCCTGGGCAATCCGCATTTTTCCCTCAGCGAATTTGCCGCCTTGGCGGCTCTTTGCACCGGCCGGAGCAAGCAGCCGGACGTGGTGCTCGCCATCACCTGCGGTCGAGCGGTACTGGAACAGGCCCGCCGGGCGGGCCATCTGGACGCCATCGAAGCCTTCGGCGCCACACTGGTGACCGACACCTGCTGGTGCATGCTGGGCGAACCGGTCATCCCTCCCGCTGCCACCACCCTGATGACCAACTCCGGCAAATACGCCCATTACGCACCCGGCCTGGTGGGGCGCGGGGTGCACTTCGCCAGCCTCGCGGCCTGCGTCGAAGCCGCATGCACCGCCACCGCCACGGGTCAGCCGCCGCTCTGGCTGCAACCTGCCACCCGCCGAGGGAACCCCTTCCATGTTTGACTACAGCTTCCAGTGGCGCCCGGCCCTGCGTGCATTGCCCGACATGCTCGCCGGGGCCTGGGTCACATTCGAGACCGCGGCGCTGTCGATGATCTTCGGCGTGCTGATCGCGCTGGTGCTGACGGTGATGCGCCAGGCGCGCCATCCATTGTTGCGCGGCATCGGCAATGGCTGGGTGTCCATCGCCCGTAACACGCCGTCGCTGTTCCAGATCTACATCCTCTACTTCGGCCTCGGCTCCCTCGGGCTGCACGTCAGTTCCTGGCTGGCGTTACTGGCCGGGATCACCTTCAACAATGCCGGTTACCTGGCGGAGAACTTTCGCGGTGGCCTCAAGGCCGTGCCCGGCACGCAGATGCGCGCCGCCCGTTCCCTGGGCATGAGCGCGTTCCAGGCCTATCGGATGATCATCGTCCCGCAACTGCTGCGCATCGTGTTCTACCCGCTGGCCAACCAGATGGTCTGGGCGGTGCTGATGACCTCACTGGGCGTGGTGGTCGGCCTGAACAACGACCTCACCGGGGTGACCCAGGAATACAACGTCAAGACGTTCCGCACCTTCGAATACTTCGCCCTCGCGGCCGCGCTGTATTACCTGATCGCCAAGCTGATCGTCGGGCTCGCCCGGCTGTTGTCCTGGCGCCTGTTCCGTTATTGAGGGCCGGTCATGTTTACAACAAGCCTCACCGTCAACGACCTATTGTTCTTGCTCGACGGGGCCTGGGTCACGCTGCAACTGACCGCCTGGTCGATCCTGCTCGGCACGCTGGCCGGTTTGCTGTTCGGCCTGCTCCGAGCCCTGTTGCCCCGGGCCAGCCTGCCGCTGGCCTGGGTACTGGACGTGTTTCGTAGCGTGCCGTTGCTGATCCAGTTCGTGCTGTTCAACTCCCTCAAGAGCATCGTCGGCCTGAACCTCAGCGCCTTCGCCGTCGGCTGCATCGTGCTCGGAGTCTACGCCGCCGCGTACTTCACCGAAATCGTCCGCGGCGGGGTGCTGGCCGTGCCGCTGAGCACTCGGCGGGCCAGCCGTTCCCTGGGCTTGAGCTACCTGCAGGACTTGCGCTTCATCGTCCTGCCGATTGCCACGCGCGTGGCGTTTCCCGGCTGGCTGAACCTGGTGCTCGGGGTGATGAAGGACACCGCGCTGGTGATGTGGATCGGCATCGTCGAGCTGCTGCGTGCCTCGCAAACCATCGTCACGCGCATTCAGGAACCCCTGCTGGTGCTGTGCATCGCAGGCCTCATTTACTACGTCATGAGCCTGGTGGTCGCCCGCCTCGGCGCACGTCTGGAAAGAAGGTGGCAGGAAAATGATTGAGATCGAGAACGTGCATAAATCCTTCGGCGACCTGGAAGTGGTCAAGGGTGTGAGCCTGACCGTGGACAAGGGTGAAGTGGTGTCGATCATCGGTGGCTCGGGTTCCGGCAAGTCGACCCTGCTGATGTGCATCAACGGCCTGGAGCCGATCCAGCAAGGCAGCATCCGCGTGGACGGTGTCGAGGTGCATGACCGCGCCACCGATCTCAATCACTTGCGGCAGAAGATCGGCATTGTTTTCCAGCAATGGAACGCCTTCCCGCACCTGACCGTGCTGGAGAACGTGATGCTGGCGCCACGCAAGGTGCTGGGCAAGAGCAAGCAGGAGGCAGAGGCCCTGGCGGTAAAACAGCTGGAGCACGTAGGCCTGGGGGACAAGCTCAAGGCCTTCCCGAACAAGCTGTCCGGCGGTCAGCAACAGCGCATGGCCATCGCCCGGGCCCTGGCGATGTCGCCGGACTACATGCTGTTCGACGAAGCCACCTCGGCCCTGGACCCGCAACTGGTGGGTGAGGTGCTGGACACCATGCGCATGCTCGCCGAGGACGGCATGACCATGGTGCTGGTGACCCACGAAATCCGCTTCGCCCGGGACGTGTCCGACCGCGTGGCGTTCTTCTGCAATGGCCGGGTGCATGAGATCGGGCCGCCGGACCAGGTGATTGGCAATCCGATGCAGCGGGAGACGGCAGCGTTTCTCAAGTCGGTGAAATAGCCAATGGCCTGCTCGCGATGAGGCCCGAACAGACAACACAAGGAGCAGCCCAATGCGCTCATCAAAAATCATCCACATCGTCAGCTGTCACGCCGAAGGCGAAGTCGGCGATGTGATCGTCGGCGGCGTCGCCCCGCCCCCCGGTGCCACGGTGTGGGAACAATCGCGCTGGATCGCCCGGGACGAGACCCTGCGCAACTTCGTCCTCAACGAACCCCGTGGCGGCGTGTTCCGCCACGTCAACCTGCTGGTACCGGCCAAGGATCCGCGGGCACAGATGGCCTGGATCATCATGGAGCCGGCCGACACGCCGCCGATGTCCGGCTCCAACTCCCTGTGCGTCGCGACTGTGCTACTGGACAGCGGCATCCTGCCCATGACCGAACCCCAGACCCGACTGGTACTGGAGGCCCCTGGCGGGTTGATCGAAGCCGTCGCCGATTGCCGCGACGGTAAGGTGCAACGGGTGGAGATCAAAAACGTACCCTCCTTCGCCGACCGCCTCGACGCCTGGATCGAAGTGGAAGGCCTGGGCTCGCTGCAGGTGGACACCGCCTATGG
Source organism: Pseudomonas sp. B21-028 (assembly GCF_024749045.1). Lineage (NCBI taxonomy): Bacteria > Pseudomonadati > Pseudomonadota > Gammaproteobacteria > Pseudomonadales > Pseudomonadaceae > Pseudomonas > Pseudomonas sp. B21-028. The sequence goes on from NZ_CP087184.1 coordinate 3,499,641, forward strand.
CGGCGACAGTTTCGTCATCGTCGACGCCCAGCGCCTGGGTTTTGCCATCCGCCCTGACGAGGCCGCCGACCTGGTGGCTGCCGGGCTGAAAATCACCCGGGCCGCCAACGAACAATTGGGTTTCGAGCATCCGCTTAACCCGGACTGGTCACATATCTCGTTCTGCCAGATCGCCGCGCCCATTGTCATGGAATCAGGTGTCGCGACCGGCGCCAACGCCGTGGTGATCCAACCCGGCAAGATCGACCGCTCCCCCACCGGCACCGGGTGCTCGGCACGCATGGCGGTGCTGCAGGCCAAGGGGTTGATGCAGGTGGGTGAACGGTTCATCGGGCGCTCGATCATCGGCTCCGAATTCCACTGCCGCATCGACTCGCTGACCGACGTGGCCGGGCGACCGGCGATCTACCCGTGCATTGCCGGGCGGGCGTGGATCACCGGGACGCATCAATTATTGCTGGATCCGGCTGATCCGTGGCCGCAGGGCTATCGGCTTTCAGATACGTGGCCTGGCGCATGACTTTCGAACTCACATCGATCCCTTGTGGCGAGGGGATTCATCCCCGCTGGGCTGCGAAGCAGCCCCCTGTATCTGTCTGGCGCAGCGAGTCGCCAGATTGGGGCCGCTTCGCGCCCCAGCGGGGATGAATCCCCTCGCCACAAACCATTAACCACCGGAGACAACCCATGAGCAAACGCATCAACTGGAGCGGCGTATTCCCCGCCGTCACCACCCAATTCAACGATGACTTTTCCATCAACCTGGACAAGACCCATGAGGTCATTTCCAACGTCATCCGTGACGGCGTCTCGGGCCTGGTGGTCTGCGGTTCGGTGGGGGAAAACACCTCGTTGAGCGCCGAAGAAAAAATCGCCGTGACCGAAGTCGCGGTGGACGCCTCCCGGGGCCGGGTGCCGGTGATCTGCGGCGTGGCCGAATTCACCAGCGTGCAGGCGGCCAAGGTCGCCAATGCGGTGCGCAAGGTCGGCGTCGACGGCGTGATGCTGATGCCGGCACTGGTCTACAGTTCCAAGCCGTTCGAAACCGCCGAGCACTTTCGCTACGTAGCCCGGCATGCCGACGTGCCGCTGATGGTTTACAACAACCCACCGATCTACAAAAACGACGTGACCCCGGACATCCTGATTTCCCTGGCCGATTGCGACAACGTGGTGTGCTTCAAGGACTCCTCCGGCGACACCCGGCGCTTCATCGACGTGCGCAATGAAGTAGGTGATCGCTTTGTCCTGTTCGCGGGCCTTGACGACGTGGTACTGGAAAGCCTCGCCGTGGGTGCCGAAGGCTGGGTCTCGGGCATGTCCAACGTGTTCCCGAAGGAAGGCGAAACCATCTTCCGCCTGGCCCGCGATGGCCGTTTTGCCGAAGCGATGCCGATCTATGAGTGGCTGATGCCGATCCTGCACCTCGACGCCCGCGCCGACCTGGTGCAATGCATCAAGCTGTGCGAAGCCATCGCCGGCCGCGGCAGCGCCCTCACCCGCCCACCACGCCTGGCTCTGCCGGAAGAAGACCGGGTGTATGTGGAACAGATCATGGCCAAGGCCCTGGCGAATCGCCCGGTGTTGCCGGATGTGGGGCTCTGACCCGAGGCCAATGAAGTCCCCTGTGGGAGTGAGCCTGCTCGCGATAGCGGTCTGTCTGGAACGGCTATGCTGAATGTACCGCCGTCATCGCGAGCAGGCTCGCTCCCACACTGACCGAGGTATATGGAGGACTATCAGCCAGCACATAAACCCACTGTGGGAGCGAGCCTGCTCGCGATAGCGGTCTGTCTGGAACGGCTATGCTGGATGTACCGCCGTCATCGCGAGCAGGCTCGCTCCCACAAGGAAGGCTTCCCATGAACTATTTCCTGGCCCAGGCCCTGAACAACCAATGGGCCAACCACCGGTTGCTCAGCACTTGCGCGCAGTTGAGCGAGGACGAATACCTGACGCGCCGCACCGGGTTCTTTCCGTCCATACAAGCCACGCTCTGCCATATCCTGGAGGTGGATCGCTATTACCTCACCGCCCTGGAAGGCGATCGTGACGGTCAGATCAAGGATTTCTCCGAAACCCTGGTCTTTGCCGACCTGGTGCAAAACCAGGCCCGCACCGACCGGCGATTGGTGGCGTTCTGCGAATCCCTGCGGGAGAAAGACCTCGCCCGGTCCGTCGAGCTGGTACGCGCCGACGGTGCGGTGGTGCCCGAGCGTATCGACCGGTTGCTGCTGCACCTGTTCGAACACCAGATTCACCACCGTGGCCAGGTCCACACGATGCTCAGCGACACCGACCTCGAGCCGCCACAGCTCGACGAGTTTTTCCTCGACTGCGACCGCAAGTTCCGGCAAACGGAAGAACAGCAGTTGCAGCTCGACGAAGGCCGTGTCTGGCGGGCCTATCAGCCGGATTGAATCCAAGGCATAAAAAATGCGATGGCCGCCGCCGGCCATCGCCAATCGCCCACATCAGGAAAAATCAGGTCCGCGCCGGTGACACGATGATCTTCACGTTGTGCTCCTTGTTGTTGACCAGCTCCTCGAAGCCCTGCCCGACAATCTGTTCCAGCTGGATGCGCCCGGTCACCAGTGGCGAGATGTCCAGGCGGCCATCGGCGATGAACGCGATGACGTCGGCAAACTCGCCGTTGTAGGCCAGCGCGCCGAGCACCTGTTTCTCGGTGGATACCAACTCGAAGAAGTTGAATTCGCTCGGCTCCTCGAAAATCCCCACCAGCACGCATTTGCCGGCCTTGCGGATCAGGTCGATGGCGAGCTTGGCGGTGTGCTTGTTGCCGATGCACTCGAAGCTGACATCGGCGCCCAGCCCACCGGTCAGGCGACGCACTTCGGCCAGCGCATCGCACTGGTTGGGATCGATGACATGAGTGGCGCCGACTTCCAGGGCCTTGGCCTTGCGTGCCCCGGACATCTCCAGGGCAATCACCTGGGCCGCCCCGGCGGCCTTGGCACACATGATGGTGCACAGGCCGATGGTCCCGGCGCCGACCACCACGACGTTCTGACCCAGCAGGCTGACGGCCTTCTTGACCGCGTGCATGCCCACCGCCAACGGCTCGATCAACGCGCCGGCCTCGGAAGGAAAACCGGCAGGCAACTTGTAGAGCAAATTGGCCGGCACATTGACCAGCTCCGCGAACGCGCCATTGTTCATCAGGCCGGTGAACGCCAGGTTCTCGCAGATGTTGTAGAGCCCGTGGGTGCAGTAGTAGCAGGTCCCGCAGTGCTGGCAGGCATCCGCCGCCACCGGCTCGCCAACGCTGAAGCCCTCTACCCCGGCCCCCAGTTCGACGATTTCGCCGCAAAACTCGTGGCCGAGGATGCACTGGCCCTTGATACCGGTCAGCGGGTGTGGCGCGTCCACCGGAATGAACACCGGTCCGGCCACGTATTCATGCAGGTCGGAGCCGCAGATGCCGCACCACTGCACGCGGATCTGCACCCAGCCGGCGGGCGGCGAAACGGGCAACGGTACGTCTTCGACGCGGATATCGTTACGGCCATGCCAGACGGCGGCGCGCATGCTGCGGGTAGGCTTGATTGAAGCGTTCATAGCGTTTCTCCAGAATGCTGGGGGGCGACGACTCGCTCGTCGCCCGTTCGATCAGTGCTGTTCAATGAACTCAAGGATCAATCGATTGACCTGCTCGGCCGCTTCCATCTGCACCATGTGGCCCTGGCCGGCCAGCACCTCGACCTGGGCGTCCAGCCCTTCGCCATGGGTCGCCGGGATGATCGCGTCGTCACTGCCCCAGATCACCAGGGTCGGCACGTGACCGGCCTGCACCACTTCGCGCAAGTCCACCTGTTGGCGACCCTCGGCGAACAAGGTCGCCGACAGCTGCTTTAACGCTGTCTCCACGCCCTCCAGGCGCTTGTACTTGAGCATGTCGTCGAGCATCTGGCGGTTGACCAGCTCGGCATTGGAGAACAACTGCACCAATTGCGGCTTGAGCGCGTTGCGGTTGGAGGCCTCGACAAAGCCTTGCAGGTAGCCGTCGTTGATCTCAGGGCCGAGGCCGGCGCTGCCGATCAGCGTCAGGGAACGCACCCGCTGTGGCATCAAGCGTGCGGTGTTCAGCGACACGGCACCGCCCATGGAATGCCCCACCAGGTGCGCGACGCTGATGTCCAGGTGATCGAGCAAGGCCAGCACCGCGCCGCTCAGCTCGTCCAGGTCACCCCGTTGCAGAGCCTTGCCGGACTCGCCATGGCCCGGCAGGTCCAGGGCAATCACCCGGCGGCCGGCCGCCAGGGCCTCATGGTTGAACAGCCAGTTGTTCAGGTCCCCGCCAAAACCGTGGACCAACACCAAGGGCATGCCGCCTTCGCCGCGTTCAAAGTAGCGGATCACCCGGCCGTCCAGCTCGACCTTCTGCGGTTTCGCGCCGGTGTCTTCATCGCCGGTGTCACCCGGCACGAAACTGGACTGGAACTGCTCGATGACCGCATCGATCTCGGCGTCGCTGGCCTCGCCTTCGACAACAATGCCCAGCAACGCGCCGACCGCCAGGGTTTCGTCCTGCCGCGCGATCTGCCGACGCAACACGCCGGAGAACGGCGCTTCGACGCTGCTGGAGATCTTGTCGGTCTCCACGTCCAGCACGTCGTCGCCCTTGGTAATGGCCTGGCCCTCCTCCTTGAGCCAGGCATCGACCCGGCCTTCAGTCATCGACAGGCCCCACTTGGGCATGGTCAGGGTATGAATCTGGCTCATCAGCGCTTGCTCCACTCGATCACGTTGAGCACGGCTTGTTCGATCTTCGCCGCGTCAGGGATGTACAGATCTTCCAGGGAATCGGAGAACGGCACCGGCGTGTGCGGCGCGGTGACCATCTCGATCGGCGCCTTGAGCGCGCCGAAGGCTTTCTGCGCAACCAGCGCCGAGACATCGGTGGCCATGGAGCAGCGTGGGTTGGCCTCATCGATGACCACCAGGCGCCCGGTCTTCTCCACGCTTTCGAGGATGCTGTCCTCGTCCATCGGGCTGGTGGTGCGCAGGTCGATGACCTCGCAATCGATACCGCGCCCGGCCAGGCTGCGCGCCGCCTCCATGGCGGTGTTGACCATGCGGCCGTAGGACACCAGGGTCACGTCCTTGCCGTCGCGCAGGAAGTTGGCCTCGCCGAACGGGATGGTGTAGAGCTCTTCGGGCACCTCGCCCTGCATGCCGTACAGCAATTTGTGCTCGCAGAAGATCACCGGATCGTTGTCGCGGATCGCCTGGATCAGTAAGCCCTTGGCATCGTAGGGCGACGACGGGCACACCACCTTCAGCCCGGGGATATGTGTCCACAAGGACGTGAGCATCTGTGAATGCTGGGCCGCGGCGCGCAGGCCGGCACCGACCATGGTGCGGATCACCAAAGGTGTGGAGGCCTTGCCACCGAACATGTAGCGAAACTTCGCCGCCTGGTTGAGGATCTGGTCCAGGCAGCAGCCGGCGAAGTCGACGAACATCAGTTCGCAGACCGGGCGCACGCCACAGGTCGCAGCCCCAACCGCTGCGCCGACGTAACCGATTTCCGACAACGGGGTGTCGAGCACACGACCGGGGAACTGATCGTAGAGGCCCTTGGTGACGCCAAGCACACCGCCCCAGGCGTCGTTCTCACCGGGCGCGCCGGCGCCACCGGCCACGTCCTCGCCCATGATGAATACGCTGGTATCGCGGCGCATTTCCTGGGCCAGGGCTTCGTTGATTGCCTGCTGATAGCTGATTTTTCTCGCCATGATGGAGTTCTCTGTTCTTGTTTTATAAGGGGCGTTCAGGGGTAGGAGACGTAGACGTCAGTGAGCAGGTCCGCCGCCGCAGGCTTGGGATCGGACTTGGCCTTGCGCACCGCGTTGTCGATCAGCAGTTCCACTTCCCGGTCGACCTGGTCCAGTTGCTCGGTCGAAAGCAATCCGGCCCGGGTGGTGCGCTCGCGGAACTGCATCAGGCAGTCCTGGTTTTCACGGAAGTGCTTGACCTCATCCGGTGCCCGATACGTCTGGGCATCGCCCTCGAAATGGCCGTAATAGCGGGTCAGCTTGACCTCGATCAGCGATGGTCCCTCCCCGGCCCGGGCGCGCTCGATGGCCGCCCCGGCGGCTTCGTGGACGGCGAAGAAATCAAAACCGTCCACCGTCACCCCCGGCATGCCGAACCCGGCGGCGCGGTCGGCGATGTGATCGCACGCCACCGACCAATTGGAGGCCGTGGCCTCGGCGTAGCCGTTGTTCTCGGCGATGAACAGGCACGGCAGGTTCCACACCGAAGCCATGTTCATCGCCTCGAATACCGCGCCTTCGTTGGAGCCGCCGTCGCCGAAGAACACCACCGCGACGCTGTCGGTGCCCTTGAGCCGGGCTGCCAGCGCCGCACCGACCACCAGCGGCGCACCTGCCCCGACAATGCCGTTGGCGCCAAGCATGCCCTTCTCGAAATCGGCGATGTGCATGGAGCCGCCCTTGCCTTGGCAGACCCCGGTTTTCTTACCGTAGATTTCCGCCATCATTCCGTAGACATCCACGCCTTTGGCGATGCAGTGGCCGTGGCCACGGTGGTTGGAGGCTATGCAGTCGTCATCGCCCAAGTGGGCCATGACCCCGGCGGCCGATGCCTCTTCGCCGGCATACAAGTGGACGAAACCGGGAATCTCGCCGGTGGCGAATTCCACGTGCAGGCGCTCTTCGAACGCGCGGATGGTGCGCATCACCTGGTAGGCGTGCAGCAGTTGATCGTGGGTGAGCGGTGTCGACATTTTTTATTCTCCAGGAGTGTCTTGAAGACTGACTTTCAGGTTCAGGGGGTGTTGCGGATGTTCGCGGTCGATGCCCAGCAAGCGCTGCTGCGCGGCGTAGGCCAGCACCGCGTCGACATCGATGCTCAGCGGGCCGCCGGCATCGAGGGTGACCGTGGGACGGTCCTGCGGGTTGAATTCGATTTCCCGTTCGCCATCCAGGGCCAACGTGCCACTGGACAGCGCCAACGGGTGGGCCACGCCTGGCTCCAGGCGGCCGGCCGCGAGCACGCCGCAGCCCTGCAACAGGCCTGGAGCCAGCGGCACCAGCAGCGCTTCGGGCGATTGCGGGTCCAGGCGCATCCAGGCCCCGCCTGGCTCCTGCCGCGTCACCGGCAGCCACAAGCCACACAACGCGGAAAGGCCGATGGATTGCGGCTCGGCAAAGGTCACGAAGACTTCGGCCAGATCCGCCGCCCGGCTGATGGCTCGGGCGCCGACGAAGCGCAGCGGCGACACGGCGACGTCCACCAGGGCGATTTCCCGCAGGCCGCGACGGGCCTCGCACACCAGCAAGCGCTTGTTGCGCCGCAAGCCGATCTGCCCGGGGATCCGGCCGCTGGCGTACAACCCGCCGGCAAGCCCTGCCGTGGTGGCCTCGCGCAGCTCGGGGAAGGCGTTGTTGGTACCGGTGGACAGGGTCAGCAACGGGATATCGCCCACTTCGGCGGCCACGGCCTTGTGGGTGCCGTCGCCGCCGAGCACGGCGATCAGCGCCACCTCGCGCTCGGCCATCAGGCGTGCGGCCCTGCGAGTGTCTTCGACGGTCTGGCGCAAGGTCAGGTCGAGAAACTCCAGGGCCGGCCAATGACTGTCGCGCGCCTGGCGGCTGTGGCTGTTCTTCAGCACGGCGGCGGCGATGCCGGTCATGTCGGTGGGCATCAGCACCTGTTCGATGCCAGTGGCGCCGAAAGCCGCCAGCAAGCGCTGGATCACCGAGACCTTGTCGGTGCTGGAAAACAGTCCGGCGTTGGCGGTCAGGCGGCGCACGTCGCGCCCCGAAGCAGGGTTGGCGATGATGCCTACCGTCAGGGGGCGGCGACTCATGGCGCCACCGCGGACGTGACGGGCAAATGACCAGGGCAGGAAGACATGGCGTACCTCGTTTTTATTATTGGAAGACCCGTCGTGCGGGCCCAGGGCATAGAGCAAGGGCGGTGCCAGTTGCAGAAAAGAACCAGCGGATGCCCGAGCCAGAGCCCTCGAAGCGAGATAAACCACGAACCGGGACAAGGCCTTGTGAGACGCCACATGTCAGCCTGCACGAGCCGTTGGCGAGACCGTGAGACGTGGCGTCTCACGCCGGCGACCAATTCCGCCAAGCTTGTCTGGGCTCGGCGAACGGCGCTTAATGGGCGCACAACGATAAGAAGCTGAACCGGAGGCCAGTCATGCTTTCCGCTCACTCCCGGGCCCATGTGGATTGCGTCAGCCGCGTCGTGAAGAACGCGGACCAATTGCCGCAGTTGCCCGTCCCGGACCTGATCCTCGACTCCTGGCGTCGCTCCATGGAGCAACATCACCTCGACCCCGGCTCGCTACAGGGCCCGCGCATCCTCTCCGAGGACGTGCTCAAGCAATGTCGCGAGCGCTCCGAGCTGTTCCTCAATATCGCCAGCGAAGAGGTGGCGCGCCTCCATGGTCGGGTACGGGATGCCGACTACTGTGTGCTGCTGACCGATGCCCAGGGCCAGACCATCGACTACCGAGTCGAAACCGCCATACGCAATGACTGTCGCAAGGCCGGGCTTTACCTGGGCACCTGCTGGTCGGAGGGCGAGGAAGGCACTTGCGGCGTGGCGGCGGTGCTCACGGCCAAGGCGCCGGTGACAGTGCACAAGCGCGATCACTTCCGCGCCGCGTTCATTGGCCTGACCTGCTCCGCCGCGCCAGTCTTCGACCCCCAGGGGGAACTGCTCGGGGTGTTGGACGTGTCGGCGGTCCGCTCGCCGGATGAGCGCCGCTCGCAGCACCTGATCCGTCAGATGGTGGTGCAGAGCGCCCGTGAAATCGAACAGGCATTCTTCATGAGCAGCGCCCAGGGCTATTGGGTGCTGCGGGCCCATCGCAACGCCGGCTACGTCGACAGCCAGCCCGATTATCTGTTCGCCTGGGACGACGATGGCTGCCTTCAAGCCCTGAACCCCGCCGCACGCCAGTACCTGCTGCAGCAGTACGGCCAGGTGCCGCAGCACATCAGCCAGGTCTTCGATCAGCAATGGTTGCACCGTGCCCGGGATGAGAGCCTTTACCCCTTCAGCCGCCAGGGTAGCGAGCCGTCCCTGCACGGCCGCTTGAGCGCGCCACGGCAGCGGGCGCAGCCGCGTACGCGGGTGGCGATGGCGCCGGTCGACGTCGATCCACGCCTGGCCGACAGCCTGCGCCTGGCGGTGCGGGTCAAGGATCGCAACCTGCCGGTGTTGATCCAGGGCGAAACCGGCTCAGGCAAAGAGGTGTTCGCCCGCCAGTTGCACCAGGCCAGCCAGCGCCGTGAGCGTCCTTTCGTCGCGCTGAACTGCGCCGCGATTCCTGAAAGCCTGATCGAGAGCGAGTTGTTCGGCTACGTGGCCGGGGCCTTCACCGGCGCCTCGGCCAAGGGCATGCAGGGCCTGTTGCAACAGGCCGACGGCGGCACGCTGTTCCTGGACGAAATCGGTGACATGCCGCTGGCCTTGCAGACGCGCCTGTTGCGGGTGCTGGCGGAGGGGGAAGTGGCGCCTCTGGGTGCGTCGCGCCGCAAAGCCGTGGACATCCAGGTGATCTGCGCCACCCACCGCGACCTGGAAGCCCTGGTCGGCGCCGGCGAGTTTCGCGAGGACCTGTATTTCCGCCTGGGCGGCGCCCGCTTCCAGCTGCCGCCGCTGCGCGAGCGCAGTGACCGGCTGACACTGATCAACCGCATCCTCGAAGAAGAGTCGGCCCGCTGCGGCGGCGCCGTGCAATTGAGCAGCGCGGCCCTGGAATGCCTGCTCGGCTACCACTGGCCGGGCAATGTCCGCCAGTTGCGCCATGTGCTGCGCTACGCCTGTGCGGTATGCGAGAGCCGGGTGATCCAGCGCGCTCACCTGCCCGAGTCGTTGCACGGCTCGCCCGTCGCTGCCCTTGCCCCTGAGCCCAGCGCCAGCCCGGAACGCCAGGCCCTGCTCGATGCCCTCGTGCGCCATCGCTGGAAACCCACCGCGACCGCCCGGGCCCTGGGCATTTCCCGGGCCACCCTGTACCGAAGGGTCCATCAGCACGGCATCGACATGCCTGGCCGAAGCCCGGCATGAACGGAATCGGCTAGGCTCTGTACGAAAAGTCTTGAGACGAAGGTCAGGCAAGACGAAAACAGCCGAGGAACGCCTGGGGTCGCGTCCGACTGTACTGAAGTACATGAGCATTCCGAGGCTGTTTTCAACGCAGCATGAACGAGTATCAAGGCTTTTCGTACAGAACCTAGCGGCGCGCCAACTCGTGACGCACGCACTGCTCATAGTAGGTCTGCTTGACTGCGGCGGGCTTGAGGCGGGAGGCGCTGTCGTAGGTCTGTTCGGTGATACCCAGGGCGGTCATGCGCATCCAAGGCCGGGGAAATTTGCGCACTTGCAGCTTTTTTCGGGCGCCGTACAGGGACACACCGGAAAGCTTGGAGGCTTGTGCGCCTGCCGCAATTTCCGCCCCCCAACGGCATACGGACTGCTGGTTTTGCGTCAGCGCCCGGGCCTGGGTGTCGAGCGAGACGCTGGCCAGGAGAGTTGTCGCCACGACCCACATGGCCGCGCCCCACATAGAAAATCGCATAGGTTTGTCGTCCAACTTTATGAAATAAAAGAAGTTTGACAACCTTCAAACAAACGAGGGGCCAGTACTCGACTGGCCCTTCGCCACAGCTTTACTGGCTCACCTTGGCCTCCTGCAGCAATTGTTGGATCACTTGCTCCTGCTCGCCGTAGCGGCCTTCACCGAAGTGGCTGTAGCGCACCTGCCCCTTGGCATCGATGAAATAGTGCGCCGGCCAGTACTGGTTGTTGAAGGCGCGCCAGATCGCGTACTGGTTGTCGATGGCCACCGGGTAGTTGATGTCCAGCTTGCGAACCTGCTGGCGCACGTTGTCGATGATCTTCTCGTAGCCGTATTCCGGGGTGTGGACGCCAATCACCACCAACCCGTCCTTCTCATATTTCTTGGCCCAGTCGTTCACGTGGGGCAGCGTGTGCTGGCAATTGATGCAGTCGTAGGTCCAGAAATCCACCAGCACCACCTTGCCCTTCAGCGATTCACTGCTCAGCGGCGGTGAGTTCAGCCATTGCACCGCACCGTCCAGCGAGGGCATGGCGCCGTGGGACTCGAGGTTCGGCATCGGGTTGGCGCTGGCCTTGCTGATCACATAGTCGATTGCCTGGGGAACCTTTTTCAGCACGCTCTGTTCCAGGCTCGCGGCCCCTTGGGAAGAGGTACTGGCCAACAGTCGATCATCGGCGCCGGTACCGATCGCCACGGCGGCCAGCAACACCACCACACCGCTGCCACGACGCAGCCAGGCGGTCACCGGCAGCGAAAGCTTCAGCCGTGCGGCCAAACCACGTCCGGCGAAGATCAGGGTCCCCAGTGACAAGGCACTGCCCAGGCCGTAGGCCAGCAGCAACAGGCTGGTCCCGGCGCTCGCGCCCTGCAGCATGGCTCCGGTCAGGATCACACCGAGTATCGGTCCGGCACAGGGCGCCCAGAGCAACCCGGTGGCGACGCCGATCAACACCGATGCCAACGGCCCACCCAGTCGCCCGGCGCCCGCATCGACGCGATTGCCCAGGCTGACCAATGGCCGCGCCAACCAGGTGCCAACCCGGCTGAAGATCAGCGACAAGGCGAACAGCACCATCACGCCCAGGGCGACTTGCCGACCCACGCTGCTGGCACGCAGTACCCAGTCGCTGCTGACCACCGCCAGGCTCGATACCAGGGCGAACGTCAGCACCATGCCGCCGAGGGTCAGCAACATCGAACCGGGGGTACGATTGGCCCGGGCGAACAAAAACGGCACCACGGGGAGAATACAAGGGCTGAGGATCGTCAGGATCCCGCCGAGGAAAGCGATCAGAAGCATGGCATCACCTCATGGGCAGTCAGGCCGTTTCGGGCCATTCAGCAAATATTTATCGATTAAAAACAGTTAGTTATTAATCATTATTAATGTTTAACATCAATTATCGTTATTGCAGTGGTCAGCCAACTTGCGGTATTCCAGTGCTTGGTGATGTCCCGCCGAATCCAGGTAGGTCATGTGGGCATTGACCACGCCGCAGGCAGGCCCGGCGTCTTCGGAGAGGGTGAGCACTTTCTGGATGTCCAGGTGGTTGCCGTAGGCGTAGGTCTGCGCCTGGACGTTACTTTCGGCCCGGGCCGACAGGGTGCAGATGTTCAGTGCGGCGAAAAGGCAGGCGGCGTAGATGGCTTTGGTGTTCATGGCGATGTCCTCGATTCATTCAATGAGTGTGTTTGCTGTCGAGGCCGGGTGTGTTGCCTCGTTGGATGCCATTGAATGCCCCTGAGGTATCGCGCCTGTATCGAGCCAGGGGCTTTTTGCATCGCTGTGTATCCGCCGGGCGCCAGATACACTGCAATACAAACCGTCGTGAGCCGGATCCGCCGGCCCCTGTATTCTGATCACAACGAAACGCCAAGAGGGCTGGACACCATGGATCATGTCGATCACGTGTTGATAGTGGATGACGATCGCGAAATCAGAGAACTGGTGGGCAACTACCTGAAGAAAAACGGCCTGCGCACTACCGTCGTCGCCGATGGCCGGCAGATGCGCGCCTTTCTGGAAACCACGCCGGTGGACCTGATCGTGCTGGACCTGATGATGCCGGGCGATGACGGCCTGGTCCTGTGCCGGGAACTGCGCGCCGGCAAGCACAAGGCCACGCCGGTGCTGATGCTCACCGCCCGCAACGACGAAACCGACCGCATCATTGGCCTGGAAATGGGCGCCGACGATTATCTGGTCAAACCCTTCGCCGCCCGTGAGCTGCTGGCCCGGATCAACGCGGTGTTGCGCCGCACCCGCATGCTGCCGCCCAACCTGGTGGTCACCGAAAGCGGCCGCCTGCTGGCGTTCGGTCGCTGGCGCCTGGACACCACGGCGCGACACCTGCTGGACAGCGACGGCACCATGGTTGCCCTGAGCGGCGCGGAATACCGGCTGTTGCGGGTGTTCCTCGACCATCCGCAGCGGGTGCTCAACCGCGACCAGTTGCTGAACCTGACCCAGGGCCGGGACGCCGATCTGTTCGATCGCTCCATCGACCTGCTGGTCAGCCGCCTGCGCCAGCGTCTGCTGGATGACGCTCGCGAGCCGGCCTACATCAAGACCGTGCGCAGCGAAGGCTATGTCTTCTCCTTGCCGGTGGAAATTCTCGAGGCGTCGACATGAGTCTGCCGCTACGGTGGCCGCGCACCCTCGCCTCGCGGCTGTCGCTGATTTTCCTGATCGGCCTGATCCTGGCCCAGGGTTTGTCGTTCGGCGCCCAATACTACGAGCGCTACCAGACGGCCAAGTCCACCATGCTCGGCAACCTGGAAACCGATGTCTCGACTTCCGTCGCCATCCTGGACCGCCTGCCCGCCGCCGAACGCCCGGCCTGGTTGCCCAAGCTCACCCGGCGCAACTACGGTTACCTGCTGAACGAAGGGCAACCCGGCCAGCCGATAGCCCGTGACGACGCGCCGATCTCGGTGAGTTCGATCGAGGACGCCATCGGCCAGGCCTATCCCCTGACCTTTATCGACATTCCGGGCCCGCAGAAGCATTACCAGGCGCACCTGCGCCTGAGCGACGGCAGCCCGCTGACCATCGACGTCCGGCCAGCCATGATGCCCCTGTCCCCTTGGTTGCCGGTGGTGTTGCTGGGGCAGTTGGCGTTGCTGATCGGCTGTACCTGGCTGGCCGTGCGCATCGCCGTCGGCCCGCTGACCCGGCTGGCCCAGGCCGTGGAAACCCTCGACCCGAATGTCCACAGCGTACGCCTGGATGAACAAGGCCCGACCGAAGTAGTCCATGCCGCCAAGGCATTCAACGCCATGCAGGACCGCATCGCCGCCTATCTCAAGGAGCGCATGCAGTTGCTGGCGGCGATCTCCCATGATCTGCAAACCCCCATCACCCGCATGAAGCTGCGGGCGGAATTCATGGATGAGGGCATTGAGAAGGACAAACTCTGGAGCGACTTGGGTGAAATGGAACACCTTGTGCGCGAAGGCGTGGCCTATGCCCGCAGCATCCACGGCGCCACCGAGGCCAGCTGCCGCATCAGTCTGGATGCGTTTCTCGACAGCCTGGTGTTCGACTACCAGGACACCGGACAGGATGTGCAGTTGTCCGGAAAGAACGCCGCCGTCATCGACACCCGCCCCCATGCCTTGCGCCGGGTGCTGGTGAACCTGGTGGACAACGCGCTGAAATTCGGTGGTGCGGCCCGGATCGAGGTGCAGGCCGAGAACGATGGCCAACTGGCGATCCAGGTCCTGGACCGCGGCCCCGGCATCAACGAGCAGGAACTGGCCGAAGTGCTCAAACCGTTCTACCGGGTGGAAAGCTCGCGCAACCGTGAAACCGGTGGGACCGGGCTGGGACTGGCCATCGCCCAGCAACTGGCGACGGCCATGGGCGGCTCACTGACCTTGAGCAACCGCGAAGGCGGCGGCCTATGCGCCGAACTGCGCCTGAACCGCGACACCCCGGTCGGCAGTTGACCCCGGGCTGACCGGCCCACCGCTATCGCGAGCAGGCTCGCTCCCACAGGTTTCCGGGGTGCTCACCCAATCGCGTACACCTTCATCCCCCTGTGGGAGCGAGCCTGCTCGCGATAGCGGTGGCCCAGTTTGCATCAATGCTGGATGTACCGCCGTCTTCGCGGGCAAGCCCGGCTCCCACAGGTTCCCCGGGCGTTCACGGAATCGCGTCCACCACAAATCCCCCTGTGGGAGCGAGCCTGCTCGCGATAGCGGTGGCCCAGTTTGCATCAATGCTGGATGTACCGCCGTCTTCGCGGGCAAGCCCGGCTCCCACAGGTTCCGCGGGCGTTCACGGAATCGCGTCCACCACAAATCCCTCTGTGGGAGCGAGCCTGCTCGCGATAGCGGTGGCTCAGTTTGCATCAATATGCCCGAGACGCCAGCCGGCCATCGCCCCCCTCCGTCGAAAATCGAAACCTTGGAAGACTTGTGTCGGTCCAGTCCTGTGTAGCCACCCAACGCTGCACGCCGCCCCAGGCGGCTGCGGCCCAGCAATGAGGGACAGACATGAGCATGACCGTCGGTGATTTTCTGGTGGAACGCCTTTATGAATGGGGGGTTCGTTGTATCTATGGGTATCCGGGCGATGGCATCAATGGTGTTTTCGGCGCCTTGAACCGTGCCAATGGAAAGATCCGCTTCATCCAGGCACGCCACGAGGAAATGGCCGCATTCATGGCCTGTGCCCACGCCAAATTCACCGGCGAGCTGGGGGTGTGCATCGCCACCTCGGGGCCGGGTGCATCGCACCTGGTGACGGGCCTCTACGACGCTCGGATGGATCACATGCCGGTACTCGCCATCAGCGGCCAGCAGGCCCGTGCCGCCCTTGGCGGGCATTACCAGCAGGAGTTGGACCTGGTCAGCCTGTTCAAGGATGTGGCCGGGGCGTTTGTCCAGCAGGCCAGCACTCCGTCCCAGGTGCGCCATCTGCTTGACCGTGCCGTCCGCACCGCCGTGGGCGAGCGGCGTGTCACCGCGCTGATCCTGCCCAATGACCTGCAGGACATGGAATACACCCCGCCGCCGCGTAAGCACGGCACGATTCACTCCGGCGTCGGCTACCGCAAACCCAGGGTCGTGCCCTACGAAGAAGATCTGCGCCAAGCCGCCGAAGTCCTCAACGCCGGCAAGAAGGTCGCCATCCTCGTGGGCGCCGGTGCGCTGCAGGCAACAGACGAAGTGATCGCCATCGCCGAAAAACTTGGTGCCGGCGTGGCCAAGGCACTGCTGGGCAAAGCCGCGGTACCGGATGACCTGCCCTGGGTCACCGGTTCCATCGGGCTGCTGGGCACCGAACCCAGCGATAACCTGATGGCCGGCTGCGACACGCTGTTGATGATCGGCTCCGGTTTCCCCTATGCCGAATTCCTCCCACCCGAAGGCCAGGCCCGCGGGGTGCAGATCGATATTCAGCCGGACATGCTCAGCCTGCGTTACCCCATGGAGGTCAACCTGCAAGGCGATTGCGCCGACACCCTGCGCGCCCTCCTGCCGCTGATCGAAGAAAAGACCGACCGCGGCTGGCGCAAGAAAATCGAGCACTGGCGCGCAGACTGGGACAAGACCCTGGAGAAACGCGCCTTGGTCTCGGCCAAACCGATCAATCCGCAACGGGTCACGTTCGAGCTGTCACCCCGCTTGCCGGACCGCGCCATCATCACCTGCGACTCGGGCTCCTGCGCCAACTGGTTTGCCCGGGATATCCAGATCCGTCGCGGCATGATGTGCTCGTTGTCGGGTGGCCTGGCGTCCATGGGTGCCGCAGTGCCCTATGCAATTGCGGCAAAGTTCTGTCATCCCCAGCGGCCGGTCATCGCCCTGGTCGGTGACGGCGCGATGCAGATGAACAACATGGCCGAGTTGATCACCGTCGCCAAATACTGGCGCACCTGGGCCAATGGCACGTGGATCTGCGCGGTATTCAATAACCAGGATTTGAATCAGGTGACCTGGGAGCAACGCGTCATGGAGGGTGACCCGAAATTCGAGGCGTCCCAGGACATCCCGGACGTGCCCTATCACCTTTTTGCCGAATCCATTGGCCTAAAGGGCATCCTCGTCGAGCAGGAGGATCAAGTCGCCGCAGCCTGGGAAGAAGCGCTGGCGGCCGAACGTCCGGTTCTGATCGAATTCCGGACCGACCCCGACGTGCCTCCCTTGCCACCTCATATCAAACTGGAACAGGCGAAAAAATTCGCCTCGGCCCTGCTCCAGGGGGATCCGAACGAACGAGGCATCGTGGTGGAGACCGCCAAACAGGTCCTGGGCGCCCTGTTGCCGAGCCATCGCCACGATAAGGAATAAGGACGTCAACGGCAGTCATCACGCACCCGCGCCAATACCTGACCGCTTCATCAAGTTACCGAGTGTCAGGCCAGTTAAGTTAATTGGCCTGGCAGCCGATACAGGGGGCGTGCGGGATATTTCGCGTTTAGCTGATGACTTGTTTATGACTGAAGATGCAGGCAACGACTCCACCGAGCTTTCCCCGGGCAAGCCAACCCGAAGTTTCACCCGACGCACCTTCCCGGCCATCATGCTCCTGCTGTTTGTCATGTCCGCGCTGGCGATTGCCGTGCTGCTTAACATCACCGGAGCCCAGGACAAGCGTGCCTGGGAACAGAGCCTGTTTTTTGCCCAACGGGCCATCGACGGCATCCGCACCGGTATCGGTCGCGACCTGAGCGACTACTCCAAATGGAGCGACGCCTACCGGCATCTGCATGTAAAGGTGGATAAAGCCTGGGCCTACGACCAGGAAAATGTCGGCAGCAGCGTCTATTCGCTCTACGGCTACCAGGCCGTGTTCGTCATTTCCCCCAAGGGCAAAACGGTCTACTCGGTGATCAACGGCGAAATGAGCGACGCCGATGCCAGCACCTGGCTGACGGGAGACCTGCAAGGCCTGGGAAAGACCGCCCGGACAGCGGAAAACCGTGACGAAGTCATCGTCAAGTTGCTGCATCACGACGGCGCGCCCGCATTCGTCGCCGCGTCGGCCATCACCACCGGCACCGACAACAGCGTGCGCGAGATCCCGGGACCGGCCAGCCTGATGCTGTTCGTGAAAGTCCTCGACCCGGCTTCGCTGGAGAATCTGGCCCGGGACTTTGCGCTTCCCGATGCCTATATCGCCCATAAGCCGGGCCCGGACGGAACGGCCGAGTTATCGCTTGGCGACGGCATCCACGAAGCCTTGGCATGGCGACCGTCTACCCCGGGCAACGATTTGCGCAAGGTCTTGCTGCCCTTGCTGGTGCTGGCGCTGCTGATCCTGGGGATCCTGGCCCTCGCCGTGTTGCGCCATGCCCTGATGACGCTTCGCGCCCAGGAACGCCAGTACGACAGCCTGCTGGCACACCGCAAGGCGTTGGAGCGTAGCGAAGAACGCTTCCGCGACATCGCCGAAGTGTCCTCCGACTGGCTCTGGGAAGTCGATTCGGCCGGAACATTGACCTATCTGTCGGAACGCTTCGAGCAAGTGACCGGGTTCAGTCCCGCCGAGTGGCTGGGCAAGCCCCTGCACCAGCTGCTGCACCCTCACGGTGGGTCAATTTCCATTGCCCAGTGGCTGCTCGGCGGCGCCAACAACGCGTCTTCGAACCCGCTGTTGTGCGAGTACACCGCACGCAATCAACGCATACGCACCTGCAAACTCTCGGTCCGGGCCATTGATGCCGGCGCCCTGGGGTTCCGTGGCACCGCCACCGACATCACCGATGAACTGCGGGCACTGGCCCAGATCAAGCACCTCTCCCTGCACGACCCGCTGACCGGGCTGGCCAATCGCAACCGGCTGTTCGATTGCCTCAGTGAGTACATGGACCCGGCCAGCGGCGTGTCGTTGGCCGTGCTGAACCTGGACATGGACCGCTTCAAGCCGGTCAACGACTCCCTGGGTCATGCCGTGGGCGACAAAGTGTTGAAGGAAGTGGCCCATATCCTTCAACAGAACGTGCGCAACTCCGACCTGGTGGCCCGTCTGGGCGGTGATGAGTTTGTCATTGTCATGCCCGAACCAGGCAATGCCCAAGACCTCGATCAACTCTGTGGACGCCTGATCGACTGCATGCAGCGCCCCATGCACCTGGACGGCAACACCCTGTACCTGGGAGTGAGTATTGGCGTGGCCTGGGCGCACCCCGGTGACAGCCGGGCCGATGAACTGTTGCGCCAGGCAGACATCGCCTTGTACGCGGCCAAGGCCGCCGGCCGCAACACCTGGCGCGTCTACGTGGAAGCGATGGGTAACGTGGCCCGCGACCGCCGGCGCTATGCACAGCAACTGCGCGACGCCATGCACCGGGACCAGCTGGAACTGCGCTATCTGCCGCGTTTCGATGTCAACGCCGAGCAGTTGTACGGCTTTGAAGCCCAGACGTTCTGGCACCATCCCGAAAAGGGTGAACTGGGTGGCGCCGACTTCATTCCGGTTGCCGAAGCGTCAGGCCAGCTGGAGGAATTGGGAACCTGGATGCTGATCAATGTCTGCGAGGAAGCGGCGAGCTGGCCAACGCCCGTCAACGTCTCCATCGCGGTGTCGCCGAAATGGTTCGGCAGCAGCTTCTTGCTCAAGCAGGTACAGACGGCACTTGAGACGAGCGACCTGGCTCCCCATCGGCTGGTCCTGGAAGTGGCCGAGGGCATTCTTCTGGTCGATCACAAGACCGTCGCCGATACCTTGCACGCCCTCAAGGACCTGGGGGTGCGGATCAACATCGATAAGTTCGGCACCAACATCGCCTCCCTTCGCGAAGTCTTGAACCAGCCGTTCGACGGCATTCGCTTCGATCGCAATATCCTCTCGCAACTGGGCCTGGAGCATGATCACGAAGGTGTCCTGGCGATGATCCGCCTGAGCCGCAGCGTAGGACTGATGGTCACCGCCGAAGGGATCGAAAACGCCAGGCAATTCAGGCAATTGCGCAACGTCGCCTGCGACCATGTCCAGGGCCCCTATTTCGGCTCGGCACTGGCCCGCTCGGAAATGGCCTCGTTCTTCACCACACCCCGGTGGCTATGAAGTAGCGCCGATAGCCCTTTGTGGGAGCGAGCCTGCTCGCGAAGGCGCCAGCAGCCACCTTCGCCGTCAGCGGATAAACCGCTATCGCGAGCAGGCTCGCTCCCACAGGAGTCCGAGTGGGTACGAGCCTGCGCATGGCTACTTGCGAGCCTCCAGGATCAGGTTGAAAGGCGTCTCCGCTGCCCGCCGGAAGTGTCTGAAACCCGCCTCGGCAAAGATTTCCCGCAACCTCGCCTCCCCAGCCTGCGCCCCCAGGCCCAGCCCCACTTCCTGGGACAGCGAGTTCGGCGTACAGATGAACGTGGAGGCGGCATAGAACAGTCGGCCGACGGGGGTCATGTTCTCGTCCAACGTGTCTTTGGCATAGGGCTCGACAAGCAGCACCGTACCGTCTGCCTTCAGCGACTGATAGGCGTGCCGTGCTGCACCGACCGGGTCCCCCATGTCGTGCAGGCAATCGAAATAGCAGACCAGGTCGTAATCATCTCCCGGGAAGCTCTTCGCGGTACTTTGGACAAAGCTGACGCGGTCGTCGACGCCCCCCTCTTCGGCACGCTGCGTCGCCATGGCAATGGAGGGCGCGTGATAATCGAACCCCATAAAGCGCGAGGCCGTAAAGGCCTTCGCCATGACGATTGTCGACGCGCCATGCCCGCAGCCGATGTCTGCCACCTTGGCACCGGCGGTGAGCTTGTCGACGACCCCCTCCAGCGCCGGCAACCATTGCGACACCAGGTAGGATTTGTACCCGGGCCGGAAAAACCGTTCGGTACCGTGGAACATGCAGGGATGGTGGTCACCCCAGGCCAGCCCTCCATCGCCGCGCATGGCCGCCACCAGTTTGTCCTTGTCGTGGAACATGGAGGCGACCACCATGACGCCGCCCGCCACGTACACCGGTGAATCCTCGATGGCCAGCGCCAACGCCTGTTCTTCAGGCAAGACGAACTGGCCCTCGTGGTGCTCCATGTACCCGGATGCGGCGTGGGCGCTGAGCCATTCCTGGACCAGTCGCGGATTGCAGCCCGTCTTGGACGCGAGTTCCCGAGACGTGACCGGCCGGCTATCCGCCATGGCTTTATACAACCCGAGCTCATCGCCAAGGATCACATTGGCGAGCATCGCCGAGGCGCCCATGTCGGACACCAGCTTGCCCATGAACTCGTTGAGTTTTGCCTCGTCCATTACGTACCCTCCTGTGAGAAGGCCACCGTCGACACGGGCATGCAGGACCTGAAAACTGTAGCGGTGGTCGGATGGATTGACACGCGGCTGCGCGCTGCCGCATCACCGAGTGGGGAAACACCTGGCAAACGTGGGAGCACGCGCCTGGCTCCCGCGCAAGATCTGCGCGGGTGCTCTCAGTCTAATCCTGGAGCAGTGCTCATGGTTCCTGGCGCGACACCCGGTGCGATCGTTCTTCGCGAGCAGGCTCGCTCCCACAGGGTCCGGTGTCGCTCCACAAATGCCGGGCATATCGCCGATCCCATGTGGGAGCCTAGCTTGCTCGCGAAAGCGCCGGGTCAGCTTGCATCAATGTTGGCTCGGCCACCGCCATCGCGGGCAAGCCCGGCTCCCACAGGTACGGCGTCGTGCACAGATGCTGCGTCCAACGCAGCCCCATGTGGGAGCGAGCTTGCTCGCGAAAGCGCCGGGTCAGCCTGCATCAATGTTGGCTCGGCCACCGCCATCGCGGGCAAGCCCGGCTCCCACAGGTACGGCGTCGTGCAGATGCTGAGTTCAACGCAGCCCCATGTGGGAGCGAGCCTGCTCGCGAAAGCGCCGGGTCAGCTTGCATCAATGTTGGCTGGGCCGCCGCCATCGCGAGCAGGCTCGCTCCCACAGGGTCCGGGGTCGCTCCACAAATGCCGGGCATATCGCCGATCCCATGTGGGAGCCTAGCTTGCTCGCGAAAGCGCCGGGTCAGCTTGCATCAATGTTGGCTCGGCCACCGCCATCGCGGGCAAGCCCGGCTCCCACAGGTACGGCGTCGTGCAGATGCTGCGTTCAACGCAGCCCCATGTGGGAGCGAGCCTGCTCGCGAAAGCGCTGGGTCAGACTGCATCAATGTTGACTGGGCCGCCGCCATCGCGAGCAGGCTCGCTCCCACAGGGTACGGTGTCGCTCCACAAATGCCGGGCATATCGCCGATCCCATGTGGGAGCCGAGCTTGCTCGCGAAAGCGCCGGGTCAGCTTGCATCAATGTTGGCTCGGCCACCGCCATCGCGGGCAAGCCCGGCTCCCACAGGTACGGCGTCGTGCAGATGCTGCGTTCAACGCAGCCCCATGTGGGAGCGAGCCTGCTCGCGAAAGCGCTGGGTCAGACTGCATCAATGTTGACTGGGCCGCCGCCATCGCGGGCAAGCCCGGCTCCCACAGGTACGGCGTTGTGCACAGATGCTTAGTTCAACGCAGCCCAATGCTCGCGCAACACGCCTCCCTCCTGCTCACCAGCAAGCATTCACCGCTGGCATCCGACCCCGCCACGGCTGGGCTCGCTCCAGTTGCGCAGCCAGGGCCAGCAACGTGGCTTCCTCACCAAAGCGTCCGGCAAAATGCGCGCCCATGGGCAAGCCCCTGGCACTCCAGGACAACGGCACCGACATCGCCGGTTGGCCGCTGGCATTGAACAACGCGGTGAAGGGCGAGTAGCTGTGGTAGCGCTCGATCAATTGATCAAGGCTCAGGCATACATCCTGGATGTCCAGCTCGCCAATCGGTGCCGGCTCACGGGTCAGGACCGGCGTGAGGATCAGGTCGTAATCCTGCATGAACAGCGCCAGTTGCCGGCCCAGGCCGTGTATCCACTCCACAGCGGCCGCGTACTGGGCGCCGCTCACATTCCCCTTGTCCCGCAGGATGATCCGGGTGCGCACTTCCAGTTCTTCGGCCTGGACCGCGAGGCCGCGCATCTGGCCCAGCAGATCGACGTAGTGGCGGGTACTTGCACCGATGATGGTGAACACCTGGTCGAGAAATTCCGGCAATACCACCGGCAGGCTCACCGGCTCGACACGATGCCCCAGGGATTCGCACAGCCGTGCCGCCTCGCCCACCGCCCGCAAACTTTCAGGCGATGTCGGCCAGGGACCGAGCTGTTCGACCAGGGCAATGCGCAACGGTTTCGGATCGCGCTGCAGCGCCGTCACGTAAGGCAGCGCCTGCACTGGTGCGGCATAGGGCGCGCCGAGATCCGTCCCGGCGGTCGCATCCAGCAACGCAGCGCTGTCACGCACTGACATCGTGATCGCATGGGGCGTGCCCATCCCCGCCCAGCCCTCCCCCACGATCGGCCCCGACGGCAGCAGGCCACGGCTGGGCTTGAGGCCGAACACGCCGCAGCAGGACGCCGGCACCCGCAACGAACCGCCGCCATCGTTGCCATGGGCGAACGGCACCACCCGGGCCGCCACCAACGCCGCCGCGCCGCCGCTGGAGCCACCGGCGCTGTAATCGGTATTCCAGGGGTTGCGAGTAGCGCCGAAACGCGTGGACTCGGTGGAGTACGACGTACCGAACTCCGGCGATGTGCTGGTGCCCATCAACTGGCACCCTGCCCGCCGCAGACGCGTCACCACTTCCGCCTCGAAATCCGCACGAGCGGCACCCAGGGAGCGAGAGCCATTGGTCATCGCCGCACCGTTGACCGGCGAAAACAGGTCTTTGATTAACGTCGGCACGCCGGCCAACGGGCCCTGCCCCATTTCAGGCGTTTGCGCCGCCTCCCGCGCCGAGTCGTACAGCCGCTCGGCCACTGCATTGAGTTGCGGCTCGACCCGCTCCAGGCGTTCGATAGCCGCCTCGAGCAGTTCGCCAGGCCGGACCTCGCCGCGCCGGACCCACTCGGCCAACCCCATGGCGTCTTCGCGATCCATCAACTGGTGGATGTCTTGCATACTCATGCTTCGGATTCCTTATTCATGACGATTGGCGTGAGCCGGGCGTGTTGAATCGACAGGGCTCGCCTGGTCGCGGCCGCGAGCGCGCAGGCCGGCAATCACCCAGAGCAGTGCCGCGACAAGGCCGGCGAAGGCCATCCATTGAATGGCGTGACGCAGGTCTCCGGCGAAGGCAATCACAGAGGCCACTACCAGCGGACTGACGAACTGCCCGATATAAAGGAACGAGGTGAACCCGCCCAACCCCCGGCCACGGGTGCTGGCAGTCAGGGCGTTCATCACCGGCGCCATCACATTCGGCACCAGCAACCCGGAACCCAGCCCCTGGATGAAGACCGCCACCAGCACCGCGTTGTAGCTCTGCCCACGCATCAGCAACCATAGGCCCAGGCTGATGAGGCTCAGCAGCAAGGCGTTGCAGCCGGCGACACCCAAGCGGCGGCGCAACAGCGGCCACATCAATGAGCCCACCAGGGTTGCCAGCAGGCTCAGGCCCGCGGCCAGGCCGATCATCGTGCTCGACGTGATGCCCAGGCTGACCAGCAGCATCGGCGCCTGGACCGGCACGACGAACGTCAGGACCATGCCGCCCAGAATCATCAGGTAGCCGACTACCAACTGCCGCACCGCGACCTTGGTCGGGCCCGTCTCATCGAGCGGCTGTTGCACCACCTGGCGCCTCGCCAGCGGGGGTTCCCACAGCATCTTCACCATCGCCGGCACCAGCAGCAATGGCAGCAGATAGAGCAGGAACGGTGAACGCCACGAGTGTTCCCCGAGCGCCCCGCCCACGACGAAGAACAGCGCGCCTACCAGGCCGATCGTCACCACCTGCCGGTTGACGTAGCGCAAGCGCTCCTCGCCGTGCCAATAGTCGGCGATCAGGGTGGCGCAGCAAGTCATGACGGCCGCTTCGGTGCAGCCGAACAGCAGCCTTGTGCCAACAATCGCGGGCAGGCTGTCGAGCAGCGCTGGCAAGGCGCCGAGCAAGGCATACAGCAAAGTGGCAATCACCAGCAGCGCTTTGCGCCCGATGCGGTCGGCCAGCCAACCGGCCAGTGGCGCGCACAGGGCAATCGCCAAGGCCGGCCCCGTGACCGCCAGCGGCACGAGCAGATCGGCGCGCGATTCGACGGGGCCGAATTCGGCACCCAGCCGGGGCAGGATCGGCGCAACCATGACCGAGCCCATGATGGTCAGGCTACTGCCCAGCATCAGCACCAGGCCCTCACGCCGACCAGCCTGGCGCGAGGGGGTCGCGGCCGTTGAAACGGAACTTGATTGGTTCATGGCGAGCCCCTTCAGAAACTTTGAGAGATACGCAACGCCGCGGTATAGCCCTCGGCACGGTTACGCGCGTCGAACTCCTTGTAGACGTGCAGCCAGACCGGCGGAATACCGGGTTTGAAGTAGCTCACCGCCGGCCCCACGGCCATCACCCGGGCGCGGTTGCCGCTCTCCAGTCCCGGTGCATCGTCGTCGGTGAACTGGCGGTAGTAGTAGCCGCCCACCCCCACCGTCCAGGGCCCGGCGTGCTGGCCCACGGCAAACTCGTGGCGATACTCGACGCCGCTCTTGTAGTCGGTGGCGTTGTTGCGGGTGTTCACGTCGACTTCAAAGCTTGAAGACACTTCAAAGCCGCTGTCGGACAGGTAGGTGGCGTTGACGATCGGCGAGAACGTCCAGTGGTTGAGCCCCGGTGAAATCAGGCGATTCTTGTCGTAGTCGCCGGTGGGTGCCTGAATCTGGAACTGAGTGTTGACGAACAGGTTCGGCGACAGGGTCCACTGCAGGATCAGCGGCAGGAACTGGACGTCCGCCAGGCGAAACGGATCGGCCTGGAGATCCAGCGGGCCGACGGGTGTCTGCACCTGTACCGAGGCGTCCATCTTGAAGAATGGCACCACGGTGCCGAAGCCATATTTGGCGCCCAGCACGGTGTAATCGGTCATGCGCATGTAGGCGACGCCGATGGACAGCACATCCAGGGAGAAATTGTTGTCCGCCGAGTTACCGTGGCGGTCTTTCTGCACGTTGGCCGAGTAGAACGCCGTGCGCAGGCCGACGGTCCCGAAGGGCGTGGCCGGCGGCATCATGCCCGCACCGAAGTCATAGACCCCGACCGCCGTGGTCGGCGCGCCGTTTTCGGTGCCATGGGCGCCGGCGCAGAGGCCGAGCATCCCCAGGGTCAACCAGGTAAAGCGCAAGACGTTTGTTTTCTTATTGTGATTCATCGAATGCCCCTTCCGACCATATGGTGGTGGGGTCATCCTAGGGAGCAGGCTTCATCGGCCGTTATCCGTTTTCAGCACAGATGCGTGCGACGCAGGGTTTGCGAAGGTGTTTCGCCGAACAGGACCCGATAGTCGCTGGAAAACCGGCTCAAATGCCAGAAACCCCAGCGTGCCGCCACTTCCTGCACGCCCTGGACCTGTTCGCCGCTGCGCAGCTCCCGGCGTACGGCATTGAGGCGCAGCGCCCGCAAATAGGCCACGGGGTTGATACCCAGGGTTTCCTGGAAGCAATACTGCAATTTGCGCCGACTGGCCCCGATGTGGTTGCACAGGTCAAGGATCGACAGCGGCTCGTCGACATGGCTCAACGCGTACTCCCGGGCCCGGTCCACCATGCGTTTGCGTGCCGTGGGGCTGAGGGGCGGCGCCTCGTCCGGCGCCACCAGTTCCAGCATATGCAGCATCACCGTATCCCGCAGGCCACGGCGGATCGACTCGTAGCCCAACAGCGAGTCCCGTCCCTGGTCGCTTTCCAACTCCGCGAACAGCGCCGCCAGCTCAGCCGGCAGCGTCGAGTCGCCGAGGCGGTAACACTTGGGAAGATCGGTAATTCGAAAACGACTGCCCTGGCGTTCCAGCACGTGCGCCAGCGCCTGCTCGTCGATGGCGACGCCCAGTACATCCAGATGCCGGGGCGTGCGCAATTCAGGCAAGTTTTGCCCTCGGGCCACCAGCAGGCTGGGCTCGAGGATCGGATGCCCGGAGCAAAACACCGGGCCGTCCGCCACCAACGGCATGCTGAAAGTGATGGCCCCTTCCCAGGCCATGCCACGCTTGGTCATGGCCTGATTAGAGCGGTCGCGCACCAATTGCATCCAGTCGGAACGGAATTCAATCAACTCGCCTTCGAAACGTCCAGGAGTCAATTGGTCGTAGCAGACCTGCCAACCGCCCATGTTCCGGGCATGCTCGTCGATGTCTACGGTACGGAACCGATTGACCGGCGATGCGATGGTATTGTTATTCATTGACCCGACCTTCATCGATTCCTGGGCTTGTTGGGCAAAGATTACGCAAGTTCCATTCCGTCTCCCGGGCATACCGTGCAATTGTGCCGAAAATGGATAATCGACCCGGCATGGCTTGCCTTGCGGTGTATAAAGCACAATGAAATCGACTTCTTGAACATCCGTGCCACCATGAACGAAATGCCCCATGACATCGACCTCGCCACCCAATCGATTACCCAGCCACGCACGCTGGTCTTTCTGGCCTACCCGCAAATGGGCCTTCTGGACCTGACCGGGGCCCAGACGGTGTTCTGGGCGGCGACCAAGGCCATGGCCGAACGCGGCCTGCCCGGCTACGCCATGAATACTGCCAGCCTCGCGGGTGGGTTGATGCGAACCGCCGAAGGCCTGGTCGTGGAGACCAGCAGCCTGCGCCAGTTCGACGATGTCCTGATCGACACGCTGATCGTCCCCGGCGCGCCCGACATCCGCCAGGCGATGATCGATTGCGTCGAACTGGTCGACTGGCTGCGCCGTGCCTCGGTCAGGGCCCGACGCACCGCATCGGTGTGCAGCGGCACGTTCCTGATGGCCCAGGCCGGCTTGCTGGACGGACGCCGCGCCGCAACGCACTGGGCCATGTGCGACATGCTGAAAAGCGGGTTCCCGGCGGTAGCAGTGGACATGGATGCGATTTTCATCCAGCAGGACCACGTGTGGACCTCGGCGGGAGTCAGCGCCGGCATCGACATGGCCCTGGCACTGGTGGAAGCCGACTGCGGTCGCCATGTCGCCCTGCAGGTGGCCCGGGAGCTGGTGGTGTTTCTCAAGCGCCCCGGTGGCCAGGCGCAGTTCAGTCAGCTGTTGCAACTGCAAACCCAGGACAGCGCCGGCTTTGACGAACTGCACCTATGGATTGCCGAGCACCTGGACGACGACCTGACCATCGAACGGCTGGCCCGCCAGGCGCGGATGAGCCCGCGCAATTTTGCCCGGGTCTACAAGCGCCAGACCGGACGAACCCCGGCCAAGGCCATCGAGTTGTTTCGCCTGGAAGCCGCACGAAGGTTGCTGGAAGACTCCCAACGCAATATCGACCAGATCGCCCTCTCCTGCGGTTTTGGTGACGAAGAGCGGATGCGCCATACCTTCCAGCGCCACCTTTCGATTTCACCCCGGGATTACCGCAAGCGCTTTTCCCGCTGACCGGGCTGGGGCTCCCAACGATTACCTAACGAGCATGACTTCGTCCATGAACGACTTCTCCTACACACAATACATACGTTTCTGGACCCCAGACTCGGGCATCGGCCCGCGCGAACAGGCGCCGATGCTTCCCCAGGAGCAGGCCTGGGCCCATGATTATGCGGCCCATCATCGCTTCAACTGGATCGCGGTGCTGATGCCGCCGCTGTGCTTCGGCCCCCTGTTGCCCCCCATCGCATTCCTCCTGGGGCTGTTGCTCTATCGAACATTGTTTGCCCCTGGCCTGGACCTGGACTCCATCATCGGTGAATCATTGGCATGGCTGGCGGTCGCGGTAGTGCTTTTCACCACGGCCTGGGCGCTGCGCAATTTCCTGCGGGACAAGCACGACCCGACCAAACGCTACTGGCAGTCCATGCCGGACCAGGGTGTGGTCGAGCTTGAGCGCCATACCCTGGTCTCGGGTTTCTGCCTGTGGTCCAGCGACTTTGACCCCGACTGCAACACCCTCATGCTCTGGGTCAACGATAAAATCGTGCACATGCAAGACAGCGGTGTATCGCAGTGGATCCTGGCCAGGACCGAGGCGGGACACTGGCTGGTGCTCAAGGAGCAATTCCCGGGCAACTTCACCTACGCTCGGATTGGGCAGGCGCCTGCGCCGGCCAAGCAGCTTCAACCGCGGGCGCAACTGGCGATTGCCTTCGCCCCCGGTACCCAGTTGCCGCTGGGCCGGCGTTTCGACGGCGCACCGATTCCGTTGATCGACACGTCTTACTGGTTGTCTGGCGATGAACTCAAGCGCCTTGCCGAGGCCGCCCATCACTGGACCTTTTTTCCACCGGACCGCTACGCGGTGATCAATGAGCAGGATGCCGAATGGGTGCAGCGCTTGGTGGCGCAAGCGCAAGCCCGTGTCGACCCGGCGGGATACGCCTTTAGCCTGCCTTGCAGCGCTCAAGCAACCTTCCTGGAATCCTGATGCCCGGCGTGCTCGGCTACGAACGCGCTACAACGGGAGCGCAGCCAGCACTCGCCCGGGTCGTTGTGCGAAGCACCGCCCCAGACCATCGACAGCGCGTGCTCGGGCAAGCGAATCGGCGCCGGCTCGGCCCTCAAGCCTGCGACCGTCGCCATTGCCTGGGCGACATAGTCCGGCACGATGGCAACCATGTCGCTGTGAGCCAATAGCACGGGCAAGGCGCTGAACTGTGGCACGGTCAGCACCACCCGGCGTTGGCGCCCGATCAGGCTCAAGGCGCGATCGGAGTCATCGATGACATTGCCCATGGACGACACCACCGCGTGGGGTCGCTGGCAGAACTCATCCAGGGACAATTCGCCCGGCTGCGAATCGGCCCGCAACAGCATCGGCCGAATCCGACGCAAGTCCTTGCGCCGGGCATTGGCCGGCAACTCTAGGGTGTGGCTGATGCCGAGGGTGATTTCCCCGCTGATCAGCAACTGGGACATCTGCCATTGATCAGCCCGGCGCACCACCAATGTCGTGCCAGGTGCCTCGACCCGCAGGCGGCGCAACAGACCCGGCAGCAACGCATACTCAACGTCATCGGACATTCCGACATGAAAGGTCGCCTCACTGGTGCCCGGATCGAACGCCTGGCAGCGACTCAGGGCAGCGGCAATGCCGTCCAGTGCCGGGCTCAGGTTGGAGAATATCTCCTGGGCCCGTGACGTCGGCTCCATCAACCGACCTGAACGGATGAACAAGGGGTCATCGAACATCAGTCGCAAGCGTGCCAATGCACTGCTGATCGTCGGTTGACCGAGAAAGAGCTTTTCGCCGACACGACTGACATTTCGCTCGTGCATCAGGGTTTCGAAGACAACCAGCAGATTGATGTCAGCACGACGCAGGTCATTTCTGTTCATCATAGTAGCCGTCCCAGGCGCCAGGCCATTGAGTCAGGAGTTGACAGGATCATCGCCGGCCCTTTCATCGAGACGCACCGGCGACGGTATGCCTGGCAGGTTATGCCGGTGGCCGCGCGCTTGTCTGTTGTACCTGGGGACAACCCATTCAACCTTTAGGCAAGCTCACTGATACTTCGGTATGCAGCGCTTCAGGGCCGTGGCGCAATTTCAGGGTTTTATGTCCTTCCTGGTGGATAAGCGGCACTTTTAAGATGCAGCGATTTCCATGACCGTAGGATCCGAGCGCAGCCCCAAGGCACTTCGTGCTGGTTCGCACCGCCCCTGCTCACTTGCCAATGATTCGTTTCGGAAAGCCGATGACGCCCCCCCACACCACCCGCCAGACCATCAACGACGAGCCGCTCGTCTATATCGTCGACGACGATCAACCGCTGCGCGAAGCCCTCGGTGGCCTGTTGCGCTCTATTGGCCTGCAGGTCTCATTGTTCGGTTCGGTGACGGAGTTCATGCAACACCCGCGCCCCGACCAGCCCAGTTGCCTGGTGCTCGACGTGCGGTTGCGAGGCACCAGCGGCCTGGAGTTCCAGCAGCAACTGGCAACGGCCAATATCAACCTGCCGATTGTGTTCATGACCGGCTACGGCGATATCGCCATGACGGTCAAGGCCATGAAAGCCGGCGCGGTGGATTTCCTGAGCAAACCCTTCCGGGAGCAGGACTTGATCGATGCAGTGTCCGCAGCCCTCCAGCGGGATCGATTGCGCCGCGAGTCCGACCTTAGCCGTCGGGAGCTCCAGGACTGTTACGCGACCCTGACGGTCCGGGAACAGCAGGTGATGGCCTTGGCCGTGTCGGGATTGATGAACAAACAGATCGCCGGGGAAATCGGCCTGAGCGAAATCACGGTCAAGATCCACCGGGGCCAGGCCATGCGCAAAATGCGTGCGCGCTCATTCGCCGATCTGGTGCGCATGGCCCAGGCGCTGGACATGCAACGCGCCGGTTGAAGGTTCATACCCAGGTATAGCTTGGCGGGGTGACAGGACAGGGTATCTTGCAGGGAAGACGGGGCCTTAATGGCGACCTGACATCACCTTCGGTACCTAAATGTCCAATACCGCAATTATTTCAGTGGTCGATGACGATGAGTCCGTTCGAATCGCCTTGGAGGGTCTGTTGCGCTCCAGCGGCTATACCGTTCGAACGTATGCCAATGCGCTGGATTTCCTGACCTACAGCGGCCCCGAACAGACCGCCTGCCTGATCTTGGATATCACGATGCCCGGCATGAGCGGCATCCAGATGTACAACGAACTGGCCGACCAAGGCATTCACATCCCGGTCATCTTCATCACCGGCCATCTCGCCCCGATGCCCCGGGTCAAGGCCGGCGCAGTGGAGCCGGTGGCATTCTTTCCCAAGCCGTTTCACTGCGCTGAATTGATCGCCAGCATCGACTCGGTGCTCAATCGGCCGGTTGGCTGAAACAATCAAACATTCCCTGTGGGGTTCACGAAAGCAGCGTCCAGCCACCAATCCCTGTGGGAGCGAGCCTGCTCGCGATGGCGGTGGGTCAGCTTGCATCCATGTTGAATGTGCCGCCGTCATCGCGGGCAAGCCCGGCTCCCACAGGTTCCGCGGGGTTCACAAAAACAGCGTCCAACCGCCAATCCCTGTGGGAGCGGGCTTGCTCGCGAAGGCGGTGGGTCAGCTTGCATCCATGTTGAATGTACCGCCGTCATCGCGGGCAAGCCCGGCTCCCACAGGTTCCGCGGGGTTCACGAAAGCAGCGTCCAGCCACCAATCCCTGTGGGAGCGGGCTTGCTCGCGAAGGCGGTGGGTCAGCTTGCATCCATGTTGAATGTGCCGCCGTCATCGCGGGCAAGCCCGGCTCCCACAGGTTCCGCGGGGTTCACAAAAACAGCGTCCAGCCACCAATCCCTGTGGGAGCGGGCTTGCTCGCGAAGACGGTGGGTCAGCTTGCATCCATGTTGGATGCACCGCCGTCATCGCAGGCAAGCCCGGCTCCCACAGGTTCCGCGTGGTTCACAAAAACAGCGTCCAGCCACCAACCCTTGTGGGAGCGAGCCTGCTCGCGATGGCGGTGGGTCAGCTTGCATCCATGTTGAATGTGCCGCCGTCATCGCGGGCAAGCCCGGCTCCCACAGGTTCCGCGGGGTTCACAAAAACAGCGTCCAACCACCAACCCTTGTGGGAGCGAGCCTGCTCGCGATGGCGGTGGGTCAGCTTGCATCCATGTTGAACGTACCGCCGTCATCGCGGGCAAGCCCGGCTCCCACAGGTTCCGCGGGGTTCACGAAAGCAGCGTTCAGCCACCAACCCTTGTGGGAGCGGGCTTGCTCGCGAAGGCGGTGGGTCAGCTTGCATCCATGTTGAATGTGCCGCCGTCATCGCGGGCAAGCCCGGCTCCCACAGGTTCCGTGGGGTTCACGAAAGCAGCGTCCGACCACCAACCCTTGTGGGAGCGAGCCTGCTCGCGATAGCGGTGGGTCAGCTTGCATCCATGTTGAATGTGCCGCCGTCATCGCGAGCAGGCTCGCTCCCACAAGGGATGCGGTGCATCCGTCGCTCTAACACCTTCGTATAGATCCTTCATACGCAGACATGCCCCCGCTGACCTTATGTAGAAGTGTCGGATGCCGGGCCGGCGAATACCATTTCCTACAGCGAACCGAAGCTGAATGCAGAAAGCCACGCACGTTCGGGTACTTCGCGACACGGTCACGCTGAAACAGCTGAACAATTCAACGTATCGATTTTGTCTTCGGGAGCACATCATGAAACAGCATATTCTGGTAATTGGCGCAGGTTTCGGTGGGGTTTGGAGCGCTTTGAGCGCGGCCCGCCTGTTGGACCAGCATGATCGCAACGATGTGCAGATTACCGTCCTGGCGCCCCAGGCGGAGCTGCGCATCCGGCCACGATTCTACGAGCCGGACGTCCATACGATGAAGGCCCCGCTGGACGGACTGTTCAACGCGGTCGGGGTGAATTTCGTGCAGGGCTCGGCGCAGAGCGTCGATGCCGGTCTCAAGCAAGTGGGCTATCGCGACGCCTCCGGCGCCCAAGGCACGCTGAACTATGACCGTCTGGTGCTCGCCGCCGGCAGTCAGTTGATGCGTGCTGACTTCAAGGGTGTGATCGAGCATGCCTTCGACGTCGATGAAATCGAGCAGGCAACCCGCCTCGAAGCCCACATCAAGTCCCTCGCCAACCTGCCGGACAGCCCAGCCCGCAACACCGTGGTGGTGGCCGGTGGCGGCTTTACCGGGATCGAAACCGCCACCGAAATGCCCGCTCGCCTGCGCGCCGCCCTGGGCGAGCAGGCCAACATCCGGGTCATCGTCGTCGACCGAGCCCCAGAGATCGGCGCCTCCCTGGGCGAAGGCATCCGCCCTTCCCTGATCGAAGCGTCCGCTCACCTGGGCATCGAATGGATCCTCAACGCCTCGGTCGAATCGGTGGATGCCGACGGCGTCACCCTGTCGAACGGCCAGCGCATCGAATCCAGCACCGTGGTCTGGACCGTCGGTTTCCGTGCCAGTCCGTTGACCGAACACGTACCCGGCACCCGTGATCGCCAGGGGCGCTTGCACGTCGACGGCAACCTGAAAGTATTGGGCCAGGACCACATCTTCGCCGCCGGTGACGTGGCTTATGCCGCCACCGACACCGTGGGCAACTATGCGGCAATGTCCTGCCAGCACGCCATCGCCCTGGGGCGCTACGCCGGCAACAACGTTGCCGCCGACCTGCTGGGCGTGGCACCGATGCCCTACAGCCAGCCCAAATACGTGACCTGCCTGGACCTGGGCGCCTGGGGCGCGGTGTACACCGAAGGTTGGGATCGCCAGCTCAAACTGGTGGGCCAGGAGGCCAAGACCCTCAAGACCCAGATCAACTCGATATGGATCTACCCACCCGCCGCCGACCGCGCGGCAGCACTGGCAGCGGCCGACCCATCGATTCCGGTGGCATGATTTCACTTTCCAACCCCGGCCAGGTCCCTCCTTTCTGAGCCGGTTTTTCCCAGACACCCGCCATTGATGGTTAGGCGGGTGTTTTTTCGTGTCTGCCCAGCCTGAATATCGCCACTGCCCAGGAAAATCCGCATCAATCCACGTCCCCTGCCCGAGCATCACAAGGTAAGGTAGGCAAAAAACCATCCGGATCGAGGTGTGCCGTGGCGTCCTATTCCTTGCGTCAGCTGAAGTACTTCGTCACAACGGTTGAATGTGGCAGCGTGGCTGAAGCCTCTCGCAAGCTGTACATCGCCCAACCGTCGATAGCCACGGCCGTCAAAGGCCTGGAGGACAGTTTTGGCGTGCAGTTGCTTATTCGTCATCACGCCCAGGGAGTGTCGTTGACACCTGGCGGCGCTCGCTTCTATCGCAAGGCCCAGGAACTGCTGCGCATGGCCCGTGAGTTCGAGCAGAATGCGCTGGCCGACAACGATGTGATCAGCGGCCAGATCGACATCGGGTGCTTCGAAACCGTCGCCCCGCTCTATCTGCCTCGACTGATCGCGGGATTTCGCGAGCGCTTCCCGGGCGTCGAGATACGCCTGCAGGACGGCGAGCAGCAGGAACTCATGCAGGGGTTGACCGGCGGTCGTTTCGACCTGGCGATTTTCTATGAGCACGATCTGGACAGCACCATCGAAACCGAGGCCCTGATGGCGCCACAGCGGCCCTACGCACTGTTGCCGGCCGGGCATCGCTTTGCCAACCAGGCGCAAGTATCGCTTCGCGACCTGGCCCTGGAGCCGATGATCCTGCTAGACGTACAACCCAGCCGAACCTATTTCGTCAGCATTTTCGAAGAGCTGGGCCTGACGCCCAATATCGTCTTCAGCTCGCCGTCCATTGAAATGGTGCGGGGCATGGTCGGCCAGGCGTTCGGCTTCTCGGTACTGGTCACCCGGCCGCACTCCACCTGCACCTATGACGGGCAACAGGTGGTGTGCGTCAACATCACCGAAGATGTGACCGGCTCGGCACTGGTAGCCGGCTGGCTCAAACGGGCGCACCTCACCAAGCCGGCGCAGTTGTTCGTCGATTATTGCAAGGAGCAGTTCCAGCAATGGCTGCAATGAACAGTGTGGCGAGGCCGCTAGCGCGCAGCCCAGGCATTGAAACGCTGCTCAAGCTCCTCGCCGTGATCAACCCAGAATTCGGCATCCACCGCCCGCGCTTCAGCCAGATTGGCCTCGGCGGTGGGCAGTTGCTGTTGCACCGCTACAGGCAAGAGGCTCAACGTCTTGCGATGTACAGGCCCATAAGGGATGTTTTCGGAGAACACTTTCTGGGCCTGCGGCTGGCTGGCGAAAGCGATGAACTGTTCCGCCAGGGCCTTGTTCGGCGTCCCCTTGACCACCGCCCAATACTCCGGGTCATACAAACTTTGCGGCCAGACAATCTCCAGCGTCATGCCTTCCTTCTGCGCCGAGGCGATCCGGCCATTGTAGGCAGCGCTCATCACCACATCGCCCGCCACCAGCCACTGGGCTGGTTGGGCGCCGGCCTCCCACCACTGGATGTCCGGCTTGATCTGGTCCAGTTTGGCGAACGCCCTGGACACACCTTCGGGGGTGCCCAACACCTTATACAGTTCCTGCGCCTTGACCCCGTCCGCCAGCAATGCGATTTCCAGGGTGTATTTGGCCCCCTTGCGCAAACCGCGCTTGCCCGGATAGTCGGTGACGTTCCAGAAGTCCGCCCATGATCCAGGGGCCTTGGCGAGCTTGCTCCGGTCATAGGCCAGGACCATCGACCAGACATAGGTCGCCACGCCGCACTCGGTGAGCGTACCGGGAACGAAGTTCGCCGGATCCCCCAGATGCGTCAGGTCGAGCCTCTCGAACAGCCCCTCTTCACAACCACGCAGCAATTCGGGGCTTTCCACTTCGACCACGTCCCAGCTGGTGTGACCCGCTGCGACCATGGCCTTGATCTTCGACAACTCGCCGTTGTATTCACCGGCCACGACGCTTCCCGCACCGCTGGCATTGAAGGGTTGGAAGTAGGCCGTGTCCTGGGCCTGTTTGGTGGCACCGCCAAAGGAGATCACGGTGAGACTCGGCGGCGCGGCGACGATACTGGCACTCGACAACGCCACCATACACGCAACAGTGCAACGCAAGGATCTGGACATCGATCGATTCCTCTCATGACCTGTACGACGCCAGGTCGTTTGGAGCCGGCTCGCCCGCACGAGCCGGCGACGGGACTCAAAGGCGACCGTAAGCGCGGGCGGTGCGGTCTACAGCAATACGGGTCTTGTCGACCAGCTCGTTGATGTCGGCGTGGCTGGCCACCAGCGCCGGGGCCATGATCATCCGGCCAAGGGTGGAACGGATGATCACGCCTTCCTCGAAACCGAAGGTGCGGCATTGCCAGGCCATCTCGTTCTCGTTGGCAAAGCGCTTGCGGAGGTCCTTGTCTTCGGCCAGTTGCAGGGCCGCGACCATGCCCACCCCCTGGATCTCGCCAACCAGCGGATGGCCATCGAAGATCTCCCGCAGGCAGCGTTGCAGATACGGTCCGGTGTCGTCCTTGACCCGGGTAACGATGCCCTCGTCGCGCAGGGCCTTGAGGTTGGCGATTGCCACCGCGGCGGCCACCGGATGTCCGGAGTAAGTCAGGCCATGGGCGAACACTCCGCCCTGCTCCACCAGCACCTCGGCCATGCGCCGGGACAGGACCAGTCCTCCCATGGGGATGTAGCCGCTGGTCAAGCCCTTGGCGATGGACAAGGTGTCCGGCTCGAAGCCGAAATGTTCATGGGCGAACCATTCACCGGTACGACCGAAGCCACCAATCACTTCATCGGCGCACAACAGCACGTCGTACTGGCGACAAATGCGCTGGATCTCCGGCCAGTAGCTGTCGGGCGGGAAGATCATCCCGCCCGCGCCCTGGAAAGGCTCGGCAACGAACGCGGCGACATTGTCGGCACCCAGCTCGAGGATTTTTTCCTCCAGCTGGCGAGCGGCCCGCAGGCCGAATTCGGCCGGACTCAAGTCGCCTTCGTGGGCGAACCAGTACGGTTCATCGATGTGCGCCACATCGGGGATCACGCCGCCCATCTCGTGCATGAATTTCATGCCGCCCAAGGCCGAGGCCCCCAGGGTCGAACCGTGGTAGCCGTTCCAGCGGCCAATCAGGGTTTTCTTCTGCGGCTTGCCGAGAATCTGCCAGTAGCGCCGCACCGTGCGAATCAGGACCTCGTTGGCCTCGGAGCCGGAGTTGGTATAGATGGCGTGGCTGTAGTGCTCCGGCAGCAGGCTGAACAGCAGTTCGGACAACTCCACCACCGATGGGTGGGTGGTGTGGAAGAACATGTTGTAGTACGGCAATTGCTCCAACTGGCGGCTCGCCGCGGCGGCCAGGTCCTGGCGACCGTAACCCAGGTTGGTGCACCACAGCCCGGACATGCCGTCCAGGTAACGCTTGCCGTCGTTATCCCACAACGCCAGGCCCTCACCGCGAACGATTACCCGGGGCCCTTCGGCATTGAGGGCTTTCTGGTCGAGGAACGCATGGATATGGTGTGCCGCGTCCAGCGCCTGGTATTCACGGGTGCTGCGGGTTGCGTTGAATGACGCGTTCATTGGAAGTCTCCTTGCTGATTGATCTTTTCGTTACCGGTGTCTCGGCCTGCCGCCAGCGGCTCGGGCTTGAACAGCGGCTTGCCCATGACGCACTTGATCCACACCACCGCGATCAGCGAAACAATGCCCAGCACCGCACCCGCGCTGGCGAAGATCGGCAAGGTCATTTCCGGGCTCGGGGATACATGCCAGATGGCAAACAGCATGCCGGCGATGCCGAACAGCTGGGGCAGCGGATAGCACGGCGTGCGAAACGGGCGATGCACGTGGGGATAGCGTCGACGCAGGGCAATCACGTTAATGTGGGTGATGATGTAGGCCAGCAACCAGGCCAGGGCGGCAGCCAGCAGCAGAAGATTGAT
Source organism: Pseudomonas sp. B21-028 (assembly GCF_024749045.1). Taxonomy (NCBI): domain Bacteria; kingdom Pseudomonadati; phylum Pseudomonadota; class Gammaproteobacteria; order Pseudomonadales; family Pseudomonadaceae; genus Pseudomonas; species Pseudomonas sp. B21-028. Next base: position 3,537,498 of record NZ_CP087184.1, read on the forward strand.
GGCGTCCGGGTGGTCGTGCATCAACAGCAGCGGCACACCGGTGACGGCCGCCACGAACAGCACAGCAACCCAGGGTGCGCCGCTGCGCTTGCCGGTGCGTTTGAATACGCCGAAGGCCTGGCCGTTCTGCGCCATGCCCAGCAACATGCGCGGGATGGCCGCCAGCGAACTGTTGAGGGTGCTGCACGTGGCGGTGATGGCCGCACTGACCAGCAAGATCTGGCCCGCTTCGCCGAACACGGTGGTAGCGAACAGGTAATGCGGTAAGCCGTTACTGGCCAGTTCGGCCTGCGGCACAGTGAGCAAGGCCCCCAGGCAGTACAGGCAGATGATGACGAAAATCACCGTCAAGCCGATCATCATCGAGGCCGGGATGTTGCGTTCCGGGTGCCGGGTTTCTTCCACCAGGGGGCAGACGAACTCAGCCCCGACGAAGCCCCACACGGCCATTGCCGTGAGTGCAACGACCCCGAGCCCCATGGGGTTCCAGCCGGACGTCGTCACCAGGGTCGAGACACTGCCGGCCCCGTCGCTTGTCAGCGCCCCCAAGCCCATCACCAGCAACATCACCGTCATGACCAGCGCCAGCACCGTTTGCAGGCGCGAGAAAATGTCGATGTTGAACAGGTTGAGCACCGTGAACAGACACAACACCCCAAGCGCCACGCTCAACGGCGGCATCGAGTGCGGGTAGACCTTGTCGATGATGAACTCCATCAGCAGCAGCTCCGCCGACAAGGCGAACATTGCCACCACCACATAACCGGAGAACGTCGCCAGGATCGCCGGAAACTGACCGATGGCGACCTCGGTGTAGCTGCTCAGGCTGCCGGCGCGAGGGATCATCATCGCCAGTTCGGAAAACGAACAGGCGTAACTCAAGGCCAGCAGCCAGGCCAGGGCCAGCGGTATGACAAAGCCCATGCCGGCGATACCGGCGCCTTGCAACATCAGCACCATGACGCCTTGGGACACCACCAGGCCCACGGCCACCGCCAGCAGGGCACTCAGGCCCAGGCGTCGGCGAGGCCTGGCCAGGGATGGGTCAACGGATTGCAACGGCACGCTTGAAGAACTGTCCATCGGTTGCTCCTTTTTCTTTTTCTTGGGGAGAACAAATCGATTGCGGTTGAAAACCGGATTGCACTCAGTGACGGAGCTGAATCCAGGTCGTCTTGAGTTGCGTGTACTTGTCGAACGAATGCAGGGAAAGGTCGCGGCCGAAGCCCGATTGCTTGCCACCGCCAAACGGCACCGTGACGTCCAGCGCATCCACGGTGTTGACCGAAACCGTGCCCGCCTCCAGGCGTCGCGCCACGCGGTGCGCACGGTTCAAGTCGTCCGTCCACAGCGATGCCGCCAGTCCGTAGATATGCTCGTTGGCCATGGCGATGGCCTGCTCTTCATCCTCGAATGCACTCACCGCCAGGACCGGCCCGAACACCTCCTCGCGGGCCAACTGCATGTCTGGCTTCACACCGGTAAAGATCGTCGGCTCGATAAAGTTTCCGGAACCATCGAAGCTCAGTTGACGGCCACCGCAGACCAGCCGGGCACCCTCGGCCTGTGCCTGCCCGATGTACTGCATGATTCGCGCGGTCTGGCGTTCGTCGACGATGGCCCCGGAGCGACTCGCCGGGTCCAGGGGATTACCCGGTTGCCACTGGCGTGCCTGGGCGACCAGCCGCTCGACGAACTCATCGTGAATCGAGCGCTGCACCAGCAGCCGCGAGTTGGCCGAGCACACTTCGCCCTGGTTGAAGAAAATCCCGAATGCAGCTTTTTGCGCCGCCAGGTCCAGGTCCTGGCAGTCGGCAAATACCAGGTTCGGGCTCTTGCCGCCGCACTCCAGCCAGACCTGCTTGAGGTTGGACTGCGCGGAGTACTGCATGAAGTATTTGCCGACTTCCGTAGAGCCGGTAAACACCAGTGAGTCGACGTCCGGATGCAGGCCCAGCGCCCTCCCGGCCTGCTCGCCGAGGCCCGGCACGACGTTCAGCACGCCGGGCGGCAAGCCGGCTTCCAGGGCCAGTTCGGCCAGGCGCAAGGCCGAGAACGGTGACTGTTCGGCGGGTTTGAGCACCACGCTGTTGCCGGCGGCCAGTGCCGGGGCGACTTTCCAGGCCGCCATGTCCAGTGGGAAATTCCACGGCACCACCGCCGCGATGACACCCAGCGGCACACGGGTAATGGTGGCCAGGACATTTGCCGCCGACGGCGCGACCTGATCGTAAAGCTTGTCGAGACTCTCGCCGTACCAGGCAAAGACATGGGCGGCACCGGGCACGTCGATGGTCCAGGCATCCATCACCGGCTTGCCCATGCTCAGGCTGTCGAGCAAGGCCAGTTCCTCGCGGTGCGCCAGCATCAGTTGCGACAGACGCAACAGCACGGTCTTGCGTTCACCCGGCGCCATGCGCGCCCAAGGGCCTCGTTCGAAAGCCCGCCTCGCGGCTTTCACCGCGAGATCGACCTCCCGCTCGCCGCACGCCACCACATTCGCCAACCGTGTCCCATTGGCCGGATTGATGACCTCAAACCGTGCGCCATCGACCGCTTCTGTCGGCACGCCGTCGATCAAGGCGCGATCTCTCAGGCGCAGCTCTGCCGCCCGGCTCTTCCAGTCATTGAAGTCGTTCATCGCAGGTTCCTTTGTCAGCGGTCGTCGGACTCGCTGAGATCATTGGCCAGGCGATCCATCAAGCGATCGCAGGCCGCCATTTGTTCAACGCTTACGTATTCGTCGGGCTTGTGCCCCTGTTCCATGCTGCCGGGGCCGCAGATCACCGTCGCAATACCTGCCTGATGAAACAGCCCGCCTTCGGTACCGAAGGCCACGGTGCCGAACGCATCGTTGCCGCACAGTCGGGCGAGCAGGCGCGCCGCGGCACTGTCCGGCGAGGTCGCCAGACCGGGGTAAGCAGACAGATGCTCAAAATGGATCGCGGTGTCGGCTTGCACCGCCCGCATCGTCGGCAGCAATTGTTCGGCATAGGCCCGCAGTTGCTCGACGACGGCCTGGGGAGCAAAGTCCGGCAAGGCACGCACTTCGAAATCGAAACGGCAATCGGCCGGGACAATGTTCAACGCCGTGCCGCCCTGGATAACCCCGACCTGCACCGTCGAGTACGGCGGATCGAAACGTGCGTCATGCCGTGACGGTTCGGCCAGCCCGGCGCCGATCTGGCTCAACCGGCCGATCAGGCGCGCCGCCTGCTCGATGGCGTTCACCCCGGAAGGCGCGTAGGCCGAGTGGCAAGCCGCGCCCTTGACGTGGCAACGCATCGCCAGCTTTCCCTTATGTCCCAGCACAGGTTGAAGCCCGGTGGGCTCGCCAATCAGGCACAGCGCCGGTTGCTCAATGCGTTGCGGCAGTACCTCCAGCAAGCCGCGCACGCCCAGGCATCCGACTTCTTCGTCATAGGAAAACGCCAGGTGTACCGGTCGCCGCAGCGGGCTGGACAGGAACATCGGCACCGCCGCCAGTACCGAGGCGAGAAAGCCCTTCATGTCCGCCGTGCCACGCCCGAAAAGCTTGCCATCTGCCTCGCTCAGGCAAAACGGTTCGACCGTCCAGGCCTGCCCGTCCACCGGCACCACATCGGTGTGCCCGGACAGCACCACGCCACCGGGCACCGACGGGCCGATACTCGCCAGCAGGTTGGCCTTGGTCCGCTCCGGGTTGTAGACCAGTTCGCAGGCCACCCCCAGGCCGTGCAAGTAGTCGCGCACGAACCCGATCAACGCCAGGTTCGAGTCGCGGCTTACCGTGGCAAAACCCACCAGCCTGGCGAGCAATGCGCGGCTGCGCAAATCACTCATCACCCGGCACTCCGTAGCGAGGGGCCAGGGTCGGATTCAGGGCGCGGGTCAGGTAGTCCTGCAATTGTGGCTGGTAGGCGACCCAGAGCTTTTCCAGTTCGCCGATGGGATTCTGCTCGACCCAGTCCACCCGTAGATCGACAATTGGCCACGTCAAGTCATCCACCACCGAAAGCGCGGCGGAGTGCACCGCCCCGGCCTCTCCACCCGCCTCCTGGCCGGCTCGCAAAGCGTTCATCAGACGGGCCGCGAGACAGCCTTCACTGCCTTCGAAAGCAGCAACCATGGCGTCGATCACGCCCTCGCCGGCCAGTAGATTTCCAGCCGCCACACACTGCTCACCGGCCAGCGAATTGTGAATACCCAAAGCATGGCTGCCGCTGTAGATCGCGGTATTTCCATGGGCATCGACGACCGCCACCTGGCGGTACTCGCTATAGCCATTGCGAGCCAGGGCGCGATCCACCGCCTCGCGCGCCTCCAGGCCGTCGGCCAGTTCATCGAGGATCAGCGGTCCCAGGGCCGGCAGCGTAATGTTCTGGCTCGACACCGCGCCGATACCGGCCCGCAACCAGGGACAACGGGCACCGACGGCAATGCTGGAGGAACTGATGGCGACGCCTAACTGACCGGTTTCGGCGCAACGCCCAACGATAGAAAAAGTCATGTTCCGCTCCTTATTCGGGAATCACCGCGATCACATCGATTTCCATCAACCACTGCGGCTGACCAAGAGCGCTGACCACCAGTCCGGTGGAAATCGGGAACACGCCCTTAAGCCATTTGCCGACTTCCTGGTACACCGGCTCGCGGTAACGCGGGTCGATCAAATAGGTGGTGGTCTTGACGATATGGCTCAGGTCGCTGCCGGCCTCTTCAAGCAATTGCTTGACGTTGCGCATGGCTTGTTCGGCCTGGGCACGCGGGTCGCCGAGGCCCACCAGCTGCCCGTCGAAATCGGTGCCCACCTGACCGCGCACATAGACGGTGTTGCCGGCGCGCACGGCCTGGCACAAGTCGTTGTCCAGCGTCTGGTTCGGGTAGGTATCTTGGGTGTTGAACATGCGGATACGAGTGTGGGTAGGCATCAGCGAACTCCCATGAGGCTGGCTTCTGGACTGCGTGAATCGGTGCCGGGCGACTGCGCGTGAACGTCCTGGTCCTGACGCTGGGCTGCGTCTCGATAGGTGAGGTAGGTGCGCTGCTTCACGATGTGATCGGCGACATGCCGGGCGTCATGCCATACCCCCCAGATGAAGGCCGACCCTCGACGCGACTGCCATGGCAGGCCGACGAAATACAGACCCGGTTCGCTGCAAACTCCGCGCTGGTGCCGGGGTTTGCCGCTGGCGTTGAACGCATCGACCTTCAACCAGCTGTAATCCACCGAGTAGCCCGTGGCCCAGATAATCGTGGTCACGCCAGCGTCGACCAGATCCAGCTCGAGGATCGGGTGGGTCAGGCATTGCGGGTCAGGCAGCAGGTGGCGTGCCTCTGGCTCGAGCGGCAGGTCCAGGCCGTTGCGGGCAATGTAGGCGTCGGCGGCATCCAGCAGCGCCAGGTAGTTTTCATCGCCTCGGGCAATGTTCTCGGCAAGATTGGCCTCGAACGTCACCACGCCCTCATGGAATGCCTTTGTCAGCCCCACCAGGGTTATGCCCTCGTGGGCCAGCCGGCGAAAATCCACCGTATGACCGCCGCGGGCACCACTCACGGCGATGGTCACGTGTTCCTTGCCGGGCTGGACGGCTTCGGCATCCCATTCGCCCAGTACGCCCAGCCACCAGCAGAAATCACGGTTGCGATAGGCCCGTGGAGGACGATCATGGGCGCCTACCGACAGGTAGACCCGCTTGCCGGCACGCCGCAGCTCATCGGCGATCTGCACCCCCGACGACCCTGCCCCCACCACCAGCACCGCGCCGTCCGGCAATTGCCGTGGATTACGATACAGGGCGGAATGGATCTGAGTGACCGTCGCCATGTCCGGCGCAATCGGCGGAATCACCGGCCGCTGGAATGGTCCGGTGGCAACCACCACATGAAGGGCCTCAATCAACCCTTCCGAGGTTTCAATGATGAAGCCGGGACGGCCGACATTGCGCTCGACTTTTCTGACCTCCACACCCGTGCGGATCGGCGCGCTGAATTTGTTGGCATAGGCTTCGAAGTAATCGGCCACCTGATCCTTGGCTGCGAACGCATCCGGGTCGAGGCCCTCGAACTCCAGCCCCGGGAAGCGGTCATGCCAGGCCGGGCCGTTGGCAACCAGCGAGTCCCAGCGCGCCGTGCGCCAGGCTTCGGCGATGCGGTTGCGCTCCAGGACGAGGTGCGGCACGCCGTTCCGGCTCAGGTGTTCACTCATGGCTATACCGGCCTGGCCGGCGCCGACTACAAGGGTATCGATGTGTAGGGTTTCAACGGTCATGTCTTGCACTTCCGGCAGGAGAGTTGATCAGGTCGGTCATGGCGGCCGCCTCGGTTGTGTTGTTTTTGTTCTTCGGTACAGGGACCTGAAGGGTGTGAAGCGATTGTGTTGGCAGGCGGGAATTTGCGAAACGAGGGTTTTTGTAGTTGCTGGAGAGGAAAAAGCTGTATGTGCGCCTGGCACTCTGAAGACGAGCAACTATCTCGCGCCCAGCCCGGAAACCAGCGGGGGGGCTAGCTTGCTCGCGATAGCGGTGGATCAGCCAAGACTGATGAGACTGACAGACTGCCATCGCGAGCAGGCTCGCTCCCACAGGGATTGATGGTGAAACAGTGAACTCGCGGCCAGCGCACCTCCCACAGGGATTGATGGTGAACAGTGAACTCGCGGCCAGCGCACCTCCCGTGTGGGAGCGAGCCTGCTCGCGATAGCGGTGGATCAGGAGAACCCCAGTACTAAACCCCTGTCGTCATCCCAATAAACGAACGATCCGCGGCTCGATCGAACCCGCACTCACCTCCAGCAGCGCCAGCGTCACCGGCAACTTGAAACGCCGCCGGCCGGCACTGCCGGGGTTCAGGTACAAGCGCTCGCCACGCCAATCGATGCCCGGCTTGTGGGAGTGACCGGTGATGATCAATTTCACGTCCGGATCGAGCGAAGCCGGCACATCGGCAATGTCATGCACCAGCAGGACCTGCCACCCACACAGATCGAATTGCAAACGATCGGCAAGTTGCCCGGCCCAATCGGCATCGAGGTCATTGTTGCCGCGCACCACGTGCAGCGGAGCAATGGAGGCCAGTTGCTCGAGGATTCCGGGGCTGCCGATATCACCGCCATGAATGATCCGCTCGCACCCCGCCAGCGCCGCAAGCGCTTCAGGGCGGAGCAAGCCGTGGGTATCGGAAATGACACCAACTTTCATGAGGTTCCCCGCTGTGTCTGCGTCATCGCAACTGGCTGACGTGCTGGAATTGAATAAGATAGGCTGCGCAGCCATAGTGCGCAGACTTGTCGTAAAAGGAAATGTTGATGCTCGGACGCAAACGGCCGGAGCCAGGGAGCGAGAGCCCTGTCGAGGACTTCGACCCCCAGGCTGCGCGGCCAGGCGCGGCATTGAGGCTTACCGTCAGTTTCATGCTGGTGGTGGTGATAGCCTTTCTGTCCGTAGAGGGCTGGAGGACCTGGCGCGACTACCGGGCGGCGTTTTCGGCCGCCCGCGATTCGGTGACGAACCTGGCGCGGGCGACGGCTCAGCACGCCGAAGACACCATTCGCCAGGTGGACGTGGTGACCGCCGCACTCAGCGAGCGGGTGGAAGGTGACGGGCTCAAGAACATCGACATCCCGCGCATCCATAAACTGTTGATGCAGCAATCCGCCATCATGCCGCAACTGCATGGACTGTTTATCTACGGGCCCGATGGGCAATGGGTGGTCACCGACAAGGAAGCGATTCCGGAACCGGCGAACAACGCCGATCGTGACTATTTCCAGTATCACCGCACCCACACGGATCGAAACGTGCGCATCGGCGAGGTCATCAGGAGCCGCTCCACCCATGATCTGATCATTCCCATTTCCCGACGCCTGAACAACCCCGACGGTTCGTTCGCTGGCGTGCTGCTTGGAACGGTCAAGGTCGCCTATTTCGTGGACTACTACGGCGACTTCAAGATCGACGACAAGGGCGCCCTGGTCCTGGCCATGCGCAACGGCACCCTCCTGGTACGGCGCCCTTTCGTCGAGACGGTGATCGGCAAGAGCTTGGTCAATAGCGTGATCTTCAAGAGCTTCCTGCCGACCTCGAACCAGGGCACCGCCGAAGCCCGCGCCGTGATCGACGACACCGAACGCCTGTACGGCTACCGCGCCCTGACCACCTATCCGTTGGTGGTGGAAGCCGGCCTGTCCCGGGACTCCATCATCGCGCCCTGGCGCCGCGACCTGCTCAAGACCGGCTTCGTGCTGGTTTTCCTGATCGTCACCCTGGTCGGCTTCGGGCTCATCGTGCTGAGCCAACTGCGCTACCGGATGACCATGGAAAAGCAGATCCGTCATGCACACCAGAGCATGCGGGACATGGCCTTGACCGACAGCCTGACCGGGCTGGGCAACCGCAGGAAGCTGGATCTGGCCTTGGCCGATGAGCTGCGCCTGGCCAGGCACCAGGGCTCGTCCCTGGCACTGATCATGCTCGATGTCGACTACTTCAAGCGCTTCAACGACAAGTACGGGCACGCCGCCGGGGATGAGTGCCTGCGGGCCATCGCCGGGGCGATCCAGAGCGCGGTAAAACGGCCGGGGGACCTGCCGGTCAGGTACGGCGGCGAAGAATTCACCGTCCTGCTGCCCAATACCGACGGCACCGGTGCCGCCAAGATCGCCCAGGACATTCTCGACGCCATCAGGGCGCTGAACATCGAACATGGTGATCATCCATTGGGCATCGTCACGGCCAGCGCGGGCATCACCACCAGCCAGCCGGGCACCGTGGACCTGACGCCCGCCATGTTGATCAAGGCCGCCGATGCCTTTTTGTACCTGGCCAAGAACACCGGCCGAAACCGCTGGTGCAGCGCCAACGCCACGTCGGGTTGACCCGGGAAGGGACAGCCGTGCATCGGTCCGGATCGCGCAAATCCAAGTCCACAGGTGCCGGCAAGGCGCCTGACGGCTACAATGCCCGCTTCGACCGTGACCAGCCTGACTAAAAACACATGTCCTTGCCCAAACATCATCTGGAATTGCTCAGCCCTGCCCGCGACGTGACCATCGCCCGCGAGGCCATCCTGCATGGCGCCGACGCCGTGTACATCGGTGGCCCGAGCTTCGGCGCGCGTCACAACGCCTGCAACGAGGTGGGCGATATCGCCCGGCTGGTGGAGTTCGCTCATCGCTACCACGCCCGCGTGTTCACCACGATCAACACCATCCTGCACGACAACGAGCTGGAGCCGGCCCGCCAGCTGATCCACCAGCTGTACGATGCGGGTGTCGACGCGCTGATCGTCCAGGACCTGGGGGTGATGGAGCTGGACATCCCGCCGATCGAGCTGCACGCCAGCACCCAGACCGACATTCGTACCCTGGCCCGGGCCAAGTTCCTCGATCAGGCCGGCTTTTCGCAGCTGGTACTGGCCCGTGAGTTGAACCTGCAGGAAATCCGCGCCATCGCTGACGAAACCGATGCCGCCATCGAGTTCTTCATCCACGGCGCGCTGTGCGTGGCGTTCTCCGGCCAGTGCAATATCTCCCACGCCCAGAACGGTCGCAGCGCCAACCGTGGCGACTGCTCCCAAGCCTGTCGCCTGCCCTACACCCTCAAGGACGACCAGGGTCGGGTCGTCGCCTATGAAAAACACCTGCTGTCGATGAAGGACAACAACCAGAGCGCCAACATCCGCGCCCTGGTGGAGGCCGGCGTGCGCTCGTTCAAGATCGAAGGGCGCTACAAGGACATGGGCTATGTAAAGAACATCACCGCCTACTATCGCCAGCGCCTGGACGACGTCCTCGAAGACCGTCCGGACCTGGCCCGTGCGTCCAGCGGCCGTACCGCGCATTTCTTCGTGCCCGACCCGGACAAGACCTTCCACCGGGGCAGCACCGACTACTTCGTCAGCGAGCGCAAGATCGACATCGGCGCCTTCGACTCGCCGACCTTCACCGGCGTGCCGGTGGGCGTGGTGGAAAAAGTCGGCAAGCGCGACCTGCAGGTCGTGACCTTCGATCCGTTGTCCAACGGCGACGGCCTGAACGTACTGGTCAAGCGTGAAGTGGTGGGCTTCCGGGCCAATATCGCCGAGCCCAAGGGTGAGTTCGAAGAAGACGGCCAGAAGCGCTACCGCTACCGCGTCGAGCCGAACGAGATGCCGGCCGGCATGTACCAGTTGCGTCCCAACCACCCGTTGAGCCGCAACCTGGACCATAACTGGCAGCAAGCGTTGCTCAAGACCTCATCCGAGCGGCGTGTCGGCCTGGCGTGGATCGCGCATCTGCGCGAAGCGCGCCTGGAACTGACGGCCACCAGCGAGGAAGGCATTTGTGCCAGCGTCGCCCTGGACGGGCCGTTCGGCGTGGCCAACAAGCCGGAACAGGCCCTGGAGCAATTGCACGACCTGCTCGGCCAGCTGGGCACCACCGAATACCACGCCACCGCCATCGAGCTGGATGCGCCCCAGGCATTCTTCATTCCCAACTCGCAGCTCAAGGCGTTGCGTCGCGAAGCCATCGAGGCCCTGACCGCCGCCCGCATCGAAGCGCACCCCCGCGGTGGTCGCAAGGCCGAGACCAGCCCGCCACCGGTGTACCCGGAGTCGCACCTGTCGTTCCTGGCCAACGTCTACAACCAGAAGGCCCGGGATTTCTATCATCGCCATGGGGTCAAGCTGATCGACGCGGCGTTCGAGGCCCACGAGGAAACCGGTGAAGTGCCGGTGATGATCACCAAGCACTGCCTGCGCTTCTCGTTCAACCTCTGCCCCAAGCAGGCCAAGGGCGTCACCGGCGTGCGCACCAAGGTCGCGCCGATGCAGCTCATCCACGGGGACGAAGTCCTGACGCTGAAGTTCGACTGCAAACCCTGCGAGATGCACGTGGTCGGCAAGATCAAGGGCCACATCCTCGACCTGCCGCTGCCGGGCAGCACGGCGCAGCCGGTTGTCGGCCACATCAGCCCCGAGGACCTGCTCAAGACCATCCCCCGCGCCCCGCATTAAGTCACCGCTACACCCTCTCTGTGGGAGCGAGCCTGCTCGCGATAGCGGTAGGTCAGCCTGGGATGATGTCGGATGTGCCGCCGTCATCGCGAGCAGGCTCGCTCCCACATGGGTTGCCTACCCTTGTTTTTCATTTCTGCGTCGTTTTTGCTTGAGTGTGCGACAAATCCTACTTCGTGGACTCCCCGCCCGCTGACCTGCGGTGGTAGGTTGCGTAGTCGTTTCGCCAATGAGACATCTTCCTTCAACTCCTCCGCAAAGGAATGCCCCAGCAATGGACTTCTCGCTCAAGCACCTGGCTGTGACCACCCTGCTGCTGTCCAGCTTCGCAACGCTTTCCGCGCCAGCACTCGCCAACATCACCGCGCAGCAGAGCGCAACCCTGGTCAAAACCCTCGCTGACACGTCGGTCACGGACTTCAGGCAATTCCTCGGCAGCGTGGCCAAGAGCGACGTAGCCAAAACCGCTGACCTGGGTCCGGCCATCAGCGCCTTCCTCGACAACAAGACCCTTTCGGCCGAACAACAGAATGAAATCCATCGCCTGCTGGGTATCTATGCGCGGGTGAAATATGGCGCCGCGGCCACTGAAACCCTGAAAGAGCTGGTGGCGATCCCGACCTTCCGCAAGGAAGGCGTGGCCCAGCACGAGAACCCCGAGTTCCTCAAGATCGCCGACAAGATCAAGAGTCTCGCCCAGACTTTCGACCTGAACTTCCGCAACATCGACAACCGCGTCTATGAAATCTCCCTGCCGGGCAGTGGCGACGAAGTCGTCGGCATCCACGCCCATGCCGACGTGGTGCCGGTGACTCCGGAGAACTGGGTGCTGAAGGACGGCACGCGACTCGATCCGTTCAAAGTCACCCTGGTGGGCGACCGCATGTACGGCCGGGGCACCGAGGACGACAAGAACGGTATCGTCGTGGCGCTCTATGCCATGAAGATCATCAAGGAAGAGAAGCTGCCGCTGGCGCGGAATTTCAAGCTGCTGGTGGACACCACCGAGGAAACCACCGGTGACGCGATCCCTTACTACTTCGAACACAACCCGACGCCGAATTACAACCTGGCACTGGATGGCGGCTACCCGGTGGTGATTGCCGAGAAAGGCTACGGCACGGTCATGGCGAACTTTGCCCGTCGTCCGGCGCAAGGCAAGGGCGCCGAAATCACCGCGCTGACCGGTGGCCTGGCAACCAACCAGATTCCATCGACATCGGTGGCTACCTTCGTCGCTGACAAGCCTGCCGAACTGGCCGCCAGCCTGCTCAAGGCCGGTACCGATTATGCCAAGCGCAATGGCGGCAACTTCAAGGTCGCCAGCCAGGTCGTCGGCAAGGACGTCCAACTGACCTTCACCGGTGTTTCCGCTCACTCGTCAGAGCCCGAGTCCGGCGTCAACCCGGTAGCGCGGATGCTGGTCTTCATCAACGGCCTGGACAACAAGGTTGCACTCAAGCACAACCACATCACCGACGCCGCCCGCTACGCCGCCGACAACTGGGGCCTGGACTACTTGGGTAAACAATTGGGGATTGGCTTCTCCGACGCGTTCATGGGCCCGCTGACCGCCTCGCTGACCTTTGTCGGCATGGATGACAAGACCTTCAAGCTCGCCGTCAACCTGCGCGTTCCGGTCGGCAAGTCCACCGAAGCGCTCAAGACTGAGATCGCCGACAAACTGGCGGCCTGGAGCAAGAAGTCCCATGTTGCAGTGGCCTTCGATTACTCCATCGACGAGCCAATGTACCGCAACCCCGAGGGCGAATGGGTCAAGGCGCTGCTGGCCGTGGCCACCGAAAACCTGGGCATGGAGCACAAATACGGCACCTCCGCGGGCGCCACATCGGTCCACGACCTGCCCAACGGCGTGCAGTTCGGCCTGGCAATGCCCAACGTCAAGTACACCGGTCATAACGACAACGAGTTCAAGACAGTCGAGCAGTTCATGCTGGACTTGCAGATCGTGACCGAAATGATGGGACGGATCGGGCAGATGCCGAAGCTCTGAGTACATCTGCCGGCCAGTTATTTCCCGGCTGGCAGGTTTTAATGTGGCGAGGGGATTTATCCCCGCTGGGGCGCGTAGCGGCCCCACAATCTTGGGGCCGCTGCGCAGCCCAGCGGGGATAAATCCCCTCGCCACAGAGCGTTTTATTCCTTCAGGGAACTGGCGCTCGGGTCCACGACCTTTGCTGTTATGTCAGTCAATTCCAACCCCCAATCCCCATGCAGGTACCAATCCTCCCCAATCATCTCGGCCGGGTGCATGGTCCGGTCGGCGCCGTTGCCACAGGCCAGGGCGTTCGATGCGCAGTAGCGGTCGCAGCCCCAGCAGATGCGTTCAGGGTGCTTGGGGCTGAGGGGAAAGGGCTTGGCCATGGGAACCCCGCTGACGGATGGGTGTAGCTGCACCCTATCGCACCAGGCTTGAACCACCCTTGATTTCGATCAAGAACGACCCTGCCATTTCTTTCGCAGAATCACGCTGAAAATTGACAATAATCATTATTATTCGCAGCGAAGCTCCCTAGACTCCGGCCAACTCTTACGTCGTCCAGGAAGTCATCATGCGCACGCTCACTCCCCTGTCTCTCGCCCTCCTCGTTCTCGCGCCACTGGCCCAGGCCAAGGAATACCCCATCGGCGAACCGCAATTGTGCCCGGGACTGGAAGTCGGCGCGGTGTACCTGCAACCGATTGAAATGGCTCCAGCCGGCATGATGCGCGCCACCGCCGATTCCGACGTTCACCTGGAAGCCGACATCCGCGCCACGGCGGACAACTCGCAAGGCTTTCAGGAAGGCAGCTTCGTGCCCTACCTCAACGTGTCGTTCCAGCTGAAAAAGCAGGGCAACGACACCGAGCTCAAGGGTGATTTCCACGCCATGGTCGCCAATGACGGACCGCACTATGGCGACAACGTGAAACTGCTCGGCCCCGGCAAATATCAACTGACCTTCACCGTCCTGCCTCCGAGCGGTCATGGCTCCCTCGGTCGTCATACCGACAAGGAAACCGGCGTCGCGCCGTGGTTCGAGCGTTGTGAGTTGCACTACGAATTCGTCTACGCCGGGATCGGCAAGAAAGGCGGATATTGAAGATGGACCGCCGAACCCGCGGGCGGCCCGCAAGGCATGGACGCCTGGCCTGGCTGATGCTGGTGGGCCTGCTGCCTTCGCTGGCCCAGGCCGAGTTGCCGACCTATGAACTGAGCATCCGCGACGGACATTTCACCCCGCCGCTGTTGGAAGTACCGGCCGGGCAGCGCTTCAAGATCGTGCTGAAGAACGTCGGCCAGGGCCCGGCGGAGTTCGAAAGCACGCCATTGCGCGTGGAAAAAGTGCTGTCGCCCGGAGTCACCACCTTCGTCGTGATTCATCCGCTGCGTCCGGGGCGCTATCCATTTTTCGATGAATTCAATCCGCAACTGCCCGAGGGCGGCATCCTGGCCCAGTGATCGGTCAGCAGGAGGCGTTCGCATGACTCAATCGATGTTTATTGTCTGGCGCGAAAGCGTCGAGGCATTGTTGGTGCTCGGGATTCTCCAGGCCTGGGTCAGCCGTCAGCAACAGACCCGGCCGTTACTGCGCTACGTCTGGAGCGGCGCGGCCCTGGGCCTGCTGCTTTCGGCTGCGCTGGCCGGGCTGATCCTGCTGGCCGGCGAGGCCATGAGCGGCGCGGCCAACGAGTGGTTCCAGGCCTCGTTGGCGCTGGTCGCCAGTGTGCTGATCGTGCAAATGGTGGGCTGGATGCGCCGCAATGCCGGCAGGCTCAAGCAGGACCTGACCCGTCAAGCCGACCGGAGCCTGGACCGCCAGGGTGGCCTCGGCCTGCTGGTCCTGGCGCTGTTGGCCGTGAGCCGCGAAGGCAGTGAAACCGTGGTTTTCCTGTATGGCGCCGGGGCCCGCCTGCAAGGGCCGCAGTTGGGAATGTTCGCCGTGGGCGCGGTGGCTGGGCTGGTGCTGGCGCTGCTGACCGTTTCCTTGCTGCACGGCAGTCGACGGTTCATCTCATGGCCACGTTTCTTTGCCATCAGCGAGGCAATTCTTCTGCTGCTGGGAGCGGCGTTGCTGGTCAGCGGCATCGAGCGGGTCGGCGGGCAGTTGCTTGCGATGGACTGGCCCGAGGCGGTGTATCGCGGCATCGGCGATGCCCTGTGGGACAGCAGCGCGATCCTGGATGACGGCCATGGGCTCGGTGGTTTCCTCGCCGATTTTGCCGGGTATCGGGCGAGCCCCAGCGCACTGACATTGCTGGTGTGGATCGGCTATTGGCTGGCCGTCGTCGGCTGGCTGCGGCCGCGCAAGGTGGAAACCCTGCCATGCCCGACCTGAACGCCTGGCTCCAGCGCCTGGGCGACGGCATGCGCCGCCATGGCGCGACCATCCGTGCCGTGCAATGGGCAGTGGTGCTGTTTTATGGGGTGTTGCTGGTGGTCCCTGCCTTCCTGCCCTTGCCGGACAGCCAGGCGCGCCTGTTCGACAACCTCACGCTGCTGGCCCAGTTTCTGTTCTGGGGCCTCTGGTGGCCCTTCGTGTTGCTGTCGATCGTGCTGTTCGGTCGGCTCTGGTGTGGCGTGCTGTGCCCCGAGGGTGCCTTGAGCGAATGGGCCAGCCGATATGGCAAAGGCCTGGGCATGCCGCGAGGCCTGCGCTGGGCCGGTTGGCCAACCCTGGCGTTCTGCCTGACCACGATTTATGGCCAACTCATCAGTGTCTATGACTATGCCCAGGCTGCGCTGCTGATCCTCGGCGGCTCGACCATCGCGGCGGTGATTGTCGGCCTGCTGTTCGCCCGGGGTAAACGGGTATGGTGCCGCTACCTGTGCCCGGTCAGCGGCGTCTTCGCCCTGCTCGCGCGCCTGGCACCGGTGCATTTTCAGGTGGACGAACAACGCTGGCTGGAAAATCCCGGGCCCCGTCGACCACCGCCCAATTGCGCGCCCTTGCTGGACATTCGTCGCATGCGCGGCGCCGCCGACTGCCATGCCTGCGGTCGTTGCAGCGGCCAGCGCAATGCCGTGCGCCTGATCGCCCGTTCCAGCAACCAGGAAATTCTTCACTCGACACCGAACAGCGTCTCGCCGTGGGACGTGCGCTTGCTGTTGTTCGGCGTCATCGGCCTGGCCATGGGGGCTTTCCAGTGGACCGTCAGCCCGTGGTTCATCGCCCTGAAACAGAACCTGGCCCAATGGCTGGTGACCCACGACCTGCTCTGGCCCCTCCAGGACAACGCGCCATGGTGGCTGCTGACACACTACCCGCAGCTCAATGACAGTTTCAGTTGGCTCGATGGGTTTTGCATCCTCGCCTACCTGGGCATGAGTGCCTTGCTGCTGGGGGGGTCGTTGACGCTGCTGATACGCCTGGCGGCGAAAATGTCGGGAGATGCTGCACACTATTGGCCCTTAGCCATCACCTTGACGCCTCTTGGTGGTGCAGGGCTGTTTCTCGGCTTGTCGGCCACCACGGTGAAGCTGTTGCGCTATGAAGGATTGTTGCTCGAATGGGTGCAACCAGCGCGGGCCGCGCTTTTGCTGGCGGCGATGGCCTGGAGCCTGTGGCTGGGTTGGAAACGCCTGGAGCAAGTGTCCCCGGCTCGACGACTACCCGCCATGGCGTGCCTGGCATTGGCCTGCGGCCTCGTGGGATATGGCTGGTGGTTGCAGTTCTGGGGGTGGTGATCCCACAAGACAGTGCATACGCCGCCAGAACCTGTGGGAGCGAGCCTGCTCGCGATGACGCCCGCACATCCGACATCTTCCTGGACTGACACACCGCTATCGCGAGCAGGCTCCCACATACCTTTCACCCCGACTCGGCTACACCTTGAACCGCGCCACCGTCTCATGCAGCGAGCCGGCCATCTGTGCCAGGTCCTGGCCGGCGGTATCGGTGTGCCTTGCCCCCAGCAGCACCTGTTCCGACAGGTTGCGAATGCCCACCAGGTTACGGTCCACTTCCCGGGCCACCAGGGCCTGTTGTTCCGTGGCGCTGGCGATCATCAGGTTGCGCTCGTTGATCTGCGATATCGAGCGGGCGATTTCATCCAGGGCGTCACCGGAGCGCTGGGCGACTTGCAGGGTGTCCTGTACCCGCTCGCTGCTGTTTTGCATGGCCGTCACGGCGTGCCCGCTGTCCTGGCGGATGTTGCCGATCATGTCCTCGATTTCCCGGGTCGAATCCTGGGTGCGATGAGCCAGTGCACGGACTTCGTCAGCCACCACCGCAAAGCCGCGTCCGGCATCGCCGGCCCGGGCGGCTTCGATGGCGGCGTTCAGGGCCAGGAGGTTGGTCTGCTCGGCAATGCCGCGGATCACGTCCAGTACGGTGCTGATGCCCTCGACCCGCCCTGCCAGTTGCTGAATGCGCGCCGAGGTGTCCGTCACGCCGTCCGCCAGCGCCGAGATGCAGGCGACCGTCTGCTGGACCTGTTCACGGCCACGCTGGGCGGTCTGCTCGGAGACCCGCGAGGCTTCGCTGGTGCTCACGGCGTTGCGCGCCACCTCGTCCACCGCCGCTGTCATCTGGTTCACCGCCGCCGCGGCCTGCTCGATCTCCATGCCTTGCAACTGCAACGTGCTGTTGGTCTGGCTGCTGACCGCACTCAGCTCTTCGGATGAACTGGCTACCCGATCCACCGAGGCTGCAATGTGCCGAACCATGGTGTTGAGGTTCTGCTGCATATCGTGCATGTTGCTCATCACACTGTCGTTGGCGCCGACGCCCACCGGCACGCGGATCGTCAGGTCGCCCTGGGCGATGTGGCTCAGCACCCGCGCGGCGTCATCGGGCTCGCCGCCCAACGGTCGGGTCACGCTGCGGGTCACCAGTATCGCCACGGTACTCACCACGGCCAGGCAGGCCAGGACCAACATCAGCATGTTGCGCCGCGCATCGCTGTAGCGTGCCTGGGCCAGTTGCTCACGCTCGGCAAACAGCTTGCCCTGCATCGCCATCAACCCTTCCAGGCTTTTGTACACCTCAAGCTCCGCCGGGATCACACCCTGCCTGAGTTGCGTCATTGCCTCATCCGTCGCGCCCTGGCGGATCAGCGTCTGCACCTGGACGAATGCCGCCACGTAGGCCTCTCGACGCTTCTTCAATTCGGCAAAAGCCGCCTTGCCTTCGGGCTGAAACAACAGCGGCTCTAACGTCGCGAAAGCCTGGGTGATGCGCTGTCGCGTGGCATCGATGGCTTGCTGCACCTGTGCATTATTCTTATCGATCAGCAAGTCCCGGGTGTTCCTGGCGTTATCGCGCACGCCCGTGGCGATCACCATGATCGGGTCGATCTTCGGCCAATCCTGCCGGACGATCTGCTCAGCCTGGTCGCGCAACACAGCCAGGTCGTTCAAGGCGTACAACGCCAGGGCGATCAAGGCCAGTGGTGCGATGGCAAAGCCGATCACGATGCGTTGGGCGGTGGTGAGTCTGGTCATATCAAATGCTCCCTGTTCAACTACCTGCCGGTCCGGCAGCGCATTTGAAAACCTTGGAAAAAAGAGTGGCCCGGTCATCCCGAGCCGCTGTGTCGTTCGTCCCGACAAGGCTTAGCTGCGCAACACGAACGAGGGGAACAGCTCCCGCAGAGCGGCCCACAGTTCGGGCTGCAAGGCGTGTGCCGAAACGCTGGAGAGGTGCGGGTCGAGCATCCGGGCCGTGCGCACCAGTTGCACGGCGAACCGGCTGACGCCCCGTTCACTCAGGCGCCGGGCCAGGGTCAGTAGCCGCTCGGGGTCGAACAGATGCCAATGCACCGTGGTGCGGCACTCGTAATCCACGCCGCTGTCCAGCAGATGGTCGAGGCTGCGCCAGTTGGCCGTGCCGCTGCCTTCGACCCGGGTCACGTCCAGGGCATCTTCAGGCAGCGCTTTGACGTCGAAGCCCACCCAGTCGGCTTGCCCGACCACCTTGGCGAACGCCGCTGGCTTGATGCCGGCGCTGTGCAGGCCGATGCGAAAGCCCATCTGCCGCACCTCCTCCATGGCCGAGCCCAGGCCGTCCTGCAAGGTCGGCTCGCCACCGCTGAACACCACAGCGTCGAGCAGGTCCTGGCGGCGTTGCAGGAACGCCAGCACCCGGCACCAATCCACTTCTTCGTTGCCACGGGGCGGGATCAGTTGCGGGTTATGGCAATAACGACAACGCCAGGCGCAGCCCTGGCAAAACAGTACGCAGGCCAGTTGGCCCGGATAATCGAGGGTGGTCAGGGGCACCATGCCCCCGACCCGCAGCACTCGACTCATGGACGCCCGGCCGCGCGTTCAGTGAAATGCACCCGCTCGCGGTGCTCGGACTGCTTGCCCGGGTTGAACGCCGCCACCGGGCGGTGATAACCCATCACCCGGGTCCAGACCTCACAACGTTGGCGCTGGGCCTGCGGAAGGTTGCGCGATTCATTCATGGTGAAACTCCTTACGGTGGATGATCGGATCAGTGGACGCTGCGTGCCTGCTGCTGTTGCAGCAACAACGCCTCGTCGCATTTGGGACAGAACTCGTGTTCGCCGGCCAGGTAGCCGTGCACCGGGCAGATCGAAAACGTCGGCGTGACCGTCAGGTACGGCAGCCGGAACCGCCCCAGGGCCTTGCGCACCAATTGCTTGCAGGCCTGGGTGGAAGAAATCTGCTCGGCCATGTACAGGTGCAACACGGTGCCGCCGGTGTACTTGCATTGCAGTTCGTCCTGCAGTTCCAGGGCCTCGAACGGGTCCTCGGTAAATCCCACCGGCAATTGCGAAGAGTTGGTGTAGTACGGCGCAACCGGGCTGCCGGCCTGGAGGATATCGGGGTAGCGCTTAAGGTCTTCCTTGGCGAAGCGGTAGGTGGTGCCTTCGGCAGGCGTGGCTTCCAGGTTGTAGAGATGGCCGGTTTCCTCCTGGAAGCGCAACAGCGTCGCCCGCACATGATCCAGCAACCGCAGCGCGAACTCGCGGCCCTGCTCGGTGTGCAGCCCCTGTTGGTCGTCGGTGAAATTGCGCAGCATTTCATGCAGGCCATTCACGCCGATGGTGGAGAAGTGATTGCGCAAGGTGCCCAGGTAGCGCTTGGTGTAGGGATACAGGCCGGCATCCATGTGGTGCTGGATCACCTTGCGCTTGACCTCCAGGCTTTCCTTCGCCAGCTCCATCAGGGTATCGAGGCGTTGCAACAACGCACTGGTATTGCCCTTGTACAGGTAGCCCAGCCGGGCGCAGTTGATCGTCACCACCCCGAGGGAGCCGGTCTGTTCCGCCGAACCGAACAAGCCGCCGCCACGCTTGAGCAGCTCACGCACGTCCAGTTGCAGACGGCAGCACATCGACCGCACCTGGTTGGGCTGCATGTCCGAGTTGAGGAAATTCTGGAAGTACGGCAAGCCGTAGCGGGCCGTCATTTCGAACAAGCGGTCGGCGTTCTCGCTGTCCCACGGAAAGTCGTGGGTGATGTTGTAGGTCGGGATCGGGAAGGTGAACACCCGCCCTTTCGCATCGCCGGCCTGCATCACCTCGATGTAGGCACGGTTGATCAACTCCATTTCCGCTTGCAGGTCGCCGTAGGCAAACGGCATCTCTTCGCCACCGATCACCGGGATCTGTTCGCGCAGATCCTGCGGGCAGACCCAATCGAAGGTCAGGTTGGTAAACGGCGTTTGCGTGCCCCAGCGCGAGGGTACGTTGAGGTTGTAGATGAACTCCTGCAGAGACTGGCGGACCTCGTCGTAGCTGAGCCGGTCCTTGCGCACGTAGGGCGCCAGGTAGGTGTCGAACGAGCTGAAGGCCTGGGCCCCGGCCCATTCGTTCTGCAGGGTGCCAAGGAAATTCACCATCTGCCCCAGGGCGCTGCTCAGGTGCTTGGGCGGCCCGGCCTCGACCCGCCCCGGCACGCCGTTGAGACCTTCGTGCAACAGCGTGCGCAGGGACCAGCCGGCACAGTAGCCGGCAAGCATGTCCAGGTCATGGATATGCAGGTCGGCCTCGCGGTGCGCCTCGCCGATGGCCTGGCTGTAGACCTCGTCGAGCCAATAGTTGGCGGTGACCTTGCCCGACACGTTGAGGATCAACCCGCCGAGGGAATAGCCCTGGTTGGCGTTGGCCTGCACGCGCCAGTCTTCGCGGTCGAGGTATTCGTTCATCGACGTGGCGACTTCCACCAGGGTACGGCGATCCCGGCGCAAGCGTCCGTGTTGCTCGCGGTAAACGATGTAGGCGCGCATGGAGAGGAAGAAACCGGCGTCCATCAACACCCGCTCGACCCGGTCCTGGATCTGCTCGACGTTCAATCGCGACTGCCCTTCCAACCGGGCCAGCACGGCGTTGAGCAGTGCTTCGGCTTCAACCTCGGCGTACTCACCGGTGGCCTTGCCGGCGGCGATCAGCGCCTGGCGGATCTTGTCCGCATCAAAGGCGACCACACTGCCGTCGCGCTTGTGCAGGCGGTTGCACCCTACTGAAATCAACGTGCTTTGCATTTGGGCTCCAGACACTACATATAGGCTTTTGAAATTCATAAAACACAATATGCAGTGGAGAGTACGGGGGATAGATCGGTTTGCAATTGACTGATGTCAAGAATCGAAAGGGGGCGAGTCAGTTGATAGGGATGTGACTGGGGCGCCGTTATCGCGAGCAGGCTCGCTCCCACAGGGGACCTGGGTGAACACAAATCTTGCAGTCAACCCAAACCCCATGTGGGAACGAGCCTGCTCGCGATAGCGCCGCCACAGGCAACGATGCTCTTCACCCCCCACTCATATTCATGAACCGCACAATCTGCACCTCCCCACCCGGGTCGAAATCGTGGCGCAAGGGTTTGCCGCGCAAGGCGTGTTGCACCGCCTGGATCACTGGCTGGTCCTCCAGCGGATAGCGCCTCAGCAAGCCACGCAGGTCGAGGGAGTTCTCTTGTCCAAGGCACAGCAGCAAGCGCCCTTCAACGGTCATGCGCACCCGATTGCAACTGGCGCAGAAGTTGTGGGTGTTCGGTGAAATGAAGCCGATCCGCGTGTCAGGGTGACGCTCCAGGCGTACATAGCGCGCCGGCCCGCCGCTGCTCTCGGCGCTGTCGAGCAACCGGTGATGACGGGCGATCATGGCCCGGACTTCATCGCTGGAACAGAACGACTCGCCCCGGGAACGCCCTACCTCTCCCAAGGGCATTTCCTCGATGAAGCTGATGTCGATGCGCTGCTCGATGGCGTACTGCACCAACGCGGGCACCTCATCGAAATTGCGCCCCTTCATCACCACGCAGTTGATCTTGATCCGCTCGAACCCGGCCGCCTTCGCCGCTTCGATACCGGCCAGCACCTGGTCGAGGTTGCCGTTACGGGTGATGGCCCGAAAACGCTCGCCGTCCAGGCTGTCGAGGCTGATGTTCATGCGCTTGACGCCAGCATCGGCCAGCGGTTTGGCCAACCGTTCCAGCTGCGAGCCGTTGCTGGTCATCACCAGTTCCCGCAGCCCGGGCAATGCCGCGATATCGCGACACAGCCCGACGATACCCGGGCGGATCAGCGGCTCGCCGCCGGTCAGGCGGATCTTCTTCACCCCCAGGCCAACGAACAGCCGCGCCAACCGCTGGAGCTCTTCCAGGGTCAGTACCTGCTGACGCGGCAGGAAGGTCATGTTCTTCGCCATGCAATACACACAACGAAAATCACAACGGTCGGTCACCGACATCCGCAAATAATCGATCTGGCGCCCAAATCCATCCTGCAGCACAGCGTTCATGAATGCCCCCTGTTCGAGTCGATGCTCACTGCACCAGCGGCGAGTCGGCGCCCTGAAGATGAATGCCGCGAATGTCCGCCGCACCGATCAGGGTTTGCAGGTACTGCACCAGCGCTTTCTGCCAGACGCCCTGCTGCAGCTGGGTGCGGATCGCCGTCGCCACCGCCTCGTAAGGCAACGGCTGGCCGTCGATGCGCTGGTCGATGCTGATCACGTGCCAGCCGTAGCGACTCTCCAGCGGTTTGCCGCACAGTCCCGCCGGCAGGGCAAACAACTGCCGCTCCAGCTCAGGCACGGTCTGGCCCTTGCTGATCTGCCCCAGCGATCCGCCCTGCTCCTTGGACGGACAAGCCGAATACTTCTGGGCCAGCTCGGCGAAGCTGCCCGGGGCCTGGTCGAGTCTTTCCAGCAGCAGCCCGGCCTGGACATGCGCGAGGCTGCGCCCCTCGGCGTCGTCCGGCGCGCATTCGAGCAGAATGTGCCGCACCGCCAGCAACGGTGCGCTGTGAAAGCGCGCCCGGTTGCTTTCGTAGTAACGCAGGCAGGTCGCCTCGTCGCATTGCGGCACCTGCACTTCGCGTTCGAGCAGCAACCGTGTCGCCGCCTCTTCTTCGTTTTCACCGGCACCGACTTGCAGGGACAAGCCCAGCTCGGCGATGCGCTGCTGGAGCAATTCCCGTATCACCAGGGCCCGCGCCGCCTGATAGACCGCATCCTCCCGACTCTGCGCCGGGTGATACTGCAGCTCCTGGGCCATCGCCTGCGGGGTGATCGCCACCCCGTTGACGCTGATAATCGGCCATTCCTGTTCACTGCTGGCGATCAACTGCGGCGGCGCTTCCTCAACCGCCACCGGCTCGAACTGCACCGCCCCAACGGGCGCGACATCCGCCACGGGCGCCGCCTTTGCTGAAGATCCACAGCCGCCGCTGCCGCCGTTACCACCACCACATCCGCATCCACTGGCCATGATCGCCTCCTCAGAATTTCTGCCGAACGATTTGATAACGCCGTCCCAGGTACCAGACCGGCGCGCTGACGATGTGCACCAGACGGGTGAACGGGAACAGCACGAACAGGGTCAGGCCCAGCAGCACATGGAGCTTGTAGACCAGGCCCACCGGGGCCATCGACGTAGCGGCTTCCACCGGACGCAACAGCACGGTGTTCTGCGCCCAGTCGGCCAGCATCACCATCACCGAACCGTCCATGTGGGCGGTGGAGGCAACGATGGTCATCAGCCCCAGCACCAGTTGCACCAGCAAGACCACCAACACCAGAATGTCCGAGGTATTGGACGTAGCGCGCACCCGCGGGTCGCTCAGGCGCCGGTTGAGCAGCATCAGCAAGCCGATCAGGCCCAGTACGCCGAAGAAGCCGCCGGAAACCATCGCCAACAACTGCTTGTTCTCGGTGCTCAGCACATGGTGGTAGATCGCCGACGGCGTCAGCAGGCCAACAAAGTGCCCGGCCAACACGAACAGCACGCCGACGTGGAACAGGTTGCTCGCCACGCGCATGCCGCGCTTGTTCAGCATCTGGCTGGAGCCGGCCTTCCAGGTGTACTGGGACAGGTCAAACCGCGCCCAACTGCCGAGCAGACAAATCGCCAGGGCGACATAGGGGTAGACCCCGAACAACAACAGATCCCACTTAGACATTGCCTACCTCCCCGGCCGGCGCAACGGCCCGCCCTTCATGCTGAAAATCCACCCAGTGCAACGGCACCGCACTTTCTTCCCGGGCCCTGCCCGGCGCGCTCGGCAGCGAACTGCAACGGTCCTGCTGTTCGGCCTTCATGAAATCCACCGCCTCTTCCTCCCAGACCCGGTCCAGGGCTTCGAGGGAGTCGTCCCGTGGCTCGGCCTTCACTTGCTCCCGCAGCTCGGCTACCGCGCCCTGGGGTTCGGCGCCGGCGATTTGCAGCAACGCCCGGAAGCAACTGGCGTAGGCGCTTTCACGCTCATCCAGACGCGCGGCGAGCAAGGCCAACAGGTGCGCGACATCCGCCAGGCCCTCGCGGGCCTCGAGGTCTTCGCGGGTGGAGAGAAACTCCAGATACAACGGGATGTAGTCCGGCAGCTCCTTGACGCCGATGGCGAAGCCGGCCGCTTCGTACTGGGCCATCATGTCCACCATGGCCTGGCCCCGGTCGCGGGACTCGCCATGGACATGTTCGAACAGCAACAGCGACAGCGAACGGCCGCGGCCGAACAACGCGCCGTAGTGCTCCTGGCCGTCCATCAGATCCTTGGCGCAGATCACCTCCAGCAATTCGAACAACCCGGCGCGCTGGTTGGGGCTGATTTCCCGCGCCTGGAGAATCGCTTGCTCCAGCTCGTCACGACCGGCCACCAGGGTCTCGGTCGGGTAGTCGAGCAGCAACGAAATCACCTTGAGAATGCGCATGTTCATTCCTCCCACAACTGCACGGTCTTGATCACGTCACGACGGTTGGCTTTCTTGCCGCCGAACATGTTGGTGTCGGAACTGCCGCTGCAACCGCTGCCGAAGCTGAAGCCGCACCCGGAGCGCTCGGCGAACGCGTCGCTCATGGCGTCTTCGCGGTGAGCACTCGGCACGACGAAACGGTCTTCGTAGTTGGCGATGGCCAGGTAGCGGTACATCTCGTCGACCTGGTTCACGCTCAAGCCGACATCGGCCAGCACTTGCAGGTCTTTCACGCCGTCCACCTGTTCGGAACGCTTGTAGGCACGCATTGCCAGCAGGCGCTTGAGGGCCAGCTTGACGGGCTTTTCATCGCCGGCGGTCAGCAGGTTGGCCAGGTAGCGCAGCGGAATGCGCAGGCTGTCGACGTCCGGGATCACCCCGTTCATGCCCACGGTGCCGGCGGCGGCAGCGTTCTGGATCGGCGACAGTGGCGGCACGTACCAGACCATCGGCAAGGTGCGGTATTCCGGGTGCAGCGGCAGTGCGAGTTTCCAGTCCACGGCCATCTTGTAGACCGGCGAGCGCTGTGCCGAGTCGATCACCGACTGCGGCACGCCATCGGCCAGGGCCTGACGAATCACCGCCGGGTCGTTCGGGTCGAGGAAGATCTCCAGTTGCTTCTCGTACAGGTCCTGTTCGTTGGCGGTGCTCGCCACTTCACTGATGCGGTCGGCGTCATACAGCAGCACGCCGAGGTAGCGAATCCGGCCGACGCAGGTTTCCGCACAGACCGTTGGCATCCCGGCTTCGATGCGCGGATAGCAGAAGATGCACTTTTCCGACTTGCCGCTCTTCCAGTTGAAGTAGATCTTCTTGTACGGGCAGCCGCTGATGCACATGCGCCAGCCGCGACATTTTTCCTGGTCGATCAGGACGATGCCGTCCTCTTCGCGCTTGTAGATCGCGCCGCTCGGGCACGACGCCGCGCACGCAGGGTTCAGGCAGTGCTCGCACAGGCGCGGCAGGTACATCATGAAAGTGTTTTCGTACTCGCCGTAAATGTCCGCCTGGATCTTGTCGAAATTCTTGTCCTTGCGCCGCTTGGCGAACTCGGTGCCGAGGATTTCCTCCCAGTTCGGGCCCCACTCGATCTTCTCCATGCGCTTGCCGGAGACCAGCGAGCGCGGCCGCGCGGTGGGCTGGTGCTCACCCAGGGGCGCGGTGTGCAGGTGCTGGTAGTCGAAGTCGAACGGTTCGTAGTAGTCGTCCAGGCCCGGCAGGTCCGGGTTGGCGAAGATGTTCGCCAACACGCGGAACTTGCCGCCGATGCGCGGGTTGATCGAGCCGTCGGCATTGCGCACCCAGCCGCCCTTCCACTTGTCCTGGTTTTCCCATTCCTTGGGATAGCCGATGCCGGGCTTGGTCTCGACGTTGTTGAACCAGGCGTATTCCATGCCTTCACGGCTGGTCCAGACGTTCTTGCAGGTGATCGAACAGGTGTGGCAACCGATGCATTTGTCCAGGTTCAGGACCATGCCGATCTGTGAACGAATCTTCATTTCAATCTCCTCAATCCAGCTCAGTCGGCAGGGGACGCGGCAGGTCATCGCCGCTGGAACCGTCGAGCCAGTCGACCTTGGCCATCTTGCGCACCACGACGAATTCGTCGCGGTTGCAGCCGACCGTGCCGTAATAGTTGAAGCCGTAGGCCTGCTGGGCGTAGCCACCGATCATGTGGGTGGGCTTGAGCACCACGCGGGTCACCGAGTTGTGGTGGCCACCACGGGTCTTGGTGGTTTCCGAACCGGGCACGTTCACGATCCGTTCCTGGGCGTGGTACATCATCACCATGCCCTCCTTGACCCGCTGGCTGACCACCGCCCGGGCGGTCAGCGCGCCGTTGGCGTTGAAGCACTCGACCCAATCGTTGTCCTCGATGCCGGCGCGCCGGGCGTCGATCTCGGAGAGCCAGATGATCGGCCCGCCACGGCTCAAGGTGAGCATCAACAGGTTGTCGGTGTAGGTGCTGTGGATGCCCCACTTCTGGTGCGGCGTGATCCAGTTGAGGACGATCTCGGGCTCACCGTTGCTGCGCTTGCCCTTCACCCCTTCGATGGTCCGGGTGTTGACCGGTGGCCGGTAACTCATCAGCTGTTCGCCGAACGCCTGCATCCACGGGTGATCCTGGTAGAACTGCTGGCGGCCGGTGATGGTGCGCCAGGGGATCGACTCGTGAACGTTGGTGTAGCCGGCGTTGTAGCTCACGTGATCGTCTTCCAGGCCGGACCAGGTCGGGCTGGAAATGATCTTGCGCGGCTGGGCCTGGATGTCGCGGAAGCGGATCGCTTCGTGTTCCTTGGATACGGCCAGGTGGCTGTGGTCGATGCCGGTGAATTCCGACAGCGCCGCCCAGGCCTTGACCGCGACGTGGCCGTTGGTTTCCGGGGCCAGAGACAGGATCACTTCGGCGGCGTCGATGGCGCTGTCGATTTTTGGCCGGCCCTGGCTGATGCCGGCGTCCACTTCGTGGTGGTTCAGCTCACCGAGGAATTTCACTTCGGTGTCAGTGTTCCAGTTGATGCCCTTGCCGCCGTTGCCGAGCTTCTCGAGCATCGGGCCCAGGGAGGTGAATTGCTTGTAGATGTTCGGGTAGTCGCGCTCCACCACTTGCAGGTTCGGGGCGTTCTTGCCCGGTTGCGGCGCCACCCCGGCGGTTTTCCAGTCGGTGCCGCCAAACGGCTGGGCCAGCTCGCCGACGCTGTCGTGCATCAACGGGACGGTGACCAGGTCCTTCTCGACACCCAGGTGTCCGACCGACATGGCCGAGAACGCCTTGGCAATGCCCTTGTAGATTTCCCAGTCCGAACGCGACTCCCAGGCCGGGTCGATCGCCGCCGACAACGGGTGGATGAAGGGGTGCATGTCCGAGGTGTTCATGTCGTCTTTTTCGTACCAGGTAGCGGTCGGCAAGACGATGTCGGAGTACACGCAGGTCGAGGACATGCGGAAGTCCAGGGTGGTCACCAGGTCGAGTTTGCCGATGGCGCCCTCGTCGACCCATTCGGCCTCGGTCGGCTTGCAGTCGCCGACCTGGCCGATGTCTTCGTTCATCACGCCGTTCCTGGTGCCGAGCAGGTACTTGAGCATGTACTCGTGGCCCTTGCCCGAAGAACCCAACAGGTTGGAGCGCCAGATGAACATGTTGCGCGGGAAGTTCACCGGGTTGTCGGGCTGTTCACAGGCAAAGCGCAGCGACCCGTCCTGCCAGGACTTGACCACGTAGTCCTTGGGCTCCATGCCCGCGGCGGCGGCGTCGCGGCAAATGTGCAATGGGTTGGTGTTGAGCTGCGGCGCGCTGGGCAGCCAGCCGGCGCGTTCGGCGCGGATGTTGTAGTCCAGGGCGTGCTCGGGGAACTGCGACTTGTCTGCCAGGGGCGAGAGCACGTCGTGCATGCTCATCTTCTCGTGGCGCCATTGCGAGCTGTGGCCGTAGAAGAAACTGGTGCCGTTCATCTGCCGCGCAGGACGGTTCCAGTCCAGGCCGAAGGCCAGGGGCAACCAGCCGCACTGCGGGCGGAGTTTTTCCTGGCCGACATAGTGAGCCCAGCCGCCGCCAGTCTGGCCGATGCAACCGCAGAGCATGAGCATGTTGATCAGCCCGCGGTAGTTCATGTCCATGTGGTACCAGTGGTTCATCGCCGCACCGACGATGATCATCGAGCGGCCACGGGTCTTGTCGGCGTTGTCGGCGAATTCGCGGGCGATCTGGATCGCCTTCTCGCGGCTGACACCGGTGATCTGCTCCTGCCAGGCCGGCGTGCCAGGCACCGAGGCGTCGTCGTAGTCCTTGGCCACGTTGGCGCCGCCCAGGCCACGGTCGATCGCCAGGTTGGCCGCCGACAGGTCGAACACGGTGGCGACTTTCGCCACGCTGCCGTCGGCCAGCACCACGCTGTGCACCGGTACCCGACGGAACTGCACCGCGTCACCGGCCACGTGCTGGAAGTGCTCCTGGGTTTCGCCGGCGAAGTACGGGAAAGCCACTTCGGCCACATCGCCGCCGATCAGGCTCAGCTTGAGGTCGATCTCACGCCCCTCGCCGCCTTCACGGGGCAGGATGTTCCACTTGCCCTTCTCACCCCAGCGATAGCCGATGGAGCCTTGGGGCGAGACCAGTTCGCCGGCCGCATCGAGGGCGATGGTTTTCCACTCGGGGTTGTTGTCCTGGCCGAGGTTATCGGTGAGGTCGCCGGCCCGCAGGAAACGGTCCGGCTGGTAGCCCGCGCCCGGCGCCGTGCCGAGCATCGGTTTGAGCATCACCAGCACCGGCAGGTCGGTGTAGCGCTTGGCGTAGTCGGTGAAATAGGCGCTGGGCCTGTCCAGGTGAAATTCCTTGAAGATCACATGGTTGAACGCCTGGGCCAGCGCGGCATCGGTGCCCTGCTTAGGGTTGAGCCACAGGTCGGTGAGCTTGGCGACTTCCGAATAGTCCGGGGTGATTGCCACGGTCTTGGTGCCCTTGTAGCGCACCTCGGTAAAGAAGTGCGCGTCGGGGGTACGGGTCTGCGGGACGTTGGAGCCCCAGGCAATGATGTAGTTGGAGTTGTACCAGTCGGCCGATTCCGGCACGTCGGTCTGCTCGCCCCAGACCATCGGCGAGGCCGGTGGCAAGTCGCAGTACCAGTCGTAGAAGCTCAGGCACACGCCACCGATCAGCGACAGGTAGCGAGCGCCGGCGGCGTAGCTGACCATCGACATGGCCGGGATCGGCGAGAAGCCCACCACCCGGTCAGGGCCGTGTTGCTTGACGGTATAGACGTTGGCGGCGGCGATGATTTCGTTGACTTCTTCCCAGTTGGAACGGATGAAGCCGCCCATGCCGCGCTTGCTTTTATACGAGTCGGCCTTGGCCTTGTTCTCGACGATGCTGGCCCAGGCTTCCACCGGCGGCAGGGTTTGCCGGGCATCACGCCACAGCTTGAGCAATGGCTTGCGCACCTTCGGGTACTTGAGCCGGTTGGCGCTGTAGATGTACCAGCTGTAGCTGGCGCCACGAGGGCAGCCGCGTGGCTCGTGGTTGGGCAGGTCGTTGCGGGTGCGCGGGTAGTCGGTCTGCTGGGTTTCCCAGGTGATCAGGCCGTTCTTGACGTAGATTTTCCACGAGCACGAGCCGGTGCAGTTCACCCCATGGGTGGAGCGCACGATCTTGTCGTACTGCCAGCGGGAACGGTAGACGTTCTCCCAGTCCCGGGACTCCTTGCGAGTCTCGCCATGCCCCTCGGAAAACTCGCCTTGCTTGCGGTTGAAGAACCGCAGTTGATCCAGTAAATGACTCACAGTGTCTTTCCTCTCAGGCTTGCTTCACGGGGTCTGCGCCCCGCCCACGCAACAGGTAATTTCGAATCAGCAAGGTGTCGCGGCGCCCTTGCGCGCATACCACCACCAGGTCACCACGATGCAGCTCAGGTAGAAGCCGACGAACATGTAGAAGGCCATCTCCGGGCCGCCGGTCAGGGCCATCGAAGTGCCGAAGGATTTGGGAATGAAGAACGCGCCGAACGCGCCCATGGCCGAGCTGAAACCCAGCACCGCGGCCGATTCCTTGCCGGCGTTCTTGAGCGCTTGCTCACGCTGCTCGGGCTTTTTGCCCAGGGCGGCTTTTTCGTGAAGGGTGCGGAAGATCACCGGGATCATGCGGAAGGTGGAACCGTTGCCCACCCCGGTGGTGATAAACAGCAACATGAACATTCCCAGGAAACCGTAGAAACTCCCGCCCTGGCCGCCTTGCGGCAGGAAGTGCAGGACACCGAACACCATCGCGATCATCAGCACGAAGTTCCACAGGGTGACTTTCGCGCCACCGAGCTTGTCCGCCAGCCAGCCGCCCAATGGCCGCACCAGGGCACCCACCAGGGGGCCGAGGAAGGCAAACTTGAGGGCGATGACGTCCGGGAACGAGGTCTTGATCAACAGTGGAAACGCGGCGGAGAAACCGATGAACGAGCCGAACGTGGCCAGGTACAACCAGCACATCAGCCAGTTGTGCTTGCGCTTGAAAATCACCGCTTGCTCGCTGAACGACGCACGGGCACTGGACAGATCGTTCATGCCGAACCAGGCAATCAGGGTCACGGCGAGGATGAACGGCACCCAGATGAACCCGGCGTTCTGCAACCACAGCGTGTTGCCATCGGCCAACACCTGCGGCTGGCCGCCCATGAAGCCGAACACTCCGAAGGAAATCACCAGCGGCACACAGAACTGCATCACCGACACGCCGAGGTTGCCCAGGCCGGCGTTCAGGCCCAGAGCGGTGCCCTGCTGGGACTTGGGATAGAAGAAGCTGATGTTGGACATGCTCGAGGCGAAGTTGCCGCCACCAAAGCCGCAGAGCAGTGCGATCAGCACGAACACGCTGTAGGGCGTGGCCGGATCCTGCACGGCGAAGCCCATCCACAGCGCGGGCACCAACAGCGAGGCGGTGCTCAGGGCCGTCCAGCGGCGTCCGCCGAAGATCGGCACCATGAACGAGTAAAACACTCGCAAGGTCGCGCCGGACAGTCCCGGCAGTGCCGCCAGCCAGAACAACTGGTCGGTACTGAAGCTGAAACCGATGGCGTTCAGGCGCACGATCACCGTGCTCCAGACCATCCACACCGCGAAGGCCAGCAGCAGCGCCGGGATCGAGATCCACAGGTTGCGCCGTGCGGTCTGTTTGCCACTGCGACCCCAGAAGGCCGGGTCTTCCGGGCGCCAGTCATGAATGACCGGGCCTTTGTCAGGCGTTTGCAGAACGGACATGTTCTTCTCCTTGGGCAATGCTGGAAAACGGGGATTGGCTGGCAAGTGGTTGTTTGCCCAGCAGCGGGCGCTTGCGGATTTCGCTGAGGTACATCCAGATCAGCGAGACCCAGACCACGCCGTACAGCAACATGAAGCAGGACGAGCGCACGCCGGTGAGGTCCACCAGGGCACCGAACAGGATCGGCAGCACAAAGCCGCCCAGGCCGCCGGCCAGGCCGACGATGCCGGACACCGCGCCCATGTTTTTCGGGTAGTCGTTGGCGATGTACTTGAAGACCGAGGCCTTGCCGAACGCGAAGGCGATGCCCATCACGAACAGCAGCACGGTGAACAGCGTGGCGCTGAGGCCGATGTGAAAGTCGACGATGCCGTTGACGGTGTGCACTTGCAGCTGGGTCTGGGGGTAGGACAGCAGGAACAGGCAGATCCAGCTGACCCACAACACCCACCAGGTCACGCTCTGGGCGCCCCAGCGGTCCGACATCCAGCCACCGACGGCACGCAGCACGCCGCCCGGCAGGGAAAAGCAGGCGGCCAGCAGCGCGGCGCTTTGCAGGCTGAAACCGTATTCCTGCACGTAGTACTTGGTCATCCACAAGGCCAGGGCGACGTAGCCGCCGAACACGATCGAGTAGTACTGGCAGTAGCGCCACACGGCCGGTTCTTTCAAGGCCTTGAGTTGTTCGCGCAGGCTCGCGCCACCGACGCTGCGATGCTCCTTTTTCTCGGCGGTGAGGAACCAGAACAGCAGTGCAGTGATGAACAGGATCGCGCTGAACACCTTCGGCACCAGGTGCCAGGTGCCCAGGGCGATCAGGGCCGGGGCCAGGAACTTAGTGAGCGCGGAACCGGCGTTGCCGGCGCCGAACACACCCATGGCGAAGCCCTGGTTCTGTTTGTCGAACCACTTGGCGACGTAGGCGATACCGACCGAAAACGAACCGCCGGCCAGGCCGACAAACAGGCCCAGCACCAGGAACTGCCAGAACTCGGTCGCCAGGGTGATCAGGTACAGCGGCAATACGCAGGACAGCATCAACAGGAAGAACACGATCCGCCCGCCAAAGCGGTCGGTCAGGATCCCCAGGGGCAGGCGCACCAGCGAACCGGTCAGTACCGGAGTGGCGGCCAGCAGGCCGAATTGGGTCTCGTTGAGGGCGAGCATTTCCTTGATCGGAACGCCCAGCACGGCAAACATCATCCAGACCATGAAGCACACGGTGAAGGCCAGGGTACTCATCCCCAGTACCAGCCCTTGTTGCACTTGCGCTCGCATCACGCTGCACTCCCCTCGATTCGATGAGCGCAGCCTAGTGATGCGAACCCGGTAAAAACTTGACCTGGGTCAACGAGCCCAGGGGCCGTCCTGGCCTATGCTGGGCCCGTCTACCTCCAAGGGGGTAGATCTGGAAATTGATAGAACCCTTTGTTTATCAATCTCTTGAACAAGTTGGCCGAGGCTTTTATCGAAACGGAGCGGCCAACAACTCTTTAGAGGTAGTGCGCCCAGGACGGCTGCAACACCCCTCGTCCGGGACGCTCCATGTCAGGCTTGAACATTTTTTTCCAGGGCCAGCCACGATGATGGGCTGGCTGCGCAGTTCCCTGCCCGCACGCGCCGGGGTCGCGGTGATTCTCATCGCCATCCTCGCCCTGGCCAGCTCCCTGAGCGCCGGGTTGATCGCCTGGTTCAGCCAGGGCGATGCAGCGGCGATCAACACCGCCGGTTCGGTGCGCATGGAGACCTACCACCTCAGTTGGAAACTGGCGGCCGGTGCCACCGGGGACGTCACCCCGATCATCGATAGCCTGCAGCAACGCCTCAATAGCCCTGCCCTTCGCGCCGTGCTGGAAGACGGCCCGACCACCGCCCTGCACCAGAGCTATCGCGACCTCTTGCAACGCTGGAACCAGACGCTGCGCCCTGCCGTCGAGCGCGGCGATTCGGCGTTCTTCCAGGCCAGTGCCGACGCGTTCGTCGAGCAACTGGACCGGTTCGTCACCCTGCTGCAACGCCAGAGCGAGCACAAACAGGGCTGGCAACAGACGATCCAGGGCATGGCGCTGTTCAGCACCATGATCATCCTGCTCATCGGCCTGTACGAATTGCAGTACAGCGTGATCAGCCCCTTGCAAGAGCTGGTGGTCGCGACCCAGCGTTTTCGCCGTGGCGAGTTCCAGGTGCGGGTCAATCATCAGTCCGAGGATGAATTGGGCCAGTTGGCGACCAGCTTCAACACCATGGCCGAAACCATCGAGGAGTCCCATCGCACCCTGGAGAACCAGGTCCGGCAAAAGACGTTGAACCTGCAACAGGCCAATGCCGCCCTGGAGCTGCTGTACCAGAGCAGCCGCAGCCTGGCTACGCGCCAGGCCAATGCCCAAGGCCTGGACGAGTTGATCCAGCGCTTCCAGCAACGGCTGCCGGGCCTGCGCCTGTCGCTGTGCCTGCAAGGACAATTGCAGGCACCCGCGCGACAGCTGCTGGCCATTCACGGCGCCAACAACCGCGAGGTCTGCGCCAGCAGCGATTGCGCCACTTGCCAGAAACATGGTGCTGCGCAACCGCTGACGTTCAGCATCAGCAACCAGGGCAATGAGCTGGGCGAACTCAAGGCGCACTTTGTCGACGGCCACTCGGCACGGCCCTGGGAAACCGCGCTGATCCAGGCCCTGGCCAACCTGATCGGCACCTCACTGTCGCTCAAGCGCCAGCGCGAGCAGGACCATCGCCTGCTGCTGCTCGACGAACGCACGATCATTGCCAGGGAACTGCACGACTCACTGGCCCAGGCCCTGTCCTATATGAAGCTGCAAGTCAGTCGCATGCAGACCCTGATGCGTCGTGGCGAACCGGTGCAGACCCTGGAGACGGTGACCGGGGAATTGCGCGAAGGGCTCAACAACGCCTATCGCCAGTTGCGCGAGTTGCTCACCACCTTCCGCTTGCAGATCCATGACGACGGCCTGGTGGAGGAGCTCAAGGACACCGCCGAAGAGTTCTCCGCCCGTGGGGATTTCCAGGTGCATCTGTTCATCGACACCCTGGCCTTCGAGCTGTCGGCCAGCGAGCAGATCCACATCCTGCAGATCACTCGCGAAGCCTTGTCCAATTGCCTGCGGCATGCCCATGCCGAGAACGCCTGGCTGCAGTTGCGCCAGGAAGGCGAAACGGTCCAGCTGTCGATCGAAGACGATGGCCGTGGGTTCAGCGGTGAGGTGGACCAGCGCGAACACCATGGCCTGAACATCATGAACGAGCGGTCCCGCAGCCTGCGTGGCCGGTTGCAGATTCTCTCCCGAACTCCCCAGGGCACCCGTATCCAGGTGCGCTTCCAACCGGAATTCCTGGGTCAACCCACCGAAGGCCTTGCCACATGAACGCCCCCCTGCGCCACTCCCTGCTACTGGTCGACGACCATCCGATGATGCGTCGCGGGATCCGTCAGATGCTCGAGCTCGAAGACGATCTGCAGATCGTCGGCGAAGCCAGCCATGGCGAAGAAGCCCTGACGCTGATCGAACCGCTCAAGCCCGATCTGGTGCTGCTGGACAACAACATGCCGCAGATGAACGGCATCGAGACCCTGCGTCGGCTGCGGGCCATGCACTACAGCGGCAAGGTGCTGCTGTTCACCGTGTCCGACGCCGAGGACGACATCCGCGATGCCCTGCGCCTGGACGCCAATGGCTACCTGCTCAAGGACATGGAACCCGAATTGCTGATCCAGTACATCCGCGACGCCCTCGGCGGGGCCCTGGTGATCAGTCCCGGCCTGACCCGCGTCATGGCCCAGGCCCTGCGCTCGCCACCGCGCCAGCCCGAAGTGGAACTGACCGAACGCGAACGCCAGGTACTCAAGACCATCGCCAGCGGCTACAGCAACAAGGTCATCGGGCACAAACTGGGCATCACCGAAGGCACGGTCAAGGTCCACGTCAAGAACCTCCTGCACAAACTCGGCTTGCGCTCGCGGGTCGAGGCGGCGGTCTGGGCGATGGAGCATTTGCGCGGAGCCGGCTGAATCAGCTCCCACCTAGTGCTTGCAGGCAGTGTGTCTGACACAGATCCCCTGTGGGAGCGAGCCCTGCTCGCGATGGCGTCAGCACAGCCAACATCCCGGCAAGCAGACACACCGTTTTCGCGAGCAAGCCCGCTCCCACAGTAGTTTCTGGTACCGGCTAGCTCTGCGTCCGACACAAGTCCCTGTGGGAGCCGGGCTTGCCCGCGATGGCGTCAGTACAGCCAACATCCCGCCAGCTGACCCACCGCTATCGCGAGCAAGCCCGCTCCCACAGTAGTTTCTGGTGCCGGCTAGCTCTGCGTCCGACACAAATCCCTGTGGGAGCCGGGCTTGCCCGCGATGGCGTCAGTACAGCCAACATACCCGCCAGCTGACCCACCGCTATCGCGAGCAGGCTCGCTCCCACAGTGGTTCCTGGTGTCTGCTGGCTTTGTGTCTGGCACAGATCCCCTGTGGGAGCGAGCCCTGCTCGCGATTGCGTCAGCACAGCCAACATCCCGGCAAGCAGACACACCGTTTTCGCGAGCAAGCCCGCTCCCACATCTATGGTTACCCCCTTTTCTGCAATACTGTCTTTGATGCGTGTTTGGCTTGCTTTCATCTATCCGGCGTCTGGGTGGGGAATTGCGTCCCCCGCGCCTTGATGAGAATTCGATGCCCGACGATCCTGATTAGTTGAACGGCCTTGCAGCCGTGTGGGAGCCCAGGGTTTTCGTCAGGCCGGTTAGCCGTTCATGTCATCTGTTATCCAGCATCGCAAAACCAGGTAGGTGGTGCTCGGGTAATAGCGGGGTCAGGCGTTCATCGCGCTTGGCCCTGCATCGAATACCGTATGGTTTGCCGCAATTGACCAAGCGATCCTGGCTAACTTGTTGGCCAGTGCGCAGACCACAAGGTTGCGGTGACGGTGGCTGGCCAGGAGCTTGCGAACCCAATCGGCCAGCTTCCCTTCCTGTCGATCCAGCCTGTTCACATACGTCTGGGCACACTGGACGAACAGGCGCCTTTGATTTCGATCGCCACGCTTGCTGATGCCCAAAAGTACCGTCCGTCCGCCCGTTGAGTGTTGTTTGGGGACCAGTCCAATTGACGCTGAGAAGTCTCGACCACATTTGAACTGCTTACCGTCGCCCACTTCGGCAGCCAGGACGCTGGAGGTGATCGGACCCACGCACGGCATTGTCATCAGGCGGGAGGCCAGATCATCTCCAGCGGCCTGGCAGTCGACCTCCTTGTCTAACGCCTTGATACGCAGATTGAGGTAGAGGTAATGCTCGTACAAGTCCGCCAGGAGTTTGCGGATGAGCCCATGAAATGAACTTGCCTCCAACAGGGCTGGTATGTCCTTGAGCGATTTGTAGCCTGGAGTCAGGCTGACGCCGACTTCCAGAAACGCTGCATGGATCCGATTGACGGTCGCCGTGCGATCCTTAATGAACGAGTCGCGCACCGAGTTGAGCATCGCCAAAGCCTGCTGAGCTTGGTTTTTAACCGGTACAAAGCGCATCGTGGGACGACTGGCGGCCTCGCAGATTGCCTCGGCATCGGCGAAATCGTTTTTGTTGCTTTTCACATAAGGACGTACGAGATGAGGCGCTATCAGTTTGGGAGAATGCCCAAACTTGGCGACTTCTTGCGCCATGAAATGGGCCCCACCACAGGCTTCCATCACGACGATGCACGGTTCGAGATTTGCTAGATGCTGGAGGAGCTCCACTCGCTTAAACTTTTTGCGCAGAAGTGGATGCCCCTGATCATCTTGCTCATGTACGTGAAAGGTGAGCTTTCCAAGGTCGATGGCGACAACGGCTACTTTGTTCATGACGGCGGTCTCCGGTAGATCCCCCTGTGAAAGCTTAGTGGGCGTTCACAGGGGGCAGCGGGGGTAGCCATCTCATTAGTAGTTTCTGGTGCCGGCTAGCTCTGCGTCCGACACAAATCCCTGTGGGAGCCGGGCTTGCCCGCGATAGCGTCAGTACAGCCAACATCCCGGCAAGCTGCCCCACCGCTATCGCGAGCAGGCTCGCTCCCACAGTGGTTCCTGGTGTTTGCTGGCTCTGCGTCCGACACAAATCCCTGTGGGAGCCGGGCTTGCCCGCGATGGCGTCAGTACAGCCAACATCCCCGCCAGCTGACCCACCGCTATCGCGAGCAAGCCCGCTCCCACAGTGGTTCCTGGCGTCTGCTGGTTTTGTGTCTGGCACTGACCACATTTTGGGGTTTGAGAGGTAGTGCACGACCCCCATCCCTCTTCCGAGGTAGGCCTGCCGAGGCATAGGCCGGCGGCGCGTGGGGTTCTACCATGACGGCACGCGGAGGTACGCCATGCTGACTCACCCTTCCATCGTTCTAATGTTGCGTCGTCACCACTTGTTCAGCCACTTGCCGGAGCGCGTCTTCGAAGACGTGTGCAACCTGGCCGTGCTCAAGCGCCTGGAGTGCAACAGCACACTCATGCACCAGGGCGACCCGGCCAGGCGGTTTTTCCTGTTGATCAGCGGTCAGGTCAAGCTGTTCCGGGTCACTGGCGAGGGCCAGGAGAACCTGGTGGAGATCATCCAGCCCGGCCAGACCTTCGCCGAGGCGCTGCTGTTCAGCCAGGCCCGTTGCTATCCGGTAAGCGCGGCAGCGCTCAAGGACAGCGTGCTGGTGAGTATCGAAGGCACCCATTATCGCAAGGCCCTGGAAGACCAACCCAAGGTCTGCCTGGCGATTCTGGCGAGCATCAGCATGCACTTGCACCAACGCCTCAAGGACATCGATAACCTGACCCTGGCCAGCGCCAGCCGGCGTGTCATCAATTTCCTGTTGCAGGAGCGCGATCCCCGCAACGGCCAGGTGGTGCTGCAAGTGTCCAAGCGCCTGGTGGCCTCCAAGCTGGGTATCCAGCCGGAAACCTTCTCGCGCATTCTCCATCGCCTGGTGGACGGCGGCCTGATCGCCATGGAGCGGCGCAACATTCGCATCCTGGCCGAGGAGGCGCTGGTGGATTACCAGCAATAGCACCGCATTGTGGTGATCGCAGGACTCACAGGATAGGAGCGGCCCCTCTAATCTGCGCTTGGCCCCCTGACAATCGGTACGAGGTACTCGAACAAGGCATCCCCCTCGTCTTCCGTGCAATCGACCCCATACCGCTTGCGCAAGCCCAACTGGCTCAGGACCACAGGCACATCCGCCTTCAACCCGTGTTGCTGCAAACAGCCCTGCACGCATTGCAAGGGGCAGCCGTCCAGCGCAATGATCCGCCGTCCCGAGCGGGCCTTGTTGACCAGCACCGCGACGTGCCCGCCCACCCCGACGATGCAGGACATCTCGGCCAGGCCTGCGCGGTCCAGGCGCAGGGCGACGGTATTGGCCAGTTGCGCGACGTTGGAGCAGCCGGAGCAGGAGTACACCAGGGGCAAATCATCAAGTGCCTTCATCTCATCCCACCGTCGCCAGGCCTTTCCCCGCCCGCTCCAGGTTGCGCCACAACCAGGGTGGCAACACGTCCGGATCGAGGCTGTCGATCAGGTTCTTCAGTGCCAACCCCAGCTCAGTATCGCCTTCGATGACCAGCCGCCGTCGGAAGAACAGCGTATCGGGGTCTTCCTGACGACTGGCGAGCAACAGGAACTCACGCCAGTTGCCGCTGATGGTGACCTGGGCTTCGGCCCGTTCGGCGATGCGCAGGCCCTCACGCCCCAGCGTCAGGTACCAGCGCAAGCCCAGGTCAGGCACCCGCAGGCACAGCCAGCGGTCACGCAGTACATCGAACCCGCCATCGTGCAGCGGTTCGGCCAGGCACCGATTGAGCGCCTGCTGCAACACCAGTCGCTGCACCGCGAACGGTACCTTGCCGATCAGCGGCAGCACGCGGTCGGCGCCTTTGAGCATCCACTTCTTCGGACTCAGCACAGCCCCGCCTCCTCTACCTTCAGCATGCCGGCATGGCCGTGCCA
Source organism: Pseudomonas sp. B21-028 (assembly GCF_024749045.1). NCBI lineage: Bacteria > Pseudomonadati > Pseudomonadota > Gammaproteobacteria > Pseudomonadales > Pseudomonadaceae > Pseudomonas > Pseudomonas sp. B21-028. The sequence continues at coordinate 3,577,354 of NZ_CP087184.1, forward strand.
GTAGCCGTTACACCCTTCCACAAACAGTGGCGGCGTCTCGCCCTGGCGGACCCGGTCGAAAGCCTTGACCACCTCCGCCATGCCCTGGGCCCGAGGACTCAGGCGCAGCACGTCGGCACCGCATGCCTTCAAGGCGCTGTAATCGGCCAGCAAGTTGCTCACCTCGCCGGACATGGTCTGGATGCCATTGAGGGTGAACAATTGCTGGCCTTCCTGGCTGCTCAACGCCAGGCCGTCGGGGTAGTTGATGCAACAGAACTGGCAGTCGTCCTTGGGCCGGTTTTCAGCCCGGGCGGTGAAGCAACGCGCCGAGTAGGCCAGGGGCAGATGACCATAGGCGAAGATTTCCACCTCGGGTACCTCGCGATCCATTTCCCGCACTTGCTCCAGTACATCGCTGATCAGCGCCGCCGAACACTCCACCGGCGGCACCCAGCGGATCATGCCGCTGTCGAGCAACTGCGCCAGGGCGTGACCGTTGTACAGGTTCAGGGCCGGCCCACCGACAAAGGGCAGTTTGCGCTCGGCCAGCACTTGCACGGCGCCCATGTCGTTGGCCTCCACCAGCAATTGGCCGTTGTCGCACAGGCGACGCAACGTGGAAAACTCCGAGGCCGCCTCGATCAGCGTCAGGCTCGACAGCACGATCTGGGCCTGGCTGCACGCCTGTAGTTCCCGCGCCAACCCCAGCCATTGGTCCAGGGAAAAGGCCCGGCGCTTGGAGCACACCGTCTCCCCCAGGTAGATCACATCCAGCGGCAAGGCCGACATCTCGGCGTAGAAATTTCCCAGTTGTGTTTTGTCCCAGTAGAACAGGACCGGTCCCAGGCTGAGTTTCATCTGGCCCTCCTCATTGCCATGATCGATGGTAGGCACCCAGGGTGGTCTGGCTGCCTTCGGACAGACCGGCCAGCACCTGGCGCCATTCTTCGCGCACGCGGAAACGCTGCGGCGCGGCCCGGTGTGTATCCAGCGCGGCGCGCCAGACCCGGGTCACTTGTTCCACGTAGGCCGGGCTACGCTGGCGGCCTTCGATTTTCACCGCCTCGACGCCGATGGCCGTCAGTTCCGGCAGCAGGTCCAGGGTGTCCAGGCTGGTGGGCTCTTCCAGTGCATGGAAGCGCTTGCCGCCCACCAGGAAGCGGCCTTTGCACAGGGTCGGGTAACCGGCCGATTCCTGTGGGGTGTAGCGGTCGATCAGCACTTCGCTCAAACGGGCACTCAGCCCCTCGGCATCTTCGCTCCAGCGCACGGCCTTCGCCGGCGAGCAGACGCCACAGAGGTTCGGCGACTCACCAGTAATGTAGGAGGACAAGTGACAGCGGCCCTCGGCCATGATGCACAGGCTGCCGAAACCGAAGACCTCGATGGGCACCGGACTGCCTGCCGCCACCTGCCGGACCTGGGCCAGGGACAGCACCCGAGGCAACACGGCACGCCGGATGCCATAGCGTTGGGCGTAGAACGCCAGGGCGGCGGCGTGGGTCGCCGAGCCCTGGACGGACAGGTGCAGCGCCAGGTCAGGATGACGCTGGCTGGCGTAGCCGAGCACACCGGGGTCGGCGGCGATCAGGGCGTCCACGCCGAAATCGGCGGCACGATCCACCGCCCGTTGCCAGCGTTCCCACCCCTTGGGTTGCGGGTAGGTGTTGACGGCGACATAGAGCTTGCGTTGATGCTGGCGGATGTGCGCGACAGCCGCGTCGAACTGTTTGTCGTCCATGTTCAGCCCGGCGAAATGCCGGGCATTGGTGTCATCGCGAAAGCCGACATAGACGGCATCGGCGCCTTGGCGCACCGCCGCTTTGAGGGCAGGCAGATTCCCTGCCGGGCAAACCAGTTGCATGGGGCATCCTCGTGAGAAAACCTGGGGCGCCGCCAGTCTAGCCAGCCGTCAGCCGGTGACCTTGACGGCAGTCAATTGCCGTCAAGACATCAGCTCGGCGAACGGCAAGTACATCACCCGGTCGTGCTTGTGCACCTGCGCCTCGCGCCCTACCACCGCCAGTCCATCGGCCCAGCAGGCGGCGGTCAACATGGCCGAGCTTTGCTGAGGGTGCGGCACCACACACAGATGACCTTCGGCGTCCGGCACCAGTCGGGCCCGCAGGTACTGGCGGCGACGGTTGCGCTGCAACCAGTCGAAACCGGCCGGCACATGCAAGGGCACGGGCAGCACCTGATCCATGCCCTGGGCGCGGAACAGGAACGGACGCACCACCACCAGCGCCGTGATCAGCGCCGCCGACGGGTTACCCGGCAATCCGAGCCAGGGCGTGCCGGCCACGTCGCCGAAGGCCAGGGGTTTGCCCGGCTGTATCGCCAGGCGCCAGAGGTCGATGCTGCCGAGACGCTCAATGGCTTGCTTGAGATGGTCTTCCTCGCCCACGGATACACCGCCGGAGGTCAGCAGTACGTCACAGTCGGCGGCGGCCAGGCTCAGTGCCTGCTGGCTGGCCTGGAGTCGATCGGGCATGACGCCGAAGTCATGCACCTCGAAACCCCAACCACGCAACAACGCGGCGATGCTGCGGCGATTGCTGTTATAGATCTGCCCTGGCGCCAATGGCTCGCCCGGTTCACGCAGTTCGTCGCCGCTGCTGAGCAAGACAACCCGCAAGGGACGATAAACCTCCACCGAGGCGATCCCGGCGCCGGCCAGCAGTCCCAGCTCCTGGGCCCGCAAGCGAGTACCGGCCTTGAACAATCGTTCGCCTCGGCGCAGCTCTTCACCCTCCTTGCGCACATGCTCCCCTTGCCTGGCCGACGATACCCAGACCCGCCCGCCCTCCTCCCGGCAGCTCTCCTGGGGCACCACGGTGTCGGCACCCGGCGGCAATGGCGCGCCGGTAAAAATCCGTACCGCCTGCCCTTCCCGCAACGGCTCACCCGGCCCGTCGCCGGCGGCGATTCGTCCGCTCAACGCCAGGTATCCCCCGGCGGGAGACAGATCGACGGCCCGCAGGGCGTAACCGTCCATGGCGCTGTTGTCCCAGGCAGGCAGGTTCATGGGGCACAGGACATCGGCAGCCAATACACGGCCCAGGGCCTGGTCCAGGCCAGTCCGCTGGATCGGCGGTGGCGGCGGCGCCTGGTCGAGCAGGTGACGGATGGCCTCATCCACCGGCATCAACGTACCGCTGTCGCACGCCGATCCACATCCGCGGCCGCTCATGAGCGCGTCTCGCAGGCCACCGGCACAACGTCCGCCTGGGGCTTGAGATGAGGAGTGAAATTGCATGGCCCGGTGCGACTGTCCAACTGCCCGGCCAGGATCTGTTCCCAACCGGTCCGGCAAGCGCCCGGCGACCCCGGCAGACAGCACACCAGCACGCCATTGCTCATGCCGGCCAGTGCGCGGGATTGCAGGCTGGACATGCCGATCTCAGCCAGCGAAACCTGACGGAACAATTCGCCAAAGCCATCCACCTGCTTGTCCAGCAAGGGCGCCACTGCTTGTGGCGTGTTATCGCGGGCGGTGAAACCGGTGCCGCCGGTCATCAATACCACTTGCACCGTTGGGTCGGCGATCCACTGGGAGACCTGGGCGCGGATCTGGTAGATATCGTCTTTCACCAGCCCCCGGTCGATCAGTACGTGACCGGCTGTTTGCAGCAGATCGACGAGCGTCTGGCCGGAGGTGTCGGTATCGAAGCTGCGGGTATCGCTGATGGTGAGCACCGCAATGTTCAGCGGTTGAAATTGGCGTTGCGTCAGATGGGCCATGATCAGCCGTCCTGTCAGAGAAGATGGCCCAGCCTGAACCGCATTCGGTGCCGGGCCTATTCCTCCGTGGAGGTACCTCCCCTGGCGCTCAGGGCGCCAGACGGCTGCGCTGCCACCCGCCGTCCTGCCGGCGATAGTCGAGACGGTCATGCAAGCGATCGGCGCGGCCCTGCCAGAACTCCAGTCGCTCCGGTTGCAGGCAATAGCCGCCCCACTGGCCGGGGCGCGGCACCGGTTGGTCGGCGAAACGTTGTTCGGCATATGCCAGCAAGCTTTCCAGCGCGGCGCGATTGTCCAGCGGTTGGCTTTGCGGCGACGCCCAGGCCCCGAGCTGGCTGGCCAGCGGGCGTGAGTTGAAATAGGCATCCGACAGTGTGGGATCGAGTCGGCGAACCTGTCCTTCGATGCGCACCTGACGCTCCAGGCCCGGCCAGAAGAACGTCATCGCCGCCCAGGGATTGATTGCCAGATCCTGGCCCTTGCCGCTGCCGTAATTGCCGAAGAACGTGAAGCCGTCTTCGCCAAAGCCCTTGAGTAACAACACCCGGGCATGGGGGCGGCCCTGCTCGTCCACTGTCGCCAGGACCATGCTGTTGGCCTCGACCGGAGGGTTTTCGGTTTCCCGGGCCTGTCGCATCCATAGCCCGAACAGCGCCAGCGGATCGTCGGGGGTATGGGCTTCGTCCAGGCCATCGCGGGTGTATTGGCGGCGCATGTCTGCCAGGGACAGGGGCATGAGGGTGATCTCCACAAGGGTTTTACCCAGTGTGGGTGCTACGAGGCGGACCGGCCTTGATCGTTGTCAATGCCGATCCCTGCGGTGATCTTACCGACGCTATCGCGAGCAGGCTCGCTCGGGGTTGTCGGACCTGTGGGCGCCTCTCGCGAAAGCGGCCGATCAGACACCGCCTGACTCAGTCACCGGGGCGCTGGCGGAAACTCACCGCCAGCCGGTTCCAGCTGTTGATGGTGCTGATCGCCATCGTCAGGTCCACCATCTCCTCCTCGCTGAAGCAGGCACGGGCCTGGGCATAGACATCGTCCGGTACCTGGCTCTGGGCCAACAGCGTCACCGCTTCGGTCCAAGCCAGGGCGGCGCGTTCGCGGTCAGTAAAAAAGCCGCTGTCGCGCCATACGGCCACCGCGAACAGACGCCGTTCGGTTTCACCCAAGCGTCGTGCATCCACCGAGTGCATGTCGGTGCAGAAGGCACAGCCATTGAGTTGCGAGGCGCGGATCTTGATCAGGTGCAGCAACGCCGGTTCGATACTCAGGCGGCTGGTCAACGCTTCCAGGCCAATCATCGCTTTCATCGCCCCAGGGGACGCACTGTAGTAATCCAGACGCTGGCTCATGTCGGGCTCCGTGACAGGGATCTCTTCACGGTAGAACCTCAAGGCCGTCGACGACAGGTCCAATTGCTCGAAAAAACCAGGGCCACTGCGCGCCAGACCAATCTGCCGGATTTCCTCCACGCAACTTCTATCCGAATGCACAATGCAGGTAATCTTGCAGCTTTGACGCTGCCGCCAGGCGATTGTCCGGGAGCCCGCGGGTATGGAACTTCATGTCGTCATCAAAGGCCGCAAGGACCTGACAAGTCAGTTGTACCAACAGTTGCGCGACGCAATCGAAAGCGGTCGCCTGGCTGCCGGCACGCAACTGCCGCCCAGCCGCCTGCTCGCCGAACAGTTGGGCGTTTCACGCAAGACCGTTTCCGACACCTACGCCCAACTGACCTACGAGAACTTCCTGACCGGCGTCATCGGCAAGGGTACCTACGTCAATGCGCGGCCGGCCAGGATCGTGCGCAAACAAAACCACCGGGAGCTGGCCGGGGCCGACGTCGTCGAGGCCTGGCGGAACATGCCGGACCTGCTGCGCCATCCCACGCCCGAAAGCGCATTGCGTTATGACTTCATCGGCGGCGCCACCGGCAAGGGGCAGTTTCCCCTGGACGACTGGCGTCGCTGCACCGCCCATGCCCTGCGCCAGATCGCCAACGCCAAGGGCCTCTACAGCCAGCCCGGGGGCCTGCCGGCACTGCGCAATGCCATAGCCCGGCACATCGCGTTTTCCCGGGGGGTCAACTGTCAGGACGATGACGTGGTGGTGTGCAACGGTGCGCAACAGGCCCTGGATCTGATTTCACGGGTGTTGACCCGGTCCGGCAGCCTGGTGGCGATGGAAGATCCGGGGTATCCACCGGCACGATTGCTGTTCGGCTCCCACGGCGCCACGGTGGTCGGGGTGCCGGTGGATGACCAGGGCATGCGGGTGGACCAGATCCCCGACGGCACACGGCTGATCTATGTCACGCCCTCCCACCAGTTTCCCCTGGGCATGCCCATGAGCCAGGCCCGGCGCGAGGCTCTGCTGGCGCGGGCCTATGAGCTCGGCGCGATCATCATCGAAGACGATTACGACAGCGAGTTCCGTTACGAAGGCCGGCCCGCCGACTCGCTGCAGAGCATGGACGAACGCGGCATAGTGGCGTACGTCGGGACCTTCTCCAAGACCCTGCTGCCGGAGTTGCGGCTCGGCTACGCCATCCTGCCGCCGGCGATTCTCGAAGCGGTGATCCTGGCCAAGCGTCTCACCGACCAGCACACCTCCACCCTGCCCCAATGGGCGCTGGCCAAGTTCATCGCCGAAGGCTGCCTGCTCAAGCACATCCGTCGCTGCCACGCCTTGTATGCCGGACGTCGCGAGCGGATCCTGGCGCGCATGGCCGGGGATCTGTCGCCCTGGTTCGAAGCCGTGCCCACCACCGCCGGCTTTCATCTGGCGGTGTTGTGCAAAGTACCGATCGATCTGCCGCTGGTGATCGAGCTGGCGAGAAAAGTCGAGGTCGGGCTGTACAGCCTTGAGGGCTTCTTCAACGAAGCGCCGCCGCGGCCGGGCCTGTTCTTCGGTTTTGGCGCCATCGAAGTCCTGGACATCGATATCGCCCTGGATCGCTTGCGGGACATCCTGCAGCAGGTCGCCTGAGCGATTGGACTGCCCGCTTATCCGCCCATTGGCTGTTTGATGTTCACCGATGCAGGCCTATCCTGCATCGGTGTCGTTGATTGTGAACATTCCGTCCGACTTGATTCAGGAGCCTGAACAATGTCTCGCCAAGTGATCAATACCGTACAGGTGCAAGCCGCCGCCGGTCGCTCGGAAGAACTGGGCCGACAGCTGCGGCAAATCGTCGAAACCCTGCGCACCCAGCCCGGCTGCGACGCCTACATGGTCGACCGGTGCCCGGTGGACGGCGACCGCTGGACCGTCAGCGCCCGCTGGCAATCGGAAGCGGCCATGCAGGCCCACTTCAACTGCCCCGAAGTGCAGGGGTTTATCGGCCTGATCGACAACCGCCTGGCCCGAAGCGTGGATTTCAATAGTTTCCCGATTGTCTGAACTGCCCGCACTCCTGAGCCGGCCCCAAATATTCTTGACGGCGCCTATCTGGCGAGTGCTGCGCACTCGAGCGGGGATAAATCCCCTCGCCACAAGATCACCGGCAGCTTGTCATGGATCGGTAGGCCAATTGGTCTACCGGCCTTCCGAAAGATTGGACGTTTGCTTGCCCCGCCAGCGGGCATAGGGTGGTTCCATCGACGCAACAGCGCGGATCCACTCAAACCCCACGAAGGCCATTGCCATGAAAACCCTCTCCCTGATCGCCGCCCTCAGCCTGCTGCCCATCGCCCAGGTCTACGCCCACGAAACAGCACCTTCGGAGAAGGTCCAGGTGTTGCAGGAAAAGATGCTGAAAAACCTGCCGGGCAAGAAAGCCATGATGCTGACCGTCGACTACGCCCCGGGCCAGTCGTCCATCGCCCACAAACATGAGGGCACGGCCATGGCCTACGTGCTCGAAGGCGCCATTACCTCCCAGGTCAAAGGCGAACCGGCGATCACCTACAAGGCCGGGGAGTTCTGGTATGAGGCAGCCGGTTCCGAGCACCTGGTCTCGAAGAATGCCAGCGCGACCGAGCCGGCAAAATTGCTGGTATTCATGGTGATGGGTGAGAAGGAAGCGGTGTTGATCCCGCTGAAAAAATAAAGATCCACCACACTACTCGCTCCCACAAGGAGAATCAGTGCCTGGCATGGACCGGCGCCCACAAAAAAAGCCCCGCATCTCTCAATGCGGGGCTTTTTCATTCAACGCCGGATCAGTTGGCCGTCAAGACCGTCTGACCTGCCAACGCCAGGTCCAGCAGTTCGCGGTTGGCAACCGCGTACATGGCGTAGTCGGTGGCGCTGGCGGCACGGATGTCCACCAGCATGGCACGCCAGCGCTCGACCATGTCCTGGTGCTGCTCCAGCCACAGCGCCAGGCGGGTTTCCACGTCCTGGGTGCCGTCGCCCTGTTGCAGGACCGAGATGGTGATCGCCCGTTGCTGCCAGTCGACGTCATCGCGGAACGCTTCGCGGGCCAGGGCCTGCCAGTTGTTTTCCACCGGCAAGGCACTGATCTGTTGCAGGTACCAGGTGATGTCCAGGGCGCTGCCCACGGCGAAGTAGGCCTTGGCCACATCGGCGGCGTTCTGGCCGGTGACGTCGGACGCCTCGATGATCGGCAGCAAGGTGTACAGGTGCGTGGTACCCGCAACCATGCGCGCCAGCAACTCTGGCACGCCGGCGGCCACGTAGGCCTGGTAGCGGGTCTGCCAGCCTTCGCGGGTCGGCCCTTCCAGCAGTTCGTCGAGCTTGAGGCCCAACGCCGCCAGGTGCGGACCGAAGTGAGCCACATCGCGAGCAGCGTTCTGCTCGTTACGGCGGCTGCGCAGGAACCAGCGGGTCGCACGACGGCCCAGGCGCATCAGCTCATCCATCAGCTCCAGTTGCACATCGGCCGACACCTGGTGGTCCAGGGCTTCGATCTGACGGAACCAGTGTGGGAGATGGAAGATGTCCCGCACGATCACATACGCGCCCGCCACGTTCGCCGGGCTCATGCCCGTGGACTCCTTGAGCCGCTGGACGAAGGTGATGCCCATGTGGTTGACCAGGTCGTTGGCGATCTGGGTGCTGACGATCTCGCGCTTCAGGCGATGGCGACGCATGGCCTCGGAGAACTTGTTCACCAGCGTCGCCGGGAACGCGGTTTCCATGTCCCGGGTCAGGTAGTCGTCGTCCGGTACCAGGGAGTTGAGCAGCGCTTCCTTGAGGTCGATCTTGCTGTAGGAGATCAGCACCGACAGTTCGGCACGGGTCAGGCCATGGCCTGCCGCGACGCGTTCGGCCAGCTGTTCTTCGGTCGGCAGGAACTCGATGGCGCGGTCCAGCTTGCCACGGACTTCCAGATCGTTCATCAGGCGCTTGTATTCGGCGATCCGCACGAATGCGCGACGGGCCGCCAGGGACAGGGCCTGGGTCTGCTTGTAGTTGTTGCCCAACACCAGACCACCGACTTCGTCGGTCATGCTCGCCAGCAACTGGTTACGTTGCTTGTCGGTCATGTCGCCGGCCTGCACCACTTCGTTGAGCAGGATCTTGATGTTTACTTCATGGTCGGAGCAGTCCACGCCGCCCGCGTTGTCGATGAAGTCAGTGTTGGTGGCGCCGCCATGCAGGCCGAACTCGACACGGCCCAGCTGGGTCATGCCCAGGTTGCCGCCCTCGCCCACCACCTTGCAGCGCAGTTCGTTACCGTTCACGCGCAGCGCATCGTTGGCCTTGTCGCCGACATCGGCGTGGCTTTCGGTGCTGGCTTTGACGTAGGTGCCGATACCGCCGTTCCACAACAGGTCCACCGGCGCCTTGAGCAAGGCGTTCAGCAGTTCGGTCGGGGTCAGCTTGTCGGCCTTGATGTCGAAACGTGCCTGCATCTGCGGGGTGATGGCGATGCTCTTCGCGCTGCGCGAGAAGATGCCGCCGCCTTCGGACATGATGCTGGTGTCGTAGTCGGTCCAGGCCGAACGCGGCAGGTCGAACAGACGCTGGCGCTCGGCGAAGCTGCTGGCGGGTTCCGGGTTCGGGTCGATGAAGATGTGCAGGTGGTTGAACGCCGCGACCAGTTGCAGCTTGTCGGACATCAACAAACCGTTACCGAACACGTCGCCGGCCATGTCGCCGACACCGACCACGGTGATGCTGTCTTCCTGGACGTTGATGCCGCGCTCGCGGAAGTGGCGCTGCACGCCGACCCACGCGCCCTTGGCGGTGATGCCCATTTTCTTGTGGTCATAGCCGGCCGAACCGCCGGAGGCGAAGGCGTCGCCCAGCCAGAAGCCGTAGTCGATGGCAATGCCGTTGGCGATGTCGGAGAAGGTCGCGGTGCCCTTGTCGGCAGCCACTACCAGGTACGGGTCATCGTCGTCATGCCGCACGACGTTGGCTGGCGGCACCAGGGCGCCGTCCTTGAGGTTGTCGGTGATGTCCAGCAGGCCGGAGATGAAGATGCGGTAGCAGGCGATGCCCTCGGCCGCGATCTCGTCCCGGCTGCCGCCCAGTGGCAGGCGACGGGGCAAGAAGCCGCCCTTGGCACCGACCGGCACGATCACCGAGTTCTTCACTTGCTGGGCTTTTACCAGGCCCAGGACTTCGGTGCGGTAATCTTCTTCACGGTCGGACCAGCGCAAGCCGCCACGGGCGACGTTGCCGAAGCGCAGGTGCACGCCTTCGACCCGTGGCGAGTAGACGAAGATCTCGAACTTGGGCACCGGCTTCGGCAGTTCCGGGATCAGGTGCGGGTTGAACTTGAAGCTGAAGTAGGACTTGTTCTGGCCGTGGGCGTCGGTCTGGTAGAAGTTGGTCCGCAGGGTGGCCTTGATCAGGTCCAGGTAGCGACGCAGGATGCGGTCTTCGTTGAGCACCTGGACGTCGTCCAGTGCCGTGAGGATCGCCTGCTCCAGACGCAGTTGCTTGTCTTCCAGGTCCTCGCCGGTGAGCTTGCGGGCCAGGTAGAAGCGGGTCTTGAACAACCGGGTCAACTCGCGAGCGATGTCGGTGTGGTTGTTCAGGGTGCTGGCGATGTAGCCGAGGTCGAAGCCCAGACGGATCTGCTTGAGATAGCGGGCGTAGGCACGCAGCAGCGCCACGTCGCGCCACGGCAGGCCGGCGGTCAGCACCAGGCGGTTGAACGCATCGTTCTCGGCATCGCCGCTGACGATGTGGACGAAGGCGTCCTGCAAGGTGTCGTTGAGCTGCTGGATGTCGAGGTTCACCCCTTCGGCGGCGGTGAAGGCGAAGTCATGGATCCAGAACTCGCGGCCGTTGGTGTGGCGCAGACGGTACGGGAACTCGCCCAGCACGCGCAGGCCGAGGTTCTCCAGGATCGGCAACACATCGGACAGCGCCAGCGGCGTGTCGGCGTGATACAGCTTGCAATGCAGCTCACGCTGGCCGGACACCTGGCCCAGCGGCTGGTAGAAGCTCATGACCAGCGGATTTTTTTCATTCAGGCTCAGCAGGTGCTGCATGTCGACCACCGCCGAATGCGCGGCAAAGCGCTCGCGGTAGCCGGCCGGGAAGCCTTTCGGGTAGTCGGCGAGCACGTTGGTGCCCTGGGCTTCGCCGAAGCTCTCGATGACCAGGCTCGCGTAGTCGTCCTGCCAGCTGCGACAGGCCTGCACCACTTCTTTTTCCAGCAGCAGCGGGTCGATGTCGATACGGTTCTTCGGGTCCACCCGCAGGATCAACTGCACGCGGGCCAATACCGATTCGGAGAAGAACGTCCAGAATTCGCAATCCGAGGCCTTCAGGCGATCCATCAGCACTTGCTGGATCTTCTGGCGCACTTCGGTGGAATAGATATCGCGCGGCACGTAGGCCAGGCAGTAGCAGAAACGGCCGTACGGGTCTTTGCGCAGGAACACGCGGATCTTGTTGCGTTCCTGGATCTGCACGATGGACATCACGGTGCTGAACAGCTCATCCACCGGGGTCTGGAACAGATCGTCGCGGGGCAGCACTTCGACCACCTGGGCCAGTTCCTTGCCCAGGTGCGCCTTGGCCTGGAAGCCCGAACGACGCTCGATTTCGGCGACCTTGCGGCGAATGTACGGAATAACGCGCACGCTCTCGCCATACACCGAAGAGGTGTACAGGCCCATGAAGCGGCATTCCTTGATGACCTTGCCGTCGGCGTCGATTTCACGGATCGACACATAATCCGGGTAAGCCGGACGGTGTACACGGCTCGGGTGCGCGGCCTTCGCGAACGACAGCGGCGTCGGTTCACGCAGGTAGTTGACGGCGTAGTCCTCGATGCGCAGGTCATCGGCGGTCAGGCCGGCGCGCAGCAGCTTGGTCAGGCCGAGGAACGACTCGGGGTCGTACTCGATATGGCCGCCATCGGCATCGTCACGGACCACGAACTCTTCATAGCCCAGGAAGGTGAAGTGGTTGCCCACCAGCCACTCCAGGAAGGTCTTGATCTCGCTTTTTTCTTCGGCATCGATGGCATAGGCGCTGTTGTCCAGGCTGGTGAGGATCTCCTGGACCTTGTCTTTCATCGGCTCGAAGTCGGCCACGGCCACGCGCACTTCACCCAGTACCTGCTCGAGTTCCTTGCTCAGGACGCTGAGTTCGGCGGCGTTGGCGCAGCGGTCGATTTCCAGGTACATCAGCGACTCTTGCAGCACGCCCTCGTCCTGGGTGCCCTTCGGCAGGATTTCCAGCAACTCGCCCTTGCTGCCACGGCGCACGCTCAGCACGGTGGTCTGCAGGGTATGGATGCTGTAGCCGCGGCGGTTCAGCTCGGTACGTACCGAGTCCACCAGGAACGGCAGGTCGTGGTGCAACACTTCCACTGCGGTGTGGGTCGACTGCCAGCCGTGGCGTTCGTAATCGGGGTTGTAGACGCGGACCTGCGATTGCGTGTGGTCGAAGCGCTCAAGCAGGCGCCAGGCGGACAGGGTGCAGCCGGCGAGGTCGGACAACCGGCGCTGGGTAAGTTCATCGAGGGAAATGATGCCGAAGAATTGTTCAGCAAACAGCGCCACTTGTGGCAGTGCCTGTTCACTGATGTGCTGCGCCAGTACCGCTTGCAGTTGATGCTGGAAGTCGGCTTTGCTGGCTGCGGTGAAGAACGCCATCTGTGGTACTCCGCTTGGGCTTGTTATTGATGGAAGCGTCATGCAGCCCCTTTCGGGCTGCCGGCCATCCTGTTCCTGATTCTCGGGCAGAGGAAACAGGACGACAGGTGGGTGAAGCTGGACAAGACCCGCAGGTCACATTCCATTTCCATGTCTTGGGCATCTACAGGAAACGCCCGTGCACGTGCGCATCCGTTGCGCAGCTTAACGAGTGCGACAAGGCCCCTGCTTGCAGCGCTGCGACATATTCGGTCATCGGCTAGCGCATCGAACAACCCTAGCAGCCTGCGGGGCAATCGGCACCCCACGATTTGAAATCGCGCACGGATTACGCAGGTGGTCGCAGTAAATCCTCCGTGCTGGCAGAATCCGCTTTTCCGCACCCGCAAGGCTCATCGAGCCAGGAGCCGCCCCGATGCAAATGACCACCGCCCTTCTGATCGCCAACCCGTGCGACGACGAAGAAGACAACATGGCCATGCTGTGCTGTCACAGCCTGCAGGGCGAAATGTTCCTGATGACCCGCTATCCCGACGAAGATGAACTGGAAATCGCCCTCGATGGCGAGCCGTCGACCCTGGACGGCGTGAAAGTCACCCTCAGCCCGACACTGCTGAAAATCGAAGTCGCCGCGGCGGACGCCGATGTGCTCAATGGCGATGACGTGCTGGAAATCAGCCATGACACCGATGAAGCGGACTTGGCGGAGGTGGAACTGACATTGCAGAACATCCTCAGGGGTGTCGGGACCTACGTCAGGCAGATTTGATTTCAGCGTTTGTACGGCCGCCTTCGCGAGCAGGCTCGCTCCCACCAAGGGATCTGCGGCCGCCGCTATTCCGAGAACACCTCGCAACCCTGCGGGAGCCGGGCTTGCCCGCGATAACACCGGCACATCCAACACCGCGTTCGCGAGCAAGCCCGCCCCCACAGGTTTCTCTGGCAACCACAGATCCTGCAATCAACCCGGAACCCCTGTGGGAGCGAGCCTGCTCGCGATAACGCCGGCACATCCAACATTGATGTTGGAGCTGTCCCCACCATAACGTTTACAATCGCCCCCCCCTTTTCCATCCCCCAAGGAACCGCCATGTCCGGGCTTGAACTGTTTGCCGCAGCCCTCGGCGTGATCGCTGTCTGGTTGACTGTCAAGCAGAACCCCTGGTGCTGGCCGATCGGCCTGGTCATGGTGGTGCTGTACAGCTGGATTTTCTACGACGTGAAGCTTTACTCGGACATGTTGTTGCAAGTGGTCTACGCCGCACTGCAACTGTACGGCTGGTGGCAATGGACCCGTGCCGGCCAACGTCATGACGGGCGCCAGGTCACACGGCTGGGTGGACCGTCGGTGCTGCTTTGTCTGGCTGTCGGGGCCGCGGGCAGCCTGGTGCTGGGCGCTGCCATGGCGCACTGGACCGACGCCGCCCAACCCTGGCTCGACGCGGCGCTTACCGGCTTCAGCCTCGTGGCCCAATGGTGGATGGCGCAGAAGCGCGTGCAATGCTGGCCTTTGTGGATCGCCCTGGATGTGATCTTCGTCGGCCTGTTCATCTACAAGGGGCTGCACCTGACCGCCGCGCTGTATGCCTTGTTCACCCTGCTGGCCGTGCAGGGCTGGCGGGAATGGCGCGCCGACCCGGCCCTGCGCGCATGAAGGTGGTGGTGTTGACCGGCCCCGAGTCTGCCGGCAAGAGCTGGCTGGCGGCGCAGTTGCAGGGGCACTTCGGTGGCTTGCGTGTAGACGAATACGTCCGCCACTTCATGGAACAGAACCCCCGCGACACCTGTCTGGACGACATCACCGAAATCGCCAGCGGACAATTGGCCTGGGAAGACGCAGCCCGCGCCCGACAACCGTCGCTGCTGATCCTCGACACCCACCTGTTGAGCAATATCCTCTGGAGCCGGACCCTGTTCGGCGACTGCCCGGACTGGCTGGAGCCGGCCTTGCTGAGCCGGCATTACGACCTGCATCTGCTATTGAGCCCCGAGCAGGTCGACTGGACTGGCGACGGCCTGCGCTGCCAACCTGAACTGGCGCATCGCCTGCAATTTTTCATGGCCATCGAGGATTGGCTGGTTCGGCATCAGCAACCTTTCCAGGTGATCGAAGGCGATTGGGCACAGCGTCAACGCCAGGTGTTCGCAGCCGTGACCCAATTACTCCAGGCCTGAACGGATCTCCCAGAAAAAGGTGGGATCATAGTGCCATCCTGTTGCATCCTTGAAACATCCCCGCCGCGTCAAACCCGGATCCAACGCTGTTTCAGCGGTTTGCCATCCTGACTGTCAAGTCACTGAAACACCCCCTCAAGAGCCTGGATCCAGAGCCATTTGACAGCAGATGGCCAATTGACCTTCACAAGGCTTGTCTCAGCCTTGAAACAGGTCACGCACCAGCCGTTGCGCCGCAACAGCCAACCTGTTGAATCAAAAGGCTTTTACAAACCCGGCACGACATCTGCTCTTTCCCCTTCGCAACGCTGGATAAAGGCCAGCCCACCGAAGAAGGAATCGATGCCGTGGGAACTTTCGATAAAAGTTTGACCGTCCTGTTGCTGATCGGCTGCGCCACCGGCGCGACCCTCAGCCTGCCGGTACAGGCCGAAGGCAACGGCGTCATCGTCCTCAACCGTGACGTGCAGCCCGTCCATATCGGTCGCAACGGTGGCAAGGATCCCTACCCGACCACCGTCAATGCCAACCCATCCACCCGAATCGGCCAAGCGACCACCAGCACCGAACTGAGCGACGGTGAATTTGCCAGCGTCGCCAGCGGCTCATCGATCCGCAACACCTTCAATACGAGTACCGGCGTACAAGGCCTGAATGTCGTGACCAACCCCAGCGGCATGCCCGGCATGAGGGCCGGCCATGGTGGCGGCAGTGGAGGTGCGATTTCCGGCACGATCAACCGCTCCCTGAGTTCAGGCCTGGCTCCGCTGGGTCGCCTGGCGGGAGGTCAATGACATGAGACCAGCCCTGTTCCTGCTGGCCCTGCTCGGCTCATCCACGGTATTTGCCGACCCCGGCGTGGCGGTGGTCAGTAGCGCCAACCTGCAGGACTCCGGCAGCCGTTATACCGGCAACTTCAACGTCAACCAGGCGGCGGGCGACCGGACCCAGCAGACCAACACCCGTGCCATTGCCATCGGCACCGAAGCCCAGGCCAGCACCCAGGTGCGCCAACGGCTGGATACCCCCGCCGATCCCTCCATGAACGCAACCGCCCGCATCGGCGGCAGCTCTTTCAGCAACGGCAACGGTGTGCTGGGCGTCAACCAGTCCGCCGGGGCCAACAACCAGATGGCCAATGTCATGCGGGTAGGCATCAGCGCCCAGCCGCAGAGCATTGACGACAGCGCGCTCTCTCAACAGAACGTGGCGCTGTTACCGAACTCAGGAGCAACTGGCGCCCCAACCGGCAGCCGCCAGGTCGTCACCAGCGACCAGGCCTTCACCGGCAGCCGAGGGGTCATCCAGGTGAACCAGAGCGCCGGGGTGGGGAACCGCATGGCCAACACCCTGAGCATCCGGGTCACCGACTGACCCGGGCAGTAGACCCATAAGAAAGTACCGACACACTTAACCAACGACACGCAAGGAGAAACACCATGAAACCAACAATGGCACTCAAACCATTGGTTTTCGCTCTCGCCGCTGTCATGGCAATGGCCGCACAGGCCGGTGGCAACGATAACAACCACGGTCACGGTCATGGCGGTCATGACCACCAAGGCCCGACGCTGGATCAACTGCTCTCCATCAGCGCCGGTGCTGGGGCTACGGTGCTGGATGAGCAGAACAGCGACGGCAACGTGGTGACCAACCAGGCCACCAGGAACACCGCTGAAGCCAAGGACTCGCTCAATGGCAGCAACGGTAACATGGGCGCCAACGTCGCGGCCGGCGACGGTAACCAGCAGGACAACGCCGCCGCCCTGGCCACCGCGGACGAAAGCTTCATCTTCGGTTCGGCTGTCTCCATGTCCAGTGCCACCCAGGTCAATAACAACAACTACGTCAAAAACAACTCGACTCAAAACAACGCGTCGCTCACCAACGCGGGCAACAACGGCTCCGGCAACATCGGCATCAACGTGACCGCCGGCAATTTCAACCAACAGAAAAACAACCTGGCCATCGCCGTATCGGGTGGCCGTGTAGCACAAGCCTCGGCCGCCGCCGACCAGACCTCTACCGGCCTGGTAGTGGATAACAAAGGCGTGCGGACCTACAAGACCGACACCCTCACCAGCACCTATGAAGCCTCCGGCACGTTCAAGGCCAAAGGCACCGGCACCGCCGAAGACAACGACCATGGCGGCTGGGGCAACAAAGGTGGTTATGGCGGCGGTCATGATGACGACAAGTTCAAGTTCTCCGCCGTGGGCACTTTCGAACTGGCCGGCAGCAACACCCAGCAAGTGCTGACCCGCGATGGCTGGAAAAACCCTGTCATCAACAACGCCACCATGAACAACTCCATGAACGGCTTCTCCGGCAACGGCGGCGCCAACGTGTCGGCGGGCGTGGGCAACCAGCAGAGCAATTCGCTGTCCATCGCTGCCGGCTGCAAAGCCTGCATGTAGCTACGTGTGAAATGGGGCCCCGGCAACGGGGCTTCTTTTCCAGGGTTTCCACAAGGCGTATCGATCATGCGTGCGACTGCCCTTTCCCTGCTGCTTTGCATGGCTTGTGTCACAGAAGCCGCGCAAATGCCGGTCGCCGCCCTCCCCGGCGGCATGCTGGTCTACAAACCGGTGCAAAGCGTGCGCGAGCGCAAGTTCAGCGACATCGTCGAGCAGAAAACCGATTTCAGTTGCGGTGCCGCCGCACTGGCCACGGTGCTGCGCCAGGCCTACTGGCTGGACGTCGATGAAGAGCATGTCATCAAGGGCATGCTGGTCAATGCCGACCCGGACCTCGTGCGTACCCAGGGCTTCTCCATGCTGGACATGAAGCGCTACGTGGAAAGCATCGGCATGCGCGCCCGAGGCTACCGGATACCGGCGCAAAAGCTCGAAGCCGTGACGATTCCAGTGGTGGTGCTGATGGAAATACGTGGTTACAAGCACTTCGTGGTGTTGCAGCGGGCCGACAAGCAATGGGTCTACATCGGCGACCCGGTGCTGGGGCACAAGCGCTACGCCCACGACGATTTCGTCAAGGGCTGGAACGGCATCGTCTTTGCCATCGTCGGTCCCGGCTACGACAAGACCAACGCACTGCGCAGCCCCCCGCAACCGCTGACGGCACGTAACAAGCTGGACGGGTTCAACCCGGTCAAGGATGCGGAATTGATGGATTTCGGTTTCATACAGAGCGACTTTTTTTAATCGCCGACCCACTGCCAACGACAAATACAAAAAGGAGCAGGATGCTCCGGGAGCGGTACATGAAAACTTCACACTGGCTGTCGCTGGCCTGCCTGGCCGCGACCGTGTCCGGCTATGCCCATGCCGGATTCAAACCCATCGAAATCGAGGACCACGAGCTCGCCGAGCTGCGCGGTCGTTATGTCATGCCAGGGCGGGTCATCAGCTTCGGCATCGTCATGAGCAGTACCTGGCGCAACGCCAGCGGCGACCTGATCGGCGCAACCAGCTCCATGCAGATCCAGGCCTCAACCGTCAAACCCGAGTTCTACGTTTCCACCATCAAGCAGACCGGCAACGGCAGCGCTCCGGAACAGGGCAGCGGCAACATTACCGGTGGCGCAGGTCTTGGGACGAGCCACGGTGTGACCCAGAGCGTACGCGCTGCCGGTGACGGCAATACCGCCTACAACAACGTCAGCATCAACGTGAAGGAAAGCAACCGGCCCTCCGCCCTCGTTCCCGCCCAAGGCCAGTTGCTGACCCGTGGCCAGACCATCAGCGGCAGCAACGCCGCCGGCAGCGTCGCGGTGACCGCTACCGGCAGCGGCATACAGATGGCGATCCAGGCCAGTCATAACCAGGGCAGCGCGTTGCAGCAAGTCGCCCAGGGTGGCCTTTTGCAAAATACCCGCCTGCTGGGCAACAGCAACCTGGTCAACAACATGACCCAACTCAATGTGGTGCTGAACAACAACGGCCCCAGCGCCGGAGCGCTGGACTGCAACCTGACGCAGCTGCGCGGCCTGCGCAACCTTGGGTATTGAACTACGCTGCCTTTCGACCACTGGGAAAATAGGGACGGCATTTTCATGTATCGATCCGTATCGTTGCGCGCTGTAATGTGTCTAAGCACGTTGTTCCCGGCGACTCTGTTGCAAGCGGCACCGGATGCGGACGTAGAGGCATTGAAACGGGAGCTGCTTGAGCTCAGGCAACGATACGAGGTCCAGCAAAAAGCCCTGGCGGTACTCGAACAGCGGGTACGTCAGGTGGAAGACCAGCCCGCCGCCCCACAGCCCAAGCGCCTGGTCAAATCCCCGGCCGACATGAAAGGCAACCAGAACGTGGCCGGCAGCGGCTACGGGCAGTCCCTGGCCGACGACTCGCAACCGGCCCAGAGTGTCTCCAACCTCTATGACGAGGCCAGCGGCTTCTTCGGCGGCGGCAAATTCAGCTTCGAGACCGGCGTGACCTATTCGCGCTACGACACCCGGCAACTGATCCTCAACGGCTTCCTGGCCCTGGATTCGATTTTCCTGGGCAACATCAACCTGGACCGGATCAAGGCCGACACCTGGACGCTGGACCTCACCGGCCGCTACAACTTCGACAATCGCTGGCAGTTCGACCTCAATGTGCCGGTGGTCTACCGGGAATCCACGTACCAGTCCGGGGGTGCCAATAACGGCGCGGCCGGTGTCACCAGCGAAGAAACCGTCACCCGCGATCCCACCATCGGCGATGTCAATTTCGGCATTGCCTACAAGTTCATGGACGAATCGATCAACACTCCCGACGCGGTGGTGACCCTGCGCGTCAAGGCCCCTACCGGCAAGGATCCATTCGGCATCAAGCTGCGTCAGTCCCAGAGCAACACCAACCTGTTCGTACCCGAGGATCTACCCACCGGCAACGGCGTCTGGTCGATCACCCCCGGGCTTTCCCTGGTCAAGACCTTCGACCCGGCCGTGCTGTTCGGCACCCTGGCCTACACCCATAACTTCGAAGAATCGTTCGATGACATCAGTTCCACCGTCAACCAGAAAGTGCCGGGCAAGGTGCGGATCGGCGACAGCTTCCAGATCGGCGCAGGCCTGGCCTTTGCGTTGAACGAGAAAATGAGCATGTCGTTCTCGGTATCGGACCTGATCCAGAAGAAAAGCAAGCTCAAGCAGGACGGTGGGGATTGGGAGTCAGTGGTCTCCAGTGATGCCAATGCCGGCTACTTCAATATCGGCATGACCATCGCCGCCTCCGACAACCTGACCATCGTGCCCAACCTGTCCATCGGCCTGACCGACGATGCGCCGGACTTCAGCTTCAGCCTCAAGTTTCCGTATTACTTCTAGCGCGGAACCCTGTGGGAGCGAGCCTGCTCGCGATAGCGGTGGATCAGTCACTAAACAGGTGTCTGCGCTACCGTCATCGCGAGCAGGCTCGCTTCCACAGGTTTTTCCAGTGACCTTGCTTCAGGGAGTGATTCAGCGGATCTGATGCTTGTGCAGCAGGCGATAGAACGTTGGCCGGGACACGCCCAGCACGCGGGCCGCGACGCTCAGGTTGTCACTGTGACGGTTGAGCACATCGCTCAGTGCCTGGCGCTCGGCACGGGTCTTGTAGTCTTCAAGGGTGCCCATCGGTGCCACGACCCCATGAGGGCTGGCCAGGCCGAGGTCCCGGGCTTCGATCTGCCGCCCCTCGGCCAGCACCAGGCCGCGACGGACACGATTGGCCAGTTCCCTGACGTTGCCCGGCCAGTCGTGCACGCCCATCGCCACCAGCGCATCCTCGCTGAAGCTGCGGGGCCGGCGGCCGGTTTCCTGGCTGTAGAGATGGGAAAAGTGACTGGCGAGCATCGACAAGTCGCCGTGGCGTTCCCGCAGCGGCGCCATCACCACTTGCAGCACGTTCAGGCGATAGTACAGGTCTTCGCGAAACAGCCGATGCTCGATGGCCGCTTCGAGATCCACATGGGTGGCCGCCAGTACCCGGACATCGACGGCAATCGGCTGGCTGCCACCCACCCGCTCAATGTGCTTTTCCTGCAGGAATCGCAGCAGATTGGCCTGTAACTCCAGCGGCAGGTCGCCAATCTCATCCAGAAACAATGTCCCGCCGTGGGCCGCTTCGATGCGGCCGATCTTGCGCTGGTGAGCGCCGGTAAACGCCCCTTTTTCGTGACCGAACAATTCGGACTGGATCAGATGTTCGGGGATGGCGCCACAGTTGATGGCAATGAACGGCTTGTTGCGACGCAGGGACTGCGAATGCAGGGTGCGCGCCACCAGCTCCTTGCCGGTACCGCTCTCGCCACGAATCAATACCGGCGACTCGGTGGGCGCCAGCTTGCCCAACAACTTGCGCAGTTCACGAATCGGCTTGCTGTCGCCCAGCAGTTCATGCTCAGGGAGTTGGATATGAACCGAGCCCTGTCCGCGCAGGCGCGCCATGCCAAACGCCCGGCCCAGTGTCACCTGGACCCGTGACACATCGAAGGGCAACGTATGGAAATCAAAAAACCATTCGCAGACAAAATCGCCCACATTCTTCAGGCGCAGCACTTCCTGGTTGAGCACCGCGATCCACTCGGTACCGCTGCGGCTGATCAATTCCTTGACCGCCTCCGGACGCTCCAGGTGAAAAGGTTGCAACCTCAAAAGGCCTACGTCGCACGTTCGATCACCGGCATGTTCGAGCGAGCAACTCTCTACCGCCCAACCAGCGGTGCGTAGGCCCGGTAACAGGCGATGGCAATCATCGCAGGGATCAACCACGAGCAGACGACGTGACGTACTGGCTTCGATCATGACTGATCCTTGGCGCCAAAAATAAGAAATATGATTAGAAACAGTCGTTTGGCGGACCTGCATGTAACAGTAGCAAGAAGTTGACACTTCCTTGTATCAATTGATTATTGAAATCACTTAAAAATGGTTATAAGCGAGCGTTTCGTTAGTTGTCGTGGCGCAAATCTTTCAAGATGCTTTCAAACAAAAGGCTTTTTACCGGGTCTGAAAGAAAATCGAAATTTATTCGAGGATTGTGTGACCTGACCCACGGTTCGGAACATCAGTACAAGTAACCCGCCGCACGGTCCGCCCAACCGACGGCACATCATCTGATTGGGCACTTTTATGAGAGAACGCCATGAACGCCCCGCTCCGTATCAACGAAGCTCTTTTGATTGCCGACCGCGCATTTAAACCTTTCCAGTGCGTGGCCTGGGCCCCGCAGGATGGTAACGGCGAGTTGAGCCTTACCGTCGTCGACCGCACCAATACCCATATTGGCCGCACTCAGATTCCAAGCAGTGCCTATACCGATCCAGCCCAACTGGCCAACCTGTTGAAACAGGCCCGCGCCGAATTGAGCCAGGAAGGTTACAAGTTGCAATCCTGGTCGATGCCGGAATAAACACCCTCTTTTCCGTATACAGTCCGAGCCTGTATTGATAGCAGGCTTGGCACTGAGTCGAAAAGCCATCGCTCTGGCACGATTCGCAGCTATTTGTGCAAGGTTTGACAGTTGTGCGCTGTCACATTCAGGGATTGAATGTTGCCCTCATGCAGTCATCGCCCCTCCGGGCCGGTCGACGCGCAAGGAGAGGCAGGCATGCTCAATCAATTCGCGCCTGAGCTTCCAATGGCGGCGGTACACGCCGGCCAACTGGATGCTGGCTTTGCCAACAACGGCAAGGCATTGGTTCAATTTTCCGGCAGCACTTCCAGCCTGACCACCGGGCTGACCCTCGACCGTACCGGAAAAATTCTGGTGGCGGCCAGGATCGAGACACCTCATGGCAGCCGGTTCGGGCTCGCACGGCTCAACCACGACGGTTCGACCGATCCGGGCTTTGGAACCGGTGGCTGTGTAATCGGTTCTTTTGAGCCCGGCTTCGAAGCAACGGCAGCCAAAGTGACCGAGCTGCCCGACGGAAAAATTCTATTATCCGGCCTGCATTACGAAAGCACCGACCACACCCTCCCTGCCCTGGCCCTGTTCGATCAACAAGGCCACCCCGCTCCCGGTTTCGGCAACGCCGGGCAACAAGTCATCCGGATCGAAGGCAATCTCTCCCAAGGTCTGCGCGACCCCTGGCTGCCACCTGGCCTACCAGGCCTCGAAGCCTGCGACATGCGCGTGCAGGCTGACGGTCGGATTCTGTTACTGGCCAACCATCATTACCAGCTGTCCGACCATGTCGGCATCCTGATCCGCCTGCTACCGGACGGCACACTGGACAGCTCATTCAACAGAGGCGGTTTTGTCATGGTCCGGCGCCTGTTGAAGAACACCTGGCTGAGCTGTCTCGCACTCCAGGCCGACGGCAACATCGTAGTGGGCGGCGCCATCGATCTGCCCCAGCAAGGCTTGATGGTGCGCTATGACCCCAGCGGCAGACTCGATGACAGCTTCGGCGAGAACGGCTTCCTGTCCATCGCCGCCAAGGAGTGCAGCGTGATGATCAACCAGATCGTTCAACATCAGAACGGTGATCTGCAAGCGTTCGGCAGCAGTCGCGACCCTATGTATTGCCTGTCCCTGAAGGTGCACCGGGACGGCAAGCCGGATCAACACTGCAACCAGGGACAGTGCCAGCTCCTGGAGATCGGACGCAACGCCAGCCAGTGGACCGCCGCCCAGGTTCAATCCGATGGAAAGCTGGTCACCGCCGGAGCCACCTTCGGTGGTATCGAGGCCGACTTCATTCTGGCCCGGCATCTGTCGGACGCCAACCTCGACCCGGCGTTCGGCCAGGGCAAAGGCTGGGTTCGCACGCGACTCGGCTACAGCCTGGACACCGCCACCTCCCTGGCGATACAGGCCAACGGAAAAATCCTGGTGGGAGGCCATTCCCTCCACGGTACCTACCAAGCCGTGGTGACCGGATATTGGGCATGATCCGGAAAACTTCAAGCGTGATTGAAGCGGTATGAATTCCTACGCTTGATATTCCGCATTGCTTACGGCAAGTTGCGCGCTTCTAAATAAAAGGAGCAGCCGATGTCCGGTTCTATGACTCAGGCGTTCGCCCACAACTTCCTTGGGCACTCACCACGCTGGTACAAGGCGTGCATCATCACCTTCCTGATCGTCAATGCCCTGGTATTGTGGACCCTCGGTCCGGTCGTGGCGGGCTGGATGCTGGTGGTGGAGTTTATCTTCACCCTCGCCATGGCCCTCAAGTGCTATCCGTTGATGCCCGGCGGCCTGTTGCTGATCGAAGCCCTGGCGCTGGGCATGACCACCCCCAAGGCGCTGTACGACGAGTTGCTGCACAACTTCCCGGTGATCCTGCTGCTGATGTTCATGGTGGCCGGGATCTACTTCATGAAGGATCTGCTGCTCTTCCTGTTCTCCCGCCTGCTGCTGGGCGTGCGCTCCAAGGCGCTGCTGGCCTTGATGTTCTGCTTTCTCTCGGCGTTCCTGTCGGCCTTTCTCGATGCGTTGACCGTCACCGCGGTGATCATCAGCGCCGCCGTGGGCTTCTATTCGGTTTATCACCGCGTCGCTTCGGGAAATGATCCACGCCAGGACAGCAGCGTCGATGAGGACCACGACCTGCCTTCCTTGCACCAGGGGGATCTGGACCAGTTCCGGGCATTTTTGCGCAGCCTGTTGATGCACGGTGTCGTCGGCACCGCGCTGGGTGGTGTATGCACCTTGGTGGGAGAGCCACAGAACCTGCTGATCGGCCATGAAATGGGCTGGCACTTCGCGGAGTTCTTCCTGAAAGTCGCCCCTGTCTCGCTGCCGGTACTGGTGGCCGGGCTGCTGACCTGCGTGGCACTGGAAAAGCTGCGCTGGTTCGGTTACGGCACGCTGCTGCCGGAAAACGTTCGTGCCGTGCTGGCCGACTACGCGGAGCAGGACAACCGCGAGCGCACCTCACGGCAGCGCGCGGCCCTGATCGTCCAGGGCATCGCCGCACTGATCCTGATCGTGGCCCTGGCCCTGCATATCGCCGAAGTCGGCCTGATCGGCCTGGCGGTGATCGTGCTGATTACCGCGTTCACCGGCATCACCGATGAGCACCGACTGGGCAATGCGTTCAAGGACGCGATGCCGTTCACCTCGCTGCTGGTGGTGTTCTTTGCGGTGGTGGCGGTAATTCATGACCAGCAGTTGTTCACACCGCTGATCCAATGGGTACTGGCCCTGCCCGCCAATCAACAGCCCGGCATGTTGTTCATCGCCAACGGCCTGCTGTCGGCCATCAGCGACAATGTGTTCGTGGCAACCATTTACATCACCGAGGTGAAGCAAGCCTTCGTCTCCGGCCACATGAGCCGCGAACAGTTCGAGACCCTGGCGGTAGCCATCAATACCGGCACCAACCTGCCCAGCGTTGCCACGCCTAACGGCCAGGCCGCCTTCCTGTTCCTGCTGACCTCGGCCATTGCCCCGCTGATTCGCCTGTCCTATGGCCGGATGGTATGGATGGCACTGCCGTATACCGTGGTCATGGGTGGCTTGGGGTGGTTTGCGGTGACGTATTGGCTGTAGCCAGGGATCTTGCAGCCCAACGCGGAGCCCTTGTGGGAGCGAGCCTGCTCGCTCCCACAGGTTCCGGTTCAGTTATCGCGGCAGGATGTAACGTTCGATCGCCAGCGCCGCGCCGTCTTCGGTAACAGATGCGGTAATCACGTCGGCCTGGCGCCTGATCGCCTCTTCCGCCTGCCCCATGGCAATCGACAGGCCCGCGCGGTGGAACATCGCCGGGTCATTGCCGCCGTCTCCCATGGCCGCCGTCTGCTCCAGCGGCACACCCAGAAATGCCGCCAGGGTCGACAGTGCCTCTCCCTTGTTGGCGTGTATCGCCGTAACGTCCAGGTAGATCGGTTGCGAACGCGACACCTGGGCCTGGCCCTTGAGCAGCGGATGCAAGCGGGCCTCCAGCTCGACCAGCAGTTCCGTATTGGCGCTGGTGGCGACGATCTTGTCGATCCGCTCCAGGTAGGGCTCGAAACTTTCCACTTCAACGGGCGGATAGCCCAGGCCACGGGTTTCCACCGGCACCATCGGCCCGTGGGCGTCACGCACCAGCCAATGGCCGTCGGCAAACACCCAGACCTCGATGCCAGGCTGATCGGCGTACAGCGCCAGGGTCGTCAACGCCACCTCGGGTGGCAGGTAGTGCACGGCGAGGAAACTGCCGTCCGGATGAACCAGGGTACCGCCATTGAAGGCCGCCGTGGGCAAGTCGACACCCAGGGCTTCGATCTGTTGCAACATCGCCCGGGGCGGCCGTCCGGTGGCGAGGCTGAACAACACACCGGCCTCGCGCAGGGATCGAACGGCTTCGATGGTGCGCTGGTTGAGGCTGTGATCGGGCAGAAGCAGCGTGCCGTCCATATCGCTGAGCAAAAAACGGATGGGGCGTTTCACTTGATCACTCATCCGAGGTCATGCCAGGCGCGACCATCGCGTGCCAGCAGGTCATCGGCGGCCGCCGGGCCATCTTCTCCGGCCTTGTAGGGCTGGACGGTCGCGTCCTGCTGCCAGGCGTCGAGAAACGGCTGCACGGCACGCCAGCCATTCTCGATGTTGTCGGCACGCTGGAACAGGGTCTGGTCGCCGGTCAGGCAATCGTAGATCAGGGTTTCGTAACCCGTGGATGGCTGCATTTCGAAGAAATCCTTGTAGGCGAAGCCCAATTCAATATTCGCCATTTTGAGGGCCGGTCCCGGCCGCTTGGCCAGCAGATCGAACCACATGCCTTCATTGGGCTGGATCTGAATCTTCAGGTAGGTAGGCTGCAATTCCTCGACTTCAGTATCGCGAAACTGCGCATACGGCGCCGGTTTGAAGCAGATGACGATTTCCGTGTCCCGCACGCTCATGCGCTTGCCGGTACGCAGATAAAACGGCACCCCGACCCAACGCCAGTTGTCGATCATGACCTTCAGCGCGACGTAGGTTTCGGTGCCGCTGTCGGTCGCCACGTTGGCTTCATCGCGATAACCGTTCACCGGCTTGCCATCAATGGTGCCAGCGACGTACTGGCCGCGTACCGAATTGACGCGAGCCTGTTCCACCGACCAGGGGCGGATGGCCCCGACGACCTTGGCCTTCTCCCCTCGTACCGCGTCGGCACCGAAGGCGGCCGGTGGCTCCATGGCCACCATCGCCAGCAGCTGGAACAGATGGTTGGGCACCATGTCCCGCAGGGCGCCGGTATGCTCGTAAAAACTGCCACGGGTTTCCACCCCCACCGTTTCGGCGGCGGTGATTTGCACGTGGTCGATGTAATGATTGTTCCAGAACGCTTCGAACAAGCTGTTGGAGAAACGGCTGACCAAGATGTTCTGTACGGTTTCCTTGCCCAGGTAATGATCGATCCGATAGATCTGCCTCTCGCTCATGACCTTGAGCAAGCAGGCATTGAGCGCTTCGGCAGTGTGCAGATCCGAGCCGAACGGCTTTTCGATCACCACCCGCCGAAAGGCATCAGCCTGTTCCTCAAGCAACCCGGCCGCACCGAGGCGGCGGACCACTTCACTGAAAAAGCGCGGCGCGGTCGCCAGGTAGAACACCGCATTGCCGGTACCGCTGGCGGCGATCTTCGCTGCCAGCGCTGTGTAGGTGCTGTCGTCGAGGAAGTCACCCTGCACGTAGCTGATGCCCTTGGCCAAGCGGCCCCATAGCACCGGGTCGAGCGCACGGCCGGCATCGCCGCCCTTGCTCGCCGCTTCGTGACGGATGAAGTCCTCGAGTTTCCTGGCGAAGTCCACGTCGCTGATGGCGTTGTGATCAACGCCGATGATCTGCAGTCCATCCCCCAGCAACCCGTCACGGCTGAGGTGGTACAGCGCCGGCATCAGCAGGCGCTTGACCAGGTCACCATGGGCACCGAACAGGAACAACGTGGTCGGCGGTGCGGGTTCTGCCTTGGACTTCCTGCCGATCGAGGTCATTTTTTCGGCGTCTCCACATGGCCGCCGAAGCCGAAGCGCATGGCGGACAGCATTTTGTCGCCGTAGGTACTCTGCTGGCGGGAACGGAACCGGGCGAACAGCGAACTGGACAGCACCGGCACCGGCACCGCTTGCTCAATGGCCGCCTCGATGGTCCAGCGTCCTTCGCCGCTGTCGGCCACTTCGCCGGAAAAGCCGTCCAGCTTGGGATCGCTGGCCAGGGCATCGGCTGTCAGGTCCAGCAACCAGGACGAAACCACGCTGCCGCGCCGCCAGACTTCGGCGATGTCGGCCAGGTTGAGGTCGAAACGCTGTTCCGGTGGCAGGCTTTCGCTGGACTTGGTCTTGAGGATGTCGAAGCCCTCGGCGAAGGCCTGCATCATGCCGTACTCGATGCCGTTATGGATCATCTTCACGAAATGCCCGGAACCCGCGGGGCCGGCATGGATATAGCCACGCTCGGCGCGATCGTCGTCGGACTTGCGGTCACGGGTGCGGGGAATATCGCCCATGCCCGGCGCCAGGCTGGCGAACAGCGGGTCCAGGCGCGTCACCACGTCGGCATCGCCGCCGATCATCATGCAATAACCGCGCTCCAGGCCCCAGACGCCGCCGGAAGTGCCCACATCCATGTAGCTCAGACCCTTTTCCGACAGGGATTGAGCGCGACGGATGTCATCCTTGTAATACGTATTACCGCCATCGATGATCACATCGCCTGGCTCCAGCAACTCGCTGAGCGCGTTGATGGTGTCTTCCGTGGGCGCGCCGGCCGGCAGCATGACCCAGACCGCTCGCGGTTTTTCCAGCCCGGCCACCAGTGCTGGCAAATCCGCCACGCCCGTGGCGCCTTCCTGGGCCAGGTTTTCGACGAACGCGGCATTGCGGTCATAGACCACCGTGGCATGCCCATTGAGCATCAGGCGCCGCGCAATATTGCCGCCCATGCGGCCCAGTCCAATAATCCCGAGTTGCATGTGCTGATGCTCCCTACTACAAATAAAGGTAAGTCAAAGGTTTAGCTTCAATATGATTTGGCTGCGACAAATGGAGGTTAGTCCAGAGCCTTGCTGCATAGTTTCCGGTTAATTCGTGCGATCACAAGGGGGTATCGCTTCAAACTCGGTTGAAGGCACGACGACCATGAAAAATAAAAAAGTTCCATTCACGAGCAAAAGAAATCAGAATCGGCGCCGATAGTAGGGTGTCGACCAAAAAAGCTGGCGACATCTCTATAGTTGATGTAGCCATTTGCGAGGTGAGCAATGGACCCAGTCGTTACCGCACGTCCTCCCCAAACCCTTTACGTGACCATTCGTCGCGACGAATTGCGCCTTCTCAAGGAAGAACGCGATCTGCTGCTCGATGAAGTGACCCAGTTGCGCATGCAGCTGCAGCATGCCCAACTGTCTCATCAGGGCCAGGCCCTGGCTCGATAATCACCTTAGGAGCCTGCGATCTTTTGATCTTGATCTCGCTGAGATTCAAGTGTAAATGGAAAGATCGCAGCCTCGCTCCGCTTGGCAGCTCCTACGACAATATCCTTGCACCCGGCAGGGATACCCCTTCGCCACACGTGCTTTCGCACCCAGGCCAGCGTTCTCCAAGCGAGAAACTCACAAAGTTTTCACAACACTCTCGGGATACTCCCGACCTTTAGGGTGCTCGGCGCATGCCTGCGGTTACCAATCCGGTGCCAACAGCTTCGTCGGTGTAGATAAAAAAGGCTGGAGCGCTTGATGAGTCTGTTCAAACGCAGCAAAACGACTGCGAAAGGTTTCGACTGGGCCGGGTTCGGCTGGCTTTTCCTATTCTTCTGGTATTTCTCGGGCATTACTCAACTGCTTATCCTGTTGAGCGATACGTCCGGCTTCTCCGGATTTCGCCAGGCATTCATCATGAGTGCGGTGTGGCTGGCGCCCATGTTGCTTTTCCCTGCCCGGACCCGTCTGCTCGCCGCACTGATCGGTGTAGTGCTGTGGGCCTGCTCCATGGCCAGCCTGGGTTATTTCTTCATCTATCAGCAGGAATTCTCCCAAAGCGTCATCTTCATCATGTTCGAATCGAACGTGGCTGAAGCCGGCGAGTACATGACGCAGTATTTTGCCTGGTGGATGGTGCCGGCGTTCCTCGCTCATACCGCAGTGGCTTATTTCCTCTGGACGCGCCTGCGTCCGGTGTACCTGCCTCGCGGCCAGGCTCTGGTAGCCGCAGTGGTGATCCTCGGCGCCGTCATCGGCTACCCGCTTGTCAAGCAGACCCAGCGCACCGGTTCCCTGGCCGGCGGCCTGGAAAAATTCGAAGACCGTATCGAGCCGGCCGTGCCTTGGCAGATGCTGGTGGCATACCGTCGCTATGGCGAGCAGTTGGCCAACATGCAAGGCATGTTGCACAGTACCAGCAAGATCAAGCCGCTGCGCAACCTCAAGGACACCATGGCCAACCAGCCGGCGACCCTGGTGCTGGTGATCGGTGAGTCCACCAACCGTCAGCGCATGAGCTTGTATGGCTACCCGAGGGAGACTACGCCGGAGCTGGACAAGCTCAAGGACCAACTGGCGGTTTTCGACAATGTGATTACGCCACGCCCGTACACCATCGAGGCGCTGCAACAAGTGCTGACATTCGCCGACGAGCAGAATCCGGACCGGTACCTGACGACCCCTTCGCTGGTCAGCATGATGAAGCAGGCGGGCTACAAGACCTTCTGGATCACCAACCAGCAGACCATGACCAAGCGCAACACCATGCTCACCACGTTCTCCCAGCAGGCCGATGAGCAGGTGTACCTGAACAACAACCGCAACCAGAACGCCGCGCAGTACGATGGCGACGTGATTGCTCCGTTCAACAAGGCCCTGGCCGATACCGCACCGCGCAAGTTGATCGTGGTGCACCTGCTCGGCACTCACATGAGCTACCAGTACCGTTACCCACCAACCTTCAACAAGTTCACCGACCGCCAGGGCGTACCGGCGGGCCTGCGTGACGATCAGGTGCCTACCTACAACAGCTACGACAACGCAGTGCTGTACAACGATTTCGTGGTTTCCAGCCTGATCAAGGACTACGCCAAGAGCGACCCCAACGGCTTCCTGTTGTACCTGTCGGACCACGGTGAAGACGTGTTCGACTCAGCGGGTCACTCCACCCTGGGCCGCAACGAAGGCAAGCCCACCGCGCCGATGTACACCATTCCATTCATGGCCTGGGCATCGCCCAAGTGGCGTGAAACCCATGACTGGAACTTTGCCGGCGACCTGTCACGGCCTTACAGCAGTTCTGAGCTGATCCATACCTGGGCAGACCTGGCGGGCTTGAGTTTCGATGAACTGGACCGCAGCAAGAGCCTGGTCAGTACCGACTTCCTGGCCCGACCGCTGTTGATCGGCAATCCCTATCAACGCCAGCACAAGGCGCTGATCGACTTCAGCCTGATGCAGTCCAAGGCGCCAGCGGTCAAGGTGGTGCAGCAGTAACCGCAAAACAATCGCGTAACTTATGTGGGAGCGGGCTTGCTCGCGAAGGGGCCGCGTCAGTCAACCTAATCATTGGCTGACCTACCGCCTTCGCGAGCAAGCCCGCTCCCACAGGGTCCGACACAGTCAGTTTTTTACAGAGGCTTGGTCCAGAACAGCATGCGACCGTGGGCCGGGTCGAACATGCCAGCGGCGAAGCCGAACTTCGAATAGCTGGCCTGGGCCACGGCATTGCCTTCCAGCACCTCCAGGGTGATCTTGCAGCAACCGCGCTGACGCGCGATGTCCTCGACTTTCTGCAGCATCTTCTGGCTCAGGCCCAACCCGCGAAACGCCTTCATGACAGCAACGTCATGGATATTCACCAGCGGACGGCAGGCAAAGGTCGAAAAACCTTCGAAACAATTGACCAGCCCCGCCGGCTCGCCGTTGACGAATGCCAGCACGCTGAACGCGTGGGGGCGCTTGGCCAGTTCCTCCGGCAGGTGCAGCAAGACTTCGGCCGACAGCGACTGGCCACCACCCATGGGGTCTTCCGCATAGCCGTTGAGGACGTGACAGATCGCTTCGGCGTGAACCGGATTGGTATAGCTGGCTTGCAGTACGAGAACGTCCTTGGCTTCTTCCATGACCTTGCATCTCTCTTCGCGGATACGGCGGGTAGGTACCGACAGAGGGGGCCGTCGGTGGGTAGAGGTCAGGCGAACTGACCGAAACGTTGCATCTGCATTTCCTGGAGCCGACTGAGGGTACGGCGAAACGGAAATTGCAGGTAGCCCTGGGTATACAACTGATCCATGGGCACCTCGGCCGACAGGTACAGCGGCACCTTGCGATCGTAGCATTCGTCGATCAGGGCAATGAAGCGTCGCACACCGTCATCGTGGACCGACAGTTGCGGCAGCTCGCGATCCCCCGCCTCGACCCGCTCGACACCGTCTTCCGTACCACGGGCAATACGTCCTTCGCGCTGCTCGGCACTCAGGCAGGGCACGTCGCTGAGCAGGATAACCTTGTAGCGGTCGCACAGCCCCATGAAATCCAGGGCCGAGAACGGCTGCTCGCACAACTCCAGGTAGCGGCTCCAGAGCACTGTGTCGCTGGCCTTGAACGGCTCCAGCAGGCGATGGCCGACTTGCACCGGACCGGCGCTGGACTGCTGCCCTGCACTCAACCGTTCGAAAACCGCCCCCAACGGGTCCGGCTGTCCGGCTTCCCGTAGCCAATAGCGCTGCTGCACCGCGCCCGGGTGCTGGCGGTGATCCTGCCAGCCGTTCACCGGCACGACTTGCATGTGTTGCTTGATCGCCGTGATGGTCGGCAGGAACCGTTCACGGTTGTGGCCGTTGGCATAGAGTTCCTCGGGTGGCAGGTTCGAGGTGCTCACTATCACCATGCCCAGCTCGAACATGACCTGGAACAGGCGCCCGAGGATGATGGCATCACCAATGTCAGTGACGAACAACTCATCGAAACACAGTACCCGCACTTCCCGGCTCAGCTCCCTGGCCAGGGCCTGCAACGGGTCCGGCGTGCCCGTGAGCTGGAACGAACGCTGGTGCACCCAGGCCATGAAGTGATGGAAATGCTGACGACGGGCCGGAACCTGGAGACTTTCATGGAAACGGTCCATCAGCCAGGTCTTGCCACGCCCCACGGGCCCCCAGAGATACACCCCCTTGATCGACTTGCTTCCCTCATGCAGCGCCTTGTGGCATTGCTCCAGGGTCATGATCGCCAACTCCTGGGCCTCATCCTGGACAAAACCGTGATGTTCGATGGCGTGCTGCCAGGCACTCAAGGGGGAGTCGAAAGTCATGCGGCCCGGGTCCGGAAGAGGAAGGGGCTGAGTATGCCATGCCGGACAATGAACGATCACGCGAACCGAGCATGGGACTTGTGGCGAGGGGATTTAGCGAAACGTCGCACCGCCCCGCTGGGTCGCGCAGCGGCCCTAAAACCTGGCAGCACGGTGTGTCAGGCAGTATGTCTGGGGGCGCTTCGCACCCCAGCGGGGCGGTGCGACGTTTCGATAAATCCCCTCGCCACAGGAGCTGGCTCCTTTTAAATCGAGATATCCAGCCGGCTGATCTTGCCCTGCTCATCGAGCCGGAAGGTGTACCGCAACTCCAGCGGACTGCCAGGGAACGTCCCCGAGATCAGGTTGTGGACCAGCACCTTGCCCGTGCGTTGCTGCACGTTGAGCACTTCGACCCGTGGCTGGAAGCGGCGGGAAGTGTCTTCCATCCATTGGATGATGGCCTGGGTGCCAGCCCGGTGCTGGCCCTCATCGAACACATTGGCATCCTCGGCAAAGAAACGGGTCACCGCCGAGCTGTCACGGGCATTGGCGGCCGCGATGTAGCCAGCGATGGCCGGGGCCAGGGAAGAGACGGGATTGGACATGGTACGGCTCCTTGTTTTATCGACCTGGCGCCATGCTAAAACAGCCTCATGTCAGTTCTTGTCAGGAGTGAAGCGCCCGGTGTCGTCCAGTTGCATCGACTTCATCCAGGCCCGCAGCAAGTCGCTGCGCCTGCCGGGATAACGCTCACCTTGCTCGGTTGCCGAGGCAATCCGGTCGGTGCGAAAGGTTCGATAGGCGCCCCGCAGTTCGCACCAGGCCACCACCACCCGCGCCTCGTTGAAAAAACCCAGGGCCAGGGGCCAGATCAGCCGCTGGCTCGGCGTGTTGTTCACGTCGGCGTAATCGATGTGCAACTTCGCCTGAGTACGGATTGCCTGGCGATACACGTTCAGTTCCACCGTATTCTGCGGATACCCATACCCCGGCGGACCGGGCAACACCGTAGGATTGCGCAAGGCGTCCCGGACATCGGGGGCCAACACCGCGGCGACCTTCGCCAAGGCATCGGCGGCCGCTTTGCCCAACACCTCATCGCCGCGCTGATCCACGTAGCGCAAACCCAGGACAATGGCTTCGATTTCATCGGCGGTGAACATCAGTGGCGGCAGGAACAGGCCACTGCGCAATACGTAGCCGATGCCCGCCTCCCCCTGGATCGGCGCCCCAAGGGCGGTCAGCTCGGCAATGTCGCGGTAGAGCGTGCGCTCGGACACCTTCAACTCTGCCGCCAATGTCGCTGCGGTGGCCGGGCAGCGCTTGCCGCGCAAGACTTGCAACAAAGTGAGCAGCCGAGTGGTACGGGACACGATGGGCAATCCAGATGAAAAAAGTTGCTGCAGATTAGCAGAGGCTGTTGTCAGAAACTGTCAGGAGCCCAGCGTCTATCTGGATTTGGAGTACTTGGTGGCGAGGGGATTTAGCGAAACGTCGCACCGCCCCGCTGGGCTGCGAAGCGGCCCTAAATACTCACGCCTCGATATACCAGACAGATTGAGTCGCCTGTTCTGGGGCTGCTGCGCAGCCCAGCGGGGCGGTGCGACGTTTCGCTAAATCCCCTCGCCACAGGGTTCTTCGCTTGCCTTTGGGTGTGAGTTATCGTGACCAAAATTTATCGTGAGAGTACGCCCATGCGCAGAATCCCCGGCCTGTTCCTTTTACTGACACTGCTCAGCCTCAGTGCCTGCGCCCTCTTCCCGCACCGCGACCCGCTGAACATCAACGTGGTCGGCATCGAACCCTTGCCCAGCCAGGACCTGGAGATGCGCTTTGCCGTGAAGCTGCGCCTGCAGAACCCCAACGAAACCGCTATCGAATACAACGGCGTGGCGCTGGACCTGGAGGTCAACGACCGCACGCTGGCGACCGGGGTCAGCGATCAGAGCGGCTCCATTCCACGCTACTCCGAAGCGGTCTTGAGCGTCCCCGTGAGCATTTCGGCCTTTTCGGTGCTGCGCCAGACCCTGGGCCTGAGCCAGGTCCAGGGCCTGGATAACCTGCCCTATGTGCTCAAGGGCAAACTCTCCGGAGGATTGTTCGGCACCATGCGCTTCGTCGACCGCGGAACCCTAGATTTGCCGGGGTCCGCGGCAACCTGGTGATTCAAGCGGTGAACCGCACGCCGGGCCGGGCCCGCTCGTCCACCACCAGTTCGAACACGTCCGGCCTGGCGTAATGACCGACCACGTCATAGTCATAACGGGCCCGCACCAGCTCATCGGTGTCGATTTCGGCGGTCAATAACCCCGCCGCGTTTTTCAACGGCCCGGCCAGCACATCTCCCATGGGACCGATGATCACACTGCCACCAGCGATCAATGGACGCTCCGCCGGCCAGTGCTCGACATCGATGCCCAGTGCCTGAGGCGAGGCCTGGACCTGACAGGCACTGACCACAAAGCATCGCCCCTCATGGGCTATGTGACGCATGGTCACCTGCCACATCTCCCGCTCATCCACCGTTGGCGCACACCAGACCTCCACGCCCTTGGCATACATCGCGGTGCGCAGCAGCGGCATCATGTTTTCCCAGCACACCGCCGCGCCGACCCGCCCGACCTGGCTGTCGATCACCGGCAACGTCGAACCATCGCCCTTGCCCCAGATCAGCCGCTCGGTGCCGGTGGGCATCAGCTTGCGATGCTTGGCCACCAGCCCCGCATCGGGTTCGAAGTACAGCGCCGTGCAATACAGGGTGCTGCCGGCCCGTTCGATGACGCCCAGCACCAGACTGGCCCTCGTGCGCGCCGAAAGGCCGGCCAACGCCTCGGTTTCGACACCCGGTACGTCGATGGCGTTGGCAAAGTAGCG
The DNA here is from genome assembly GCF_024749045.1 of Pseudomonas sp. B21-028. NCBI lineage: Bacteria > Pseudomonadati > Pseudomonadota > Gammaproteobacteria > Pseudomonadales > Pseudomonadaceae > Pseudomonas > Pseudomonas sp. B21-028. The sequence goes on from NZ_CP087184.1 coordinate 3,613,288, forward strand.
GGCGAATGCCTCACGCCCCTCCGGCAGCCGGTAACCCAGTCGGGTCCCGAACCCCTCACCCTTGGGATAGCCACCCAACAGCGCTTCGGGCATCACCACCAGGCGAGCGCCGGCCTGGCGTATGGCGTCTTCGTAGGAAAGGATCTGCGCCAGTGTCTCCTCCTTGCCACCTGGCAAGGAACCGATCTGCAGGGCAGCCACAATGGATTTTGGCATGGGTGTTCAACTCCTTGGTCATCAGGTGTTGCTGATTCTCAGGCGTCGGCCGATCATGAATAAAGCCCAATACATTGCTAAACGATATGAGCCCCATGAATATCGCCAATCTTGATCTCAACCTGCTCAAGACCTTCGAAGCCCTGCACGACGAATCCAGCGCCAGCCGCGCCGCGTTGCGCCTGGGGGTGACCCAGTCGGCCATCAGCGCGGCGCTGCGCAGGCTGCGCAATGTGTATGGCGATCAACTGTTCGTGCGCACCGGTCGAGGCCTGGCGCCGACGCTGCGAGCCAATCAACTCAAGCCCGTGATCAGCGAGGCCTTGGACAAGTGCCGCCAGAGCCTGGCGATGATCGATCCGGATACCAATCATTACGACGGCCGCTCGGTCATCGTCGGCCTGTCCGACGACTTCGAACTGGCCTACGGGCGTCGGCTGATCGAGGAAGTGGCGCGACGGGCGCCGGGGTTACGCCTGATCTTTCGCCAGACCCACAGCCAGATCGTCGGTCGCAACCTGATGGAGCGCAATTTCGACCTGGCGATCACGGCGGGTGGTTTCACGGAACGGCTGCTCAGCCGCCAGGTATTGGGTGAAGGCGATTATGCCTGCCTGGTCGACCCGGCCAGCCTGGAGGAAGACCAGCAGACCCTCAGCCTGGAGGCGTTCGTGGGCCGCGAACATCTGCTGGTGTCATCGGGTGGCTTCATCGGCATCACCGACGAGGGACTGGCCGGGCTCGGTTTGAGCCGGAAGGTGTGTGCCTCGACCACGCATTTTGCCGCGTTGCCGTTTCTGCTCAAGGGCAGCCGCGCCGTGGCGACCATTCCGGGGCATGCGGCGCGGGCCATTGCCGCGTTCGGTGGCCTGGCGTTGCTGCCCTGCCCCCTCGCCTTGCCACGTTATCCCATCGAACTGGGATGGCGCACCCACACCCAGATGGATCCGGCGGTGGTCAAGGTTCGCGAGGCCATCGTCAGGACCTTTGCGTGAGGTCTATTTGTTGGTGGCCATCAGCCGATTGACCTCACTGCGCACCATGTTGGCGTATTCCGGAGGCGACATGCCGTCCAGTTCGGCACGTACCCATTCGGCCCATTTGCCTTTGCGCTTGGAGCGCTCGCCAAACAACCGGGCAGCGTCGCCCTTGGCCTTGCCCAGGTTGTTCTGCCACAACTCGAACAGTCGGGATTTTTCGTCTTCCAGCGCGGCACGCTCGGCCAGCGGCTTGTCAGCCAGATTGAAACTCATGGACATTACCTGTTGCGTAAATAGGCGACATCTTACACCTTGCGGGATAACGTCTTAACCCTCATTTAGACTTGGCCTACTGACAACACCGGTCACTGCAACTTTTGCACAAGCGCAACACTCCACTGTTCACGGTAATCATCAGCAAGGAGTAACCCGATGGCTCGTAGACCCACCGCGCAAGCGAACGGAGAGCAGATCAAGGATCAAGTGTTCAGTGAATTGAAGGCCTTGATCGAAGAGTCGGAAAAACTGCTCAAGAGCAGCGAGTCACTGGTCGGTGAAGATGCCGAAAGCCTGCGGGGTCAGATCTCCCAGAAACTGCAGCAGGCCCTGGATTCGGTCTCCAGCGCACGAGAACGTACCCGGCCCATGGTCGATGCCACTGAACTCTACATCGGCGGCCATCCCTGGCAAACCGTGGCGGTTTCCGCCGGTTTCGGGCTGGTGGTGGGCTTGTTGCTCGGAAGGCGTTAAGCAACAAGCCTGTGGGAGCAAAGCTTGCTCGCGATAGCGGCGGACCAGCCGATACAGTTCGACTGACTGGCCTACTCGCGAGCAAGCTTTGCTCCCACAGGCTTGAGGCTTGAAACCGACTGTTATCAGGCAGCAATTCCTTCGGATTACAGCCCCGCCAAATCCCGCAGCTGTTGCAATGTCTGCTCATCCAGCGCAATCCCATGCTCATCGGAATGACTTCGTTCCCGATGGCGGCGATCCCCCGGCAACCGCTGCAACCCCACCCCCTGCATTTGCCTGACCAGCTCCTGGCTGCGCTCGGCAAAGTTCTGTCCGGCGGCCTTGCTCGGGTCGATCACGATCAACAATTGCCCGGTCCACGGCGTCTTGGCCCCCGGATGGTTGTTCCAGTCGAACTCGAACGAGAAATTGCCGCCGGTCAGGGCCGCCGCCAGCAGTTCGACCATCATCGACAACGCCGACCCCTTGTGCCCGCCAAACGGCAGGAGCGCGCCGCCTTCAAGAATCGCCTTCGGGTCGCAGGTCGGTTGGCCGAGGTTGTCCACCCCCATGCCTGGCGGTAACAACTCGCCCTTGCGCGCGGCAATCTGTACGTCGCCATGGGCGATGGCGCTGGTGGCCAGGTCAAATACAATCGGCTCGCCGCCGGCCCGTGGCGCGGCGAAGGCAATGGGATTGGTGCCGAACAACGGACGGTCCGCGCCATGGGGTACCACGCACGTCATGCTGTTGACCACGCTCAACGCCACCAAGCCTTCGTAGGCAAACGGCTCGACGTCCGGCCAGAGGGCCGCGAAGTGATGGGAATTGCGGATAGCCAACACCGCGATACCGGCGCTGCGCGCCTTCGCCACCAATAACGGCCGTGCCGCAGCCAGGGCCGGCTGGGCAAAACCGTTTCCGGCGTCCACCCGGACGAATCCCGATGCGACGTCTTCAACCACCGGCACCGCCTGGCCGTTGACCCAGCCGCTGTTCAGCGTCGAGACATAGCCAGGCATACGAAACACCCCATGGCTGTGGGCCCCGTCGCGTTCCGCGCGGGCGCAGTTTTCAGCCAGGGTACGGGCGACCTCGGCCGAGGTGCCATGTCGCAGGAAAATTTTCTCCAGCAGCTCCACCAAGGCATCTAAAGAGAGGGGGCCGGAACCGGCATGATCGGATAGCGCAGACATCTGAAGCTCCAGAATGATTGTTGGAGGTAGCCGCAGTGAGGGGGGACAAAGCCGGATTAAACACCGCTTCAGGCGCGTGCTGTCAATCTTTTCACCGCAGGCATGTCCCGAGCGCCTCAGCCTGAAAGCTCTGAAGCTTCGCGTGCGGTAACTATGTACCACCTTTGCCCTTTCATCGTTCTCTAGGCTGGCCGCTTCATCCACGTACGGGCTGCCTCATGGCGCCTTGATCGAGAAGCAACGATGCCCCGTGAGACCACGCCACTGCTATTCCCCGACGTCCTGGATGCCATCCGCCTGGACGAATTGAGCGCAACCGATGGGTTGACGCAAACCGACCTCGACTGGCTGCACCATGCAGCCCTGCCCAGCCACATGCTGCGCGCTGCGCAAACGCCATCAATGTCTGCCGAAACCGTTCTGCTCCAGGCCGAGGGCCAGGCGCCGATTCCGCTGGCCGGCTGCTTTACGCTGACTACCTTGCCAGACGTCGACACCTCGAACTCCAAGCCGGCATTCCTCTACACGCCGCAGGGTGGGATCGAGAAATTCGACACCCCGCAGGCGCTGGAAACCCGGATTGATCAAATGCTCGCAACCCCTGCCGAGCGTGACGGCCTGTTCCAGCTCCTGTCCATTTCCCAACGCGCCGAACTGAACACCGGCGCCATTATCAGCCAGGCCCGGCGGACCATAGACGGCGATGTGTTCAAGGCCCAGGTCGACTCCATCGAGCACGCTCAAAGCCTCAACGCGCTGACCATGGTCAATGAGCTGATCGAATTGCCCTCGCTGACCTCGATGCTGGACCAGGTATTGAAAGAAGTGCTGGCGAACTTTGACCCTCAACAGACCCGCGTCACAATCACCGCCGATGCAGGGCTGGGTGATCCGACCATGGGCAAAGTGACCAACAACCTGTCACTGTCCGAAGCGGTCCTGGTGTACTTCCACCATCAGGGCCGGCCAGCACGACATGACGTCGATTTCATCCATCCGGACATCACGGCAGCGCCACACAATTCGCGGCAGTGGGAAAGCCTGCTGCGGGTCACCTCTGGGAACCTGATCCCCAAGCTCACCGATTGCATCAATGCCTATTGGAGCGCCACCGGCCCGTTCCATATTTCACGCCGGGAGCTACTTTCGCAGGTTCTCAGCGATGCCCTGCGCGCAACCATCCTGGGTAAACGGGAGCAAAGGCAACTGACCGATGCGCAAAGCCAGGAGCTGCTCCGATTGTTCGGGCCATCCCGCCAGGACGAAACGCCTCTGTTCATCGAAACGATTCGCCTCTGGGAATATGAGCCGCTCCATGTGGAGCTTGCCGGGTCGCTGATGATCAGTGGCAAAGAGCACTATCTCTACAGGCCCGGTCATGACCTGCAGAAAGTCGACCATTACCGCGGCTTCAAGGACGCGCTGCTGGCTACGCCGACAAGCCTGGCACGCAAGGAGGAACTCTACAGCCTGCTGAGCCTGGAAGAGCGCAACCGATTTCTGCGCCTTGATGAGCCACAGGTCTCAGGACGTTCAGTGACGCTGCCGCTATTCGAGTCCCTGGCGGATGCAATCATCGGTAAGCAGATCAGCAACCTTCACTACGCCCTGGAGATGTCCCGCCAGGGCACCGTGAACATCCATGCCCTGGTCGACAAGGCACTGGATATCCGCTCCCTGATCAACAGGAACCTGCTGGAACATGGAACCGATGGGCACTGGGGCACCCTGCCAGCCTTCTATGGCGACTCGCGGCCGTCCAACTTCATGGCCGATCAACTGACGAGAAGGATCAAGAGCTATACCACCGTCGAAGAGGCTTTCAACACACTGTTCGCCCAACTGCCACTCTCCAACGAAATCTCACTGCACAGCCGACTCAGAGCCCTGCTGCCTGAACTCAGCAACGTTTTTTCCCTGGGAATACGGGCCGAAGCCGAACTCAGGAAACTCAACGGGACACTGCCGCCCGCCGCAGACGATCTCATCAACAGTGTGTTTGTCTACGATGGCGACTATCCGAATCGCGAGCAGCGCATTGGCCTCAAAGGCTTTCGGCCCGATGCCTATTCACTGAGGCTTGCCTGCACCACGGAGGACAACACAACCTCCTTTCCCCTCGCCAATTGTTTTTTCCTGACCGAGCGCGGAGGACTGGACACGCCCTACTCAGGCCTGGGAGTCCTCTGGACGCCAACCGACGGCTTGCAGGTATTTCCCTCCGTCGACGTCGCGACGAAACAATTGAACCGAAACCTGCTCGACTCCCGCAAACGCTTTGGCCTGCTCGCCAACCTGCCCAGTGCCCAACGCAAGCCTCACGGGCGTTACCAGCTCGAGACCTTTGAGTTGATTGAAGACAACGTGTTGCTCGATCGGATGAATTCGTTCATCAGGTTGTTCGAGACCGAACACGGCTACTTGAAGACCTTGAGAACCCGGGACTGGCAACTGACCGGGACGGCACTGGTCAGGAGCCTTGAAGCATTGCTGAACAAGGGCGCCCCTACCAACCTGGCCCGTGCCAAACGCATCGCCCAGGCGGACTGGTGGCAACAGAAGCTGCCTGCCTGGCTCGGCATGGCTTCTCTCGAGGAGCAGCGCCTGCATATCGATCTGCTTGAGCAATATCGAAACAGCGTGATCGATGGCAAGGACTACCTGGACGGTATCGAGCCCTTGCAGACCTATACCCGTAAAAAACTGAAAGCGCTGCTGGATGCGCGCTTTACCGAAAAGGACCTGGACCCGACGACCATCCAGATCACACCGAACCTCGCGCTGGCGGGGCCTCCCAGCTCCCTGGACGCGTTCGCCCTGAACCCTATCGATGTCACCCGGAAAACCGGATTCAAGGTGTCGTCGACGTCCAGACGCAAGCTGCCTGACAGCCTGAACGAGGCAGCGGTCAAACAGTTGCTGCTGTCATTGGATATTTCCACCTCGTATAAACGACATGTGCTGGACAAGCTGTCTGGTACGACAGAGGACGTTCAACAGAGAAAACAGCGCTTCGGCCAACAGCTACCCTGGCAACTGTTGCAATACGCTCACGCACGGTGCCTACAACAGTACCTCTCCCCTTCGGCCTTCGACTTGATTCGCCAGGTGCTGGACATGCCGGACGCCATTGCCCGTCAGGCGGTAAAAGGCGCCAGCGCGCTGATCCGTCCCCTGGAGCTGATCAAGACCGATGGTGCTGCGGCGATCAAGGCCCTAGGGCTTTACCTGATCGGGTCAAGCACCGATGCGAAAGCGCCCCACGTTCTGTACGCCCCCTACCATACAGGCCCGGGTTTCACCGAGTTCAAGGACGAAGCGAGTGTCGTGGACGCCTTCAACAGGCCAGGACCGCTACAAGACTTGTTAATCAGTCGCCTGCCTGCCAACCAGCGAAGCACGTTCAAAAATCTGTTCATCTCCACCCTCGGGCAGCGATCGGAAATTACCCTCGCTTCGAAACCGGTCCGAACGAACATCCTCGATACATTGTTCGATGACAATACCCATTTGTTAGCGGACCTGCTCACCACTCAAACAGACAGGCAACGTCAGTTCGACTGGGAAGCCGTGCGGCATCTGCTCAGCGTCGGTGCCAGGTTCGTGGGCAGGCAACTGCCGGGCAAACTGAATTTTTTCGAAACACTGTGGGAAAGCTATCAAGACTTCAAATCTTCTTCCGAAGCGTTGCAGCAACATGACTGGAAAACCGGCCTGCATGACTTCATTGCCGGTGCCGCGGAAATGGTGTCGCTCGGCTTCATGAACAGGGAGGATACGTTCGGGCTGCTCGACCCCGTCGGCGCTGCCTCGCAAAACACACCCGCGGCTCCGATCCATTGGAAGGACATCGCTTCCACAGCCCCTATCCGCACCAACCTCCAAGCCTTCGAAGCCACGGGCGTAAGCCTCCAGGATCTGCACAAGAACCCCGCTGACGGCACCTACAAGGCCGCAGGCTCCGGCAAGCTGTATGTCAGCGTTGTTGGCAAAGTCTTTCAAGTGGCGAAGGTCAATCAGGTCTGGCGCGTGGTCCATGACAAGGGAGAGGGACCGATACTGGAAAGATTGCCTGGGAGCCAGGAGTGGACCATTGACCCACAACGACAGACCATTCGTTACGGCAAGGTGATGTCGACCCTTGCGAACAGGTACAGCGACTACAAGGCCGCAGATACGCTGAATATCGAAGCCAGAGGCATGGCTGAGATACGCAGGAAATACCCCCACCATGCAAACGTCATTGTGCAGGCGCTGGAGACAGCCAGGTATTATTCCCTCAATGCGCTCCATAATCTCGATCAGGCCAGGCAACGGGTTTCATCGGGTTCCCGGCTGGATACTTACCTCAAGGTCTTTTTCGGCGTCGCACAGGTCGATGCCAGCTTGATCGCCAGGATACAAGCCACGGTTGCTCCGATATGCCAGGTGCTGGCCGACCCATCCTGGGAAACGCTGAACGAAAAACGCATCGTGATCGGCAACCTCAAAAGTGCCGACGATACGGCGACTGCATTCGTGCTCGAACCCAATGCAGCCGGAAAAATCTACCTCACGCAATTTTTCTTCAACGCAGGACTGGACGCGTACAAGGCCATCGTTCCCGAGTCCTTCAATGTCGACGCTCATGCCCAGGGAGCGACCCTCATCCACGAATTGACCCATCAGTTGCTCGACACACATGACATCGCTTACCTGGACGCGTTATTGCCATTTCCCGACCTGATTTCGCAAATCACTCATTACGGACGAACCCGGTATGAAGCGCAGAAGGACCAGCAACTCAATGGGCTCTCGCTGACCACGCCACGTTCAAGGTTGTTCTTGGGGTGGGATACCACAGCCAGCACGTTCAAGAGCCTGGAGTTGCTTCCCGAGTTCAAGGCTACCGCCAGGGAAATCCTCAAAGTGACCGGCGCCAGAACCATGAACGAGGCGCGTGATGTCTTTCTGAATCCCAGCTCGGCGGACCAGCGCATCGACGTCATCCTTCGAAACGCCGACTCGCTGACCCTGCTCATCTGTGAGTTGGGACGCCAGCTCGACTCGCCCTCCTGAACATGCTCGCCCCAGCCCGAACGCAAAAAAAATCGCCTGTACCCGAACAATCACAAGGGTTTAACGACATCCCGGCGAATTTTTCACATCACGGCCCGCATGATTGGCCGTTCCTCTTGAAGGAGCACGCGTGACTATTTCAGATCAGGCTGGTAAGGACCTCTTGCATGCAAAACGCGCAACTGCCCATGGAGAATAAGCCGAGGCCGGACGGCGTCTCGATGACAACCCCGAATAACCTGCTCGCCAACGCGACGGAACGAGGCAGTAACGAACACATCAGGCGCCTGCTCAAGAGCTTCGGACTCAGGACCAGCCTGATTCGCCTCAAGATCATCGACGTATTGCTCACGGCTACGGTGGAGAACCATTGCCTGGGCGTGCGAGGCGTGCACAGTCAGCTGTTGGGGCTGGACATTCCCTTGTCCTTTCTCAGTGTTCGCGAGGTATTGAAGCGCCTGTGCAGCGAAGGGGTGGTGACACTCAATCCCGACAAGAGCTACAGCCTGCACCCCAGGGCCATGGCCGTGCTCGCCGCCGGGGAATACCCTTAGGGCTTGACCTTGCGCCGCATCACACCGTTGATCACCACCACGATCACCGCCACGGCAATGGCGATGTATTGAAACAGCTGCTCGCTGATCATGCCTTTGTTCTGCATCCACGACAGCCCCAGCATGATCGCCAGGACCACGAGGACAATCAGAATCGAGTATTTCAAACGTTGCGAATGAGTCATTGCCAATTCCTGAATGTATCCGTTCTGTATCCGTTCGCTTGCCAACTGCCTACCCGGTTCCAGGGACAAGCGGCAGCCAATGGGGGTCCCCATGGTACAACCGAAGGAGCGCTGCCGCGCAACCATGGTTTTCAATCATGAGGATTCTATTTATGTTTCGTCACATGTCACTGCTACTGCCGCTGTTAGCGATCCTGCCGCTGAGCGGTTGTCTTTTTTCCCCCCCTGGCCACGGTCATGGGGACGGATCGGGACATCCTGAGGGGCCTGGTTTCGACCAGCACCGCTAGGACTTTCTCGTTGCGCCGCGGGCGAAGCGTCTGCAGCGCGCCCATCAACGCTACGATTTCTCCTACTTATCAACCTGTAATTTACTGACTTCCTTCGGAAATAAATGTCCGCATCTGCTGGCATTTTTCTTACGCCTGCCAAACATATTTCCGTCGTCAACATCGGAGAACTCTGTCTTTCAAGCCTTATGCCCCCCAACGTACTCTCGAATAAGAGGCGCTTACCTCTCCACTCGAAATAAACGTTGGGAATGCCAAACTTGCGGACCACTTTCTCGCCTGAACGATTGACAGGTTTTTGCCTGGCTATCGCACTCTTCGAATTATTAACGTACATGGCCAGTGACTTGATCATGCCCGCCATGCTCGCCGTCACCGAAGAGCTCGGGGCCACTGCGGATCAGATTCCCTACGCATTCAATCTCTACCTGCTGGGTGGCGTCCTGCTGCCCTGGTTGATCGGGCCATTGTCGGATCGTCATGGACGTCGGCCGTTCATGCTCGCCGGTTGCGCCGGGTTCGTGCTGGCTTGCGCGGCGGCCACCCAGGTCAGCCAGATGCAGGGGTTCAATGGCCTTCGCCTTGTCCAGGGCATGGGCCTGGGCTTCGTGATTGCGGTCAGCTATCCCGCCATACAGGACATGTTCAACGAGTCGGATGCCGTGAAAATCATGGCACTGCTGGGGAACCTGGCCCTCCTGTCGCCCCTGCTGGGCCCCTTGCTGGGAGGGTTGCTTCTGCAATGGCTGTCCTGGCGCGAACTGTTTCTGCTGCTGGCCGGCCTCGGGGCATTGAGCTGGTTGGCTCTCTGGGGATTCATGCCACGCCACTCGAGGCCGGGCAGCCAACAGCCGCCACCTGCTCCTGTCGAACTGCGTGCACTGATCAAGCGCTATGGCGCCTTGCTCGGCCACCCCGGATTCATGGCGGCCAGCGTCGCGCTGGGGCTGATGAGCCTGCCATTGATCGCCTGGATCGGCCTGTCGCCCCTGCTGCTGATACAGGGACAGGGCGTTTCTCCACTGGTGTATGGGCTCTGGCAGATCCCGGTGTTCGCCGCCGTGATCCTCGGCAATCTTCTGCTCAATGCCCTGGTGGAACGGATCGGCGTACGCGGCGTGCTCCGTTGCAGCCTATGGCCTCTGTGCGCCGGCCTGCTCGCCTTGGTCATCTTCAGCCGATTCCCCCTTCCCCTGCCTGCGCTGGTCGGCGGCCTTTCGCTGTATGCCCTCGGCCTCGGCCTGGGTAATGCGGCTCTGTATCGACTGGCGTTGTTTGCCAGCGACGACAGCAAGGGGTTGGTCTCGGCCATGGTCGGGATGATCTCCATCGCCGTGATGACCGCTGCCGGTTCGCTGCTGGCGTTGCTGGGTGCCGGCACCAGCCTGGAATCCTTTGCCTTGATGGCCGGTATCGCCGGGCTCAGTTGTCCTGTTGCGTTGTGCCTGTTCATGTCGCGACCGGTCGCTCCCGTTTGAATTTTTCCGCTCCCGAGGAAAGTTAACCAATGATTCATTTTCCCCACGCCGATGCGCTGTGTGCATTGCCCCAGCCCTATAGCCCCGAATCGATACCCTCCGGGCTGTTCGATCGGGCCATGGCCGAGATCAGCCTGTTCCATAGCCATCACACCCCCGGCTACGAAGACTGGCTCAACGCCAACGGACTCGCCGTCGAGGACCTGGAACACCTGACGGACTGGTCGCGCCTGCCGCCCATCTACGCCAACTACTTCAAACAACGCTTGTTGATCAGTCCTACGGGCGAGGAGGCCCTGGAACTCACTTCATCCGGTACCGGCGGCCAGAAAAGCCGCATGCGTTATGACGAACGCAGCATGACGGCGGCCCAGGGGATGGTGGCGCGCATCTTCGATCATTACGGCTGGTCCACGCCGGACGCGCCCTGCAACTACCTGTTGCTCAGCCATGAACCCGAACCGGACAATCGCCTCGGTACGGCCTATACCGATCAGTTCCTGTGTCGCTTCGCCCCGGTCAACAGCCTGATCTATGCCTTGCGACACACCGGCAACGGTCATGAGTTCGACGTTTTCGGCGTCATCCGCGCCCTGCAGACGTTCGCTGAGCAAGGCCTGCCGGTGAGGATCTTCGGCTTTCCGGCGCTGCTCTGGCACGTACTTGAGCGCATGCGCGAGAGCGGCGTCCCGAATCTGACGCTCGCGCCTGATTCCCTGGTGTTCCTGGGCGGCGGCTGGAAGAAACAGGCTGACCGGGAAATACCCCGCCACCAAGTCTATGAGCGCATCACCCGGCAACTGGGCATCGAAGCCCATCGCTGCCGCGACGGCTACGGTGCAGTCGAGCACGCCGTGCCCTACATCGAATGTGCTGAGCACCGGTTTCATGTACCGGTCTATTCGAAAGTCTTCATCCGTCACCCCTCGAACTTCGACGTGCAGCCGCTCGGCGAGGCCGGATTGCTGTCATTCGTTTCGCCCTATATCTCTTCCAGCCCCGCCCATGCCGTGGTGATGAGCGACCTGGCGACCCTGCACCCCGCCGACTGTGAATGCGGTTCGAGCACCCAATGGTTCGAACTGCATGGTCGCGCCGGCACCAGCGCCAGCCGAAGCTGCGCCATGGCCGCCGCGGAACTGATCAAGGAGCAATGATATGTACCTCATCAACGGCCAGCTGCACGCGAGCCTGACACTCGACCAGGCCCTCGAACGCCTGCAAGCGCAACTGCCCGCCCTCCTGGCGTCGTCGCCCCCCAGCGACAGCGTGCTCGACTGCGCCGAGGCGTTCGCCCAAGGACTGCGCGCGGGACGGGAAGCGTTCCTCGACGAGGACCAACGCCAGGCGCTGATCGCATTCTGCGGGCGCGAGCAATTGAGCTTGAAACTCGCGCGGGAGCTGGGAGCGGATCCTCGCTCGCTGCGGCGCATCGACTACAGCGACGGCCCCTTTGAAAGCTGGCAGCCCTTGGGCTTGGTGGTGCACGTCACGCCGAGCAATGCGCCCTTGCTGGCGTTCTGCGCGGCCCTGGAAAGCCTGCTGGCCGGCAATATCAACTGGATACGCCCGAGCACACAGGATGGCGCATTGACAGCGCGCCTGTTGGCGGCTTTTCTGGCATGCGACAGCAGTGGCCGGCTCTGCGATTATCTGGCGGTGTTGCCGGTTCCCCACCATGACAGCCAGCGCCTTTTCGCCCTGGCACAAGGTGTCAGCGCCTGGGGTGGCGAGACGGCACTCAAGGCCCTGCGCGAGCAGGTCCCGAGCGGGTGTCGCTGGATCGACTGGGGGCATCGCGTCAGCTTCGCCTACCTCTCGCCTCACGCGGCCACCCCCCAGGCAATGGATGACCTGGTGGATGAAATCTGCCGCCTCAACCAGCAAGCCTGCTCCAGCCCGCAATGGCTGCTGGTCGACACTGACGAACCCGTCGTGATGGAGCAAGTGGGTAGCGCCCTGGCCGCCGCATTCGAGCGAAGGGCCGGACGCTGGCCCGCCCTGGCGCTCACCACTGCCGAAGCCTGTGAAATCACCACCCGAACGGCACTCACCCGGCTGGACCACAGCTTCGCGGGACATGCAGGCCAGGTCTGGACCGGTGAGGGTTGGCGCATCCTCTGGGAACATCATCGCGACCTGTCGCCGTCGCCACTGTTTCGCACCCTGCTGTTGCGGCCCGTCCCCCAAGCACGGTTGACCGAGACACTGTTGCCCTGGCGGAACGTCTTGCAGAGCTGCGCACTCATCTGTGAACCGGAACAGGCGCCAGGGCTGACACGTCGCCTGATAGCCGCCGGCGTCTCCCGCCTCTCGACAACCCGTGAGATTCAGCAGGGCTATGACGGCGAGCCCCATGACGGCGTCTATGCACTGCAACGCTTGAGCAGGCGGGTGTCGGTCGGCCTTGAACCCCACGTCGCGAGTCATCGTGTCACCCTGGACGCCTCTCCGGCGCCGATATCGATGACTCCTTCAACACCGATAATGGGCAAGGCCGATTTCATGGCCCTCCCCATCGCAGCCCAGGCACAACTGTTCTTCCGTTCCGGTGGCAGCAGTGGCGCCCCCGTGCTGTCGTGCTACAGCTATCGCGATTTCGACCGCCACATGCGTGCCGCCGCCGACGGACTGCGTGCAGCCGGCCTGGACCCCGCACACGACCGGGTGATGAACCTGTTCTACGGGGGCAACCTCTACGGCGGTTTTTTCAGTTTCTCGAAAATACTCGAACAGATGAACGTCGTGCATTACCCCATGGGCGCGCCGACAGACAAGGCGTTCGACGAAATCGCCCGGATGATCGTCGCCCATGGCATCAATACGTTGATCGGCATGCCGAGCACACTGCACCGTCTGTTTTCCAGCCAGAGGAGCCTCCTTCAGGACTACGGCGGTGTGTGCAAAATCCTTTTGGGCGGCGAGCACCTGGGACAAGCCACTCGACAGTTGTTCCAGGCTTGCGGCGTCACGCGCATTCGCTCGGCCCTGTACGGCAGCGTGGACGCAGGCCCTCTCGGCCATGCCTGCGCCGCCAGCGAGGATGGCGTGTTCCATCTGATGGACGACATTCAATACCTGGAAGTCATCGACCTGGATCAGGATACGCCGGTCGCGCCGGGGGAAACCGGGCGCTTGCTGTTCACTTCCCGACAGCGCCAGGCGCAACCTCTGCAGCGCTACGACGTCGGCGATTGCGGACGCTGGCTGCCGGGCCCCTGCCCTTGTGGCCTGGAATCACCCAGGTTCGAGCTGCGCCAGCGCCACGGCCGCGTGCTGCGCGTTGCCACGGAATCCATCAATAGCCAGGAGCTGGCCGAACTGGCCCAGGTGGCCATTCAAATCGTCCTCGATCACCACAGCAGCGGCTGCGAGCGCATGCTGATCCGCGCCGATGGCGACGCCGAAACGGTACGGCGCAGGGTCCTGGCACTGCAACCGCTGTGCGCATCCGTCGATGCCGCACTGCTGGTACTGGAAGTCCAACCCTGTACGCCCGAATGTTTCGAACATAACAGACACAGCGGCAAAGTCCCGCTGGTGATTGATGACAGAAGCCCTGGCTTATAGCCCTTCGCCTGCGCCTTAACCAGCGAACTTCATAGCCCGAGAGTCCCTGATGAGCACTTCCTTTCCATTCGAACAATGGCTCGCCCACGTGCGCCTGCATTCAAAGTATTACCAGAAACACTGGAAGCATTTACCCGCGCAAGGCTGTGCGTTCGAGGACCTGCCGATTGTCGACGCCAACGATTACTGGAGCGGCAGCCATGACCTGGACACCTGGGATGTACTGACCGGTCCCGTCACGGACGCACTGATCTATAAAACCGGTGGCACGACCAGCCAGGGAAAGCTGTCGGTGTACACCCATGAGGAATGGCAGCGAATGCTCGATGGCTTCGCAGGCGGCCTGTCCACCCAGCTTGATACAGGCGATCGAATTGCCAATCTGTTCTTCTCGGGGGACCTGTATGCGAGTTTCCTGTTCATCCACGGTGCCCTTTGCCAGGTTGACCTGCCGATTACCGAGTTCCCCTTCACCGGGTCGATCGATCCGGATGTGTTGGCCGATGCCGTCACTGCACACCGCATCAATGTGCTGGCGGGTGTACCGGCCCATCTGCTGGCCATTGCCAGTCATCTGGACCGGCAGGGCCGAACGCTGTCCGGTATCACCACCGTGCTGTTCGGTGGGGAGCACCTGTTCGAGCGTCAACTTCCAATGTTGAGACAAGTCTTCCCCCAGGCACGCTTCGCGTCCATCGGTTATGCCAGCGTGGACGCCGGACTGGTCGGGGCCAGCACCCCTGATTGCTTGCCCGGCGAGCACCGCGTATTCGACGAACAGACGCGGCTGGAGATCATCGATGAAGTGAGCGGCGAGGTTATCGAAGCCTGTGACCGCCCAGGCAACCTGGTGGTGACCAACTTCACCCGGACCCTGATGCCGATGGTGCGTTATCCCGTGGGGGACCGGGCCTGTTGGCGAGAGCCTGTCGGCACTCCACGACGCAAGTTCGAACTGGCGGGACGTAGCGCGCAGAGCCAGCGGGTACGGGTCGGCGTGGTTTCGCTGTTTCCGCAGCGGATCAGCGAGATCATTCGGGACATTGGCGGCGAACTCCAATGGCAACTGATCATCGAGCCCGTCGAAAACAATGACCGTGTGGTGCTCAAATGGGTACCCGATCATCCGTCGAGCCTCTGCGGGTCATTGTCCCAGGCGCTGGAACTCGCTTTGATCCAGCAGCATCCGGGCATCGATCAACTCGTTCTGCATGTCCAAGCCTGCCAGGCGCAGGATCTGGAGCGCCACCCACGCTCCGGCAAACACTTGCAGGTCGTCGATCGCCGGGGCTATGGCCCGATGGCAGCGAGGCACGTCAGATGAGTGCCCTGGTCATCAGGCCGTTCAGGCCCGCCGACGCCATTGGAATCAGCGAACTGTTCCGCCGGGTATACGGGGATCACTATGTTTCGCCAGACGTCTACGTGCCCCACATGATTTGCCAGCACCACCAGCATCGACACTGGTTTTCCATGGTCGCCGTGCTGGAGGAGCGGGTGGTTGGCCACGCCGCGTTGTGCCGACCTGCGGCGAACCGGGAGGATGCCGAGCTGGCGCTGATGGCAGTGGACCCGGCGCTGCAAGGCAGTCAGATTGCTACCCGCCTGGGCCGGCAGCTACTGGATCGCTGCAAGGATCTCGGCCTCGTCAGGCTGTCCATCAAACAGGTCACCAGCCACCTCTATAGCCAACGACTGGCACAACGACTCGGTTTCCATGACATGGGACTGATGCCCGACCATGTGCCCTCGCCATTCTCCGCGACCCAAACCGAGGCCCAAACCGAGACCATAGTGGTCGGCTGTCAGGTGATGGGCGACCATCGCCGGCCGTTGCCCGACGTGCAATGGCCTGCCCCGTGCCAATGGCTGATGGCGCCCCTGGCTGCACAATTCGGCACCACCTTCGACGACGCACCTGCCCCGATGCAGCCGCTGCAGATCAGCTCATTACCCGGGCGCATCGACGTCATCGCCGGACACATGAGCCGGCACCTGGCCAGACAACTGCAACGCTTGCCGGCCCACTGGTCGATCGCGGTACGACTCGGACTGCGCCGCCAATTTCCCGAGGACTACCGACGGTTGATGACTGCCGGATTCATTTTTACCGGCATGGTGCCCGCCGAAGGCGAGCTGAACTGGCAGGCGCTGTTTCACCGTGGCGCGCTGGCTCGCCACCTGGACTTGCATGCGGAGCCGATGCAACGACTGCACGATGAGTTGCAGTTCCATACGCGGAACTGGAGAGGCAGGCAGTCCAGTTCGGCAGCGTGACAGGGGCAACGTTGGCGACGAACGGTCCCCTCTGTCAAGCATGGAACATTCAAGCGCAATGGCGAGGAGCCGATACAGACATGTCTACCGTCCCAAAAGATGCCTTCGAGCAAGGAACTGTCCAATGCCCTCATTCCGCACCATTCAGGCTCGCTACACGCTGTTCCTGATCTTATTCATCCTGGTGTTGTCCTTCCTGACCGTCGTGGGCATCAGCTATCTGGTCGCGCCCAAGCTGCGCCAGACCGAAGAACAAGTCGCGCTCAATCGCATCGGCGAAGTCGCGGAGCAGATCCAGGGCGAGCTGAACAAAGTGCAGGCCCAGCAACGCAGCATTACCCAGACCATTCCGTTGCTCGACAGCGATGCCATCGACAAGGTACTCCCCGGCCTGGTGGATCAATATGGCGAACCGAAAGTCTTCGGTGGCGGGATCTGGCCGCTGCCCAACCAGCGAGCCGAAGGACGAAACAAATTCAGCACGTTCTGGCATCGCGACGGCTCCGGCAAACTGGTAGTCAACACGTTCTGGAACAGCGACGCCGCGCCGAACTATTACGAGCAGCCCTGGCACAAGGGCGGCATGGCCACCCCGCCCGGCAAATGCGCCTGGGCCGCCGCCTATAAAGATGACGCCAGCGCCGAACCGCGCACCAACTGTGCCATGGCCATCCAGAAAAACGGTGTGCCTTACGGCGTCTCCACCATCGACGTGACCCTGGGCTTCTTCAATGACCTGGTGGCGCGCAAGGAAGCCGACCTGAACGCCGAAATGCTGATTGTCGAAGGCGACGGCAAGATCATCAGCAACAGCTCGCGCATCAGCGGTCCGATCGTCCTCAAGAACATCAGCGAACTGGCGGCCACTTTGCCGTTTGCCGCTCAGGTCAAGGCGGGCCTGGCTCAGCGCGACCAGCCGTTGCAGCGGGTCGAATTCGACAACAAGGGCGAAGCCAGCACGTTCTTCATGCGCCCCATCGAAGGCACGCCCTGGTTCCTCGCCACCGCCTTGCCAACCCGCCTGATCACCGCTCAGCGCGATGATGTACTGAATACGCTCAGCCTGCTGCAGATCCCGATGGTCATCCTGCTGGTGCTGATGCAGTTGTACGCAATCCGCCAACTGACCGGCCGCATGAAGGTACTCAAGGGCAACATCGATGCGCTGTCCACCGGCGATGCCGACCTGACCCGACGCATCACCGTCCGCGCCGAGGACGAACTGGGAGCGATTGGTCATTCGGTCAACCGCTTCATCGTCTACCTGCAAGACATGATCAGTGAGGTTACCCAGGCCACCGGCGCCATGGCGTCGAGCCTGGACAACCTGCAGCGGACCTCGGCCCATACCAGCGAGATCCTGATGCGCCACGCCTCGGAAACCGACCAGACCGTGACCGCCATTACCCAGATGAGCTCGACGGCCGAGAGCGTGGCCCAGAACGCCGCCGAAACGGCTGCGTTCACCCAACGCGCCAACGAACACGCCGATCGCTCTCGTGTCGTGGTGGGCGAAGCCTCCAACAGCGTGGTGGCGTTGATCGATGAAGTCGCCGGCGCCACCCGCAAGGTCGAGAGCATGCAGCAGGACGCGCAACGCATCACCGAGATTCTCGGCGTGATCGGTGCCATTGCCGGACAGACCAACCTGCTGGCACTCAACGCCGCCATCGAAGCCGCCCGGGCCGGCGAACAAGGCCGCGGGTTTGCAGTAGTGGCCGACGAGGTCCGTGCCCTCGCCGCCCGCACCCAGGCCAGCACCTCGGAAATCAACGAAATGCTGACCCGCCTGACCCAAGGCGTGAGCTCGTCGGTTTTGGCGATGGAAAATACCCAGGCCAGTTGCCAGTCGGCTGCCGACGCGACCTCCCGGGTCAACAGCGGCCTGGATGAAATGGCCGGCTCCGTCGGCCAGATCAACAGCCTGAGCACCCAGATCGCCACTGCCGCCGAACAACAGAGCGCCGTGACCGAAGAAATCAACCGCAGCATGGTGCAGATCCGCCATATGGTGGAGGAACTGGTAGAAGGCGGACTGGCCAGCGAAAACAACACCCGACAACTGCTGGAAGCCAACAGTCGGGTGAATGCGATCATGGGACGGTTCAAGCTTCGCTGAGAACGGTTGCTCCCATGCAGCCCTGAAGGGCTCATGGGAGCACTCCCCTGTGGGAGCGAGCCTGCTCGCGATGGCGGTGGATCAGCTTGCATTGATGTCGAATGTTAAACCGCTATCGCGAGCAGGCTCGCTCCCACACTGGATCTTCAGTGGGCGAGCTGGCGAGCGGTGGCGACTATTCATTCCATCCACCTGACAATTCTGTCATCCGCCCCTCAGCACCCCGTCAGCTCGCAACCGCTACTCTGTTATCCTCCCGCCAACCTGCTCCACACGAGACCGCTTCCATGGCCAATCCCCTGCACCTGCTCGCCCTGAGCGCCCTGTTCGTCACCACCCTGGCCCAGGCGGCCACACCGACCACCATCGATGTGCACCGCGATGCCAACTGCGGCTGCTGCAAGAAATGGATTGCTCATCTGCAAGAGAACGGCTTCAAGGTCAACGACCATGTCGAAACCGATATGAGTTCAGTCAAGCAACGCCTGGGCGTGGCGCCCAACATGCGTTCCTGCCATACCGCCGAGATCAACGGCAAATTCGTCGAGGGCCACGTCCCTGCCGATCAGGTACGGGCGTTGAGCCAACGGGACGACTTGCTCGGCGTGGCCGCACCCGGCATGCCCATGGGGTCGCCCGGCATGGAAATGGACGGCATGAGCGACGCCTACCAGGTGATCGGCCTGAAGAAAGACGGAACGCAGACCGTGGTGGCGGATTACCCGGCCCACTGACGGAGATCGCCGCGCCGCGTCAGTTGCATTTTTCCTGGGTCGGTTGAACATTCCGGCCTGTCGATTGCCTGTGGTTAATGTCGCCATAACCGGGCCGCTCCAGGATCGGCCGGCTGCCACAAGGAGATCGACCATGCCGCGCCCCACCCTTCGCTGGTTATCCAGCCTGTTCCTTTCCGCCGCCCTGCCGCTGGCCGCCCATGCCGAAAGCCTTGTGCAAGGGCCGGCCTACGGGCCGGAACTCCAGGGTTTCGAGTACCCCTATACCCTCAAGCACTTCACCTTCCAGTCCCAGGGCAAGTCCCTGCAGATGGGCTACATGGACGTACCGGCCCAGCGCAAGGTCAATGGCCGTAGCGTCGTGCTGATGCACGGCAAGAACTTCTGCGCCGCCACCTGGGGCGACTCGATCAAGACCCTCAGCGAGGCTGGTTACCGGGTGATTGCGGCGGACCAGATCGGCTTCTGCACGTCCAGCAAACCGGACCACTACCAGTACAGCTTCCAGCAACTGGCTAGCAACACCCAGGCGCTGCTCAAGGCCCTTGGCATACAGAAAGCAGTCATCCTGGGACACTCCACCGGCGGTATGCTCGCCACCCGTTATGCCTTGCAGTTTCCCGATCAGGTAGAGCGCCTGGCCATGGTCAACCCTATCGGCCTGGAGGATTGGAAGGCCCTTGGCGTGCCCTACCGCACCGTGGACCAATGGTACGCACGGGAGCTGAAGCTCAACGCCGACGGTATTCGCAATTACGAGCGCACGACCTACTACGGCGGCCGCTGGAAACCGGAGTTCGAGCGCTGGGTGGACATGCTCGCCGGCTTGAACAAGGGGCCCGGACACACCCAGGTCGCCTGGAACTCGGCGCTGATCTACGACATGATCTTCACCCAGCCGGTCTACTACGAATTCAAGGACCTGAAGATGCCGACCCTGCTGCTGATCGGTACCGCCGATACCACGGCCATCGGCAGCGACATCGCCCCACCGGCGGTAAAAGCCAGGCTCGGCCGCTACGAGGTACTGGGCAAGCAGGCCGCCCAGCTCATCCCGCGCTCGACCCTGGTGGAGTTCCCTCATCTGGGGCACGCTCCGCAGATGGAAGAGCCGGACCGCTTCCATGAAGCGTTGCTGAACTGGCTGAACAAACCCATTCCCTGACGAGGTGTTCCATGGCGGTGCAAATAGCGGTCATCGACGATTGGCAAGACGTGGCACGGGACGTGGTGGACTGGTCGGCCCTGGACAGCATCGGCCAGGTCACGTTCCTGCGTGACTACCCTGCCGACCGCGACACCCTCGCCGAACGTCTGGCACCCTTCGAGGTGATTTGCGTGATGCGCGAACGCACGGCATTCGACGCAGGCCTGCTGCGTCGCCTGCCGAATCTCAAGCTGGTACTCACCGGCGGCATGCGCAATGCCGCCCTCGACCTCAAGGCCGCTGCCGAGCTGGGCATCCAGGTGTGCGGCACCGAAAGCTACAAGCACGCGGCCCCCGAACTGACCTGGGCGCTGGTGATGGCCCTGAGCCGCAATCTTGTCCAGGAAGCCAATGCCCTGCGTGCGGGCCTGTGGCAGCAGGGCCTCGGTGGCGACTTGCACGGCAAGACCCTCGCCATCCTCGGCCTGGGCAGCATCGGCAAGCGAGTGGCACAGTTCGGCCAGGTGTTCGGCATGCGGGTGATCGCCTGGAGCCAGAACCTCACCGCCGAGCAGGCCGCCGAGGTGGGCGTGACCTACGTGAGCAAACAGCAGTTGTTCGAGCAGGCAGACATTCTCTCGATCCATCTGGTGCTGGGTGAACGTACCCGAGGCCTGGTGGACGCCCAGGCGCTGGCGTGGATGAAACCCGAGGCGCTGCTGGTCAACACCGCACGGGGGCCAATCGTCGATGAAAACGCGCTGATCGATGCCCTGCGCCACAAACGCCTGGCCGGCGCCGCCCTGGATGTATTCGCCCAGGAACCCCTGCCTGTCGATCACCCGTTCCGAACGCTGGACAACGTACTGGCCACGCCGCACGTGGGTTATGTCAGCCGGCAGAACTACAGGCAGTTCTATGGGCAGATGATCGAAGACCTGCAAGCCTGGGCGGCCGGCGCACCGATCCGCTTGCTGACCTCGACCGGCTGACAGATCGTTATCACGAGCAGGCTCGCTCCCACATGGGCTCTCCTGTGATAGCAAGATCCGAAGCCACTGCAGATCTCCTGTGGGAGCGAGCCTGCTCGCGATAGCGGTGGATCAGTCGATGAAGATCTTGACTGTGCTGACGCTATCGCGAGCAGGCTCGCTCCCACAAAAAACAGAATTTCCTTCATCGGAAGAGCTATCAAAACGCCTCTATTTCGCGCGCACTCCAATGGTGCATCCCGTCACCCGGTCGCGCACGTCGATGAAACCACTCCTCCCCCTTACCGCATTTTTATTTCAGATAAGTGCACTTCGTCGGCGCGTATCTCCCGCCGTCATGTAAGACATTGCCGACAAAAAACGTGATTGTCCGACAAATCGACGAAGCGCACCGCACCGCTCTAGGTTCTGTCCTAGACTGCCGATCCCGGAGGAAAACCGACCGGTCATTTCGACGAAAAAAAGTCGAAACTTTTCGCAACGGCGACGGGTCAGGTTAGAGGTAGGGCAACAGCGGCTGGTGCAGTCCTTGCACAGTCCCATTACCTGATTCGCTTAGCCGCATTGGGCAGCGCTTCGCTCTCCTTGCGTAGCGCTTGTGCGCCTGGCCGCAGGATTCGGCCAATGAAACAACAGCTCTGGCGCGTGCCGGAAACAGATCGAGATACAGGAGATACTTATGATCAGTGCTGCCTTGGAACCCCAGCAAGTCCGTTCACAACTACCGCCGGCGGCTGAATCGCCGACGGCACCGGTGCTGTCCACCGGAGGCAAGGCACTGCTCCCCGTCGTCCGCCAGAACCCCAACCGCAAGAAAGTTTTATTCGTCACTTCGGAAATCGCCGACCTGGTGAAGACCGGGGGGCTGGGCGACGTCTCGTCCGCACTGCCCCGGGCGATGGCCGGCCTGCATGATGTCCGGGTGCTGATCCCCGGTTATCCGCAGGTGATGAACAGCGGTAATCCGATCCACATCGTTGGTGAACTCGGCGGCCATGCGGCCCTGCCACCCTGCAAGATCGGACGCATGGACATGGCCGACGGCCTGGTGATCTACGTGCTGATCTGCCCCGAACTCTTTGCCCGCGAAGGCTCGCCCTACGGCGCCAACAATGGCCGCGACTGGCCGGATAACCACATCCGCTTCGCACGCCTGGGCCTGGCCGCTGCGGACATCGCCGCCAACCTGGCACAGATCCACTGGTGCCCCGACCTGGTCCATGCCCATGACTGGCCGGCCGGGCTGGCACCCGCCTACATGCACTGGCGCGGACAACGCACACCGACCCTGTTCACCATCCATAACCTGGCGTACCAGGGCGTCGTGAGCCTGGCCTCCTGCCCTGAGCTGGGCATTCCCGAGCACGCGCTGCAGCAGGAAGGCATGGAGTTCTACGGCAAGCTGTCGTTTCTCAAGGCGGGCATGGCCTATTCCAGCCATATCACCACGGTCAGCGCCACCTATGCCCAGGAAATCACCACCCCGGCGTTCGGCTGCGGGCTCGACGGTTTCCTCGCGGCCAAGACCCAACAAGGCTTGCTCAGCGGGATCCCCAACGGCATCGACGAAAGCTGGGATTCGGCCACCGACACGCACCTGTTCCGCAAATTCGCCATTGGCGACTGGGAGGGCAAGGCGGTGAACGCCGCCCACGTGCGTGAACTGTTCGGCCTCGATGAATCCAAGGGCCCGTTGTTCGCCGTGGTATCGCGCCTGGTGTACCAGAAAGGCCTGGACCTGACCGAAGCCGTGGCCGAATTCATCGTCGAGTCCGGCGGCCAGATCGCCATCATCGGCCGTGGCGAACCGGAAGAAGAACAGGCCATGCGCGAGCTGGCGCTGCGTTTCCCCGGTCGGATCGGCGTGCGCATCGGCTTCAACGAGACCGACGCACGGCGGATGTTCGCCGGCAGCGACTTCCTGCTGATGCCATCGCGCTATGAACCCTGCGGCCTGAGCCAGATGTACGCCCAGCGCTTCGGCTCGCTGCCGGTGGCGCGCAATACCGGCGGCCTGGCGGACACCATCGAAGACGGCATTACCGGCTTTCTGTTCGCCGAGTCCACCGTGGACAGCTACAAGCAGGCACTGAGCCGGGCCTTCAAGGTCTTCGCCTTCCCCGAACTGCTCAACGCCATGCGCTGCCGGGCGATGTCGGCGCCTTTCAACTGGTGCCAGGCGGTCGAACCCTACGCCGAACTCTACGAACAACTGGTGGCGAAATCCCTGGGTAAATCGGCCAGACAATGAGGTGATCGATGCCGTCAAGGACGCCTGACACCTGGACCCACGGCGCGACCATGCTTGATGCCGAGCACACGCGTTTCGCCCTGTGGGCCCCGGATGCGTTTTACGTCAGTGTCGAATTCGACACTGGCGAATCAATACCACTGCTGCCCCAAGCCAACGGCTGGTTCATGATCCAGACCCGTTGCCCTGCTGGTACTCGCTACCGCTACAACATCGACGGAGAATTGGAGGTACCCGACCCCGCCTCCCGTGCCCAGGCCGGAGACATCGACCGCCCCAGCGTGGTGGTCGATCCCCACGCTTATCAATGGCGCCACACCCAATGGTCCGGCCGCCCCTGGTACGAAGCGGTGATCTATGAATTGCACGTCGGCACCCTCGGTGGCTTCGAGGGGGTCGAGCAGCAACTGGCACGCCTGGCCGGGCTGGGTGTCACCGCCATCGAACTGATGCCCCTGGCGCAGTTCCCCGGTGATCGCAACTGGGGTTATGACGGCGTCCTGCCCTATGCGCCCCAGGCGTCCTACGGCACGCCGGAACAGCTCAAGCACCTGATCGACAGCGCCCACGGTCATGGCCTGGCGGTGATCCTGGATGTGGTCTACAACCACTTCGGCCCCGATGGCAATTACCTGCATCGCTACGCCAAGGGTTTCTTTCGCGAAGACAAGCACACGCCCTGGGGCGCGGCCATCGATTTCCGTCGCCGCGAAGTGCGGGACTTCTTCATCGACAATGCGCTCATGTGGTTGCTGGAATACCGCTTCGACGGCTTGCGCCTGGATGCCGTGCACGCGATTGAAGACCCGGACTTTCTCCAGGAGCTGGCCGCCAGGGTGCGTCAACAGGTCGACCCGGCGCGGCATGTCTGGCTGACCGTGGAAAACGAACACAACCAGGCCAGCCTGCTCGAGCAGGGTTACGACGCCCAGTGGAACGACGACGGCCATAACGCCCTGCACGTGTTGCTCACCGGGGAAACCGACGCCTATTACGCCGACTATGCCGAACAGCCCACGGAAAAACTGGCACGCTGCCTCAGCCAGGGCTTCGTGTTCCAGGGCCATCTCAACCGCCACGGCGAGCCCCGGGGCGAACCCAGCGGTCATTTGCCCGCCAACGCCTTCGTGCTGTTTCTGCAGAATCATGACCAGATCGGCAACCGGGCCCTGGGCGAACGCCTGCACCAATTGGCCCCGCCCCAAGCCCTGCAGGCGGCGACAGTGCTTCTTCTACTGAGTCCGATGATTCCGTTGCTGTTCATGGGTGACGAAGTGCTCGCCGAACAGCCGTTCCTGTTTTTCACCAGCCACCACGGTGAGCTGGCGGAGCTGGTGCGTGAGGGTCGGCGCAACGAGTTCAAGGCCTTCAGCGCCTTTGCCGATCCCGAGAAACGCGAACGCATTCCCGATCCCAACGCAGCCGCCACGTTCGATGCTTCACGGCCGAATCTGGAGTCCCGTAGGCCGGAGCAGCAAGCCAGCGAGGCGCTGTACCGTCAGTTGCTGAAAATCCGTCGCGAAGAGATCGTCCCGCGCCTGCCCGCGATCCAGGCATTGGGGGCCGACGTGCTGGGCCACGGCGCGATCAGTGCACGCTGGCGGATGGAGGATGGCAGCGTGCTGCGCATCGACCTGAACCTCAGCGAGCAGCCGGTTGAACACAGCGCCCCGGAGGAGGCGCGCATTCTTTTCGAACATCCGCAGCAAGCCATGGGTCTGTTGGAACAGGGTGCTCTTGCGCCCTACAGCGCGCTGGTCACTCTGACGCAAGCGGCAACGTTGCCCAACATTATTGGAGAGCGCCCATGAGCGATGCGCAACTGGAAATCCTCGCCGGCCGCGCGGGCCTGGCGGTGGACTGGATCGACGCCAATGGCCGGGCCCAGAAAGTCTCGCCGGCGGTATTGCGCTCGGTCCTGACGGGCCTGGGCCATCCGGCCGGCAGTGCCCAGGAAATCGACGCCAGTCTTTTGCAATTGCAGGAAGATCAGCAGAACCATCGTCTACCCCCCTTGATCACCGCCGACGTCGGCGCCAGCGTCGACCTGAGCCGCTATTTCGAAGGCTCGATGCCCTGCGAAATCCAGCTCGAAGACGGCGCGACGCTGAACCTGAAGCTCGACGCCGACGCGAAGCTGCCGGGGATGGTCCCGGTGGGCTACCAGCAGGTCCGCATCCAGGACCAGCATTTCACCCTGGCCGTCGCGCCCGCCCGCTGCTACAGCGTGGCCGAGGCCGTCGACGACCCGACGCCCCGGGCCTGGGGCTTGAGCGCACAGCTGTATGCGCTGCGCCGCCCTGGCGACGGCGGCTTCGGCGACACCCAGGCGCTGGAAGAACTGGCACGGGTGGCCGGCGAGCGCGGTGCCGAAGCCCTGGCTATCAGCCCGATACACGCGATGTTCAGCAGCGACACCGGGCGCTATAGCCCCTACTCGCCATCGAGCCGCCTGTTCCTCAACAGCCTGTATGCCGCGCCAGGCACGATCCTGGGTGAACGCGCCTTGCGCACGGCGATCGACGCCACGGGCCTGGTCAATCAACTGCGCCATCTCGAAGAACAGCCCCTGGTTGACTGGCCGGTGGCGGCCGAGGCCAAGCAGAAAATCCTCCGTGCCCTGTACGACGGCTTCAGCCAGGGCGAGCATCCGCTACATGAAGACTTCAGCAGTTTCCGCCACACCAGCGGCGAAGCCCTGGAAAACCACTGCCGTTTCGAGGCCCTGCAAGCGGATCGCGCCGCTCGCGGCGAAAGCCTCGATTGGCGCCAATGGCCCGAAGAGTGGCGCAACCCGCGCAGTGCGGCGCTGGCGCGTTTCGCCGAGGAAAACGCCGACGAAATCGGTTACTACGCCTTTTGCCAATGGCTGATTGCACGATGCCTGGAGCGGGCCCAGAGCGCCGCCAGATCCAGCGGCATGGGCATCGGCCTGATCGCCGACCTGGCGGTGGGTGCCGACGGCGCCGGCAGCCAGGCCTGGAGCCGCCAGGATGAGTTGCTGGCCGCGCTGACCGTGGGCGCGCCACCGGACATCCTCAATCGTTCCGGCCAGGGCTGGGGCATCTCGGCGTTTTCACCGGAAGGCCTGGTGCGCAACGGCTTTCGCGCCTTCATTGAAATGTTGCGGGCCAACTTTGCCCATGCCGGCGGCTTGCGCATCGATCACGTCATGGGCCTGCAACGACTGTGGGTGATCCCCAACGACGCGCCGCCCTCCGAAGGCGCCTACCTGTATTATCCGGTGGACGACTTACTGCGCCTGCTGGCCCTCGAATCCCATCGTCATCAAGCCATCGTGCTCGGCGAAGACCTCGGCACCGTGCCCGATGGGCTGCGGGAGAAGCTCAGCGCCCGCTCGATCCTGGGCATGCGGGTGCTGTTGTTCGAACAAGACAACACCCGCTTCAAGCCCATTCTCGATTGGCCGGACAACGCCCTGGCGACCACCAGCACCCATGACCTGCCGACCCTCAACGGCTGGTGGCATGGTCATGACATCGACTGGAACGCCCGGCTGGACCTGATCGACTCCCACACCGAAATGGATTGGCGTCGTCACCGCGAACGTGAGCGCGAGGGCCTGCGCGACGTGTTGAACCAGGACCCGCAGAACTTTCGCGAAGAACATCGCGAGACCGATCAGGTACTGGACGCCAGCGTGCGCTTTCTTGGCCATACCCGTGCGCCGCTGGTGCTGCTGCCGCTCGAAGACGCCCTGGGCATCGACGAGCAGGCCAACCTGCCCGGCACCACCGACACTCATCCCAATTGGCGCAGGCGCCTGCCCGGCGAGAGCCAGGCGCTGCTGGATGGCCCGGACGCCGCCCGGCGTCTGGAAATACTCGCCTGCGCGAGGCTTCAGGCGAACGAGCGTGACCAATGAAACAGACGTCGACCCAACCGCTGCGGGCAACCCTGCGCCTGCAGTTCCATAAAGGCTTCACCCTGGACGATGCGGTACCGCTGGTGCCGTACTTCGCCTCGCTGGGCATCAGTCACGTGTATGCCTCGCCCCTGCTCAAGGCCCGCGCCGGCTCGATGCACGGCTACGACGTGGTCGACCCGACCCTGGTCAACCCCGAACTGGGGGGCGAAGCCGCGCTCAAGCGCCTGGTGGCAACTTTGCGCGAGCATCGGATGGGCCTGATCCTCGACATCGTGTCCAATCACATGGCCGTCGGTGGTAACGACAACCCCTGGTGGCTTGACCTGCTGGAGTGGGGGCGCCTGAGCCCCTATGGCCAGTTCTTCGATATCCAGTGGCACTCTCCCGATCCGCTGATGGAAGGCCAGCTGCTGCTGCCATTCCTGGGCAGCGACTACGGCGTGGCATTGCAGGAAGGAACGCTGAAGCTGCGCTTCGATCCTGCCCTGGGCCGCTTCTATGTCGAGCACTACGAGCATCACTTTCCCATCTGTCCGATGCAGTACGGCGAACTGCTCAGGCCCGCCGACACCTTGCCGGCCGAACAGGCCGATTCCCTCAAGGCCCTGGCGGAGCGTTTCACCACGCTGAACTACCAGACCGACGCCCATAGCCTCGCCCGCCCGCTCCAGCAGGAATTGAGCGAACTGGCTACGCAGGCGCAAATCCTGAGCGCCATCGAAGACAACCTGCGCGGTTACGATTCCGAGCAGCCCGAGGGTTTCCAGCGCCTGCATGAATTGCTGGAACGCCAGAGCTACCGCCTCGCCAGTTGGCGCACGGCGGCGGACGACATCAACTGGCGGCGGTTTTTCGATGTCAACGAACTGGGTGGCCTGCGGGTCGAACGCCCGGCGGTGTTTGAAGCCACTCACGCAAAGATTTTCGAGCTGATCCGCGACGGACTGGTAGACGGGCTGCGGATCGACCACATCGATGGCCTGGCCGACCCTCGCGGTTACTGTCGCAAATTGCGCAGGCGCGTCGATGCGCTGTCCCCGTCACGACACTTGCCGATCTTCGTCGAGAAAATCCTCGGCGATGGCGAGACGTTGCGCCGGGATTGGAACATCGATGGCAGCACCGGCTACGAATTCATGAACCAGGTTTCGCTGCTGCAGCATGATCCAAGCGGTGCCGCCCTCCTCGCCGAATTCTGGAACCGCCATAGCGAACGGCCGGCGCACTTCATCGAAGAAGCCCGCCTGGCCCGCCAGCAGATTCTCAATGGTTCCCTGGCTGGGGACTTCGAGAGCGTCGCCCAGGCCCTGCTCCAAGTCGCCCGGGATGACGTGATGACCCGCGACCTGACCCTCGGCGCGATTCGCCGGGCGTTGCAGGAGCTCATCGTGCACTTCCCGGTGTACCGCACCTACATCAGCCCCTTGGGCCGTGGCGCCGAGGACGAGGTTTTTTTCCGCCAGGCCCTGGAAGGCGCCAGGCAGACCCTCGGCGAAGCCGACTGGCCAGTGCTCGACTGCCTGGCCGACTGGCTCGGCGGGATGCCATGGCGACAACGCCCGCGAGGGAGCCAGCGCAAGCGGCTGCGCCATGCCTGTGTGCGCTTCCAGCAGTTGACCTCGCCCGCTGCCGCCAAGGCCGTGGAGGACACGGCCCTGTATCGTTCGGCGGTCCTGCTGTCGCGCAATGACGTGGGCTACAACACCGAACGCTTCAGCGCACCGCTGCAGCAATTCCATGACGCTTGCCTGGAACGGCAGGCGCATTTTCCCGACAACCTGATCACGACTGCCACCCACGACCACAAGCGTGGTGAAGACACCCGGGCACGGCTGGCCGTGCTCAGCGAACGCGCCGACTGGTACACCGCGTGCGTCGAGCAATGGCGGATTCTGTCGCCGTCGCTGCACAGCGACCCGGCCGCGCCCTCGGCCGGCGATGAGCTGATCATGTACCAGGCGCTGCTCGGAAGCTGGCCGCTGGACCTCGATCTCAATGATCACCAGGCACTCTCGAACTACAACGAACGCCTGTGGCAGTGGCAGCGCAAGGCGTTGCGTGAAGCCAAGTTGCAAAGCAGTTGGGCGGCCGTCAACGACGCCTATGAACAGGCGACCCAAATGTTCCTCGAACGATTGTTGCTCTGCGATGAAGGATTGCCGCTGCGCAGCGCCCTCGCCGAGGCTGTCCAGTCCATCGCTCCGGCGGGCGCCCTCAACAGCCTGGCGCAGACCTTGTTGCGCATGACCGTACCCGGCGTGCCGGATTTGTACCAGGGTGCCGAGTTCTGGGATTTCAGCCTGGTGGACCCGGATAACCGTCGCCCGGTGGACTTCGACGCGCGCCGTCAGGCGATCCAGGCCGACAGCCCTCCTGCCGAGCTGATACGCGACTGGCGCGATGGTCGGGTCAAGCAGGCCCTGATCGCCAGGACGCTGGCCTTGCGGGCCGAATACCCGCAGCTGTTCCGCCAGGGCAGCTACCAGCCCTTACCAGTGACCGGCGAACACGCGGACCGGGTCCTGGCCTTCATGCGTGAGCACGAGCAACAGCGGGCCATCGTCGTGGTACCGATCCACGCCGCCCGCCTGCTGGGCAACGGTACCGAACCCTGGGTGACCGCTTCGAACTGGGGCGATACCCGCGTTTCGTTACCGTTCGCCGTGGAGGATGGAAAACTGAAGGGACTTTTTACACGTGCAGCAGTCACACCCCAAGGGGAGTTGATGGTCAGCACCGCGCTGGGGGATTTCCCGGTCAACGTCTTTATCCCGTCTTGAGTCATGTCAGGAGCATTGCGATGAGTACCGACGATAAACGCATTCGTGAATTCGCCTATCAGATCTGGGAATCCGAAGGTAAGCCTGCCGGGCAGGAAGAGCGTCATTGGGAGATGGCGCGCAAACTGGCCGAAGCCGAAGCGCTGGCGCCGAGCAAGCCAGCCAAGGCCGCCGGCAAACCAGCCGCCAGCAAGGCCGATGGCATCAAGCCTGTGGCGGCCAAGAGCACCCCGGCCAAGGCGCCGCCAAAAAGCGCTGCGCCCAAGGCCAAGCCAGCGGCTAAACCCGCTGCGGCGGCGCCAGCGGCTGGCAAGCCGGCTGACAAAAAACCACGAGCGGCACGCAAGCCACCGGCGGTTTGATCCTCGGGATCAAGCAGACCGCATTTATGGCGAGGGGATTCAGCGAGACGTCGCACCGCCCCACTGGGCTGCGTAGCAGCCCCAAGAAAACAGGGCCGCTGCGCGCCCCAGCGGGGCGGTGCGACGTTTCGCTAAATCCCCTCGCCACAGGGTTCTGTGTCAGCTCTAGTCACACTGGAGCGCCAGCTCTGGCCACACTGGAACCAATGATTTCTGAACCACCCGCTTTGCCGTATCTGTCTGTCTTTTGCAGGAGCAACCCATGACCCGTCCAAAGAAAACCACCCCGCCGCCTGTTATCGAGGCCTCGCGGATTCGTGAAGGGCTGCCATTCCCGCTCGGCGCGACCTGGGATGGCCTGGGGGTCAATTTCGCGTTGTTCTCAGCCAACGCCACCAAGGTCGAACTGTGCATTTTCGATGACACCGGCGAGGTCGAAGTCGAACGCATCGAGCTGCCGGAGTACACCGATGAGATCTACCACGGCTATCTGCCCGATGCCCATCCGGGGTTGATCTACGGCTACCGGGTCTACGGTCCCTACGATCCGGAGAACGGTCATCGTTTCAATCCCAATAAACTGCTGATCGATCCCTACGCCAAACAACTGGTCGGCCAATTGAAATGGTCCGAGGCGCTGTTCGGCTACACCATCGGCCACCCCGACGGCGACCTCAGCTTCGATGAGCGCGACAGCGCCCCGTTCGTGCCCAAGTGCAAGGTCATCGACCCTGCCCACACCTGGGGCCATGACCATCGCGTCAGCGTGCCTTGGGACAAGACCATCCTGTACGAGACCCATGTGCGCGGCATCAGCATGCGCCACCCCGCCGTACCGGAAAACCTGCGCGGGACCTTCGCCGGGCTGATGGTCGATGACGTGCTTGAACACATTCGCAAGCTGGGGGTGTCGTCGGTGGAGCTCTTGCCCATCCATGCGTTCGTCAACGACCAGCACCTGTTGCACAAGGGCATGACCAACTACTGGGGCTACAACAGCATCGCGTTCTTTGCCCCCGACCCGCGCTACCTGGCCAGCGGCAAGATCGCCGAGTTCAAGGAAATGGTCGCGCACCTGCACGATGCCAACCTGGAGGTCATTCTCGACGTGGTCTACAACCACACCGCCGAAGGCAACGAGCAGGGCCCGACCCTGTCCATGCGCGGTATCGACAATGCCTCCTACTACCGGCTGATGCCCGACGACAAACGCTACTACATCAACGATTCGGGCACTGGCAACACCCTGGACCTGAGCCATCCGTGCGTGTTGCAGATGGTCACCGACTCCCTGCGCTACTGGGCCACGGAGATGCACGTCGACGGGTTCCGCTTCGACCTTGCCACCATCCTCGGCCGGTATCACGACGGGTTCGATGAGCGCCACAGTTTCCTCGTCGCCTGCCGCCAGGACCCGGTGCTGCGCCAGGTGAAAATGATCGCCGAACCCTGGGACTGTGGCCCCGGTGGCTATCAGGTGGGGCGCTTCCCGCCGGGCTGGGTCGAGTGGAACGACAAGTTCCGCGACACCGTGCGCGCCTTCTGGAAAGGCGATGACGGCCAGCTGGCTGATTTCGCCAGCCGCATGACCGCCTCGGGCGAGATGTTCAACCAGCGCGGGCGCCGTCCCTATGCCTCGGTGAATTTCGTCACCGCCCACGACGGTTTTACCCTGCATGACCTGGTGTCCTACAACGACAAGCACAACGAAGCCAACGATGAAAACAACCAGGACGGCAGCAACAACAACCTGTCCTGGAACCACGGCGTCGAAGGTCCGACGGACGATCCGCAGATCAACGCCCTGCGCCATCGGCAGATGCGCAACTTCTTCGCGACCCTGCTGTTGGCCCAGGGCACGCCAATGATCGTCGCCGGGGACGAGTTCGCCCGCACCCAGCATGGCAACAACAATGCTTATTGCCAGGACAGCGAGATCGGCTGGGTCAACTGGGACCTGAGCGAAGACGGCGCGGCATTGCTCGAGTTCGTCAAACGCCTGATCAAGTTGCGCCTGGCCTACCCGATCCTGCGGCGCGGACGGTTCCTGGTGGGTAATTACAACGAGGACATCGGCGTCAAGGACGTGACCTGGCTGGCACCGGACGGTAGCGAGATGACCATTGAACAGTGGCAGGACAGCCATGGTCGCTGCCTGGGGATGTTGATGGACGGCCGCGCCCAGGAGACCGGCATCCGCCGCAAGGGCGGTGACGCGACGTTGCTGCTGGTGGTCAACGCGCACCATGACATCGTCAATTTCCGCCTGCCGGAAGTACCTGAAGGCAGCTTCTGGACCTGCATGGTAGACACCAACCAGCCCAAGGTGCGGGGCCAGGAGCGTTTCGACTTCGATTCCGAGTACTCCGTCACGGGCCGCTCCTTGCTGTTGTTCGAGTTGCAACGCGAAGAATAGAACAGGCTCGGTGATAAACGGTTACAGAGAATCAGGTGCCGCAAGGACGCGGCCCAGGAGCCGTGTCACCCGCTTGTACAGTTCAGTTCGAATAAGAAATTGCAGTTCAGATACACAAGTGACGCGACGAATCGAGCGTCATGGTCAATACTTCGCAGGCGGTATTCCAGGATTCGGAGCACTGCGGATCGCAGCCAGCCCTTTCGAGGGCACCCGGGCAGTCGGCTCGAGGCGTGGCTGAAAGATTGAATACAACAAGGACGTATCCCATGAAACTTGCCTCTCGCTTGCACGGCCGGCAGCACCCGCAAATCTGGAACAGCTCGCCCCGGCTGGCCGACATTCCCATCATCAGCACCCAGACACTCATCCCCGCCGGCGCCCGTGCCGTCATCCTCTCCCCGCACCCTGGCGATGAGATCGGTGCCTGTGGCGGGTTGCTGCAGTTACTCAGCAACCTGGACTATCCGATGTTGCTGATCTCGGTCACCGACGGTGACCTCAACCACCCTGCTTCGCCGTTGTGGACCGATGAGCGCCTGCGCATCTATCGGCCCCACCCCCAGGAAAGCGTGGATGCCCTGCATCGCCTGGGCATATCGACCCACGGCTTGCAGTGGGTGCGCGGCGGCTTTCCGGAAAAAGCCTTGACCGAACATGAGGCACAGCTGACCGCCTTCATCGGCCATTACTTGCGACCGGGCGACGTGGTGTTCGGCACCTGGCGCAAGGACGGCGACAGTGATCACGAGACCGTCGGCCGCGCAGGAGCACTGGCAGCCGAAAGCGTGGGCGCGACGTTCAACGAACTGCCTGTGTGGGCCTGGCACTGGCCGGTTCGCGAGCAGAACAAGATCCCCTGGCATCGTGCGCGAAAACTGCGCCTGGACGTCTGGACCACCGCCCGCAAACGCCATGCGATGCACGCCTATGCCAGCCAGCTCAACGGTGAACCCGCCAGTGGTATCGCCCCGCTGGTGCCGCGGGTCATCCTGGACCGCATGGGGTTGCCGTATGAGATTGTGTTCATCTGAAGCACCACGAAAGCGTTGGGTCAGGTAGGGCCTCTTCGCGAGCAGGCTCGCTCCCACATTGGCTTCGGATGGTCACACAATACAGTGTCGCTACAAATCTCCTGTGGGAGCGAGCCTGCTCGCGAAATCGGTGATGGATCAACATGAAAACTGGCTGAAACAGTAAATATCCGGAACTGCCAATGCCCCCATCAGTCGCATGAACAGGTACCTCTGATTCAGGAGTGAATGTGACTCGCGATCCCGACTGGCGGGCTGTCGAATCGGTGCCATTGGACTCGCCTGTGGCGGTCCATCGGCTGCAGGTGCTGACGGTCAATACCCATAAGGGCTTCACCGCCCTCAATCGCCGTTTCATCCTGCCGGAACTCCGTGAAGCGGTGCGAAGTACCGGTGCCGACCTGGTTTTCCTGCAGGAAGTACTGGGTGAGCACGACCGCCATGCCTCGCGCTACGACAATTGGCCACAGACGTCCCAGTACGAGTTCCTTGCCGACAGCATGTGGAGCGACTTCGCCTACGGCCGTAACGCGGTGTACCCCGACGGCCATCACGGCAACGCGCTGCTGTCCAAGTACCCGATCCGCCAGTTCCGCAACCTCGACGTTTCAATCACCGGCCCGGAGCGGCGTGGTTTGCTGCATTGCGTGCTGGACGTGCCAGGCCATGCCGAAGTCCATGGGATCTGCGTGCACTTGAGCCTGCTGGAAAGCCATCGTCAATTACAACTCAAACTGCTCTGCCAATTGCTCGAATCCTTGCCCGAGGACGCTCCGGTGATCATCGCCGGCGACTTCAACGACTGGCAGTTGCGCGGCAACATCACCCTCGCCCAGCGTCAGTATCTGCACGAGGCCTTCGAGCACCACCACGGCCGCCCGGCCAGGACCTACCCGGCCCGTTTCCCCCTGCTGCGCCTGGACCGCATCTACCTGCGTAACGCCACCAGCCATGCCCCGAAAATCCTCGGCAGCAAGCCCTGGACGCATCTGAGCGACCACCTGCCATTGTCAGTGGAAGTGCATCTGTGAAGCCGACGACGGGTCGCTAATGACAACGTGCCACCTGTAAGTTCTGACAGTAGCGACGCCTACCTTTCATTGTTACGGTGCCATCCCATACAGCGAGCGTTGCCAGGCCCTGTGTGCCAGCTGTCGTGCAGCCGATGCTGAAACCGGCATTCCCCGAATGCCGATGCAGAGGGATAGCGCATGAGCTCGCACGATCATGGTTTCAAGCGGCTGTTCAACGCCTTATGGGTATCCACACCCTTCCTGTTCCCCGTTCCCAACGTCATGGCGGCCTGTACGCTGACGCCAACCGCCGGTAACGACACCTATGTCTGCGACAGCGGCACCAGCCCCGGGCTGACGGACCTTTCTGGCAACAACAGCCTGACCATGCCCGCCAGTGGCAGTGGCGTCATTCAAGGCGACGTCACGTTTGACGAAGGCGTCGATCACATCGAAATCCATGCCAACGGCGTGATTGACGGTGACGTGAGCCAGGGCTCGGAGGCCGACGATTTTCTCATGACCGGCGGCCGCATCCTGTCCCTGTCCCAGGGCGATGGCCTCGATACGTTCACGATGTCCGGCGGCACCATTGTCGATGCCTTCGAGGACGGCGATATCGCGCACATGAGCGGCGGTACGATCGGGCGGGTCGATATGAAGCTCGACGACAACCTTTTCGACATGTCGGGCGGCCAGATCATCGGTAACCTGGTGACCGGCTTCGGCCAGGACACCATCATCCTTTCGGCGGGACGCATCGGCGGCAACGTCAGTGTCAGTGGCGGCAATGACAGCATTACCGTCAGCGGTGGCGAAATCATCGGCGAGGTCCGTGCCAGTGCCGGCAATGACCAATTGCAGTGGAGCGGTGGCCTGATCCACTCTGCCATTTCGATGGGTGATGGCAATGACACGGCGCTGTTGCGCGGTCTCGATGAAACCGCGCTGGCCGTCACCCCAAGCCTGAACGGCGGATTGGGCCAGGACGTCCTGACCCTTGAAGGCAGCACCTCCGGCACGGGCGCCCGTTACGTCAATTGGGAGAACGTCAACCTCACCCAGAGTTCGCGCCTGGACCTGAATGACACCCTGGTCCTGGGCGACAGCGCCACGGCCACGGGCACCCTCACCCTCGACAGCAGCAGCGTGTTGACCTCGACCCAGGGCAGCCTCACACCGTTCACCGCCGGCCAGTTGGCAACGCTCAACAACGGTGGAACGGTGGACCTTGCCCGGGACAATACCCGCACCAACGACACCCTCACCGTGCAGGGTCACTACGTCGGTACCAACGGCCAGCTACGCCTGCAATCGGTTCTGGGAGCCGATGACTCGCCCAGTGACAAGCTGGTGGTCAATGGAGGAACGCTCACGGGAACCACCGCCATCACTGTGACGAATGTGGGGGGCGCGGGCGCACTGACCACGCAAGACGGTATCGAGCTGGTCCAGGCCCAGGGCGGCGCGGTCAGCGACAGCGGTGCGTTTTCGCTGGCCAATGCAGTGTCGGCCGGCGCCTTCGATTACCGCCTGTTCAAGGGGGGCGTGAACGGCAATGAAAACAACTGGTACCTGCGCTCGACCGTGGTCGCCGGACCGGTGGCGGCACCCAGCCCGGGTTTGCCGTCGTTGCCGGCGGCAGTGCCGGGCGCCGCGCCCATTCCCTTGTATCGCCCCGAAGTGCCCACCTGGTCGGTGTTGCCTCCCGCGGCGGCGCAACTGACCCTGATGGCCCTGGGCACCTTCCATGACCGCCAGGGCGACCAGCGCCTGCTCACCGAAACCGGCGCGTTTGGCGCGGGTTGGGGACGGGTCTATGGCAAGGATCTGGACCAGAGCTGGGCCGGTACGGTTTCGCCTCGGTTCGACGGCTCCATCAAAGGCTTCCAGGTGGGCAACGACCTGTACGGCTCGCAGATGTCGGGCGGCCAGACCCAACGCATCGGTTTCTTCGTCGGCCACACCGAACTGAACGGTAATGTCGACGGCTTCAACCTGGGCCTCCAGGACCGACGCGCCGGCAAGATAGAGCTCGATGGCGACAGCTACGGGCTCTACTGGACACTCACCGATCCCACCGGCGGTTATGTCGACGCGGTCGTGATGGGCACGCGGCTGGATGGCGACAACCGCTCCGAGCGCGGTCTCAAGATCGACAACCGTGGGCACGCCCTGACCCTCTCCGCGGAGGCCGGCTACCCATTCGCCGTGGCCACTGACTGGGTCCTGGAACCCCAGGTCCAGGTGATCCACCAGAAAATCTCCCTGGACAGCCAGGACGACGGTGTCTCCAGGGTCGAATTCGATTCCGACAGCGCCTGGACCGGCCGCCTCGGCGCCCGGCTCAAGGGCCGTTATCAAGTCAGTGGCATGCCTGTCGAGCCGTATCTGCGGGCAAACCTGTGGCACACCTTTTCCGGCACCGACACGGTGACATTCGACAACACCGAACGGGTCGAAACCCAACAGCGCGCCTCCACTGGCGATCTGGGCGTTGGCGTGATCGTAAGCCTGGCCCCCTCCGTCAGCGTCTATGCCAGCGCGGACTACAGCAACAATCTGGACAGCAACCAACAACGCAGCGTGGCGGGCAATCTTGGTGTGCGGGTCAGTTGGTGACCCCAGCGCGACCGCGTCCGACGGTGATTTGACGCCAATCAGGCCCATCGATAACCGAAAAGAATCAGTTATTTATCGGGCCTGATTTCATAACGCCATTCATCGCACAGTTTCTTGACGCGATGACATCGGTCTTCTTGACTACACCGTACTACCCCCGGAAATACAGTCAGGGGCAGGCCTCGGGAACCCGTTACGGCGGGCCGCCCGAGACTTGCCTCAATCCATTCGGTCGCCCCTCATTCGGGGTAGGAGAGACGCCCAAAGCGAGAGACGCATGCGATTGCAAGGCAGACCCCCATGAGAACTTCCCCCCGCCCACAAGAAATCACCACCACCTTCTATACCGTGTCGACTTCGTTGTTGCTGTGCTCATCCATGGAGGTCATGGCCTGGCCCGTCGAGCAATCCTGGTATGGCCGAACACCCTCCGACGACTCGAATGCCACCCTCATCAATCCCGAGCCTGCATCCGACAAGAGCCCCGCCCTGTTCACGCTTCGCAACGACAACGGCCATACCCAGCGCATGGGCCTGATCGGTGGCCAGAGCCAGATCATCGCCAATACCGGCGGCATGCTGGTAAGCCCGGTCATGGCCGAACCGGGCAAAGACGCGTTGAACCTGCAGGGAACGAACCTGGGCGCCTACTGGAGCCTCACCGGCCCCGCTGGCTGGCATGTGGACCTGAGCGCCAGTGGCGGCCGGGTCAACGGTTACAGCCGTACCGAGCAGGGCCAGCGCCAGGCAGCCGAAGGCAATGCCGTCACGCTGTCGGTCGAAGGTGGCTTTCCCATCGGCATCAGTGACAACTGGGTGGTCGAACCCCAGGCGCAATTGATCAACCAGCGCGTGACCCTCGACACCGGTAACACCGAGGACGGCAGCAGCAGTGCACTGAGTACCTGGAGCGGGCGTGTGGGGGCACGGCTCAAAGGTACTTATGAAGTCAACGGCCTGGGCGTGGAGCCCTACGTGCGGACCAACCTGTGGCACACCGTCCAGAGCGCAGACACCCTTTCCCTGGACAAGGTCGACAAGATCAGCAGTAGCCGCAAATCCTCCACCGTCGAGCTGGGCCTGGGCCTGGTGGCTCGGGTCACGCCGGTGGTGAGCCTGTACGTCAGCGCCGATTACAGCAGCGACGTCGACGACAACGACCTCAATGGCGTGATTGCCAGCCTGGGCGTACGGATGCGCTGGTGAAACACCGAACTGTGGCGAGGGGATTTATCCCCTCGCCACAACGAACTGCGCAAGTCTCAAGTGAGCAGCATTGCGCATCCGGGTCGGCAAAAACGCAGTTGCCGGCCCCTGCCACTTAAAAACTCCCCCCATTAAGGCGTATAACCCTGGAAGCGAAGACGACGGCTAGTCGTCGCAGGGTTCATTTCTTTGAGGGAGTAACGACATGACCACAGCCAACCTTCTCGCCAATCTGTTTCCCAGTGCCGCTGATATCCCCCTGGCCTATCGCCTCGAAGAGCGGATCGAGCAGCGTGAATACCTGGTCGATGGCGTCCTGAAGACCTGGCCGGGACCGCTGGCCGTCGTGCGTAGTCCGGTGTATCTGGCCGGTGAACAAGGCGATGAACAGGTGGTGTTGGGCAGCACGCCGCTGCTCGATGCAGAAACCGCCCTTACCGCCCTCGATGCCGCCGTCCGCGCCTATGACCGCGGCCAGGGCCTGTGGCCGACGATGCGGGTGGCCGAACGCATCCGCCACGTGGAAACCTTCCTGGCGCGCATGCGCGAACAACGCGACGCCGTCGTCAAGCTGCTGATGTGGGAGATCGGCAAGAACCTCAAGGACTCCCAGAAGGAGTTCGACCGCACCTGCGACTACATCGTCGACACCATCAATGCCCTCAAGGAACTCGACCGGCGCTCCAGCCGCTTCGAGCTGGAGCAGGACACCCTCGGCCAGATCCGTCGCGTGCCCCTGGGCGTGGCCCTGTGCATGGGGCCTTACAACTACCCGCTGAACGAAACCTTCACCACCCTGATCCCCGCCTTGATCATGGGCAACACCGTGGTATTCAAGCCGGCCAAGCTCGGCGTGCTGCTGGTGCGTCCACTGCTGGAAGCCTTCCGTGACAGTTTCCCGGCAGGAGTGATCAATGTGATCTACGGCAGCGGCCGGGAAACCGTCAGCGCGTTGATGGCCAGCGGCAAGATCGACATCTTCGCCTTCATCGGCACCAACAAAGCCGCCAGCGACCTGAAGAAACTCCACCCGCGCCCACACCGCCTGCGCGCCGCCCTGGGGCTGGATGCAAAAAACCCGGGGCTGGTGCTGCCCGACGTCGACCTCGACAATGCCGTCAGCGAAGCGCTGACCGGCTCGCTGTCATTCAATGGCCAGCGCTGCACCGCGTTGAAAATCCTCTTCGTCCATGAGGACGTGGCACCGGCGTTCATCGAGAAATTCAATGCCAGGCTCGCCGCCCTCAAGCCGGGCATGCCCTGGGAGGACGGTGTGGCGCTGACGCCGCTGCCCGAGGCCGGCAAGATCGATTACCTGCGGTCCCTGGTGGACGACGCGGTGGCCAAGGGTGCATCGGTGACCAATGCACACGGCGGCGAATCCCGCAGCTCATTCTTCTACCCCGCCGTGCTCTATCCGGTAAACACCGCGATGCGGGTCTATCACGAGGAACAGTTCGGCCCGGTGGTCCCCATCGTGCCCTATCGCGACCTCAATACCGTGGTCGACTACGTGCTGGAGTCGGACTTCGGCCAGCAACTGAGTATTTTCGGCACCCATCCGGCTGAAGTCGGCAAGCTGGTGGACACGTTCGCCAACCAGGTCGGGCGCATCAACATCAACGCCCAATGCCAGCGCGGGCCGGACACCTTCCCGTTCAACGGCCGGAAAAACTCGGCCGA
This sequence comes from Pseudomonas sp. B21-028, assembly GCF_024749045.1. NCBI lineage: Bacteria > Pseudomonadati > Pseudomonadota > Gammaproteobacteria > Pseudomonadales > Pseudomonadaceae > Pseudomonas > Pseudomonas sp. B21-028. The sequence continues at coordinate 3,654,072 of NZ_CP087184.1, forward strand.
GGGCACCTTGTCCGTGCACGATGCGTTGCGTACTTTTTCGATCCGCACCCTGGTGGCGACCAAATTCCAGGAGAGCAACAAGGCGCTGATCAGCGACATCATCCGCGAGCGGGACTCGAACTTCCTGACCACCGACTACATCTTCTGACCCGCATTACAGCAGGGCTGGGCGACGCCTCTTGATGCCCCAGCCCTGCTGCATGCCAGCGGCCGCCAGCAGGATCGCCGCCACACCCAGCCATTGCAGTGGTTCGAGGCGATGGCCGAAGGCGAACCAGTCGACGAAGATCGCCGCGATCGGATAGATGAATGACAGTGCGCCGGTGATTGCGGTCGGCAAGCGCTGGATCGCGCTGTACAACAACACATACATGACCCCGGTGTGGACCATGCCGAGGGTGACGAGGCTGGCCCAGGCCTCGGGCTGTTGCGGCAAGGCCGAGAAGTTCGCCCAGGGTGCCAGCAGCAATACACCGGTGCTGACCTGCACCAGCGCAATCAGGTGCGGCGGGGTGCCGGTCAGGCGCTTGATGATCAGCGCGGCAATCGCGTACAGCAATGCCGCCCCGAGTGCCAGGGCGATGCCCACCAGATACTCCCCGCTGCCCTGCCCTTGTTCACCGTGGGCGCTGACAATTGCCAGCATCCCGAGAAACGACACCATTAGCCAGAACAGCTTTTGCGCGGTGATTTTCTCCCCCAGGAACAGCGCCGCCAACCCCACCAGCATGAACGGCTGGACGTTGTACACCGCCGTGCCGATGGCAATCGAGGCCCGCGAGTAAGAGGCGAACAACAACACCCAGTTGCCAACGATCGCCACGCCGCTGAGCACCGCCAGCAGAAATGTCGTGCGGGTCAGGATGTCCCGGCGTAAAAAACCGAAACCGGCGCAAATCAGCAACAAGGTGACCGCGCCGAACACGCAGCGCCAGAACACCACATCCAGCACCGGCAGGCCGGAAACCAGCACGAACCAGCCTATGGTTCCGGAAATCAGCATGGCGGCGGTCATTTCCAGCGAACCGCGACGTAAGGTCTTGTCCATCATCAGGCTCCTTCAGCAAGTGGGCACAGTATGACAAGCCGGTGAAGGGGTTCTCCATGAGCCGAAAAAGGCTAAACTGCCATTCGACCTTTTTTATCAAGGCAACTTCAGACATTCGCCTAACGGAGTCGAAATGACCGACGATATTGACCAGATTCTCATCAGTGCGCTGATGGAAGATTCCCGGCGCTCGCTCAAGGCCCTGGCGAACCTGAGCGGCCTCTCCTCTCCCAGCGTGGCCGAGCGCCTGCGGCGGCTGGAGGAGCGCGGCGTGCTCAGGGCGTATACCGTTGAGGTAGACCCGAAGTGCTTTGGCTACCAGCTCCAGGCCATTGTCCGCATCCGCCCGTTACCGGGGCAGTTGCAGGAAGTGGAGCGGCAGATCCAGGCCATCGCCGAATTTACCGAATGCGACAAGGTGACCGGCGACGATTGCTTCATCGCCCGACTGCACGTGCGCTCGATGGAACAGCTGGATACCTTGCTGGACAAGCTCAATATTCTTGCCGAAACCAATACCGCCATCGTCAAGAAGACCCCGGTCAAGCGGCGTCTGCCACCGATGATGTGAGTCGAGACAGAAACGGGGACGAAAAAAAGCCCGCCGAAGCGGGCTTTGAATAGCGTGTGCATTCAGTCGTCGCGGCCCATCAGGCCAAACAGCTGCAACAGGCTGACGAACAGGTTGTAGATCGATACATACAGGCTGATGGTCGCCATGATGTAGTTGCGCTCGCCGCCATGAATGATGGCGCTGGTCTGGTACAGGATCATCAGCGCGGAGAACAGTACGACACCGGCGCTGATTACCAATTGCAGGCCGCTGATCTGGAAGAAGATGCTGACCAGCATCGCCCCCACCAGTACGAAGAACCCGGCGGTGAGGAAACCGCCCAGGAAGCTCATGTCCTTGCGGGTGATCAGCACATAGGCCGACAGCCCACCGAACACCAGTGCGGTCATGGCAAAGGCCGAGCTGACCAGTTCGGCGCCGCCCTGCATCTTGAGGTAAAGATTGAGGATCGGCCCGAGTATGAAGCCCATGAAGCCGGTCAGGGCGAACGCCGAAACCAGGCCCCAGCCCGAATCGCGAAGTTTGTTGGTCAGGAAGAAAAGCCCATAGAAGCCGATCAGCACCACGAACACGTTCGGGTAGCCGACATTCATTTGCTGGGCGACGTAGGCCATCACACCGCTGAAAGCCAGCGTGAGTGCCAGCAGGCCATAAGTGTTGCGCAGGACGCGGCTAACCTCTAGCTGCTCGGCCTGCACGCTGTTGTTCACTGCGTAATCCTGTTCGCGCATGGCGACACTCCTCCGGTTTGAAACATTCAGTGGCAAGGATCATAACAGACGCCCTGTAACAAGCTACGCAGAGAGTTTGACAGTGTGTTTCATTCGGGTATTATGGCGCCCGCAACGCAATACGGAGGTGTGGCCGAGTGGTTTAAGGCAACGGTCTTGAAAACCGTCGACTGTAACAGGTCCATGAGTTCGAATCCCATCGCCTCCGCCATATTTGTACGTTAAAGCCCTGATCATTCAGGGCTTTTTCGTGTCTGGCGTTCAGAAAAACAGCTGTCGACTTTAGTGCTGGATACGGCACATCGCCCCCCGCTCTCATTCAAAGGAAAGAACAGTGACCAGCAAAACCATCGGCTCTCTCGTTGCAGCAATCATGGGCATCCTCTTGCTCTGCGTACTCTTTGGCAGTTGGTACACGGTCGACGAAACCGAACGCGGCGTACTGCTGCGCAACGGTGCGTTGGTCGGGGTCGTGGAACCGGGATTGTCGTTCAAGATGCCCTTCATCGAGTCCGTACGCCTGATCAGCGTACAAAGCCAAGTCACTTCCTATGAAGACCTCCAGGCGTACAGCAAGGATCAACAGTCCGCCCAACTGAAGGTATCGGTGTCCTGGCACATTGCGCCAGCGGACGTGGCGAAGGTCTACAGCCAGTTCAAGGATATAGAAGGCATCCGCGACCGGATGATCAGCCGGCAGGTGCCAACCCAGGTAGAGAACGTGTTCGGCAGGTTCAATGCCGTGGCCGCGGTGCAGAACCGCGTCCAGCTGGTCAACGACATTTCGAGCGCCATCAAGTCCACCATCACCGGCCCGGTGATCATCGACAGCGTCCAGGTCGAGAACATCGACTTCAGTGACGCTTACGAAAAAGCGATCGAAGCGCGCATGGCAGCGGAAGTCCAGGTCAAGACCCGCGAGCAACAGCTCGCCACTGAGCAGGTCCAGGCACAGATTCGCGTAACCCAGGCCCAGGCGGAAGCCGACTCGCAGATCGCCCAGGCGAAGGCGGATGCACTGGCCACCGAACTGCGTGGCAAGGCCGAAGCCGAGGCGATCAAGGCGCGGGCCCAAGCCCTGGCCAGCAACCAGAATCTGGTGGAACTGACCAAGGCCGAGCGCTGGAACGGGGTCTTGCCGACCACCGTGCTACCCAATAGCACCCTGCCCTTCATCGACACCAAGTAATCGCGCTGGCGCGGCCTGCCCTGGCCGCGCCTGTTCCCAAACAGGGAAAATCGCCCCATTTCCCGTTAGCGCTACACTGGCCTGAATGACGAACCCGCAGCTCAGCGTCAGCAGGGAGCTCAACGTGTACCCACCACAGCCAATCCGCTCCAGACAGCCTCAGCCCATCGTTTCACACCCTGAAACCCTCGCCCGACTCGTAAACCCAGCGACTCCGTCGATCGACATCCCGGACAGGAGAACAGCGTGACCACGATTATCCAAAAATATAAGTGGCCTGCCTTGTTGGCCGTCGCGCTGGCCGTTTTCTCGGCCTTGATATTCTTTCTGATCAAATCCTATACCTATGACACCACGACCTACTTCGAGTCTCGTGATTTCATCCGGCAACTCAAGCAGTCCGACGCCGACTGGAACGTCAAGATTCTGAGGAAAAAGATCGGCGCCAATAACAACCTGTCGCTGGCCCCACCGGCGGAAGCGGACAATCGCTGGGCTCAACTGGAACGGCTCAACAATGCCGGGCCCTTGGCCGCTCTTTGGAACTCCAGGCGCCAGGGTTATGTGGATGCGATCAAGAACAAGACCCTGCTGGTAGAAGAGTTCGAACGGCACAATGCGAACTTGCGTACGGCCCTGGATGCGTTGCCCACGGCCGAAAATGACATTCAGGCGCGGCTCAAGGAGTTGATGATTGGCAGTGCGACGGAGCGTCTGACAACAGCCTCCAATGTCCTTGAGCTGACACTGACGACACTGGAGTACGCCACCTATGTCACATCAGACAAGGCCAAGGAAGTAGAGAGTCAACTAACCGAGCTGGAAGATTTCATCAATGGGTTACCCGCCCCTTACCAGCCGCCCTTTGTCATGCTGAAGCAGCATGTCCGGTCGATTATCGAGGAACAGCCGATCGTCAATGATCTGCTTGACCGCATCAATGTGATGCCGGTGGCCCGGGAGCTGGACAACATCAATGAGCTGTTGAATGAGACACAGCGCCGGACGGCTGCAACCGACCGTCAATATCATATCTATTTGGCCGTATGCGCCACCCTCATGGCGCTGTTGATGATCTACCTGGCCGTGCGGCTGGTGCGCAGCTACGCCGTCATCAACCTGATCAACCACGCGCTGCAGTTGTCCAATGAACGGCTGGAGGAGCGGGTGGAGGAACGTACTCGCGAGTTGCGAGAGGCCGAGCGCGAACTGGTGGACGCGGCACGGATGGCGGGCATGGCCGAGATTGCCACGAACGTACTGCACAACGTTGGAAACGTGCTTAACAGCGTGAACATTTCCGCCGAGCTCGTCACCCGCAAATTGAAGAACAGCAAGACACTGGGGCTCGGAAAAGCGGTAAAGATGATGAATGAACACGCCGAAGACCTTGGCCAGTTCATGACCCTCGATGAAAAGGGTAGATTGCTTCCCCGTTACTTCAATGAGTTGGTCGATTCCATCGCTGCCGAGCAGGCACTGTTGATCGATGAACTGGCGCAATTGACCAAGAGCGTCGACCACATCAAGGAAATTGTCACCACCCAGCAATCCTATGCCGGGGCGGCCAGGCTGGTCGAGCCGCTCAATGTCAGTGACTTGTTCGAAGATGCGTTGCGCATGAACTCGGGCGCACTGAACCGGCATCACGTCACTGTCATCAAGGACTATCAGGACGCCCCCACGATCATGGGCGACAAACACCGGCTCCTGCTGGTCCTGATCAACCTGATCAGTAATGCAAAATTCGCGATGTCCCATGTTTCCGAACCACGGGAGATGATCCTGGGCATACGGATCGTCGACCGGACAACGTTATGCCTCAGCGTCAAGGACCGAGGTGAAGGCATCGCCCCCGATAATCTGGCTCGCATCTTCAACCACGGGTTCACGACTCGCAAGGACGGCCATGGGTTCGGTTTGCACAGCTGCGCCTTGGCAGCGGTCGAGATGAATGGTCGCCTCCATGTCCATAGCGATGGACTAGGTCAGGGCGCCCTCTTCACGCTGGAGATTCCGCTGGAACTGGCACAGTCTTGAAGAAGCTTGGTGTAGGGCAAGCACTGGTGGTGAATGTGCCGACGCCATCGCGAGCAGGCTCGCTCCCACAAGGGGTCTGCGCGGTCACATAATCCTTGGCTTCCAGCAATAACCTGTGGGAGCGAGCCTGCTCGCGATGGCGGTGGGTCAGACATTGATATGACGCCTGAGACGCCGCGTTCGCGGGCAAGCCCGCTCCCACTGGACGGTTAGCGTCCGCCCCGGTTACTTGGCGTTCGTCGCCCGCGCCTCGCGGTTTCTCCTGGCTGGCAACGCCGCCGCGTAAGCCAGTGCTTCTTCACGCGAAGCGAAAGAACCCAGCCGGTCAGCCTGGGTACAGACCCTCCATGGGCCGCTGTTTACGCTGAGGACGTCATAACCGTTGATGTGCATTTTCGTCAGCATTGCGGTACTCATCGTCAACCTCCTTCGGTATGGACCAAGGGCTACAGCGTCTACCTTACACTCAGTTTCGCCAGGGTGCCGACCGAACGTCGCAACCATTCATCAGTGAGAATCCGAATCCCAAAGCCAGTCCCACAGGCCGGGCAGGCGCACCGGCTGGCCGCTTTCCTTGACCGTACGCGCCATGGCGGCCCGCTCCAGCGCCTGGCGATCGTCATAGAACGGCTTGACGTCGGTCCTCACTCCCGTAGCCCTGGCACTGTCGACCAGGATCTGCAGGTACTCCCGGGCGTGTCGGGCGGTATAGCGATTGAGGTCGTGGAATGTGACCACCACGGGAATCACGCCATCCACCGCAGGCAATTGCCCGGCAGCGATGCGCTCGCGTACTTCGGAGAGCTGGCGGGTCAGGTTGATCCGTCGGCGCGGACTGACGGTGATCCCCCAGATCTTGCCGTCGTTGGCGCTCAGGTCGGTGAGCAACACATGCATGCCATGCCGCTGGTAGGCGGTGAAAGTGCGCCGGTCATAACTCCAGAACGGTGGCCTTACCAGGGTGGGCGCCGCACCGGTAATGGCAGCTATGTCGGTCCCACCGTCGATGAGCGATTGTTCCAGATCCTTGGGACTCAGGAAGCGATGATTGGTGTGCCAATGGGTGGCCGTATGAAAACCCAACAGATGACCTTCGCTATGCTCACGGTGCATCACCAATCGACCGATATCGCTGTCGCCAGCGCGCCAGGCACGGGTCTGGACAAAGAACACGGCCTTGATCCCGGGTTGCACCGGGTTCTGTGCAAGGGCATCTAACACATCAATGCTCGGATTCCAGAAGGACGATGCGCTAGGCCCATCATCGAACGTCAGCAGGAAACGGATCGGAGGCTGTTCACGCAAGCGCTGCTCGGTTTGCGCAGTCAATTCGATGGGTGATCCGATGCACCCCGACAAACCGCTGGCGAGCACTGCAATGACCAGCGCCCTGGCGATGTTTTTCATGTTCTGCCTTTATGTAATACCGCACTGCTACGCCTCCGCTCCCTGGCGCATGATGTTTGAAGCCCACCTTGGAGAAGGTTAACCGGGTTTGGTTCCTGGCGGTGAGCAATGCTTCGTTTCGCTTGTTGTAGACCGGATCTGGCGCCTGACGTGTCTATTTCGACCGTCTGGAAATCCGATTGAATTTTCCGAACGCCTCCGCATCCATCCGTATAGGACTAATTAGGGAGGATTTATGGGCGGGCCATCGCTTTACATCATCGACTACATGCTCCATGGCGAGCCCAAGTCATTCATCATTCGAGCCGAAGTGATGAATAACTCCGAAGCTTGGCATTGGGCCAGTTGCGACGCGGGTGTCGGGCGCATACCCAAATTCGGGAGGGAGAAAGTCAAGCGGGTTACCAAACCCCTTGCGGAAAAATACGGCATCACCGACGTGCGCTGGCGAGCGAGCGTCGCACCCACCTGGATCAAGGAGTCCGGCTGATTTCATGACCTTTACTCATTCGGCGCGCCGGCTTCCCGCCGGGCGCCGGATTCCCCGGCAAACCGGTAATAACTCAACTACGCTTAAAGCACAGTACGACCCGACTGCGGCGGATTTCGTGCTGCCTATCAACCCTGAATGGAGGTGTGACATGTCCGAAAAAGAGTCCATCACCACCCTGCTCACCCTGCTGGAATCGCGCCAGACTCGCCTGACGGCGGCCTGCAAGGAAATTGCCGACTGGGTCGACCACAATGGCGGCCACCCGACTGCCATGCGTATCCGGGATCGCCTGAGCGATATAGATAAAGACGTTCCGTCGATCCAGCACGCACTGTCATCTCTCAAGCCCATTGAACGGCCCTTGCCCAAATTCCGCTAACGCTTTGCGTCAGCCACGCGACTCCTGAGTTCTACCGGCTGAAAAGCCGATGGAACGCGCAAACCTTTTGCGCCTCGATATTGATAGGTGCAGAAAATCGCGAAAAGGAGAGCCACCATGAATGCCAGAATCCTGTTGCTCATCGCCTGTGCAAGCCCGGCCACCGTCATGGCCCAGGGTTGCGATGTCATCACCCGGGCCCAGAGCCAGTCGGTGCCAGCCGTCGAAACCCATGCCTGCTATGAATACAAAGGCATGCCCGACGGGGCTATCGGCTGGTCGTGCAGCAACGAAAACCAGACGGCGCTCAGCACCCAGAAGACGCCGGTCGACAGCTGCGCCGACGGATATGTCGCAACGTGCCAAGCCAGACTCACCCAGGAAACCCTGGCGAACCCTCGTTCAACCAGCAAAGACAGCAACGGTGGATCGGTCAACATTCCCGATCACGCGCAGATCACCTGGTACTACTACGGCGTCGAGCAGCTGCAGCAAGCGCAAAAAGACTGTGAGAGCACCGGCGGCCGGTGGAAGAATCATTAGCCCTTGCTGTGTTCCGGCGACGACGGGCCTTCCTTGATTCCCCGAGGCCCGGCCACGCCCCAGATGATCAGACCCAACACAGGCAGAATGATCAGCAGCAAGGCCCAGCCGGCCTTGGTCCCGGCCGATTTGTCACTGCGAAACACACTGACGATCGCCCACAGATCAACAAGCAACAGCAGTACCGCGACAGCGATCCAGAAATAACTGGCTAATTCAGACATGGCCCGATCCTCTTGACGGTTAGTGGCCTGTACGAATCAGCCACACAGGTCACTGTTGATTAGGCACAGGCCCTTCGGGTCCGTTCAAAGAATCTGTGGCGACAGGTCTATGAACGTTCGTTCATATAGCCTACCCATCGCTCATAGGCTTCATGCTGGCGCCGTACGGCCTCTTCCCAAGCCATTCCGGACATCTGATGGGCACAAATGAGCGTCATCATCTCCGATGTCGCCGAATCGAGCTCCACCAGGAGCTCATGGGATTTGACTTTGAAATCTTCAACAGTCGTCATCTTTCCTCTCTCCCCGCTGCCCAGGGGTCGGCCATCCACCCAACATGGATACCTTTTTTTGGATCTGATTCATTTTTGGCGATGGCCGGTCATGAATGCAGCCAGCGCCAGAAAGCCCGACAGACGAGAAACCAGGCACAGAATGAAGTCAGTCTTTCCCGCATCGCTGCGGTCGTAAGGGTATGAGCCGAGGACCGTTGCCTGGGACTGTCGATGACGCAAGGCTCGAATATTTCAGTTATATTTCATTTTAATGACAGTCACTGAACGAGCATGCCCATGAAAATTCGAGCGACCGTCATCTGCGAGGAAAATCGCCACATCTTGCTGGTACGCAAACCCAACAGCCGTTGGGCCTTGCCGGGCGGCGCGGTCGAACGTGGCGAAAGCCATGCCGATGCAGCCCTCAGGGAACTTGCAGAAGAAACCGGACTGGGCGCCGAAAACCTGCTCTACCTGATGCGCATCAGCGATGGCGACACCCTGCATCACGTATTCGAGGCTTCAGTCAGCGACATTGGGGCGGCCAGGCCACTGAACGAAATCAGTGATTGTCTCTGGTATCCGCTGGACACCATTGCGCAATTGCAGATGAAGAAAGGTATGCGGGAGATACTTGAGGCGTTCAGGCGGCGGTTATGAGGGCCTTCGACGCCGCCCGGTAAACTGAGCGCAAACAAAAAGGGTTGCCTGAGATATCTCATGCAACCCTTTGTTTTATATGGTGCCCGAAGCCGGAATCGAACCGGCACGCCCTTACGAGCGGGGGATTTTAAGTCCCATGCGTCTACCAGTTTCGCCATTCGGGCGGTAGCGCGGTCAGCCTCGTGGAAGCGACGGATCAGAGGATCCGACAGGATCGAGGCTGGTGCAGCAGAGGGACGAAATATATACATCCCTCCCCAACGAAGCAAGGTTGCCCATGTCCTTTTCAAGACAAAAGCTTCATTGCCCCATAAAGAAAAAAGCTCTGTAAATCATAGATCTACAGAGCTTTTTTATAGTGGAGGCCGAAGTCGGAATCGAACCGGCGTAGGTGGATTTGCAATCCACTGCATAACCATTTTGCTATTCGGCCTCAAACGCCTGATGCAATCACACCACATCAACCGTGTACTTACCTGGTTGGAAAAAAACCGCTTACTCAGCGCTATCTCCTTGAAAACATTGAGATTTTTTACGCCCCAACGCATTCGATGGGCGCAATTATGTACTCATTTGCCAAAGCTGACAACCCCTTGATTTCAAAAAAAAATCGTTCGCAGGCGAGCCTTTCCCCTCTCGTATCCCGCAGCCATGCACCCGGCAGGGACCCTCCTCATCGGAAACCCTGGATGTCGATGGAACAACCACAGACCCGGCGGCTCATTCCTTATGTCGCCTTCGAATTGATAAGGAAAACCATCATGACCGAACGTCCACCATTGGTCGCGAGCCGGGCTGCGGTGCCGAGTCCGTCGCGTCCCAATCTCGGTACACCGGAGCGTGCGGTGTCGCTGCTGGCCGGCACCCTGCTGATTGCCAATGGGTTGCGCCAGGGCGGACTCAGGGGTTGGCCGCAAGTTCTGCTCGGGGCTTGTGCGGCCTGGCGGGCTTACTCCGGCTCGTGCAGGGTCAAGCAAGCGCTGACCCACAGCCCGTTCGAGCGGGCTTTCGAGCAAGATCGGGGGTGGGATTCAAGCAAAGTGATCTCCCGCAGCATCACGATTGGAAAACCCCGGGAGGAAGTCTTCGCGTTCTGCCGCAACCCGGCCAACCTGGGCGCCCTGGTGCCTTGGGTCGATACCATCAAGCAGACCGGCGAGCGTACCTACCGCTGGGTGGCCCATGGGCCGAGGGACAAGACCTTGCACTGTGATCTCGAACAGAGTGAACCCAAGGAAGGCCGCAAGTTGCACTGGCTGGCCGCACCGGGCACCCGGTTCAAACACGATATCCAGATACATTTCAGCGATGCGCCGACAGGCCGGGGCACGCAGATCAAGATCATCGTCGCCTGCCAGCCCTCCTTCGGGGCTGCCGGCTATGCCTTGGCCGCGGCCATTTCCAGGTTCTCGGACAAAGCCTTGTTGTACCTGCTGCGCAGCATCAAGCAGCAACTGGAGACCGGCGAAGTGACCACCAACAGGATCCGGCCCCACGGAGAGAAGGATTTGCTGTTCATCCACCCGCCGAGTTCCGCCACCCCTGCATCGACCGATCCGTCACCCACGCCTCTCAATGGAGGAACTGCCTGATGCGCGCACTGACCTGGCAAGGCCCCAACAAGCTGCAAGTTGAAACCGTCGATGATCCGTCCATCCTCAACCCTCGGGACGCCATCGTGCGGGTGAAGCTGTCGTCGGTATGCGGTTCGGACCTGCACCTGCTGGGCGGCTACGTGCCAACCATGCAAGCCGGCGACATCATCGGCCATGAGTTCATGGGTGAAGTGGTAGAAACAGGTTCGGCCATCTCTCAATTCAAGAAAGGCGACCGGGTCGTCACCGTGTCGATCCTCGGTTGCGGTGCGTGCGAGCACTGCCAACGCGCGGATTTTGCCTGTTGCGACAACTCCAACCCCAACCCCAGTGCCACCGACATCGCCTACGGCCAGCCGGCGTGCGGCATCATCGGCTACAGCCACGCCTTCGGCGGCTTTGCCGGCAGCCACGCCACTTACATCCGCGTGCCCTTCGCCGACGTCAACCTGTTCACCATCCCCGAAGGAGTCAGCGACGAACAAGCCGTATTCGTCTCCGATGCGGTGCCCACCGGTTTTTTCGCCGCCGATAACGCCAATATCCAACCCGGTGACACCGTGGCGGTCTGGGGCTGCGGCGGCGTCGGGTTGATGGCGATTTCCAGCGCCTACTTGCTGGGGGCCGAGCGGGTGATCGCCATCGACCGCTTCCCCGACCGCTTGCGCCTGGCCGAAGAAAAGGCCGGTGCGATTGCTCTCAACTACGAAACCATCGACGTGCATGCCGCCCTGCTGGAACTGACCGGGGGCCGCGGTCCGGATCGCTGCATCGACTGCGTGGGCATGGAAGCCCACGGCACCGAGGTCGATTATTACTACGACAAGACCAAGCAGATGATGCGCCTGCACACCGAGCGCGGGACCGTGCTGCGCCAGTCGATCCGAGCCTGTCGCAAGGGCGGCACGGTGTCGGTGGTCGGGGTGTACGGCGGCCTGCTGGACAAGTTTCCGATGGGAGCCATCGTCAACAAGTCCCTGACCTTGCGCTCGGGCCAGCAACCGGGGCAACGCTATGTGACGCGGCTGTTCGACTACATCCAGAAAGGCCAACTAGACCCTTCCTACCTGCTGACTCATGCCATGGGGCTGGAGCAGTCGGTCGAGGGTTATGCGATGTTCAAGGACAAGCGTGAAAACTGTTTACGCGCAGTGTTTCGGCCAGAGTGATTGAGATGACGAGGGGGCAGCTACACAGCCCAGGAGAAGCAAGCTCCCTCGCCAAGGATTCCCCGACGCCCTCATGCCGGAGTCGCGGCCCAGAGCCATTACGGGTAACATACCGGCCTTCCCCGCAGCCCTCCTGCGACCTGCCGAATAAGCCTTTTCCATGCCTTTTGAACTCAGCGTTGACCTCACCACCCTCGCCATTCTTACCGTTGTCGCCTTCCTGGCCGGTTTCATCGATGCCATCGCCGGCGGCGGTGGCTTGCTGACCACTCCGGCGCTGCTGACCGCCGGCCTGCCGCCGCATCTGGTCCTGGGGACCAACAAGCTCAGCGCTACCTTCGGCTCGGCTACGGCCAGTTTCACCTTCTACAAGCGCAAGCTGTTCGATCCGAAGCAATGGACCCATGCGTTGGTTGGTACGTTGGTCGGCGCCTTGAGCGGTGCCATCGTCGCTCATTACCTGCCTGCCGAATGGCTGAACAAGATGCTGCCGGTGATCGTCTTCGCCTGTGGCCTGTACCTGTTGTTCGGCGGTACGCCCAAGGCGCCGCTGGACAGCCACGCGCCGATCAAGAAGACATGGCAATCACCCCAGGGTTTCGCCCTGGGCTTCTATGACGGCGTGGCCGGTCCCGGCACAGGCGCGTTCTGGACCGTCAGCAGCCTGCTGCTCTACCCCATCGACCTGGTCAAGGCCAGCGGCGTGGCCCGTAGCATGAACTTCGTCAGCAACATCGCGGCGCTGGTGGTGTTCATGCTCTCGGGGCAAGTGGACTGGATCATTGGTTTGTGCATGGGCCTCTCGGTGATGATCGGCGCGTTCTTCGGCGCCCGCACCGCCATCAGTGGCGGCGCAAAGTTCATCCGGCCGGTGTTCATCACCGTAGTGTTGGGGCTGACCGTGCGCCTAGTCTGGCAGCACTGGTTCGGCATGGCCTAGGCGCCGCGCCACATAGAGGTCAATGAGATAACGCGCGATGGAGCGCGACGCCGGCAACGGAGGCAAGTCGTGGACGTTGAACCACTGGGCGTCCTCGATTTCATCCTCCTGGCACACGATGTCCCCACTGGCGTACTCCGCGTGGAAGCCCAGCATCATCGAATGCGGGAACGGCCAGCATTGGCTACCCATGTACTGGATGTTCTTCACTTCGAGGCTGACTTCCTCGCGCACTTCGCGAACCAGGCAATCCTCGGCCGACTCGCCCGGTTCGGCGAACCCGGCCAGGGTGCTGTAGACCCCGGTGACGAAGCGAGGCGAACGGGCCAGCAGGACTTCATCGCCACGGGTGATCAGCACGATCATGCTCGGTGAAAGCCGCGGATAGTGCCGCAGGTCGCACACATCGCAATACATCGCCCGCTCCAGCGGAATCTGGCCCATGGGCTTGCCGCAACTGCCGCAGAAACGGTGCTCACGGGCCCAGGTAGCGATCTGCGCCGCATAGCCCAGCACTTTGAACAGCGTGTGATCGTCCTCGAGCATGAAGGCCCGCAGGCCTTTCCAGTTGCAACCGGGAATGTCCTGCGAGGCGTGCAACTCGAGGAGGTAGACCGGCTCACCATCCAAATGGCCGATGCCATGCTCGGCGAGGACCGACAGGTCCTGGCGCTTGAGCCATTCGCGGGGAAACAGCGCGCCGTTGTCATCGAACAGAAAGCCTTCCGGGCTCCGGGCCACGGCCCAGCCGCCAGGAAGATCGGTATCGAGTACTGCGGTGGTCCAGCGTGAAATCATGGTCAGTCAATCCAGAAATTCGGGTTTCTGTTTGCTCATATGGGCGGCCATGGCCACGCGCAAGTCCGACGATTGCAACATGGCGGCGTTCCAGGTAGCGACGTATTCCAGCCCGTCGTCGATGCGGTGGTCGCGCATGTAGCTGATCATTTCCTTGGTGCCGGCGATGGCAATCGGCGACTTGGCGGCGATTTCCCGGGCGATGCCCATCACGCCGTCGAGCAGGCTGGCGGCATCACCGTAGACGCGATTGACCAGGCCGATACCGCGCGCTTCCTCGGCACCGAACGTGCGCCCCGTATAAGCGAGTTCACGCAGCATGCCGTCCCCGATGATCCGGGGCAAGCGTTGCAATGTGCCAACATCGGCGGCCATGCCGATATCGATTTCCTTGATGGAGAACTGGGCGTCTTCGGCGGCGTAGCGCATGTCGCAGGCGCTGATCAGATCGATGGCACCGCCCAGGCAATACCCCTGGACCGCCGCGAGCACCGGTTTGCGGCAGTTGTCCACGGCGTTGAACGAGGCTTGCAGTTGCAGGATCTTGCGCCGCAGCAGGCGGGCATTGCGGCCGACATCCTTGCCCAGCTCATTGGCCACGCCGGCCAGCATCATCAGGTCGATGCCAGAGGAAAAATGCTTGCCGGCACCGCTCAGCACCACTGCCCGCACTTCGTCGGTGTCGTCGATCCACTGGAATATCTCGACGATCTCGCTCCAGAACGCGGCGTTCATTGCATTGATCTTGTCCGGGCGATTGATCTGCACATGGGCAATGTTGTCTGCAAGTTCAACGTTGAACGCTTGGTATTGCGACATGGCAGTGATCCTTTACCGGCTGAAAAAGAGGCTTGAACTATAACAAGCCATTGAGACAGGTCGTAGGCAGTGCATCGGCCAAAAGCAGGACTCGCTGGTCGCCGTGAGACAAACTTGTAGCGAGGGGATTTATCCCCGCTGGGGCGCGAAGCGGCCCTAAGATTCTGGGGCCGCTGCGCAGCCCAGCGGGGATAAATCCCCTCGCCACAAAAAGCCCTCCCAACGATTTTACTCATCCGTCTCCATCTGCCCATCCCACCCCCCGCCCAACGCCGCGATCAACTGCACGCTGGCGATCAACCGGCTCTGCTGCAGGCTCAGCACACTGCGCTCGTTGCTCAGAGCTGTGGCCTGGACGGTCACCACGTCGAGGTAGGCTATCAGCCCGGCCTTGTACTGGTTCTGGGTCAGGCGCAAGGATTCGCGCGCGGCGTCGAGGGCTTCCTGGCGCACGCGGGCTTCGTCTTCCAGTACCTTGAGCTGGATCATGTAGTTTTCCACCTCGCGGAACCCGTCGAGCACGGTCTGGCGATAGGTGGCGACGGTCTGGTCGTAGGCCGCGACGCTGCGGTCGACTTCCGCCGAACGCTGGCCGCCGTCGAACAAGGTCATGGCCAGTTGCGGCCCCACCGACCAGAAGCGATTCGGTACGCTGATCCAGTTGTCGTAGGTACTGCTGCTGTAACCGCCGCTCAGGCTCAGGGTCAGGTCCGGGTAATAAGCCGCCTTGGCCACGCCGATATTGGCGTTGGCGGCCATCACCGAGCGCTCCGCCGAGGCGATGTCGGGCCGGCGTTCGAGCAACTGCGACGGCAGCGCCACCGGGATTTGCGGCAACGACGGGATGTCCCGGGTTTCCGCCAGGCTGAACTCGGCCGGAGGCAAGCCCATCAGCACGGCGATGGCGTTTTCGAACTGGGCACGCTGCCAGATCAAATCGATCAGGTCGCCCTGGGTGGTCTTGAGCTGGTTTTGCGCCTGGGCCACTGCGTCCCTGCCGGACACCCCGGCGCGGTATTGGTTTTCAGTCATCTTCAGCGAACGCTGATAGTTCTCCAGCGTGGTCTGCAGCAGACGCTTCTGCTCGTCGATCACTCGCAATTGCAGGTAATTCTGCACCAGTTCCGATTGCTGGCTCAGGCGCATGGCGGCCAGGTCGGCAAAACTTGCCTGGGCACTGGCTTCATCGGCCTCCAGGGTGCGCCGCAGCTTGCCCCAGACGTCGGCTTCCCAACTGACCCCGGCCTGGGCGCTGTAGGTGTCGCGGATGCCACTGGATGAGCTGCTCAGGCTCGAACTGCTGCTGCCGGTGCCCTGGCTGGAGCGGCTCTTGCCGACGGTCAGGTCCACCGAGGGAAAGAACGCCCCCCGGGCACTGCGCGCCAGGGCCTGGGCCTGGCGGTACTGGGCTTCGGCCTGGGCCACGGTCTGGTTGGACGTGTTGAGCTTTTCCACCAGGCCATTGAGCTGCGCGTCTGCGTACAGCTCCCACCAGGCCCCACGGGCCAGGGCGTCGCTGGGGTTGGCCTGGCGCCAGCCCTGGGCCTCCTTGTACTGCGCCGGCGCGGCGGCCTGCGGGCGTTGGTAATCCGGGCCAATCGCACAGGCGCTGAGCATCGCCACGCACAGCGCCAGGCTCAGTGCCCGCGAGCCACGGGCAGTCGCCAGCGGCGCGACAAGGTTGAAGAACGAACGGTCGGTCATAGCGGAGTTTCCAGGGCAGCATCGGTGCGCACGCCGCGCCAGCGGTTGAAGCGATGGCGCAGTTTGTCGAGATAGAGGTAAACCACCGGTGTGGTGTAAAGCGTCAGGACCTGGCTGAACACCAGCCCGCCGATGATGGTCAGGCCCAGCGGCTGGCGCATTTCCGAACCTTCGGCGCCGCCGATCAACAGCGGCACGGCACCGAGGATGGCCGCCAAAGTGGTCATCAGGATCGGCCGCAAGCGCAGCAGGCAGGCGCTGCGGATCGACTCCAGGGGGGCCTGCCCGCCCCGTTCCAGTTGCAAGGCCAGATCGATCATCAGGATCGCGTTTTTCTTCACCACGCCAATCAGCAGGAACAGCCCCAGCAGGGAAATCAGGCTGAACTCACCGCCCAGCACGTAGATCGACAGCAGCGCGCCGACCCCCGCCGACGGCAAGGTGGACAGGATGGTCAGCGGATGAATGTAGCTTTCGTACAACACACCCAATACCAGGTACACCGCCAGCAATGCCCCGAGGATCATGAACGGCTGGCTCTTCTGTGTCGCCGCGAAGGCGTCTGCGGTGCCGGCCATTTTCACGATCACATCCTCGGGCATGCCGAGCTTGGCAATGGTCCGCTCGATGGCGGCAGTCCCCTGCTCCACCGTCACCCCTTCGGCCATGTCGAAGGAAATACTCTCGGAAGCGAACTGTCCTTCATGGCTGACCCGATCGTCTTCCAGACTGTTCTCATAATGAGCGATGGTCGACAACGGCACTCGCGCGCCGTCGGCGGTGATCACTTGCACCTGCTCCAGGGTGTTCGGGTCGCGGGCGTACTTGGGATTGACCTCCATCACCACCTGATACTGGTTCAGGCTGTCGTAGATGGTCGAGATCTGGCGCTGGCTGTAGGCGTTGTTCAGCACGGCGGTGACCATGTCCATGTCGATGCCCAGGCGCTTGGCCTGGTCGCGGTCCACTACCAGCGTCACCTGCTGCGCCCCGCCACCTTCACGAGCATCGATGGCGGTCAGCTCCGGCAAGGTTCTGAAGGCCGCCACGAGCTTGGGATACCACTGACGCAGGGACGCCAGGTCGGCACTTTGAAGGATGTAGGAGTATTGCGAGGTGGTCTGCTCGCGACCGCCACCGAATTGCAGGTCCTGGTCGGCCATCAGCATCAACTGGGCGCCGGGGACCTTGGGCATTTCCTTGCGCAAGCGCTCGATGACTTTCTGCGCGGAAATGCTCCGTTCCTTGATCGGCTTGAGGCGCACCAGCATGAACGCGTTGTTGGTGCCGTTGTTGCCGCCGATGAAGCCCGCCACGCTCTGTACCGCGTCGTCCTCGAGCACGGCACGGCGAAAGATCTCCATCTTCGGCTGCATCACGTTGAACGACAGGCCGTCGTCGCCGCGTACAAAACCGATCAACTGGCCAGTGTCCTGCTGCGGCATGAAGGTCTTCGGCACCACCACATACAACGCGACGTTGACCCCGATGGTCACCAGCAGGCTCAGCAAGGTCAGGCGTCGATGACGCAACACCCAGTCCAGGCTGGTGGCATAACCGCGAACCATCCATTCGTTGACACGCCGGCTCTCCCTTTGCAGACGGTTTTCCTGGCCTGGCACATGGGGCTTGAGCCAACGCGAGCAAAGCATCGGCGTGAGTGTCAGAGACACCACCAGCGAGACCACGATGGCCGCCGCCAGGGTAATGGAGAATTCGCGGAACAGGCTCTCGATGATGCCGCCCATGAACAGGATCGACAGGAACACCGCCACCAGCGAAGCGTTCATCGACAACAAGGTGAAGCCCACCTCCTTGGCACCGAGGTAAGCGGCCTTCATCGGCGGCACACCTTCGTCGATGTGCCGGGAAATGTTTTCCAGCACGACGATGGCGTCATCCACCACCAGGCCGGTGGCGAGGATCAGCGCCATCAACGACAAGTTGTTCAGGGAAAACCCGTAGAGGTACATCACCGCGAACGTGCCCACCAGCGACACCGGTACCGCCAGGGTCGGGATCAGCGAAGCGCGGAAGTTGCCGAGGAACAGGAACACCACCAGCACCACCAGGGCCACCGCGATCAGCAGGGTCATTTCCGCTTCGTGCAAGGTCGCCTTGATCACCGGGGACCGGTCCATGGCCAGGTTCAGCTTGACGCTGGCCGGCAGCACCGCCTGCAACGCCGGCAGTTGCGCCTTGATTTCGTTGACTGTCTCGATGATGTTGGCGCCGGCCTGGCGGTTGATCACCAGCAGCACCGCGGCATCGTTATTGAAGAAACCGCTGTTGTAACGATCCTCGACGCTGTCGGCGACCTTCGCCACGTCCTTGAGGCGCAGCACCGAGCCGTCCTGGTAACGGATGATCAGGGTTTCGTAGTCCTTGGCCTTCTCCAGCTGGTCGTTGGCCTGGACCTGCCACATGCGCCGGTCGTCCTCGACCGAGCCCTTGGGTCGGCGCACGTTGCTGTTGGCGATCGTCTTGCGCACGTCATCCAGCGCCACGCCGTACTGGTTGAGCAGCTGTGGCTCCAGTTCGATGCGCACCGCCGGCAACGAGCTGCCGCCGATCTGCACTTCGCCGACGCCCGACACCTGGGACAGGCTCTGGGACAGAATGGTAGAGGCCAGGTCGTAAAGCTGGCCTTTCTCCAATACATCCGAGGTCAGCGACAGCACCATGACCGGCGCCTGGGACGGGTTGACCTTCTTGTAGGTCGGCATGCTGCGCATGCCGCTGGGCAGCAGGTTGCGCGAGGCATTGATGGCCGCCTGCACTTCCCGCGCCGCGCCGTTGATGTCGCGGTCCAGGTCGAATTGCAGGATCACCCGGGTCGAGCCCTGGCTGGAGCGGCTGCTCATGGTGTTGACCCCGGCGATGGCGCCGAAGGACCGTTCGAGGGGCGTCGCCACCGTCGAAGCCATCACCTCCGGGCTGGCCCCCGGCAAGTTGGCCTGGACCACGATCACCGGGAAATCCATCTGCGGCAGCGGCGAAACCGGCAGCAGGCCGAAGCACACACCACCGAGCAGCATGATGGCGAAGCTCAGCAGCATGGTGGCGACGGGACGCTTGATGAAGGGGCCGGAGAGGTTCATGGAGGATAGCTCCAAGCCTCAAGCTTCAAGCGGCAAGTGCTTTTGTGGCGAGGGGATTTATCCCCGCTTGAGTGCGCAGCGCTCACAAAAGAGGCTGCTACGCAGCCTGACGGGGATGAATCCCCTCGCCACAAAAAGCGCCTCTGCCTTGGGTGCATGGTGGTCATCGTTCTACAAACCGTCATGCCTGCACCTCTTTCGCATCAGGCTTGGCAAACCGCCGTCCCAACCGATCGAACGCCAGGTAGATAACAGGCGTGGTAAACAGCGTCAGCACCTGGCTCACCAGCAATCCGCCCACCATCACCAGCCCCAGAGGCTGGCGCAATTCCGCGCCGGAGCCGGTGGCGAGCATCAGCGGTACCGCGCCGAACAGCGCCGCCAGGGTGGTCATCAGGATCGGCCGGAAGCGCAGCAATGCTGCCTGATAGATCGCCGTCTGCGGATCGACACCCTGGTTGCGCTCGGCATCGAGGGCGAAGTCGATCATCATGATCGCGTTCTTCTTGACGATGCCGATCAGCAGGATGATGCCGATGATCGCGATCATGCCCAGGTCATTGCCGCTGAGGATCAACGCCAGCAAAGCGCCGATGGCCGCCGAGGGCAAGGTCGAGAGGATCGTGATCGGGTGGATGTAGCTCTCGTACAGCACGCCCAGCACGATGTACATGGTCACCACCGCCGCCAGGATCAACAGCAAGGTGCTCGACAGCGAGGCCTGGAACGCCTGGGCAGCGCCCTGGAATTCAGTCTGCACGCCCACCGGCATGCCGATTTCGTGCTGGACCTTCTCGATCACCTCAACCCCATGCCCGAGGGCCACGCCCGGCGCAAGGTTGAAGGACATCATCACTGCCGGGAACTGGCCGATGTGGGCTATCGCCAACTGGGCCTGACGCTCCTCGACCCGGCCCAGGCTCGACAACCGCACCTGTCCGCCGTCGGTGGTCTTGACGTAAATCTGATCCAGGGCCTGGGGACCGATCCTTTCTCCAGACTGGGCCTGCAGCACCACCCGGTACTGGCTGGCCTGGGTGTAGATGGTGGAAATCTGCCGTTGACCAAACGCGTCATACAACGCATCGGTGATGTTCGACACCGACACGCCCAGGCGTGAAGCGGCGTCGCGGTCGATCACCAGGTAGACCTGAAGGCCCTTGTCCTGCAGGTCGCTGGCAACGTCGGTCAGTTCCGGCTGGCGGGCCAGGGCCTCCACCAGGCGACCACTCCACAGGGTGAGCAATTCAGCGTCCGGCGACGACAGGCTGAACTGATACTGGGTGCGACTGACCCGGTCCTCGATGGTCAGGTCCTGCACCGGCTGCATGAACAGGCGGATGCCCACCAGGCGATCCAGTTGCGGCTGCAAGCGGGCGATGATTTCGCTGGCGCTGTCATCCCGTTCGTTGTGGGGCTTGAGGTTGATCAGCAGGCGGCCGCTGTTGAGCGTGGCATTGTCGCCGTCCACGCCGATGTACGAAGACAGGCTCTCCACCGCCGGGTCTGCAAGGATCACCTTGGCCAGTTGTTGCTGGCGCTCGCTCATGGCGGCGAAGGAAATCGACTGCGGTGCCTCGGAAATGCCCTGGATCACCCCGGTGTCCTGCACCGGGAAGAACCCCTTGGGCACGGCCAGGTACAACACCACCGTGAGCACGAGGCTGCCCACCGCCACCAGCAGGGTCAACGGCTGATGCTTGAGCACCCATTGCAGCTTGCGGCCATAGGCGGCGATCAACCAGTCGATCCACGCGCCGCTGGCACGGTAAAAGCGCCCCTGCTCATCCTCCTTCGGCTCACGCTTGAGCAAGCGCGCGCACATCATCGGCGTCAGGGTCAGGGAAACCACCAGGGAAATCAGGATCGCCACCGCCAGGGTGATGGCGAACTCACGGAACAGCCGCCCCACTACATCGGCCATGAACAACAGCGGGATCAACACGGCAATCAGCGACAGCGTCAGGGAAATCAGCGTGAAGCCGATCTGCTTCGCGCCCTTGAGCGCGGCCTGCAACGGGCTGTCGCCCTCCTCGATGTAACGGGCGATGTTCTCCAGCATGACGATGGCATCGTCCACCACGAAACCGGTGGCAATGGTCAGGGCCATCAACGTCAGGTTGTTGATGGAGAACCCTGCCAGGTACATCACGCCGAACGTACCGATCAGCGACAACGGCACGGCCACCGACGGGATGATGGTGGCGTTGAAACGACGCAGGAACAGGAACGTCACCATGACCACCAGGGCGATGGCGATCAGCAGTTCATGCTGCACGTCGGTGACCGAGGCGCGGATGGTCTGGGTGCGGTCGGTGAGCACCGTGACGTCCAGCCCGGCCGGCAGATTGTCGGTGATGCTCGGCAACAGCGCCTTGATCCGGTCCACCACTTCAATGACGTTGGCCCCCGGCTGGCGCTGGATATTCAGCAGCACGGCCTGGTTTTCGTTGGCCCAGGCAGCCAGGCGCTCGTTCTCGGCGCCATCGACGATCTGCGCCACGTCCTTGAGCCGTAACGGCGCACCGTTGGCGTAGGCCAGGATCAGCTCGGCGTAGTCCTTGGGTGAGGTCAACTGATCGTTGGCATCGAGCATCGACACCCGGGTCTCGCCGTCGAAGTTGCCCTTGGGCTGGTTGACATTGGATGCACCGATCAGGGTGCGTACGTCCGCCAGATTGAGGCCGTTGGCCGCCAGGGCTTCGGGGTTGACCTTGATCCGTACCGCCTGGCGCTGGCCACCCGCGATGGTGACCATGCCGACTCCGCTGATCTGGGCGATCTTCTGTGCCATGCGGGTATCGACCAGGTCGTTGAGCTTGGGCAGCAGCATGGTCTTGGAAGTGATCGCCAGGGTCAGCACCGGGGTGTCGGCCGGGTTGACCTTGTTGTACACCGGCGGCGCCGGCAGATCAGTCGGCAACAGGTTGCTGGCCGCGTTGATCGCCGCCTGCACCTGTTGCTCGGCGACATCCATGTTGATCTCGAGGCTGAAGCGCAGGGTAATCACCGAGGCGCCACCCGAGCTGGTAGACGCCATCTGGGTCAGGCCGGGCATCTGTCCGAACTGCCGCTCCAGAGGCGCGGTCACGGCGCTGGTCATCACGTCGGGGCTGGCGCCCGGGTACAGGGTCATGACGCGGATGGTCGGATAGTCGACCTGGGGCAAGGCCGACACCGGTAGCAACCGATAGGCGATCAGGCCAGCCAGGACAATGGCCAGCATGCTCAGCGTGGTGGCGACCGGACGCAGGATGAACAGCCGCGAGAGGTTCATGCGTCGCCCTTTTTCGCCTTGTCGGCCCCAGCCGGTTCAGCCGGGGCTGCCGCAGGCTTGCCCTGCAGGTGTTCGGTTGGCGTGGTGGGCACGTCCTGGCTGTCGTTGACCACCTCCACTTCGCTGCCTTCCTTCAAGCGGTCAGTGCCTTCGAGCACCACCCGGTCGCCGGCGGCCAGGCCTTCGGTGACCACGGTGTGCTCGCCATCACTGGCGCCAATCTTCAGCGGCTTGACGGTGACCTTCTTATCGCCCTCCAGGGCATAGACGAAGGTGCCGTTGGTGCCGAACTGAATGGCGGCGGTCGGCACCAGGACCACCCCCTTGAGCGTGTCGGCCAACAGGCGCACGTTGACGAACTGATTGGGGAACAGCGACTGCTCGCGGTTATCGTAGCGGGCCTTGAATTTCAGGGTGCCGGTGGTGATGTCGATCTGGTTGTCCAGGCTTTGCAGCACACCGCGGGCCTGGAGTTTCACGTCCCCACGGTCCCAGGCTTCGACAGGCAGCTTCGCGCCGCTGCGATAGCGGGCCAGCACCGTGTCAAGGTTGTTTTCCGGCAGGGTGAACACGACGTTGATGGGTTGGGTCTGGGTGATGACGGCCAGGGCCGTGGTGTCGTTGGCCGCCACCAGGTTGCCGATATCCAGTTGCCGCAAGCCGACGCGCCCGGAGATCGGCGCGCGGATCCTGGTGAATTCGAGGTTGAGCCTAGCGTCGTTGACCGCCGCCTGGTTGGTCTTGACCGTGCCCTGATACTGCCCCACCAGCGCGGCCGCGGTGTCGAGGGTCTGCTTGGCGATGCTGTCCTCGGCATACAGGCCGCGATAGCGTTCAAGGTCGACCTGGGCGTTTTTCAACTGGGCCTGGTTTTGCAGCAACGTACCTTCGGCCTGCAGCAAGGCGTTCTGGTAGGGACGCGGATCGATCTCGGCCAGCAGGTCCCCGGCCTTCACCATCTGCCCTTCCTCGAAGGCGATCTTGACCAGCTCACCGCTGACCCGGCTGCGCACGTTGATGGTATTGAGCGCCGTGACCGTGCCCAATGCCTTGTAATACAAAGGGAAATCCCCGGTGACGGCGGCTGCCACCCGAACCGGGATCGGCCCCGTCGCACCGCCAAACCCAGGCCGCATGCCGCCCGAACGCCCCATGTGCCCAGCGGCGGCTTTCTGTCCTGTGGTGGACTTGTGATCCGCGCCGGCGGGCCAGAATTTCCAGGCCAGCACTGCGACGACCAGCACGATGAACAGGCTCAACAGCCAGCGACGGGAATTGCGGGGAGCAGAGGATTGCATGGAGTGATCAACCATTGGGCGCGTGGGCATCTTTTATGGAAGGCTGAACGATAAGCACTGGCGGGTATTTAGCAAAGCGCCTTTACCGGCAATTTACCTTGGGCTTACGTATCGCGTGGCAGGCTAAGCGTTTGAAGTGCAAAAGAAAACGGCCTGGACAGGTCCAGGCCGTTAACAATTGTAATAAATACTCCGGTCAGAGCACTTATTTCAGGAGCACTTATTTCAGGACCGCGAGCGCAGCGTCGTAGTTTGGCTCTTCGGCGATTTCCTTGACCAACTCGCTGTGCAACACGGTGTCGTTTTCGTCCAGCACAACCACGGCACGGGCGGTCAGGCCCTTCAGCGGGCCGTCGGCAATGGCCACGCCGTAGCTCTCGATGAACTCGGCACCGCGCAGGGTGGACAGGTTCTGGACGTTCTCCAGGCCTTCGGCGCCGCAGAAACGCGCCTGGGCGAACGGCAGGTCAGCGGAGATGCACAGCACCACGGTATTGTTCAGCTCGTTGGCCTGGGCATTGAACTTGCGCACGGACGTGGCGCAGGTCGGGGTGTCGACGCTTGGGAAGATATTCAGCACCTTGCGCTTGCCGGCGAAATCCTTCAGGGAAACGTCTGACAGATTGCCGGCAACCAGGGAAAAGGCTGGCGCTTTGGAACCGGCTTGCGGCAACTGGCCATTGACTTGAACCGGGTTGCCTTTGAGGGTGACTTGAGCCATGAACGGATTCCTTCTGACATGTTTGAAAAAGGTCGAGGCCGGAGTTAACCATGAAATCCCGCCGCGACCTATGGCTGGACATAAAAAGTCACGGCTCGGAGGCCGCTACTTGTCCTTGAGCTTCAGGAACGACTGGTGCAGATCCACCGCCCACCCATCGATGACGCCTTTGACGTCATCAGGCTTCATCACCTGGGAGTCATTGGATAACGGCCTGCCCGTGCCCTTGCGCACCACCTGGGCGATCACCGCGTTGTTACCGCCGTCGAGGAACACCGCCTCGGTGCCCAGCGTGGTTTCCTGGTCGCGAATCCCGCTGGCGGTACTGACCGCGGCCGCCACCAGCGCAATCGGCACCACCTCATAAGGCTTCAGGCCCTCGGTCTTGCTGCCGACGGCGGTGATGGCCGCACGCATCACCAATACGCCCGGGCCTGGAGCGGTCGCCAGGGGCAAGGACTTGCCTGCTTCTCGCCTGAGCGCCTGGTCGTAATACGCGGTGATGCCGGACAAGGTGGCCTGGGGAATTTTCACGGTCGGCTTCGGCTTGGGGTACAACTGCGTCGGCTCGATATAGATGTGGGTGTATTTGTCCGGATCGATCTGCGGATCGACCCAACGCATCACCTCGGCTCCCGAAGGTGATTTCTCTTCCTTCAGCCGGCTGTAATCCCCCAGGAACCCGGAGTATTCATCTGGCTGAGTGACTTTGCTGGAGCAACCCGCCAAGGTGAGCGAGAAGACACAGGCGATGCTGATGGTGGACGCGAATTTCATGCTGTCACTCCTGTAAGCCACACGAGACGGGCCGGGACTACAGGTATAGTCAACAGATCGAACACGCGCCTGCCCAGGTTTTTCGTTTTCCCCTGGATGGCGGCGGCAAGGCGCCCATACCATGACACCTGGCGCAAAGATGAGCGTTACAGTTGATATTCCGCTGGCCCCCGTGCCTGAACAATTGGAGACTCCAGGCAGGCCTGTCCCGTCGACACAGGCCATTGCCCGAGGACATCCAATGCGCACCATCGGCCTTATCGGCGGCATGAGCTGGGAATCCAGCGCCGAATACTATCGCTTGATCAACCAGCAGGTACGGGACCGGCTCGGGCCATTGCGCTCGGCGCAACTGCTGATGCACAGCGTCGACTTCGGCCCGGTGGAGCAGGCCCAGCACGCCGGGCGCTGGGAGGATGCCGCCGCCATCCTGGTAGATGCCGCGCAACGCCTCCAGGCCGGCGGTGCCGAGTGCGTGGTGCTGTGTACCAACACCATGCACAAGGTGGCGGCGCAGATCCAGTCGGCCATTTCGATTCCATTCCTGCACATCGCCGACCCCACCGGCCAGGCCGCCCTCGATGGGGGCACCGTGACGGTCGGTCTGTTGGGCACGGCGTTCACCATGGAGCAGGACTTCCTCAAGGAACGGCTGAGTGCCCAAGGGTTGACCGTCCTGGTACCCGACGCCGAAGAGCGCCTGGCGGTGCACCGCATCATCTATGACGAACTCTGCGTGGGCGTGATCAACCCGGCATCGCGCGAGGTCTACCAGCAGGTCATCGAGTCCCTGACCCGCCGTGGCGCCCAGGCGATCATCCTGGGCTGCACGGAAATCGGCCTGCTGATCAAACCCGAGCACAGCGCCCTGCCCCTGCTCGACACTACCCACCTGCATGCGCGGGCGGCAGTAGCGTTTGCCTTGGATTGATCGACAGGCCTGAGGTGCCCGGCCTTGCTACAACCTGCTCAACGGAGCCGCGCCATGGCGAGGGTGTCAACCCAGCGCCCGTCACGCACCGCATAGTCACGCATCAGGCCTTCCGTCTCGAAGCCGAATTTACGGTACAGCCCGACAGCGGCCTCGTTGTCGGCGTATACCGTCAGCTCGACCCGTCGCAGGTTCATCCAGTTGTCCGCCACCTCCAACGCGGCGGCCAGCAGCATCGAGCCCACGCCCTTGCCTTGCCAGGCGACGGCAACGCCCATACCGAGGCTACCGCAGTGGGCACGACGGACACGCGAGTACTGCTCCAGCCCCAGGTTGCCAATGACAGTGCCCTGATGCAGCGCGACCAGTTTCACATGGCGTTCATCGTCCATCGCCAGACGCTTGCGCCAGACCTCGGTGGACTGGAACGGCATCTGTAGCACCTGACGGGTAACGGCCGGGTCGTTATACAGTGCGGTAACTGCGTCGAGATGGGCTTCAGTGAAACGGGCAATGGTGATCGTGGGCTCGGACATACGGCTCCTTCCTGGAAACGTGACATGGCCGTCGACTATAAACCGACGATCATCCGGTAGCGAATGTACAGACGCCATCGCGGGCAAGCCCGCTCCCACATTGGACTTGGATGGACGCAGCATGTGCAAACACCCCCAGACCCTGTGGGAGCGAGCCTGCTCGCGATGGGGTCGGAACATTCAATACCTTCATGACAGACCCACCGCTATCGCGAGCAGGCTCGCTCCCACAGGGGATCCGAGTGGTCGCTGGATTTGCGCACGACACCATTCCCACACTGGACTTGGATGTACGCAGTTTTTGCATACACCCCAGACCCTGTGGGAGCGAGCCTGCTCGCGATGGGGTCGGAACATTCAATATCTTCATGACAGACCCTCCGCTTCGCGAGCAGGCTCGCTCCCACAGGGGATCCGGGTGGTCGCTGGATTGCGCACGACGCCATTCCCACACTGGACTTGGATGGACGCAGTTTTTGCATACACCCCCAGACCCTGTGGGAGCGAGCCTGCTCCGGGCGGCGATCCGACGATGAGGCCTTCAGCGTCAGCGAATGTCCGGCTTATTGATGTTGCACCTGCACCATCGAGTTCACCTGCACTCGTGCGTGCATCTGTTCTGCCCCGCCGCCCCGGCGCATGCCGCGTACCGGGCAGGCGTCGAGGTAGTCCAGGCCGACCGCCAGTTTCAGGTGCCGGTCGGGACGGGTCAGGCGGTTGGTCACGTCGAAGCTGTACCAGCCGTCGTCCAGCCAGGCTTCGGCCCAGGCATGGCTGGCCAGATGAGATTCATCTTCGGTGTACAAGTAACCGGAGACATAGCGCGCCGGAATACCGAGGCTGCGCGCGCAGGCCAGGAAAGCATGGGTATGATCCTGGCAGACGCCCGCGCCACCGGCAAACGCCTCGGCGGCCGTGCTGCTGACAGCGGTCGTGCCCGGGCTATAGGGCATGCGCGCCGCAAGGCCCTCCATCAGATCGACCAGTGCCGCACGATCGCGTCGCCCTGCGCATTGTTCCATGGCGAATGCGCTGAGCGCGTCATCCGCCTGGGTCAGACGACTCGTGCGCAGGAACGGCAGCGGCGACTGCGGGTCCGGTTCCATCTCCACCGCCTGGTGGATTTCCACCTCGCCATAAGCGGTCAGCACCAAGGCGCCGTGGGGCTCGTCCATGGTCATCACATGCAGGATGTTGCCGTAGGGGTCGATCTGGCTGCGCACCAGTCGCGGCAATTCCAGATGCCATTGCAGGATGCGCTGGCGCTGGCTGTCCTTCGGGGTCAGGCGCAGGAACTGGATGCTGGTGCAGACTTCATCGGTATAGCGATAGGTAGTGTCGTGGCGTATGGACAGTTTCATACGACCTCCAGATAGGACTCGTGAACGGTCTGGCCCAGATGACGGATCTGGTCGATGAGGTCGGTCAGCCAAAGGTGCAGGCCCGACGCCAGGATCTCATCGATCCCGGAATACCGCAGGCGCGCATTCAGTTCCGCGGCCAGGCGCTGGGCCGGACGGCCGTTGTGGCCGGGCAGGCTGGCGAGGATCTGATCGAGTTCCTCGATGCAGGCATGCAACGAGCGCGGGACATCGGCGCGCAGCAGCAACATCTCCGAAACCTGCTCGGCATTCGGCGCATTACGGTAGATCTCGTTGAACGCCTCGAACGACGACAGCGCCCGCAGCAAGGCACTCCACTGGTAATAACCGCGCGCCGAACTGTCGCTGAC
Organism: Pseudomonas sp. B21-028; assembly: GCF_024749045.1. Classification (NCBI taxonomy): domain Bacteria; kingdom Pseudomonadati; phylum Pseudomonadota; class Gammaproteobacteria; order Pseudomonadales; family Pseudomonadaceae; genus Pseudomonas; species Pseudomonas sp. B21-028. The sequence continues at coordinate 3,683,036 of NZ_CP087184.1, forward strand.
CTCTTCCGACTCCTCGCCAAACATTTCGTAGCGTGCATCCAACAGGCGCAGGGTATTGTCTGCCCGCTCGATGAACGTCCCCAGGCGAATGAAACAGTAGGCATCGTTGCGCATGATGGTGCCCGACGTCGCGCCGCGGAACAGATGCGAACGCTCTTTGACCCATTCGCAGAAATGACTGATGCCGTAGCGCCCCAGGCCATTGCTGGCGATGTTGCGCATCTCCAGCCAGGTGGCATTGATGTTTTCCCACATGTCCGCGGTGATGCGTCCGCGCACCGCATGGGCATTGGTCCGCGCCGCCCGCAGGCAGCTGTAGATACTGCCGGGATTGGTTTCATCCAGGGCGAAGAAATGCAGCATTTGCTCGCTGTTGAGTTCGCCATTACGCGCGTTGTAGTCATCCAGCGTACCGGCCGCCAGCAGCGACATCGCCAGCTCGGCATGACCGTCGCTGCGCCCGGCCTGGGGCATCAGGGACAGCGAGTAACTGACTTCGAGCATACGCGCCAGGTTTTCTGCGCGCTCCAGGTAGCGGGACATCCAGTAGAGGTCCGAAGCGGTTCTTGAAAGCATGTCTTAATCCTCCACTACCCAAGTGTCCTTGGTGCCGCCGCCCTGGGACGAATTCACCACCAGCGAGCCTTCGCGCAGTGCCACGCGAGTCAGGCCACCCGGCACGAGGCGGGTTTCCTTGCCTGACAGCACGAACGGCCGCAGGTCGATATGGCGCGGCGCGATGCCACTTTCGACAAAGGTCGGGCACGTGGACAGGCTCAAGGTCGGCTGAGCGATGTAGGCCTCGGGACGGGCCTTGAGTCGTGCACGGAAGTCTTCGATTTCCGCCGCGGTGGCCGCTGGCCCCACCAGCATGCCGTAGCCGCCGGAGCCCTGGGTTTCCTTGACCACCAGATCAGGCAGGTTCGCCAGCACATGGGACAGTTCCTGGGGCTTGCGGCACTGCCAGGTAGGGACATTCTTCAGGATGGGTTCTTCGGTGAGGTAGAAACGAATCATCTCGTCGACGTAAGGGTAGATCGACTTGTCATCGGCGACGCCGGTACCGACCGCGTTCGCCAGCACCACATTGCCGGCACGGTAGACGGCAATCAGGCCTGGCACACCCAACATCGAATCGGGATTGAACGACAGCGGGTCGAGATACGCGTCGTCGAGACGCCGGTAGATCACATCCACCTGCTTGGGACCGGCCGTCGTGCGCATGTAGACATGGTCGTCGCGCACGAACAGATCGGCGCCCTCCACCAGCTCCACGCCCATTTCCCGAGCCAGGAACGCATGTTCGAAGTAGGCGCTGTTGAAGCGGCCCGGGGTCAGGACTACCGCGGTAGGGTTATCCAGCGGGCTCGAGCTCTTGAGGGTGTCGAGCAACAGGTTCGGGTAATGATCGATGGGGGCTACCCGTTGGGCGGCGAAGAGTTCGGGGAACAGACGCATCATCATCTTGCGGTCTTCGAGCATGTAGCTGACACCGCTGGGCGTGCGCAGATTGTCTTCCAGCACGTAGTAACTGCCGTCACCGTCTCGAACCAGGTCGACACCGGCGATATGGGCGTAGATGCCCCGGTGCAGGTTCAGGCCCTGCATCGCAATCTGGTAACCCTCGTTGGCCAGCACCTGCTCGGCGGGAATGATCCCTTCCTTGAGGATGTGCTGCTGGTGATAGATGTCGGCCAGGAACATGTTCAGCGCCTGGACCCGCTGGATGCAGCCCTGCTCGACCTTCTGCCATTCGCTGGCCTTGATGCTGCGGGGAATGATGTCGAAGGGAATCAACCGCTCGGTGCCCTGCTCGTCCCCGTACAAGGTGAAGGTGATCCCGGCTCGATGGAACAGCAGGTCGGCTTCGCGTCGGCGCTGCTCGAGCAGTTCGACCGGCGTGTCCGCCAGCCAACGTGCGAAGGCTTGGTAATGCGGGCGGCAGTCACCCTTGGCGTCATACATTTCATCAAAAAAAGCTCGGGGCATAGCCAACTCCCAGCCGCGTTCTACACGGCATTTCTTATTACTTCGTCATTCCAATGGTCCGGCCTTGCCTTGCGCTAATGAGCCCTGTTTTCTCTCGGCACCTCGATAGACATCCGTCTCTGGTGTGGCCTTTGCGTCTGGATGACGTGCGCCCCCTGTTAAATCCGCGTAATGAATTCCTCCGTCTGAAGCCATCGGTGGTTTGGCTTGGGTTGTTGAAGCGTAGCAAAGGCTATGCCTAAGCATGAAGCGGCAAAAAACCGGTGGAAAAACAGCGCGAAAATTACGATCAGGCGAAGTTCGCTGTCGTTTTTGCGACAAAAGCAGGCTCTAGAGCTGAAACGTTTTATTTCAGCTTCCCGTGGAGAGCGCGGGAACGGGTCGAATAGGTGCACAAAGACCGGTAACAGGGCGTGAATGCCCTGAAAGGGGGAAATTTTTACTCACTGCACGGGAGTCACGAGAATGTCTTGCCTGCCCACTCAGGCACAAACAACAAGGCATACCGATTCTCTCGGCATGCCTTTTTTCGTTGCGACCCGTCCCTGATGCCTTTTCTACAGTGTCTCGGAGACTTTCTTGAACACATCCTCAGGCACCCACCCTTTCCAATCGGCGGTGTGGTTACGCAAGTAATAGCGCGCCGTTTGCTCGGGGGTCTCCTTGTTGGAGACCATTCGGGTTGCCAGGGTCCGGATGGTGTCGGTTCCCACGAACATCGACTTCAGGAAAGGAATGACGCTCGGATGCTCTTCGGCGAACTTGGCTGAGGTGTATTTATTCAGCGGGATATCTGCATAGGCACAGGCTTGTCGGCTCCCAACGCCTTCCTTGAACTGGGCGAGGCTTTGCTTGATCGCTTCCCAGCAGGCTTCGCTGTAGGCGGGCTCCTCCAGACGCGTAAGGGCCAACTCACCCATCAGGGGGCTCGGATCCCAGTAGTACGTCATGAAGGGCTGCCCTTTCTCGTAAGCGGAGATGATCGCGGCATTGAGTGCCGACTCGGACTTGAGCTCCACTGGCGTGAACGTTTTATCGATCCCGTAGGTGGCCATCTTAATCAGGTTGATTTCCCGGCACGCCCAACTGCTGATGCAGTTCAGCCAGGTCGGCTTGCCCGACCCCGATGCCTGCTTGAAGACCTCGGCGTACCTGGGGAGATCGGCGACGCTTTTCAGATCGGGGGTCGTCGGCTTGATGCCGCGCCCCGCATCGCCCTTGATCATGTAGGTGGGGACATAGAAAGCCTGGGTAAGACGTTCATACGTGGGGCCGAAATCGAGGATGGTTTTCTTCGCCGTCTGATCCTGGACCCACTGTGGCATCAGCGAGGTAAACACCTCCATATTGATATCGATGGCACCGGTCTCCATCGCATTCTGCATCTGCGCAATATCAAGGCTGACGGATTCCACGTTCATACCGTATCCATGCTTGAGGATGTACATGGCGATATGATTGTCGATCTGGATATTTTCCCAGCCACCGTCGTAGAACCGGATCGGACGCGGGTCAGATGTCGCCAAAGCCCAGTGGGACGTCAGGCTCAGGATGAAGCACAGCACAGTACGCAAGAACATTGAAGGCATTTGAACTCTCCTATGAGTGAACGTTTTCTGCGGGGCGATGGGGCGCCGGGGTGGGTGAACCGGCAAGCGTTTCCACCACGATACTGGCGATCAGATCTCGCTGGCCTTCCACAAAGTAATGATCCCCGGCACAGAACACCGACCTGAACGCGTCGGTGGTATGTTCACGCCAGCCGGTGATGTGCACGCCAGTGGCGTAGGGATCGATCCGTCCGCCAATCGAGGTAATGGGCACCGCCAGCGGCGGATGGGCCCGGTACAGGTAGGTGTTATTGACTTCGTAGTCCGCCTTGATGATTGGAAGCATCAAGTCACGCATTTCAGCGTCATCGAACAGCGCCTGATTGTTGGCAAAATTCATTTCCTTGAGCATGGCGATGAGCTCGCTGTCACCCTTTTGCGCGGACTCACCATCCGATTCGTAATTGAACTGCAGGACATCCGAGGCGAATTGATGCTCGTTGTAGAAATGCGGTGCCCGGCTTCCGGCAAAAATCAGCTGTGAGGGGTACAGGTCATGCGCCTTGGCGAGGCGTTGCGCCACTTCAAACGCCTGGACACCGCCCAGGCACAGGCCAAGGAATGCGAACGGCCGGTCCAGGTAGGGCAGCAGATCCGGCGTCAGGTTTGTCACCAGCTCTTCCATGCGGGTGTACGACTTCTCCCCCAGTCGCGCATTGCGTCCGGGCAATTGCAACAGACAGAGCTCGATATGATCCGGTAGTCGATCTGCCCACCCCTTGAACACCGCCGGCCCGCCGCCCGCATAGGGAAAGCAGATCAAACGCAGCGTGGCCTGGGGTCGAGGGACTGGAATAACCAGGCAGCCGGAGGTCTGCTCCTCTTGCGACCTGGGTGGGCCAGCCTTTGTCGGCTCGACCGGATCGCCCGGACGGGCCGCCTCGACATGCTCGAGTACGAAATCGCCGATATCGTTGAGCGTGGCACCTACGATAAGCCTGCCCAGGGGGAAATTGATGCCGAGCTTTTTCAGACTGTTGCGAAATTCAACGGTCATCAGCGAATCAAACCCCATCATCGTGAGGGACTTGTCCATGGGCATCGCATCAGAGTCGAAGCCGCCTGCGACACGCGCTGCAACAGACCTCAACCGATCTAGGATGAACGCCTGTCGCTGCTCGCCATCCAGCGACGACACCGTGTCCAGGAAAGGAACCGTATCGCCCTCCGCCGTCGTCTCGCCCGTTGGATGCTGCGCGTCAATCAGCGACAGGTAGGGCCAGTCGCTGGATTGCAAGTGGGCCTTATAGGGCTTCCAGTCGATCGGCGCGATCCCCATGACACCTTGTGCGGACAGGTTGTCCCACAATCTCTGCAAGCCGGCTTGCGCGGATATGAAGTTGATGCCCAATGCCGACAAGCGCTTCTTGAAGACACTGTCGACCCGACTGGCCATGCCTTCGGAGGACCAGGGGCCCCAGGCGATGCTCAAACCGGGTAATCCCGAACTGACGCGGTTTTCCATGATGGCGTCCATCGCACTGTTGGCCGCGACATAGTTCGCCTGGCCCTTGAAACCCAGCGACGCGCTGATCGAGGAAAATCCGATGAAAAAATCCAGCGGCTGATCGCGGGTGACCCGATCCAGCACCTGGGTGCCCTGCAGTTTTGGCAACAGGACATGATGGAGGGACGACGCACTCAGTTTCGACAGGACAGCGTCTTCAACTGTCCCCGCCAATTGCAACACACCTCGTAGCGGCCATTGCAAAGTACCGATGTACGACGCCAGGGTTTCGGCGGCCTCACCCGTGGCGATATCCATACGCAGATAATCGATGCCCACCCCCTGGTGCCTGAAGCTGTCCAGCACGGTCGAGCCCGTTGCGTCCAGCGACTTGCGCCCAACCACCGCCAAATGACGGGCGCCCTTTTCCACCAGCCAGGCAAGGACCTCGCGCCCTAGCCCACCGAACCCGCCAACAACCAGATAGGTCGCTTGCGGACTTAACGCCATGTGCCTCGACTTCCCTGGGGAGGCTTCCACGAGCCTGGGTACATGGACGCCACCCTGGCGAATAGCGAATTGATCCTCCTGGCCGCTCGCAAGCATCAATTGCGCGGCAAGCGACAGATCGACATCCTCCAGGTCTGGCGGCAAGTCGATGAAGCCGCCCCAGGCCGCGGGCTCTTCCTGTGCGATCACTTTGGCCAATCCCCAAAGCGGCGCCTGTGCGACATTGATCAACGAAGAAGCCGAACGTACGTTGACCGCTGCGCGTGTCACGATCCAGAACCTGGCGACCTCTGATCTGGAGGCGCTCGCCAGTGCTTGCAGGGTCGCCACCACGCTGTAGAGACCGGTCTCCAGGGGAGCGAGGTCTTCCTGTCCTGAAAGGCGATCCTGGGAGGCTATCGGGTCGGTCCCGCCGAGGTGAACCACGCCTTTGAGCGGGCATTGCGCAGAGACTGGCAGCGACTGGAACAGCTCATGGAGGTCCTCGGGGAAACCGGTCCTGATGTGCCAGAGATGGGCGCTGACCCGGCGGCAATCATCGGCGAACAGCGCATGAACCACCGGCCCGTCAGTACTCGGCAGACTCTTGCCAATACCCTGGACCAACTCGCTGGTGCCGCCGATAAACAGCCACATCCCGCTAGGACTCTGATTGTCAACGACCGGCGTACGGCTGGGTTGCGGCACCCATTCCACGGTCGTCAGCCATTGCGACTTGGCTGGGACAGGACGCCCCAGCCAGTGGCAGGACCGCTGGAATGGGTAATTCGGGACAGTGACGCGTGTCGACGCCGAACCGTTCAGAAGCGTATTCCAGTCCAGCTCGACCCCGGACTCGAACAGCTGTCCCGCGCTTTGCAGAAGCTGGTCCCGATCGGCGATCTTACTGCTCAGGCTGGTTATCCAGCTGACCTGGTCGGCGTCATCAGGTTGCAGGCACGCCGCTCCGATCGTTGACAGCACCGCCTTCGGCCCAATCTCGAGGAAAGTGCGGCCGCCGTTTTCGAATGCGGCTTGGATGCAGTCCATGAAACGTACTGGCTGGCGAACATGTTCCAGCCAGTACTCCGGCGTCACCAGGCGCGCTGTCGCGATCTCTGCGCTGACGTTACTGATCAGCGGATAGCGCGGCGGCGACAGGCTGATACGCTTGAGAACGGAGGCAAAGGAGGCCAGCATCGGCTCCATCAGTGCAGAGTGAAACGCGTGAGAAACCTTCAGGCGCGTGAACTGGGTTTGCCGGGCATCGAGCACACGGTGGAGCCTGTCCAATTCATTCAACGCACCGGACACCACCACATTACCTGGGCCGTTGATGGCCGCGATGCTCAGGTCAATGGCATGTTCCGCCAGCAGTTGCTCCAACGCTTCGCCCTTGAGTGTGATGGCTGACATTCCACCATCCCGCGGCAGCGCCTGCATAAGGCGACCCCGCTCGGCCACCAGGGTCATACCGTCTTCCAGGCTGAATACGCCTGCGACGCAGGCCGCCGAAAACTCACCCAGGCTGTGCCCGAGCAGGATATCGGGGACGACGCCCAGGCTCAGCCACACCTGGGCAAGGGAATATTCCAGCGCAAACAACGCAGGTTGTGCGTAGCGTGTCTGATCGATCAGCCCGGCATCATCCTGCGCGGAAGGGAAAAGGATCGTGAGCAGGGAAACGCCCATGCAAGTCCGTGCAATCGCATCGCAGCGATCGAGAGACGCCCGGAACACCTCGTTATGCGCGTAGAGATCCTTGCCCATGCCTGGAAACTGAGCCCCTTGTCCGGTGAAGACAAACACCAGCCCAGGCTCCCCCGCAGGATCGACCCAGCGAATATCCTGATCGCCCTGTTGAAGCTTGGCGAGCAGGGCTTCTGTCTGGCGGGCCGATGCGGCATAACGAAAAGGGAACTCCGCCCGCCCGACCCGGGCGCTGTAGCAGATATCGCCCAGGGAAGGCGTCCCGGGACGTTCGAGCCATTCCCGGTATTGGGTGATCTGGTCTTTCAGGGCGCCGCGGTCCTTTGCGCAAAGCGCCAGGAGATAAGGACCGTCGGCCTCTTTCTCCGGACGGGCCGGCCGCAGGGGAGCCTCTTCGAGAACGACATGTGCGTTCGTCCCTCCCACGCCGAAAGAACTGACGCCTGCGCGACGCGGCAGGTCAGTGGCCGGCCATGGAACGGTTCGAGCGCTGATGAAGAACGGACTGCCGTCCAGATGAATGCCTTCGTTGGCCTGGGTGAAGTGCAGCGTGGCGGGAATCGTCCGGTGCTTGAGGGCCAACACGGTCTTGATAAAGCCTGCCACGCCAGCCGCGGCGATGAGATGACCGATGTTGGTTTTCACCGCTCCCAATGCACAGGTGTTTGCCCCGGCACCGTGCTGCGTAAACACATCTCTCAACGCTTTGAACTCGATTGGATCGCCCAATGGGGTCCCCGTCCCATGGGTTTCCACAAAGCCGAGGGTCGCAGCGCTCACCTCGGCATTCGCCAGCGCTTGCTCAATGACTTGGGCTTGTCCCTGGGAACTGGGAGCGGCAAAGCTGACCTTATTGGAGCCGTCGTTATTGATGGCCGACCCCTTGATGACCGCCTGGATGGCATCGCCCGCCTCCAGGGCATCGGCAAGACGCTTGAGCGTGACCAGCCCGGCACCGCTGCCAAAGATCGTTCCCTGCGCGGACCCATCGAACGCCCGGCAATGCCCATCCGGCGACTGGATCATTCCCTCCTGGTAGACATAGCCCATGGCATGCGGGACCAGCACGGTCACGCCGCCGGCCAACGCGACATCGCACTCGCCCAGCAATAGGCTTTGACACGCCATATGGATCGAGACCAGCGAGGTCGAGCACGCCGTCTGAATGTTCAGCGCGGGCCCCCGCAACCCCAGTTTGTAGGCGATCCGCGTCGACAGATAATCCTTATCGTTGCCCAGCAGATTCATGAAGCCTGCGCTGCTGTCCAGGAAACCGCTTTCGCCGGTCCCTTCGCCTAGAACCTGGTTATGAAGATAATCGTTATGGCCTGCACCGGCGAAAACACCGATGTTCAGTGCTTCACGATCCTTGCTCAAGCCCGCCGCATCCAACGCCTCCCAGGCGCATTCGAGCAGCAGACGATGCTGGGGATCGGTAATCGCCGCTTCGCGGGCCGGCATCTCGAAGAAGCCGGCATCGAACCGATCGACATTGTCCAGCCGGGCCGCTCTGGCGACGTAGTCCTCTCGGTCAGCCTGTTCAGCTGCCACACCGGCCTCCAGCAAGGCCCCCAGCGAAATGGAGTCGATGGATTCCCGTCCCGAGACCAGGTTTTCCCAGAAGGCGTCAACGGAGTCGGCACCGGGGAATCGGCAAGCCATGGAAATGACGGCAATCTCATTCCCGTGATAATTGGTTTCGCTCATCCTCTTCTCTCCCAAATTTGAAAGTGACTTGGCACATGGCGCCTATAACTGCTTCTGGCGTCTACGCGCCGCTGATCTGATGGCGGCGGTCCTGCGGTCCACACTGGAAGAAGGAAACGGATTCTTGGACGAGGCGTCACCCGATCCCAGCTTTTGGTTGATCAGGCGGGTTTGCGCGTCAAGGCTGTTCACCTCGAACAACTCCGTGACTTGAAGGTTCAAGCCAAAGGCATCGTTCAATGCCCGGGTCAGGTTGACGATGAGCAGAGAGGATCCTCCCTGCGCAAAAAAGCTCAGCGTCGGATGTATCGAGGCATTCATCAGGATGTCTGACCATATTTGCGTCAGGCGCTGCTTGACCGACAACGACTGATCGTCCGCGGGCAAGCGCCTGGAGTGGACGCGAGGCGCAAACCGCTCCAGGGCGGCGACATCCAGCTTGCCGTTGAACGTCAGCGGGAAACGCTCCAGGAAAATGAAATGAGCGGGGATCATGTAGGCAGGCACATGAGCTCGCAGAGATGCCTTGAGTTGCTCGATGAGCTCTTGCCGCATAGCGGCATCCCCGATTTCCCGGACAGGAGGGGGTTCCATCTGCATGTCGCTCAACGCAGGACGCGGCTCGAACGTAGGGTCCAGGCTGTCATGGGGCCCCACGAATATGTCCATTGTCCCGGCGGGGAGGCTATCGCTCCAGCGTACTTTGGCCTGGCGATGACGGCTCGCCGCCCATTGACGAATGTATTCCGGGTCGCAGGCCTCGCTCGGGCGGATCGAAGAGCCGCCTTCGGCAAGCTGAAGATCCAGGCTGATCCTGACGTTCGGAACACCCGAAAGCACGAACGACGAAGGCATCGATGCCAGCCATTGACCCAGGTCCTGTGCGTGAAGACGCTCGTGCGGATACGAATAGCGTGCTGCCGGCGCCAGAATCGCTCGGTCATCCCTGTCGAGCCTGATGATGACGTCGTAACGATAACGGGTCATTTCATCCTTGCCCTGCCCCGTTCGCAATTCAGTCTCTACGTGGACGACTCGCTTCACTGCATAGGCCAGTTGCTTGATCTGCAGAGGATCCAGCCACAACTCCCCTTCTCCGATCACGGGAAGTGCGCGCCTCAGTTGTTTCCGTGTACGGCTCGCGGCGGCAGACAAGACCTGTTTCAGGGACGCGTAAGGCACATCACCGATGACAATCACGCCACCTTTGCGACACAGGCCGACAGCTTTTTCAAGTACACCGACAAGGTAGGCCGTGTCCGGGAAGTACTGGATGACCGAATTCAGGAGAACAACGTCGAAAGGCGCCTCATCCAGCGCGTCCAGCTCATGGGCCGCCCTCTTCATCACCACACGGGATGCCTGGGGACTGGTGACCTGCTCCAGACGCAAGCGCGCGCGCTCAACCGCCGCCTCGGAGGCATCGCAACCGACGTAACGATGGAGGCCGCTCTCCAGCAGAACCGCCCCCGTCATGCCAATACCGCAGCCAACATCCAGCACCGAGTGACCGGCGAACTCCAGGACCCGCGAAGCCGTCGCCTGCACCCATTCACGCAAATCGCTGTCCGGGATCAAGTCGCCTGAGAAACTTGAGGTGTAACCACTTTCGGCACTGGCGACCTCGTTTTTCTGGGCCGACAGGTAAGCGGCTTCCCACACGTCGAGCCAGACACCGGCATCCGCGTCGCGTTGGCTGGACGCCTGGTTATCCAGCACCACATAGGCAGCCAGCCTGCGGTCATCAGGCGCATGTTCCACCAGCGTGACGACCGATTGACTGACCAGCCCGGACTTATGAAGGGCCGACTCGATCTCGCCGGGCTCGATACGATAGCCATTCAGTTTGAGTTGCCGGTCCTTACGTCCGATAAAAACCAGCGAGTTATCAAGCCGTTGTCGAACCCGATCGCCGGTGCAGTAGGTCGCTGAAGCGCCACCTGTCTCAGCTCCTTGAAATTTCTCCGCGGTCAGATCGTCCCGATTGAAATAACCCGCGCTGACCCCGGGGCCACTGATCACCAGTTCGGACCCCGAAGGGTCTTGCGATTCAGACAATCGAAAACGCGTACCGGGCAAAGGCTGGCCTATGGGGACACTGGTCGCTGAACCGGTGAAGTCGCTGGCTTGCAGGCGATGGCAGAAAGACCAGATCGTTGTTTCTGTCGGTCCATAGAGGTTCCAGGCCGCCCTCGCCGAGCGGAAGATTATTTCACCCAATTCAACGGGCAATGTTTCACCGCCACACAGCGCTCCGACGGCGCAGGTACGGGGCCACCCTGCCGCTATCAGCAGCCTCCAGGTAGCCGGGGTGGCTTGAAGCAAGGCCTTGTCGCAGTGGTCGAGCAAGTTCGCGATCGCCTGGCCATCCCGGCTCTGTTGCTCACTGGCCAGGTACAGCGTGCCACCTTGGGCAAGAGGCAGGAAAAACTCCAGGATGGAAATATCGAAACCATAGGTCGTGGTGGAAACGAGCGCTCCCCACGCCGGAAAATCAATCACCTCATTGATCGCAGATAAGAAATAAGCGAGGTTCTGTCGACGGACCATCACCCCTTTGGGAAGCCCCGTTGAACCCGAAGTGAACAATATGTAGGCCAGCGAGAGGTCATCGACAAGGGGTTCGAAGAACAATGTCGAATCACACCAGTCCACCGCCTCGATATCCAGGCATGTGCCTATGGGCCACTGTGAAAGATCAACCGACTGAGATTTAATCACGGCGTCCAGATGGGCGAGCCTGGAGATCAGTTCATTACGCTGCGGTGGTGAATCCGGAGGAAGTGGAATAAAGATGGCGCCTATCGACAGAACCGCAGTCAAGGCCACGATCAGATCAGGCTCCCTGGGTAAGTGGATTCCGATCTTGCTTCCCACGCCAAGACCTTGGCTCAAGAGGTGCTTGGCGAGTGCTTTTCTTCGATTTGAAAGTACCGCATAGGTGACTGGCTGACCTTGAAACACTATCGCTGTTCTTTCAGGATACTGATCCGCCCATTCATCGATTTTAGTGACAAGATCCAAGGCAATGGGTAGATCGTCGATAAGGTTTGTTTTCCGCTGCATCATTCCAAGAACTCCTTCTACCGCTTTCGGCATACAGAATTAAAATGGGCATGCATGCAGTGCCAAATGACCAGCAGAGGTATTCGGCACAACAATATCAGTCACCCTCCATGAGGAGAGCCATAGTTTAATGACGATCATTTATAACTAAGCAAAAAGACCCCAACAAGAACGGTGCCTATTCCGACCTTTTGTCCCAGGGTGGTTATTTCCCTGTAAATGGCAATGGCCAATAACACCGTTACTCCGGAGTACACGGAGCTGATAGGCGTAACAAGCGAGAGATCACCCACTTTGGAAGCGAAGATGTAAAACACCCAACCTGCATTGACCAATATAGAGTGCGTAAGAAAATATCCTCCACGACGCCGGGTCAGATCACCTTTTTCCAGCCGACCGTTTTTGCTCAAAGCCAATGCCATGAAAAGAACAGCCTGGGTTAACGCGGAATAGAAAAAAGCATTGGTGACATCAAGTGTCTTTGCGGAAAAACCAAGAATGAAGAAGGCCACGCCAAAACCCACCATGGCCAGGATGGCCTGGAGAAAGCCTTGTGAGCCACCGCGCAACGATTGGAAGATATTGCCGGAGGTCATGACAATACCGATAAAAATAATCGATACAGCGAGCCAGGCAACCGGAGCCAGGCTTTCCCGGAGAAAAATGATGGAGAAAAAAATAGTGACGAGACTATAGGTAGAGGCGATCGGGGAGACCAGGGATAAATTGCCGACTTCACAGCCACGCATGTAGAAATAATACCCGGACACATACGCGGCAGAACTGCAGGTAATGATCAACACAGCGGTCGCATCAAACCTGAGTTGATGGGAAGCGATCAAATACACGCCGAGAAGGAGTGCAACAGCAAAAGTAAATATGTTACGAACCAACATTGTTTTCGCGGTGCCTAATTGGCGAATCATAAGGCTTTGAATAAAGTCCGAGATCCCCCAACACAACATCACCATCAGCCCGCCAAACACTCCGCTATCCATGCCAAACAACTCCAGTATTCTCATCAGACAGGCCATCTTGGCCAAGTCTTGTGCGTGCCCACCCGGCAACGCTTTGGAAGCCTATATTCAGACAACAGATTGTCAATTTGTTCTTTTAGTTCAATTTGCGATTAGCTTATGCCTTTACTGTAATCAGAAAACGCCACGCGCCCTTGCCCCCAAACGCTGGGCCTCACCCCTTGTGCAATTTCTTTGGCATCGGACGCCTGCTTTCTCTCGCCCTCCTTCGCCACCCGTGATCTCTCCGAGCGTTAGGCGGGCCCCTCCTTGCAAGTCCTTCTGTCGCCTCCTCGCGAACAAACTCTACGGAGGCACTTGCGCAGGCAGTATTATGGTATACCATCATACGCACAGACATCTTTCACCCGTCCACGGAGCAGCTCATGAGTTTCGAAATTCGCAAGATCGTCAGCTATGTCGAAGAAACCTTTATCGAAGGTGGCAAGGTCACGGATAAGCCGGTGACCATGGTCGGGCTGGCGGTGGTCATGAAAAACCCTTGGCTGGGTCGTGGTTTCGTCGAAGACCTGAAGCCGGAAATCCGCGCCAACTGTTCAGATCTCGGTGCGCTGATGGTCGAACGCCTGGTGGGCATCATCGGCGGTGCGCAGAAAATCGAAGCCTACGGCAAGGCCGCTGTCGTCGGCGCCGACGGTGAAATCGAGCACGCTTCCGCCGTGATCCATACCCTGCGTTTCGGCAATCATTACCGCGAGGCGGTCAAGGCCAAGAGCTACCTGAGCTTCACCAACAAACGCGGCGGCCCTGGCACCTCGATCCAGATCCCGATGATGCACAAGGACGACGAGGGCCTGCGTTCGCACTACATCACCCTGGAAATGCAGATCGAAGACGCACCGCGCGCCGACGAAATCGTCGTGGTGCTGGGTTGCGCCGATGGTGGTCGCCTGCATCCACGCATCGGCAACCGCTATATCGACCTGGAAGAACTGGCCGCCGAGAAGGCGCAATAATTCAGCCCGGCCCCATAACAAGAAAAGGCATGCAGGAGCGCTCCATGATTCGGCTCACCGCTGAACTCACCCCGGCCGGCACCAGTTACCTGGCGACCGGCCAAGGCCAGCCCGTGGTCTTGATCCACGGCGTGGGCCTGAATAAAGAAATGTGGGGCGGCCAGGTCGTCGGCCTGGCCACTAAATACCGAGTGATTGCCTATGACATGCTCGGCCATGGCGCCAGCCCACGCCCGGCCAGCGGCACCGGTTTGCTCGGCTACGCCGACCAGTTGCTGGAGCTGCTCGACCACCTGCAACTGCCTCAGGCCACGGTGATCGGTTTCTCCATGGGCGGGCTGGTGGCACGTGCTTTCGCCCTGCATTACCCGCAGCGCCTGCAAAGCCTGGTGGTGCTCAACAGTGTGTTCAACCGCAGCCCCGAGCAACGCGCCGGGGTCATTGCCCGTACCGCCCAGGCCGCCGAGCATGGCCCGGACGCCAACGCCGAAGCGGCGCTGTCACGCTGGTTCAGCCGCGAATACCAGGCGGCCAACCCGGCACAGATCGCCGCGCTGCGCCAGACCCTGGCGAAGAACGACCCCCAGGGTTATCTGACCACTTACGAACTGTTCGCCACCCAGGACATGTACCGCGCCGACGACCTGGGCAGCATCCAGGCGCCGACGCTGATCGCCACCGGCGAGCTGGACCCGGGTTCAACCCCCGAGATGGCTGAGCAACTGGCCGCGCGCATACCCGGTGCCGCCGTTGCGGTGCTTGCCGAGCAACGGCATATGATGCCGGTGGAATCGCCACGCCTGGTCAACCAGTTGCTACTGGAATTCCTCGACAAGGCGTACGCCCAACACAATCCAATAAAGGGGATCGTTGCATGACACTCGCACGCTTCCAGATGTGCATCGGCGGTGAATGGGTCGATGCCCTGTCCGGCAAGACCTTCGAAAGCCTGAACCCGGCCCTGGCCCAGGCCTGGGCCGAACTGCCCGATGCCGGCGAAGCCGATGTCGAACGCGCCGTCCAGGCGGCGCAAACGGCTTTCGAAAGCCCTGCCTGGCGCGGCCTTACCGCAACCGCCCGGGGCAAGTTGCTGCGTCGTCTCGGTGACCTGATCGCCGAGAACAAGGAACAACTGGCCCAGCTGGAAAGCCGCGACAACGGCAAGCTGATCCGCGAAACCCGGGGCCAGGTCGGCTATCTGCCGGAGTTCTTCCACTACACCGCGGGCCTGGCCGACAAGCTCGAAGGCGGCACCCTGCCCCTCGACAAGCCGGACATGTTTGCCTACACCGTGCACGAAGCCATGGGCGTGGTGGCGGCAATCATTCCCTGGAACAGTCCGCTGTACCTGACCGCGATCAAGCTTGCCCCGGCACTGGCGGCCGGCAACACTATCGTGATCAAGCCGTCCGAACATGCCTCGGCAACCATCCTGGAGCTGGCACGCCTGGCCCTGGAAGCCGGCTTTCCAGCGGGCGTGGTCAACGTCGTGACCGGCTACGGCCCGAGCACCGGCGCCGCCCTCACCCGCCATCCGTTGGTTCGCAAGATCGCCTTCACCGGCGGCGCCGCCACGGCTCGCCATGTGGTGCGCAGCAGCGCGGAGAACTTCGCCAAGCTGTCCCTGGAACTGGGGGGCAAGTCACCCAACATCATCTTCGCCGACGCCGACCTCGACAGCGCTGTCAACGGCGCGATTGCAGGGATCTATGCGGCGTCGGGCCAGAGCTGCGTGTCCGGTTCACGGTTGCTGGTGCAGGACGAAATCTACGATGAGTTCGTCTCGCGCCTGGAAGAACGCGCCAAGCGCATCCGCATCGGCAGCCCGCAGGACGACAGCAGCGAAATGGGCCCTATGGCCACCGCCCAGCAACTGGCAGTGGTCGAAGGCCTGGTCGCCGATGCCATCGCCGAGGGCGCGCGGCTGCGCCTGGGTGGCAAGCGTCCGCAGAACCTGGGCGAAGGCTGGTTCTATGAACCGACCCTGTTCGAATGCGACCACAATTCGATGAAGATCATGCAGGAAGAAGTCTTCGGCCCGGTGGCCTCGGTAATTCGTTTCAAGGACGAAGCCGAAGCCCTGGCCATCGCCAACGACTCGCAATTCGGTCTCGCCGCCGGCATCTGGACCCGCGACCTCGGCCGCGCCCATCGCCTGGCCCGGGACGTGCGCTCGGGCATCATCTGGGTCAACACCTACCGTGCCGTCTCGGCCATGGCGCCTATCGGCGGCTTCAAGAACAGCGGCTACGGACGTGAAAGCGGCATCGATTCGGTGCTGGCCTATACCGAACTGAAAACGGTGTGGATCAATCTCTCTCAGGCACCGATGCCTGACCCCTTCGTGATGCGCTAGGAGACCGCCGCCATGATCGAACCCGGCATTTACAAAGAAGTCATGGGCTCGTTCCCCTCCGGCGTCACGGTGGTCACCACCCTGGACCCTGAAGGGAACATCGTCGGCATCACCGCCAGTGCGTTCAGCGCGCTGTCGATCGACCCGGCGCTGGTGCTGTTCTGCCCCAACTACGCTTCCGACACCTACCCGATCCTGCGGGACAGCAAGCAGTTCGCGATTCACCTGCTGTCCGCCGACCAGACCGCCGAAGCCTACGCCTTCGCCGGTAAAGGCAAGGACAAGGCCAAGGGCATCGACTGGCACCTGAGCGACCTCGGCAACCCGATCCTGGCCAAAGCCACGGCGATCATCGAATGCGAACTGTGGCGCGAATACGACGGTGGCGATCACGCAATCATCGTCGGCGCGGTGAAGCACCTGATCCTGCCCGAGCAGCCGGTCACGCCGATGATCTACCACAAGGGCAAGCTGGGCGCCTTGCCCGCGTTGGGCTGAACGGCGCAAGGAGAACCTGAGCCGAACACTGTTGTGGCGAGGGGATTTATCCCCGCTGGGGCGCGAAGCGGCCCCAAAAGCTGTCAACTCAATCAACCTGACACACCGAGCTGGCAGGTCTTAGGGCCGCTTCGCGCCCCAGCGGGGATAAATCCCCTCGCCACAGGGGCCAGAAGTGATTTTTCTATCTTTATTTCAGGAGCCGGCATGAGTCCAGCAGCCTCGCAACTGTTCCGCCAGCAGGCCTACATCGACGGCCAATGGCTGGAAGCACCCGATGGCGCCTGCCAGGAAATCTTCAACCCGGCCAATGGCGAGCTGATCGGCCGGGTGCCGAACCTGGGTGCCGAACAGGCCCGCCAGGCCATCGCCGCCGCCAACAAGGCCTGGCCGGCCTGGCGCGGGCTGATCGCCAAGGAGCGCAGCCAGATCCTCAAGCGCTGGCACGGGCTGATGCTTGAAAACGCCGATGCGCTGGCAGAAATCCTCACCCTCGAACAAGGCAAGCCGCTGACCGAAGCCAAAGGCGAAATCCTCTACGCCGCGAGTTTCATCGAGTGGTTCGCCGAAGAAGCCAAACGCATTTATGGCGACACCATCCCCAGCCACAAGGGCGATGCCCGCATTGTGGTCAGCAAAGAACCGATCGGTGTGGTCGCGGCCATCACCCCGTGGAATTTCCCGGCAGCGATGATCACCCGCAAGGCCGGTCCCGCCCTGGCCGCTGGCTGCCCCTGCATCGTCAAGCCCGCGCCGGAAACACCCTTCTCGGCCTTGGCCATGGCAGCCCTGGCGGAGCAGGCCGGGATTCCAGCGGGGATCTTCAACGTGATTACCGGGGATGCCGTGGCCATCGGCGGCGAACTGACGGGCAGCCCGTTGGTGCGCAAGCTGTCGTTCACCGGCTCCACGGCCATTGGCAAATTGCTGATGGCCCAGTGCGCGCCAACCTTGAAGAAGGTATCGCTGGAACTGGGCGGCAACGCCCCCTTCATCGTCTTCGACGATGCCGACCTGGAACGCGCGGTGGACGGAGCGCTGATCGCCAAGTTCCGCAATGCCGGGCAGACCTGTGTCTGCGTCAATCGCTTCCTGGTGCAGGACGGCATTCATGACGCATTTGTCGCGCGCCTGTCCGAGCGCGTGGCACAACTGAAGGTCGGCGACGGTTTCGAGGCCGGCGTCAGCCAGGGTCCGCTGATCAACGAGCGGGCCGTCGCCAAGGTCGAGGATCACGTGCAGGACGCCCTCGCCCACGGTGCCCGTCTGCTCTGCGGCGGCGAACGCCATGCCCTGGGACACGGGTTCTTCCAGCCGACGGTGCTGGCCGGCGTCACGCCACAGATGAAAGTCGCCCGGGAAGAAACGTTTGGCCCACTGGCGGCAGTCTTTCGCTTCGACAGCGAAGCCCAGGCCGTGCAGATGGCCAACGACACCGATTCCGGGCTCGCCGCCTATTGCTACACCCGCGACCTGGGCCGGGCCTGGCGCATGAGCGAGGCGTTGGAATACGGCATGGTCGGCATCAACGAAGGGCTGATTTCAACCGAGGTAGCCCCGTTCGGTGGCGTCAAGACGTCGGGCCTGGGGCGCGAAGGCTCCAAATATGGCATCGAGGATTACCTTGAGCTCAAATACACCTTGATGGGCGGGCTCTGAGCCCCACGGGAGAGAATCGCAATGAGCAACGAAAAGTACGAGAAAGGCTTGCAGATCCGCACCCAAGTGCTGGGCGAAGCCTATGTGAAGCGCTCCATCGAGAACGCGGACGACTTCACCCGGCCCTTGCAGGAAATGGTCACCGAGTACTGCTGGGGTCACGTCTGGGGCCGTGAGGGTTTGTCGCTCAAGGAACGCAGCATGATAAACTTGGCCATGATTTCAGCCCTCAATCGACCTCACGAACTCAAACTGCATGTACACGGTGCCTTGCGCAACGGCCTGAGTCGTGAACAAATACGCGAAATCCTGCTTCAGGTCGGTATTTATTGCGGCGTACCCGCGGCCGTCGACAGTTTCCGGCTCGCCCGTGAAGCCTTCGCTGAAGCCGATGCCGAGGCCTCCAGTTAACCTTGGCTGTTTTTGCAAAGAGCACGTGACGATGATCGACGTGCTCTTTTTGCGTGGACAGCCACCTAAAGAGCAACGCCCATGAAACGCCTGCCACTCGACGACAGCTTCAAGGTCAATCGCAACCCCGTCACCCTGCGCGAGATCGTGCTGGATAAGCTGCGAAGCGCCATCATGAACTTCCAGCTCCTGCCGGGAGATCGTCTGGTCGAGCGTGATCTGTGCGATCGCCTGGGCGTGAGCCGCACGTCGGTGCGCGAAGCCTTGCGTCACCTGGAGTCCGAAGGCCTGGTGGAATTCGCCGATGCCAAGGGGCCACGGGTCGCGATCATCACCCTGAGCGATGCCGGTGACATCTATGAGCTGCGTTGCGTGCTCGAAGGGCTGATCGTTCAGCTATTCACCCTGCGCGCCAGCGCCAAGGACATCAAGGCCCTCGAAAAGGCCCTGAAGGAAAACCGCGAAGCCCTCAAGGACGGCGAACTGCAACAGGTGCTGGATTCGGTACAGGGTTTCTACGACGTGCTGCTCGAAGGCTCCGGCAACCATGTGGCCGCGACCCAACTGCGCCAGCTGCAGGCGCGCATCAGCTACCTGCGGGCCACGTCGGTGTCCCAGGAAAACCGCCGCGGCGCCAGCAACCAGGAAATGGAACGCATCGTCGAAGCCATCAAGAGCGGCGATCCGCTGGCCGCCCACCAAGCGTCCGTGGACCACGTACGGGCCGCGGCCAAGGTTGCGCTGGAGTACCTCAAGCGCAAGCAGGAAGAGACCGGCGCCATTCCTGAAATCACGGTCCCCATCGCCCTGAAAGAACCCCGCATAGGACACTGACATGTTCAGCCCGAACTTTTGTCCAAAGTGTGGCGGCAGCGATCTGAGTCAACGCCTGCCGGCGGGCGATACCCATGAGCGACTGATGTGTGGCGGCTGCGGCTACATCCACTACGTCAACCCGAAGATCATTGCCGGCTGCATCATCGAGCAGGACGGCAAATACCTGTTGTGCCAACGCGCCATCCCTCCACGCCCGGGCACCTGGACCCTGCCGGCCGGGTTCATGGAAGGCAACGAAACCACCGAGCAGGCGGCGCTGCGAGAAGTCTGGGAAGAAACCGGCGTACGGGCGGACATCGTCTCGCCCTACTCGATCTTCAGCGTGCCGAAGATCAGCGAGGTGTACATCATCTTCCGCGCCGTCGCGCTGGAAATCACCGGCCAGTTCGGCCCGGAAACCCTCGCCTGCCAGTTCTTCGCCCCAGAGGACATTCCCTGGGACAGCATCTACTACCCGGCCATCCGCCAGATCCTCGAACGCTACATCGAGGAGCGCCAGGCCGGGGTCTATGGCATTTACATCGGCAACGACGACAGCGGCAAGATCCACTTCATCCGTTGACCCCTTTGTGGGAGCGGGCTTGCTCGCGAAGACGCCAAGCTGCCTGTATCCACGTTGACTGTGCCACCGCTATCGCGAGCAGGCTCGCTCCCACAGAGTTCGATGCCGTACATAAACCTTGCACACACCACGAGTCCATTGTGGGAGCGAGCCTGCTCGCGATGGCGGCTTGTCATTCGACATCGCTGCGACTGAACCACCGCTGTCGCGAGCAGGCTCGCTCCCACAGGTAATTGACGCAACATCAGTGCCTACGAGGTAGGCACGCCCTCGACGATGATCACTTCGGCCCGGGCCACCTCCTTGCGGTGGTGCTTGGCCTCCTGATACTGCGGCGAGTGATAACAGGCCAGCGCCTGCTCGTAGGAATCGAATTCAATCACCACGCTGCGCTGCGGCGTGGCCCTGCCCTCCATCGCCTCGCTACGCCCGCCCCGGGCCAGCATCCGGCCTCCGTACAAGGCAAACGCCGCCGGAGCCCGCTGGGTGTATTGGCTATATTGATCAGGGTCGGTGACATCCACATGGGCAATCCAGTACGCCTTCATAGTGACCTCTCGGGTTAATTTGTATTATGGTATACCACAGTCGGTTTCCATCCTGCATCCCACCCGAACAAAGAGAGCCCTACATGGCCTTTAACAGTATTCAAGAAATCATCGAAGACTACCGTCAGGGCAAGATGGTGCTGCTGGTGGACGACGAAGACCGGGAAAACGAAGGCGACCTGCTGCTGGCCGCCGATTGCTGCAGCGCCCAGGCCATCAGCTTCATGGCGAGAGAAGCCCGTGGACTGATCTGCCTGACCTTGACCGACGAACACTGCCAGCGCCTGGGGCTCGAACAGATGGTGCCGAGCAATGGCAGCGTGTTCAGCACGGCGTTCACCGTGTCCATCGAAGCCGCCACCGGCGTGACCACCGGCATCTCCGCTGCCGACCGGGCGCGCACCGTGGCCGCGGCCGTCGCCGCCGATGCCGGTCCCGCCGATATCGTGCAGCCAGGACATATCTTCCCGTTGCGCGCCCGGGAAGGTGGCGTCCTGACCCGTGCCGGGCATACCGAAGCCGGCTGTGACCTGGCGCGCCTGGCCGGCTTCACGCCGGCGTCGGTGATCGTCGAAGTGATGAACGACGACGGCACCATGGCCCGCCGCCCGGACCTGGAAGTGTTCGCCCGCCAACACGGGATCAAGATCGGCACCATCGCCGAGCTGATCCACTATCGCCTGAGCACCGAACACACCGTGGTACGCATCGGCGAACGGGAACTGCCCACCGTGCACGGCACCTTCCGGCTGTTCACCTTTGAAGACCGCATCGAAGGTGGCGTGCACATGGCGATGGTCATGGGCAACATCCGCCGGGAAGAACCGACCCTGGTGCGGGTCCACGTCATCGACCCACTGCGGGACCTGGTGGGCGCCGAATACAACGGCCCGTCCAACTGGACACTCTGGGCGGCCCTGCAACGGGTCGCCGAAGAGGGTTGCGGCGTGGTGGTCGTGCTGGCCAACCACGAGTCCTCCCAGGCGCTGCTCGAACGCGTGCCGCAACTCACCCAGCCACCACGCCAGTTCAGCCGCTCCCAGTCACGCATCTATTCAGAGGTGGGGACCGGGGCGCAGATCCTCCAGGACCTGGGCGTCGGCAAGTTGCGCCACCTGGGACCGCCACTCAAGTATGCCGGTTTGACGGGGTACGACCTTGAGGTGGTGGAGAGCATTCCGTTTACCGAGTGAATCCCGATTAGCCGGGAACACCCTGTGGGAGCGAGCCTGCTCGCGATAGCAGTGATTCAGTCACTGCAAGGCCGAATGAGACGCCGCATCGCGAGCAGGCTCGCTCCCACAAGGACAATGATTACCTGAAAAGACCATAGAAAAAAATCTGCCTCGGACAGATAGCCGGTACGGCAAAATGCTTGCAGAAAGTTTGGAATACCATAATATGATATTCCATAGACCGAACGTTTCAGCCAAGTGCGCCCGGCAGGGAAAGCACAGCCATTCAGCCCTTGGCCCGGTCCTGCAAAGCCAGATGGACCTATAGCTCCCGATAAGCGGGCACACACAAGCCCGCTCAATAAACACAACAATGAGGGCGTGAAAATGGTGTTGAAGAAAAGTGCAGTTGCCGTTCTTTTTGCTGGCTTGCTAGGTGTCACCAGCCAAGGGGCGATGGCGGCTGAAAGCGTCAACTTCGTCAGCTGGGGTGGCACGACCCAGGATGCGCAGAAACAGGCCTGGGCCAACCCATTCAGCAAGAGCACCGGCATCACTGTCGTCCAGGATGGCCCGACCGACTACGGCAAACTCAAGGCCATGGTCGAAAGCGGTAACGTGCAGTGGGACGTGGTTGACGTCGAAGCTGACTTTGCCTTGCGCGCCGCCGCCGAAGGCCTGCTCGAACCCCTGGACTTCTCGGTCATCCAGCGCGACAAGATCGACCCGCGCTTCGTTTCCGAACACGGCGTAGGTTCCTTCTACTTCTCCTTCGTCCTCGGCTACAACGAAGGCAAGCTCGGCGCCGGTAAGCCGCAGGACTGGTCCGCGCTGTTCGACACCAAGACCTACCCCGGCAAACGCGCCCTGTACAAATGGCCGAGCCCTGGCGTGCTCGAACTGGCCCTGCTGGCCGACGGCGTGCCCCAGGACAAGCTCTATCCCCTGGACCTGGATCGCGCCTTCAAGAAACTCGACACCATCAAGAAAGACATCGTCTGGTGGGGCGGCGGCGCTCAGTCCCAGCAACTGCTCGCGTCCGGTGAAGCCAGCCTCGGCCAGTTCTGGAATGGCCGGATTTATGCACTGCAACAGGACGGCGCGCCGGTGGGCGTGAGCTGGAAACAGAACCTGGTCATGGCCGACATCCTGGTCGTGCCGAAGGGCTCGAAGAACAAGGCCGCCGCCATGAAGTTCCTGGCCAGCGCCAGCAGTGCCAAGGGCCAGGCCGACTTCTCCAACCTGACCGCTTATGCGCCGGTCAACGTTGATAGCGTCGCGCGCCTGGATTCGGTGCTCGCTCCCAATCTGCCGACCGCCTACGCCAAGGATCAGATCACGCTCGATTTCGCGTACTGGGCCAAGAACGGTCAGGACATCGCGACACGGTGGAACGAATGGCTGGTCAAATGAAAATGTCGGCAACGACAACCCGGCACACCGGGAGCGCCCCAGGCGCTGCCGGCGTGGCAACCGCCAAGGCCGCGACGACGCCGTCGCTGGCCCAACGCTGGCGCGGGGCCGGTAACCTGGCGCCCGCCCTGCTGTTTCTTGGCCTGTTCTTCCTGGCACCGCTGATCGGCCTGCTGTTGCGTGGCGTGCTGGAGCCGGTGCCCGGGTTGGGCAACTACGAGCAACTGTTCGCCAACTCGGCCTATACCCGAGTGTTGCTCAATACCTTTTCGGTGGCCGGCCTGGTGACGTTGTTCAGCTTGCTGCTGGGCTTTCCCCTGGCCTGGGCCATCACCCTGGTACCCCGTGGCTGGGGTCGCTGGATCCTCAACATCGTGCTGCTGTCGATGTGGACCAGCCTGCTGGCCCGGACCTACTCCTGGCTCGTGTTATTGCAGGCTTCCGGGGTGATCAACAAGGCGCTGATGGCCCTGGGGATCATCGATCAGCCGCTGGAGATGGTGCACAACCTCACCGGCGTGGTGATCGGCATGAGCTACATCATGATCCCGTTCATCGTCCTGCCGTTGCAGGCGACTATGCAAGCCATCGACCCGATGATCCTGCAGGCCGGCTCCATCTGCGGTGCCAGTCCCTGGACCAACTTCTTCCGGGTGTTCCTGCCGCTGTGCCGGCCGGGGCTGTTTTCCGGTGGCCTGATGGTGTTCGTGATGTCCCTGGGTTACTACGTCACCCCGGCGTTGCTCGGTGGCGCGCAGAACATGATGCTGCCCGAGTTCATCATCCAGCAGGTGCAATCGTTCCTCAATTGGGGCCTGGCGAGCGCCGGTGCCGCGTTGCTGATCGTCATCACGCTGGTGCTGTTCTACTTCTACCTGAAGCTTCAGCCGGAATCCCCGGTTGGCGCCAGTAACGCGAGGTAAATCGTCATGCTCCTGACTCCCAATGCCATGAGCCGGCGCATGCGCTTCGGTCTGTACTTCACGACCGGGTTGATCGGGCTGTTCCTGCTGCTACCGATCGTATTCATCGTGCTGCTGTCGTTCGGCTCGTCCCAGTGGCTGGTCTTCCCGCCACCGGGCTGGACGCTCAAATGGTACGGCCAGTTCTTTTCCAACCCCGACTGGATGAGCGCCGCGCTGGCCAGTCTCAAGGTTGCGGTGCTGACCACGATCTGCGCCGTAGCACTGGGCCTGCCGACCGCATTTGCCCTGGTGCGTGGTCGGTTTCCGGGGCGGGAAATGCTTTACGGCCTGTTCACCCTGCCGATGATCGTGCCGCTGGTGATCATCGCCGTGGCGGTGTATGCGCTGTTCCTCAAGCTTGGCTACACCGGCACGATGTTCGCGTTCGTGGTCAGCCACGTCATTGTCGCGTTACCGTTCACCATCATCTCGATCATCAACTCGTTGAAGCTGTTCGACCAGTCCATCGAAGACGCCGCCGTGATCTGCGGTGCCTCGCGGCTGCAAGCGGTGTTCAAGGTCACCTTCCCGGCCATCCGCCCGGGCATGATCGCCGGCGCCCTGTTCGCGTTCCTGGTGTCGTGGGACGAGGTGGTGCTGAGCGTGATGATGGCCAGCCCGACTCTGCAAACCCTGCCCGTAAAGATGTGGACCACCCTGCGCCAGGACCTGACGCCTGTGATCGCCGTCGCTTCGACGCTGCTGATCGGCCTCTCGGTATTGGTGATGGTGATCGCCGCCGCCCTGCGCCGGCGCAATGAAATCAGCGCCTGAGCGCCTAGGAGAACCCGATGAGTGCCGTCAAAGATCCCGCACAACAGAACAACAAAACCCTGGTCAGCCTGCGCAACCTGAACAAACACTACGGCGACTTTGCCGCCGTCGACGACATCGCCCTGGAGATCCAGGACGGTGAGTTCCTGACGTTCCTCGGCTCCAGCGGCTCGGGCAAGAGCACCACGCTGTCGATGCTGGCCGGCTTCGAAACCCCCAGCAGCGGCGAGATCCTGGTGGACGGCAAATCCCTGGTCAACGTCCCGCCGCACAAGCGCGACATCGGCATGGTGTTCCAGCGCTACTCGCTGTTCCCGCACCTGTCGGTACGCGACAACATTGCCTTCCCCCTGGCGATCCGCAAACTGGCGCCGGCCGAGCGTGACCGTCGGGTCGATGCCATGCTCAAGCTGGTGCAGCTGGAACAGTTTGCTCATCGCCGCCCTTCGCAACTCTCCGGCGGCCAGCAACAACGGGTCGCCATCGCCAGGGCGCTGGTCTATGAGCCACGCATCCTGCTGATGGACGAACCCCTTGGCGCCCTGGACAAGAAACTCCGCGAGGACCTGCAGGATGAACTGCGCCAGTTGCATCGGCGCCTGGGCATCACCATCGTCTACGTGACCCACGATCAGGAAGAAGCCATGCGCCTGTCCCAGCGCATCGCCATTTTCAGCCACGGCAAGATCGTCGGCCTGGGCACCGGCTACGACCTCTACCAGAACCCGCCGAATGCCTTTGTCGCGTCGTTCCTCGGCAACTCCAACTTCCTCAAGCTCAAGGCCCAGGGCAACGCGGTGGCGACCTTCGAAGGCCAGTCGCTGTCGATCCGCCTGACCGCCGGCCTGCACACCGACCAGGATGTGTTGTTGATGGTCCGCCCGGAGAAGGCCCTGGCGCTGAGCACCGAACAGGCTGCTCAAGAGCCCCTGGCGGCGGGCTGGAATGAAGTCTCGGCCAAGGTCGTCGAAGTGCTGTTCCTCGGTGAAAGCCAGACCTGCAGCGTGGTGACGTCCGGCGGCACCGCCATGACCGTCAAGGCCCTCTCAGCCGCCGGCATGCCGCTCAAGGCCGGCGATCCGGTGCGTGTGCGCTGGGCCACCGCCGATGCCTGTGTCTACACCCAATGGGCCGAGAGCGACCTGAACAAAGCCGCCGGTGCTCATTGATGAACACGGCGTCACTACCGCATACGTGCGAGGACTGCTAAATGATTGATGCCAACGTTTACAAACAGGTCATGGGCTCGTTTCCGTCCGGCGTGACGGTCATCACCACCCTTGATGACGACGGCCAGATCGTCGGCCTCACCGCCAGCGCTTTCAGCTCGTTGTCGATGGACCCGGCCCTGGTGCTGTTCTGCCCCAACTACAGTTCCGATTCCTACCCGGTGCTGATCCGCAACAAGCGCTTCGCCATCCACCTGCTCTCCGGCGGGCAACAGAACGAAGCCTATGCCTTCGCCCGCAAAGGCAAGGACAAAGCCCAGGGCATCGAATGGACTCTGAGTGAGCTGGGTAACCCGTTGCTGGGCAATGCCACCGCCATCATCGAATGCGAACTGTGGCGTGAATACGAAGGCGGCGACCACGCCATCATGGTCGGCGCCGTGAAGAACCTGATCGTGCCGCAACACACCCAGGGCCCGCTGGTGTATTGCCACGGAAAGATGGGTGCCCTGCCCGTCCTTGCCTGAACCGATCGTCAATCATCAAGAGATAGCGCCATGAAATTTTCCCTGTTCGTACACATGGAACGCTGGGACGAAAGCGTCAGCCATCGCCAGTTGTTCGAAGACCTGACCGAACTGACCCTGATGGCCGAGGCCGGCGGCTTCAGCACCGTCTGGATCGGTGAACACCACGCCATGGAATACACCATCTCACCCAGCCCGATGCCACTGCTGGCTTATCTGGCAGCCAGGACCACCACCATTCACCTGGGCGCCGGCACCATCATCGCGCCGTTCTGGCACCCGCTGCGGGCAGCCGGTGAATGCGCATTGCTGGACGTTATCAGCAACGGCCGCATGGAAGTCGGCCTGGCCCGTGGCGCTTACCAAGTGGAGTTCGACCGCATGGCCGGCGGCATGCCAGCGGCCTCCGGCGGCCAGGCCTTGCGAGAAATGGTTCCGGCGATACGGGCACTGTGGCAAGGCGACTACGCCCATGACGGCGACATCTGGAAATTCCCGACCTCCACCAGCGTGCCCAAGCCGATCCAGAAGCCGAACCCGCCCATGTGGATCGCGGCCCGCGACCCGGACTCGCACAACTTCGCCGTCGCCAACGGCTGTAACGTCATGGTGACGCCGTTGATGAAGGGTGACGAAGAAGTCCTCGACCTGAAGAACAAGTTCCAAAGCGCGTTGGACAACAACCCCGACGTACCGCGCCCGCAACTGATGGTGCTGCGCCACACCCACGTACATTCGGCCGACAACCCGGAAGGCTGGCAAGTCGGGGCCAAGGCCATCGCAAAGTTCTACCGCACCTTCGATGCCTGGTTCGGCAACAAGGAAACCCCGGTCAACGGCTTCCTGGCGCCAAGCCCGGAAGAAAAATTCGCCGGTCGCCCGGAGTTCGAACTGGAGAGCCTGCACAGGACGGCCATGATCGGTACCCCGGAAGAAATCATTCCGCGCATCAAGTACTACCAGGAACTGGGCGTCGACGAGTTCAGCTTCTGGTGCGACAACAGCCTGCCTCATGCCGAAAAGAAAAGGTCCCTGGAGTTGTTCATCAAGCATGTGGTGCCGGCGTTTCGTTGATCGTGCCGGCTAGTTAGACCGCTATCGCGAGCAGGTTCGCTCCCACAAGGGATTCATGGTGAACACAGATCATGTGCACACCTGCAACCCATGTGGGAGCGAGCCTGCTCGCGATGGCGCCCTGAAGCAAAAGACAAAGCAAAAAAAAGCCCGGACTTGAAGGTCCGGGCTTTTTTGTTTTCAAGGATCAGAACGTCACGCTGGCACTCAGGCGCGCGGTACGTGGTTCCCCGACGGCGACCTGCAACTGGCTGCCGGTGGAGGACGGGTAGTACTGCTTGTCGAACAGGTTGTCCACGTTCAGTTGCAGCGACGTATTGTGCCCGAAGACCGGCGACTCCCAGCGCAGGAAAGCATCGGCAACGGTGTAGCTGCTCAGCCAGAAATCGTTGGCATTGTTGGCCGCACGCTCACCGACGTAGCGTGCGCCGGCACCGGCGTGCCAGGCGCCGAATTCGGCGGGTACGTTCAAGTGGTGCGACAGGTACAGGCTGGCGGTGTGCTTGGGCGCGTCCGACAGGCGATGGCCCTCGTTCTTTGGATCATCCAGTATTTCCGTATGGGTGTAGGCGTAGGTGCCGATCAGGTCCCAGCGTTCGGCGAGACGTCCGGTGATGTCGAGTTCCAGGCCTTGGGAGCCGACCTTGCCGGCGGCTTCTGCAATGGTTTTCCCACCGACCACCGTGTTGGTTACCACATTCTTTTTTTCGATATCGAACAAGGCGAGATTGATATTCAGCCCAGGCAGAGGATCATATTTGGCACCGATTTCATAACTGCGCCCCTCCTCCGGCTTGAAAGTGCTGAGGTTGTCATCGACGGTATCGTTGGGCTTGAACGAACGGCTGTAATTCCCGTACAGGGACAAGGTTTCATCCGCCTTGTAGACCAGTCCAAGAAACGGAACAAAGGCATCGCCGTTATCGTCGCGAACAGGCACTCGCTTGATCATTCCCGTTTCACTGAACTGATCGTAATGCTGGTAGCGTCCGCCAAATACGAGAATCCACCGATCATCCAGGTGCCAGTTGTCCTTCAGGTAAACGGAGCTGGAAGTCAGTTTGTTACTCAGGTTGCTTTGCGCAGCATTTATCTTGCTTGGCTCTGCCAGGCCACCATAAACCGGCGCGGTGATATCGAACCCTCCTTGTGCAGTGCCACGGTAGGTCTTGCCACGGTATTGATCGGACACCTGATTATCGACACCGATCAGCAGATCATGGCGCTGACCGAACAGCTCCTGCTTACCCATGAAATCCCAACTGGCATAGCGGGTTTCGTCGTCGTAATGAGCACCATTGGCCTTTCGACTCAATAGATTTCCCGTCAGAGTGTCGGGCTGCGCAATCGAAAGACTGTAGCGGTCATTGTTCCAGCCATAAGTCACCCGAGTCTTCCACGCCTCGCTCAGCTCATACTCGAAACGTGCCGTCGCCGTCTCACGAATCCCCACGCTCCTGGTCCAGCGCTCGTCGAGACGCTTGTCATAATCGATATCCGCCGGATGCCCGTCGGTGAACACCGTCCCACGGTCAAACGGGTTGGAATATTCGTTGTACTCATAGCTCAGGTTCAACGAAGCCCGCTCTCCGGTCCAGGCCAGGGACGGCGCGACCAGGGTGCTCTCATTCACACCATAGTTGCGCCAGTAATCTTCATGACCACGCTCGGCAACCAACCGATACGCCAGCCCGGTATCGCCCAGCGGCCCGGTGGTGTCCACGGCCAGGGTGCCGCCGCCTTCGCTGTAGGCCGAGCCGCTCAGCGTGGTGCTTTGAGTGTATTCGGGCTTTTTGCTGATGATGTTGACCAGGCCGCCAGGCTCCAGCGCGCCATACAGCATCGAGGCCGGGCCCTTGAGCACTTCGACCCGTTCGGTGGTGGCACTGAAGTTGTGTCCCAGGTTAGAACGCACGCCGTCGCGCAGGATCGAGCCATCGTCGTTGGTGCCGAAACCACGCTTGATCAGCGAGTCCCGCGAACCACCCAGGGTATTGCCCTGGCTGACGCCGCTGACGAACTTCATCGCATCGCCCAGTGAGCGCACCTGATAATCGTCCAGGGTCTGCCGGGGCACCACATTGATCGATTGCGCCTCTTCCTTGATCGGGACATCGCTTTTGCTCGCCGTGCTGGCTTGCGATGCCGTGTAGACCTCATCTTGAGTGACGCGACTGCCCTGGATGTCCGTGGTGGGCAGTTGGATTACATCCTGGGCCCACAGCGGGCTGGCGATGAAGCAGCAGGACAAAGTCGGCAATACACACTTGATGAAGACGTTGCGATTCGCAGGAGGGGTGAAACGATTCAAGACGCGGCACTCACAGGGGATGTTAATGCGAGTGAATATACTTTGAGAATGATTCCCAGTAAATGTTTTCCAGGACCTTATTGCCGCGGCGAACCCCTGTGGGAGCGAGCCTGCTTGCGATAGCGGCGTATCAGTCACACCCTGTTTGGATGTGACGCCCTCATCGCGAGCAGGCTCGCTCCCACAGATTCTCCGTACACCAAACAAACAAAGTGGCCAAAGTGATATCAAAACGCCCCAACGCACTAAAGCTTTGGCCCTAGCGGTCGAATGTATTCCATTGAGAGATTATTTTGCCCAGGAGCTATGGCATGCAGACGTTGAAGGCTTTGTACGAGTCCATCGAAATGCACTTCTTCGATACGCTCACCAGGAAACTCTCAAGCCTTTTCCTGCTGGTCGCCGTCAGCGGGTTGCTGTACTGGGTAGCCCTCAGCGCCCGTACCGACATTGTGGTGCAGTTGCGTAACGCGCAGCTAGACACCGCCCTGCTGGGACAGATCGAGGGTCGGCTCGACAGCCTGACCCAGGCCCTGTTGTTCGGGGCACTCCTGACACTGTGCATGATCAACTTCATGGTCTGGTACTTTCGCCACCTCATCGTGCGCCCCGTCACCGCCATGACCCGGGCACTGGAGGAAATAGCCAACGGCGAAGGCGACCTGTCCAGGGACCTGCCGCTGGTGACCCATGACGAAATCCGCGTGTTGGCCAGCACCTGCAACCGTTTCCTGGCCAAGCAGCGGGAAATCATCAGCAACGTCCAGGCGCTCACCGTGCACATCGCCGTCGAGTCGGCGCGCTCGCTCAAGAACATCAGCGATTCCAGCGACAGTGCCACCCACCAGGCACGTTTCGCCAAGGAAGTGATGGAGCAGAGCAACTCCGCCGTGGACCGTATCGAAGAAGTCTCGCGCCAGACCCAGGGCATCTCCAACACCACCGCCCAGAACCTGAGCATGGCCCGCGATTCCTATGCCGAACTGCTGGAGGTGACCGGCAGCATCGGCGAAATTGCCGGCGGCCTCAATGAGTTCGCGACGCTGGTGGGCGCCCTGAACCAGCGTTCATCGAGCATCAAGTCCATCGTCGGCCTGATCCAGCAGATCTCTGCCCAGACCAACCTCCTGGCCCTCAACGCCGCCATCGAAGCCGCCCGTGCCGGCGAGAGCGGCCGGGGCTTCGCCGTGGTGGCCGATGAAGTGCGGACCCTGGCGCAGAACGTCAGCCGGGCCACGGACGACATCTCGCGCAACATTGACGCCATGCTCGAGGAGGTCGGCTCCACCCACGAACAGACCACCCAGATCAGCCACAACGCCCGGGAAACCCAGAAAGTCGTGGAGCGTGCCTCCGGCCACTTCGAGAGCATGATCGTCGACTTCGAATCCACCAACGGCAAGTTGGCCGACATCGCCGGGCACATCCAGCAGTTCGCCGATACCAACACCGGCATCAACGAACGGGTCACCCGGATCCACGCCGACAGCCAGTCGATCGATCAGCGCATGCAGCATTCGGCGACCGCTACCCGTGACCTGTCCGGTGTCGCTGAAAAGGTACAGGCGCTACTGGGCCGGTTCGTGCTCGGCCACGGCAAGCTGGATGCGGCCATCACCCGCGCCAGTCAGTGCCGCGACACTCTCCAGGTACGCCTGGAGGCACTGCACCGCGAGGGCGTCAACCTGTTCGACCAGAATTACCAGTTGGTACCCGGCACCGATCCCAAGCAGTACATGACCGGCTACACCGAACGCTTTGCCCAGGTCTGCCAGGAAGCCTGCGACGCCCTCACCCGCAGCACACCAGGCGGCAAGGTCTCGTTCATCGTCGACACCAAGGGCTATTGCCCGGTGAACAACAGCTGGGTGTCGAAACCACCCACCGGTGACCGCGCCGTCGACCTCCCGGTGTGCCGCAACAAACGCATCTTCAACGACCCCATCGGCCTGCGCGCGGCGGGCAACGTCCAGCGCTTCCTGCTCCAGACCTACCTGCGCGATACCGGGGAAATCATGACCGAGATCGACGTCCCGTTCTTCTTCGACGGCCGCCATTGGGGCAATCTGCGGGTGGGGTTCGATGCGGCGGTGTTGTTGGCGGAGTGAGAGTCAGCCAACAAGAAGCATTGTGGGAGCGAGCCTGCTCGCGATAGCGGTGGATTAGCCGACATCTTCATCACTGACCCGACGCCATCGCGAGCAGGCTCGCTCCCACAGGGAATCGGTGGCGAACACAAAACCTGAGGCTACCCAAAACAACTGTGGGAGTGAGGCTTGCCCGCGATGGCGGTGGGTCAGTCGACATCTCATCAACTGACCCGACGCCTTCGCGGGCAAGCTCGCTCCCACAGGGAATCGGTGGCGAACGCAAAGCCTGAGGCTACCCAAAACAACTAATGAGATGGCTACCCCCGCTGCCCCCTGTGAACGCCCACTAAGCTTTCACAGGGGGATCTACCGGAGACCGCCGTCATGAACAAAGTAGCCGTTGTCGCCATCGACCTTGGAAAGCTCACCTTTCACGTACATGAGCAAGATGATCAGGGGCATCCACTTCTGCGCAAAAAGTTTAAGCGAGTGGAGCTCCTCCAGCATCTAGCAAATCTCGAACCGTGCATCGTCGTGATGGAAGCCTGTGGTGGGGCCCATTTCATGGCGCAAGAAGTCGCCAAGTTTGGGCATTCTCCCAAACTGATAGCGCCTCATCTCGTACGTCCTTATGTGAAAAGCAACAAAAACGATTTCGCCGATGCCGAGGCAATCTGCGAGGCCGCCAGTCGTCCCACGATGCGCTTTGTACCGGTTAAAAACCAAGCTCAGCAGGCTTTGGCGATGCTCAACTCGGTGCGCGACTCGTTCATTAAGGATCGCACGGCGACCGTCAATCGGATCCATGCAGCGTTTCTGGAAGTCGGCGTCAGCCTGACTCCAGGCTACAAATCGCTCAAGGACATACCAGCCCTGTTGGAGGCAAGTTCATTTCATGGGCTCATCCGCAAACTCCTGGCGGACTTGTACGAGCATTACCTCTACCTCAATCTGCGTATCAAGGCGTTAGACAAGGAGGTCGACTGCCAGGCCGCTGGAGATGATCTGGCCTCCCGCCTGATGACAATGCCGTGCGTGGGTCCGATCACCTCCAGCGTCCTGGCTGCCGAAGTGGGCGACGGTAAGCAGTTCAAATGTGGTCGAGACTTCTCAGCGTCAATTGGACTGGTCCCCAAACAACACTCAACGGGCGGACGGACGGTACTTTTGGGCATCAGCAAGCGTGGCGATCGAAATCAAAGGCGCCTGTTCGTCCAGTGTGCCCAGACGTATGTGAACAGGCTGGATCGACAGGAAGGGAAGCTGGCCGATTGGGTTCGCAAGCTCCTGGCCAGCCACCGTCACCGCAACCTTGTGGTCTGCGCACTGGCCAACAAGTTAGCCAGGATCGCTTGGTCAATTGCGGCAAACCATACGGTATTCGATGCAGGGCCAAGCGCGATGAACGCCTGACCCCGCTATTACCCGAGCACCACCTACCTGGTTTTGCGATGCTGGATAACAGATGACATGAACGGCTAACCGGCCTGACGAAAACCCTGGGCTCCCACACGGCTGCAAGGCCGTTCAACTAATCAGGATCGTCGGGCATCGAATTCTCATCAAGGCGCGGGGGACGCAATTCCCCACCCAGACGCCGGATAGATGAAAGCAAGCCAAACACGCATCAAAGACAGTATTGCAGAAAAGGGGGTAACCATAGATGTGGGAGCGAGGCTTGCCCGCGATGCAGGCGCCTCGGTCTACAGTGATACCGAGGCGATGCTATCGCGGGCAAGCCTTGCTCCCACAGGCTCGTTCCCACAGAGGGTTTACCTCAGGGCTGCGGTCAACAGCACTTCGGCCCACCCTTGCCACCGTAACGGGCCTCCTGGCGTTCGCGGAAGAACGCCTCGTAGTCCATCAGCGGTTTGTCCGGGTGCTTGGTCTGCATGTGCTCGACGTAGTTGTCGTAGTCGGGCATGCCGACCATCAGGCGGGCGGCCTGACCGAGGTATTTACCGAGGCGACTCAAGTCATTGAACATCGTTGCAATCCTCGTTTCAGGCGTCCGGCAGGGCCTGGAAAGGTGCTTCCTTATCCGTGCGCTCTTTCGTGCCCCAGGCGGCAACGCCGACCTTGAGCGCGTAGAACAGGATGCTGAGCACCACGAACAGGAACAGTGCCGTCAGCGTGGCGTTGGTGTAGGCATTGAACACCACGTGCTGCATCTGCTCGATGCTCTTGGCCGGGGCCAGGACCTGGCCGGCTGCCAGGGCATCGTTGTATTTGCGCGCCAGGGCCAGGAAGCCGATCGCAGGATTCGCGTCGAACAGCTTGATCAGGCCCGCCGTGGTGGTGCAAATCAGCAGCCAGGCCGCCGGCAGCAGCGTGACCCAGATGTAGCGCTGGCGCTTCATCTTGATCAGCACCACGGTGGCGAGCATCAGGGCGATACCGGCCAGCATCTGGTTGGAGATGCCGAACAGCGGCCACAAGGTGTTGATGCCGCCCAGCGGATCGATCACGCCCTGGTACAGCAGATAACCCCACAGCGCCACGCAACCGGCGGTGGCGATCAGGTTGGCGGTCCAGGAATCGGTGCGCTTGAGCGACGGTACGAACGAACCCAGCAGGTCCTGCAGCATGAACCGCCCGGCACGGGTGCCGGCGTCCACCGCGGTGAGGATGAACAGCGCTTCGAACAGGATCGCGAAGTGGTACCAGAACGCCATGGTGTTCTCACCCGGCAGCACCGAATGCAGGATCTGCGCGATACCGACCGCCAGGGTCGGCGCGCCGCCGGCACGGGCCAGGACGGTGGTTTCACCGATGTCCCGGGCCACCGCCTGCAAGGCATCAGGGGTGATGGCAAAGCCCCAGCCGCTGATGGTCTGAGCCACGGCCACGACATCACCGCCGACCACCGCCGCCGGGCTGTTCATGGCGAAGTACACGCCCGGCTCGATCACCGACGCGGCGACCATCGCCATGATCGCCACGAAGGACTCCATCAGCATGCCGCCGTAGCCGATGTAGCGGGCGTTGGTTTCGTTGTCCAGCAGCTTGGGCGTGGTGCCCGAGGAGATCAGCGCATGGAAGCCCGAGACCGCGCCGCAGGCGATGGTGATGAACAGGAACGGGAACAGCCCGCCCTTCCACACCGGGCCCAGGCCGTTGGTGAACTGGGTCAGCGCCGGCATTTTCAGCTCGGGCATGGTGACCAGGATGCCGATCGCCAGGGCGACGATGGTGCCGATCTTGAGGAAGGTCGACAGGTAGTCCCGCGGGGCCAGGATCAGCCACACCGGCAGCACCGCCGCGACGAAACCGTAGCCGATCAGCATCCAGGTGATCTGGATCCCGGTGAAGCTGAAGGCCTTGGCCCAGACCGGGTCGGCGGCGATCTGCCCGCCCAGCCAGATCGAACCCAGCAGCAACAGCACGCCGATGAGCGAGATTTCACCGATGCGGCCCGGGCGGATGTAGCGCATGTAGATGCCCATGAACATCGCGATCGGGATGGTCGCCATCACCGTGAAGATCCCCCACGGGCTCTCGGCCAGGGCCTTGACCACGATCAGCGCCAGCACCGCGAGGATGATGATCATGATCAGGAAGCAGCCGAACAGCGCGATGGTGCCGGGAATGCGGCCCATTTCCTCGCGGACCATGTCGCCCAGGGAGCGACCGTTGCGACGGGTGGACAGGAACAGGATCATGAAGTCCTGCACGGCCCCGGCCAGCACCACGCCGGCGATCAGCCAGAGCGTGCCGGGCAAGTAGCCCATCTGCGCCGCCAGCACCGGCCCGACCAGCGGCCCCGCGCCGGCAATGGCGGCGAAGTGGTGACCGAAGAGGATGTGTTTGTTGGTCGGGACGAAGTCCAGGCCATCGTTGTTGAGCACGGCAGGGGTGGCCCGGCGCGCATCGAGTTGCATCACGTTGTTGGCGATGAAGAGGCTGTAGTAGCGGTAGGCGACCAGGTAGATGGCCACGGCTGCGACGACGATCCAGAGGGCGTTGATGGGTTCGCCGCGGCGCAAGGCCACGACACTCAACGCACAGGCTCCCAGAACAGCCACGGCAAACCAGGCGAGGTGTTTAACCAGACGGGTTGTCATTGCGTGTCTCCTGCCGAGGTCCAGTGGACTGCGGCGATTGTTTTTATAGTGTGCCCCGGCTAATCGGAGCGGGCCCAATATCCCTGTCCGACGTCAATAAATAAATCCGTAGTACTACGTAGACGCACACCGGCCCCTGTGGGAGCAAGGCTTGCCCTAATGCCAGTTAAGGATCAAAGGTGCAAACCTGTGGGAGCAAAGCTTGCTCCCACAGGTCTTGCTCCCACAGGTTTTATCTCCAATCCGGTACGATGTTTGGCATATGATGCCGACCATCCACCTCCCCGCGTCAGGCCCTGGCAGGAGTACAGATGCTGCTCAAACACAAAATCGTCGCCCTCGGGATCCTGCCCCTGGTCCTGGCGATAGCCGTCATCTGTGCGCTGGTGATCTCGCTCAACCGCCAGTTGGGCGATCAACAGGCGCAACTGATCGAAGACAGCATCCTGGCCAGCAAGCGCGCCGAGCTGAAAAACTACGTCGAGATGGCGCAGAGCCTGATCGCGCCGCTGTACAACGGCGGCCTTGGGGACGAACGCGCACAGCAACAGGTGCTCGAGGAGCTGCGCAAGCTCAGCTTCGGCATCAACGGCTATTTCTTCGTCTATGACCGCCAGGGCCGCAGCCTGATGCACGCGCGTCAGTCGGAACTGGTGGGCAAATACCTCTGGGACATGAAGGACCCCCACGGCCTGCCTGTCATCCAGGCATTGATCAAAAGTGCCGAGACCGGCGAGGGTTTCCAGCGTTACGCCTGGAACAAGCCGTCCTCCGGCCAGGTGAGCGAAAAGCTGGCCTACGTGGTGATGCTGGATCGGTGGGGCTGGATGCTTGGCACCGGGATCTACCTGGAAGATGTCGAACGCGCCACCCAGCAGGCTCGCGATGAAGTCGCCCATGGCATCCACACCACCATGCAGGCCATTGCCGCCATTGCACTGGTGGCGGTCCTGCTGGTGTTCGCCGGCGGCATGACCCTCAACGTGAGCGAACATCGCCTGGCCGACAAGAAACTGCAGCGGCTGAACCAACGTATTGTCAGTTTGCAGGAGGAAGAACGTTCGCGGGTGTCCCGCGAACTCCACGACGGCATCAGCCAGTTGCTGGTGTCGATCAAATTCCAGTTCGAGCTGGCCTGTCATGTGCTCGAAAACGGTCAGGAAAACGGCCTGGGCATCCTCAAGAACGCAACGGACCGGCTGGGGGAAGCCATCGGTGAAATCCGCAGCATCTCCCACGACTTGCGCTCTTCCCTGCTCGACACCCTGGGCCTGCCCGCCGCCATCGGTCAGCTCGCGGCCGAATTCGAACAGCGCAGCGGGCTCGAGGTGTCCTACAGAAGCAATGAGTTCGATTGCCGGCTGGAAAATGGCGCACCGGTCTCGCTGTTCCGCATCGCCCAGGAAGCCCTGACCAATATCGAACGCCACGCCGGAGCGAAACGTGTCGCCATCACCTTGTTCGGCTCCGCTCAATCCTTGCGCCTGACGGTGGTGGATGACGGAATGGGCTTCAATGTCCCGCAAGTCGAACGTGGCCATGCCGGTATCGGCCTGCGGAACATCCGCGAACGGGTCGAGCATTTCGGCGGGCGACTGGAGCTGACGTCGACAGCGGGGCGAAGCGAGCTGGACGTCCTGCTGCCCATGGACCTGTCGGCCACGGAAAGCTGATGCGTTCCCCTTATAGCGAGAGCCCCTGCCAATGACCCTGCCCCCTGCGATCCGCGTCGCGCTGGTTGACGATCACTCCCTGGTCCGCGACGGCATCCGGGCCTTGCTGTCCGTCATGCCCCAACTGGACGTGGTGGGCGAAGCCGAGAACGGCGCGCAGGCGATCGAGATGGTCGGGCGCTGCCAGCCGGACCTGCTGCTGATGGACATCGGCCTCAAGGACATGAACGGCCTCGAATTGACCCGGCGGCTGGGCAAGCAGTACCCCAGCCTCAAGATCCTGGTCCTGAGCATGTACGACAATCATGAATACGTAAGCGAGTCGGTGCGTTCCGGCGCCAGCGGCTACGTTCTCAAGAATGCACCTTCGCGGGAGATCATCGCCGCCATCGAGGCCATTATCGGCGGCGGCACCTTCTACAGCGCAGAGATCGCCCAGCGGCTCGCCGCCGCCCCCAGTACCGATGACGAGCTGACACCCCGTGAGCGCCAGGTGCTGCTCAAAATGGTCCAGGGGTTGAACAACAAGGAGATGGCCCGCGAGCTGGACATCAGCGTGCGCACCGTCGAGACCCACCGCCTGAGCATCCGCCGCAAGCTCAATATCGACAAACCGGCGGCCCTGGCGAAGTACGCGATCGACCATGGGATCATTGCCCGCTAAAGGCCTGTAAGGTTAAATCGCATTCCCCTCCGAGGTTGATGCCTCCATGTCCGAACGCCCAAGCCCACAGATATCCTCGCGCAAACAACCCAAGCAGGTACGTTCCACCGAGCTCGTCGCAGCCATCCTGGAGGCCGCTGTTCAGGTTCTGGAAAGCCAGGGTGCCACGCGCTTCACCATGGCCCGCGTGGCCGAGCGAGCCGGTGTCAGCGTCGGGTCGATGTATCAATACTTCCCGAACAAGGCGGCTATCCTGTTCCGCCTGCAAAGTGATGAGTGGCGGCAAACCAGCGACATGCTGCGCGGGATCCTTGACGACCAGGTGAGGCCGCCCTTCGAGCGGCTGCATAGTCTTGTCAGGGCATTCGTCCAGTCCGAATGCGACGAGGCCCGGATGCGTGGCGCGCTCGATGACGCCGCCCCGCTCTACCGCGATGCCCCCGAGGCACGGGCGGCACGGGTGTCGGTCCAGCAGTCGGTCGATGCCTTCATGCTGCAAGTACTGCCAGCCGCCTCTTCACAGACCCGAAGCCTGGCGGGCGACTTGATCATCACGACCCTCAGCAAGGTGGGAAAGCAATTTTCGACCGTCCCGCGCTCGCCTGAGGAAATTGAGGTATATGCCGGCGCCATGGCCGATATGTTCCGCGCCTACCTCGAAAGCCTCCAGCAACGACCCGACGCGACCGCGCCATGAGCAGCCGGCGCTGCCGACGTGCCCGTGACAGCCTGCAAACACTTTTACTACACTGCCCGTCCTGTCCCCTTTCCCTTGCGAGACGTGTGCCCCGATGAAAAATATAACAAGCACAATGACGTTCTGCGGCCTGCTGGCACTGTCCTGCGGCGCCCAGGCCGAGCCGACGCCTTCGCACCTTGACCAGATCCTGCAACGTGGTGAATTGAAGGTGTGCACCACCGGCGACTACAAGCCCTACACCTACAAAACTGAAACCGGCGAATACGAAGGCATCGACACCGACATGGCGCGCTCCCTGGCCGCAAGCCTGGGTGTCAAGGTGCAATGGGTACAGACCAGCTGGAAAACCCTGATGCCGGATATGACCGAGGGCAAATGCGACATCGGCATGGGCGGGATCTCGGTGACCCTCGAGCGCCAGAAGAAAGCCTACTTCAGCGACACCCTGGACGTGGACGGCAAGATCCCGCTGGTCCGTTGCGAAGACCAGTCGCGCTACCAGACCCTCGAGCAGATCAACCAGCCTTCGGTACGCCTGGTGGAACCGGCCGGCGGCACCAACGAAGCCTTCGTCCGCGCCTTCGTGCCCAAGGGCCAGTTGAGCTTTCACGACAACGTGACCATCTTCCAGGAACTGCTGGACAAGAAAGCCGATGTGATGATCACCGATGCCTCGGAAGCGCTCTACCAACAGAAACTCAAGCCTGGCCTGTGCGCCGTCAACCCGACCCGCTACCTGCAATACGGCGAAAAGGCTTACCTGCTGCCTCGGGGTGATACCACCTGGAAAATGTACGTCGACCAGTGGCTGCACCTGAGCAAGGCGAACGGCAGCTACCAGAAAGTCATCGGCCAATGGCTCGCGGTTCCCGAGGCGCAGTGACTCAGAGCAGGCCGACCCACCGCTATCGCGAGCAGGCTCGCTCCCACCCTGGACCGTGCTCGCTCACACATCCGAGCACGCCGGCGTCCCCCTGTGGGAGCGAGCCTGCTCGCGATGGCGGGGCAGCACATTCAACATCAACGCAAGCTGACCCACCGCTTTCGCGAGCAAGCCCGCTCCCACCCTGGACCGTGCTCGCTCACACATCCGAGCACGCCGCCGTACCCCTGTGGGAGCGAGCCTGCTCGCGATGAAGCGACCTCTGGCGGAGCCGCTATTTGAGCCCCAACCGCCGCGCCAGTTTATGCAGATTGCTCGGATCGACCTCCAACAACCGCGCCGCCCCGGCCCAGTTCTGCCCACAACGGTCCAGGGCCTTGAGGATCGCCTGGCGCTGGCACGCATCGACGGTTTCGCTCAAGGGCTGGGGCGGCGCCTCGAGCGATTCCAGAGGCTCGAGCATGGCTAGTGCGCTGGATGCGCTGGCACTGACGTCGAGGTCCAGCACCTGCGGCTCCAAGGTCATGATCAAGCTGCGACTGGCGCCCCGGCTGAGCTGCTTCAATGCCGCTCGGCTGATCACGTGTTCCAGCTCCCGCACGTTGCCCGGCCAGCTGTATGCCAGCAGCGCCTGCTCCGCGGCAGGAGACAGGCGCAAGCCGCGCAAGCCCAGTCGCGTGCGGTTCAACTCGAGAAAATGTCCCGCCAGCATCAGCACATCGTGACCGCGCTCGCGCAGCGGCGGAATCGGCACCGGGTAGACCGAGAGGCGGTGATACAGGTCAGCGCGAAACAGTCCGTCGCGAATGCTGTCGGGCAGGTGCCGGTTGGTGGCGGCGATGATCCGCACATCGACATGCAG
Organism: Pseudomonas sp. B21-028; assembly: GCF_024749045.1. Classification (NCBI taxonomy): domain Bacteria; kingdom Pseudomonadati; phylum Pseudomonadota; class Gammaproteobacteria; order Pseudomonadales; family Pseudomonadaceae; genus Pseudomonas; species Pseudomonas sp. B21-028. Next base: position 3,724,262 of record NZ_CP087184.1, read on the forward strand.
CGGCTTGTCCGCCCCCAGGCGCTGGATCTCGCCGTTTTGCAGCGTGCGCAGCAACTTGGCCTGCACGCTCAGCGGCAACTCGCCGACCTCGTCGAGAAACAGCGTGCCGCCATTGGCCGCATCGAAACGCCCGGCGCGGTCGGTGGTCGCGCCGGAAAACGCGCCTTTGACATGACCGAACAACTCGCTTTCCGCCAGGGATTCCGGCAACGCCGCGCAATTGACCTGGATCAGAGGCTTGTGACCGCGCCGGGACAGCCTGTGCAAGCGCCGGGCGAACAGTTCCTTGCCGACGCCGGTTTCCCCCAACAACAGAACCGGCAGTTCGGAATCGGCCAAGACGTCCAATTCGTTGAGCAACTGCTGCAAGCCCTCGCTGCGACCAAGGATCTCGCCCTCTTCGACGGGCAGGTGCAGGTCCGGCGAGTCGCTGCGCGACGCCCGCAGGCTGCGGTTTTCCTGCTCCAGCCGGGTCACTCGCACCGCCGCCTCGATCTGCAGGGTGCAGCGCTTGAGCTCCTCGCGAGCACGGCTGTCGAAGGTACCGGCGTGCAACGCATCCAGGGTGATCGCCCCCCAGAGGCGCCCCTCCACGTACAGGCTCACACCCATGCAGTCGTGCACCGGCAGTGGCTCGCCGACGTGGTGATCGAGCAAGCCGTCATAAGGGTCCGGCAATCGGCTGTCGGGCTCGAACCAGGTGGGCTCGCGCGAAGCCATGATCGCCGCGAGGCGTGGATGCTGGGCGATCACGAAGCGACGGCCCAGCGCCTCATGGACCAGGCCGACGGTCGCCACGGGCCTGAGACTGTCATCGTCCAGGCGCAGCAACCCCACGGCGCCACTGTTGAAATATTCGCGCAAGGTCTGCACCAGGCGCTGCAACCGCACGGCATTGGGCAGCTCGACGATCAGGTCGGCGGCCAGGCTTTCACGCAGCATGGTAGTGATGACCCTCCAGGGTTGGTTTGACCCTTTCCAGCCGGGGTTGGATTCACCCGACCATAAAATAAATTCTTTTAATATCAATCAGTTGAAAATGGCATGCCGGCTGCAATGCCAAATCATCTGTCCCTACCGGGATTCAACCCAAGGAAACACGATGAGCCTCGAACTGCTGGAACAAAGCCTGGGCCAATTGGCCTGCGACATTCCCGGTGCCACCCGTACCTTCCATCATTACAGCCTCGACTTCTGTTGCGGCGGGCAAAAGACCCTGCGTGAAGCGGCGCTGGGCAAAGGCCTGAACCCGCTGCTGATCGCCGACGCCCTCAAGACGCTGCAAGCCGCCGGGGAGCTCGGCCACGACTGGCGCGACGAACCCCAGGCCCTGCTGATCGCCCACATCCTGGAACGCTACCACGCCCGCCACCGCGAACAACTGCCGGAACTGATCCGCCTGGCCCGCCGTGTCGAGCAGGTGCATGGCGCCCGCCCCAGTTGCCCGAACGGCCTGGCCAATCACCTCCAGGATCTGTATCAGGAACTCGAAGGCCACATGCTCAAGGAAGAACAGGTGCTGTTCCCGATGCTGCAACAAGGCCTGGGCGAACGGGCCTCGGCACCGATCCAGGTGCTGCGCTACGAACATGACCAGCACGGCGAAGCCCTGGAAACCATGCTCGCCCTGACCGACCAGATCACCCCGCCCGCCGACGCCTGCAACACCTGGCGCGCCCTGTATCGTGGCCTGGTGGAACTGCGTGACGACCTGATGCAGCACATCCACCTGGAGAACAACGTGTTGTTCGTCAAGGCGATGGATCTAGCTCAATAACCAACATCCTCTATCACCCTGTGGGAGCAAAGCTTGCTCGCGACAGCGGTGGATCAAACCACTTGATAGTGGCTGATCCGACGCCATCGCGAGCAAGCTTTGCTCCCACAGGGGTGAGTTGGAAGCTGTCCTCCGGCTCAGAACTGCCAGTAGAACATCCCCTTCGCCAACACAACGATCACTAGCATATGCCCGAGGATGCTGCGCCGCAGCCAGCAGGCCCGGGCCGGGCTCAGGCGACCACGCTTGAGCCAATAGGCCAGCAGCAGGTAGTGTCCGATGATGCTCAGGGCCAGCAGGATCTTCAGGCTCAGCAGCAGGCCGAAACTGCTGCCCAGCGGCTGGCTCAACGCCCCGCGATGCTGCCAGGCCAGGCCGATGCCAGCGCCGTACAACAACAGCACCACAGCATGCAGCACCCGGCGCGAACGCTGGGCGATGGCCTGGTCGGCGGCATCCCGGGCGCCTTGAGCCAATGGCCGGCGAGCGGTGTGCCAGATGCACACCTCGAAGAACAGCGTGCCGATGAAAGCAATGGCCGCCAACAGGTGCGTGACCAGCAAGACCCCATACATCATCGATTGTCTCCATTCATTCGGCTCATCCCGGATGCCCATCCACCCGAGCCCGGCAGAGCATTGGCCCATAGCGCCAGGCATAGAGTCCGAACGCCAGCGTCCAGCACAACCCCGCCAGCCACAACGCGCCCAACGGGAACACCAGCACCAGCAACACTCGGCTCAGGCACGCGAGATTGAGCAGGATGAACGCCAGGGTCATGCCCAGTGGCGGCTCCAGGGGACGCCCGGTATGGCCGAGGCTGACGCGGGCGATCATCGCCAGGATCAGCCCGGCCATGGCGCCAATGGTCAGGCTGTGCACCGCCAGGCTCGGGTTCAGCGGCGCGCCGAAATGCCACAGCGCCATGCCCAGGCACGCCAGCGCCAGCCAGGCGTAGGCCAGGTGCAACGACCACAGCAGCGGCACCCGCCACAAGTCCCGATCGTGCCAACGGATCAAGCGAACCCCATGCCCCGTCGCCAGGGCGGCAAACAACAGGCCGGTCCAGACATTGGCCGACAACGCCACACCGCCGGCATAAAGCAGCGCCACCAGGGCCGAGCCGCCCAACAGCAGTCGATCCAGCCATGGCCAGGGCGCAACGCCCTCGACGCGCCCCAGTCCGCGCTGGGTAAAGAACGGGATCACCCGTCCACCGATCAGCCCCATCATCGCCGCCACCAGCCACAGGCCGGTGAGCACGCTTTGCCGCTGCATGCCGTCATCCTGTTGAACCAGGCCGTACACCGACAACCCATCGGCTGCGGCCAACAGCAGCAACACCAGCACGATCGGGTAATTACGTTTCTGCCGCACGCACCATAGCGTGACGCCCATCAACGCTGCCACCGCGAGGGCGAAACCCACCTCCAGTACCGCCAGCAACGGCCAGGGTGCATCGACCAGCCAGGCCAGCCGCGCCCCCAGCCACACCAGCGCCAATGCCGCCAGGCGCTTGCCGCTGAGCCCCGGCGTACCCGTCCAGGTCTGCACCGCCGTCAGCAGGAACCCGGCAATGATCGCCAGGCCGAAACCGAACAACAGCTCATGACGGTGCCAGGCCAACCAGCCTCCCGCCGGTTGCCAGGCCGACAGCCGCCCGCTGAACACCGCCAGCCACAGCGGCACGACACACAACGCAAGCACGCAGCCGGCGAGGAAAAACGGCCGGAACGCCAGGCGCCATAACGGCAGGATGGCCATGGCCTTGCGACGGTCAAGCACTTGCATACTTCACTCCTTAACCCTCCCGGGAATGGCCCCGGGACGAGGGTCGACAATCAGATCCGAATGATCGGCTATCGGCGCCGACGGGGCTTGTCTCAGATCAAGCAAGCCCCCCGGCGGTCCGCTTCGAAGCGGGACTTGCAAGGGGCTTGCCGGAACCGCACGAAGCGCGCGCCCATCCTTCAAAGAACAACCCTCTTCCTCTGTGGGAGCGAGCCTGCTCGCGATAGCGGCCTGGCAGTTGGCAGCGAGTCGGCTGACACATCGCTATCGCGAGCAGACTCGCTCCCACAGGAGGACAGGGTATTTATGACCGCTTCGTGGTTATTTTCACCCTGTTACGCCGAGGTTGTTTTGACCCTGGTCAACGGAAATCGCCGAAACACAAGGCCCGCAAGCATGGCCCGGCTCTTGCTCAGGCACGGCATAACCCTTTTGCCGAGAACGCCCATGAAACATGTCGCCCTGCCGCTCATCTGGTTCCCTCTGCTCTCCTGCGTCGTGGCACTGGCCAGCGGCCTGTCCCTGAACCTCGTCTGACCCCAATCAATTTCCCCGTTATCACAAGGATCCACGCCATGGTGCTCCACCGCGTCCATCACCAGATTCTGCGCAGTCATCATCTGTTCGAACCGCTCAATGACGAACAGCTCGACGAACTGATGAGTTCCAGCCAACTGCTGAACATCGACAAGGGCGACCCGCTGTTTCGCCAGGGGGAGCCGGCGCAAGCGTTTTACTTCGTGATTGCCGGGGCCGTGAAAATCTATCGCCTGACCCCGGACGGTCAGGAGAAGGTGTTCGAGGTGATTGGTGAGCGCCAGACGTTCGCCGAAGCCATGATGCTGATGGATACGCCCAACTACGTCGCGTCCGCCGATGCCGTCTGCCCGACCCAGTTGTATCGCCTCTCCAACGCCACCTACATGCGGCTCTTGCAAAGCAACAGCCGGCTGACCTTTGCCCTGCTCGGCAAGCTCTGCGTGCGCCTGCACCAGCGGGTCAACGAGATCGAAACCCTGTCGCTGAAAAACGCCACTCACCGCGTGGTGCGCTACCTGCTGACGCAACTGGTTCGCCTGCAGACCGTGGACAGCCAGTTCGAACTGCCGATGGCCAAGCAGTTGATTGCCGGCCACCTGTCCATCCAGCCGGAAACCTTTTCGCGGATCATCCGGCGCTTGATCGACGAAAAGATCATCACCCAGGACGGCCGCCAGATCGCCATTCTCGACCGCCTGCGCCTGGAGCAGTTCGAATGAGCGCCCAGGCTACTTGCTTGTACTGCCAACAGGCCAACCCGGCGGATGACCTCGAGTGTCGCCAGTGCGGCATGCCCCTGCCGGAGAGCACTGCGGTGGCCACGGAACGCCGGCTGCGACGCTTCACCTGGTTTTGTGTCGGATTGACGATTTTCTGCATCATCATGTTCTTCTGGTTGCCCCGCGACATCGTCTGAACCCTCAGTCCTGGGTCAGTTGCCGATACAGCTGCGGCAGACGCAGCGGCAGCTGTTCGGGCTGGCGGATCAAGGTGTAGCCGTTGGCGCCGAACATGTACGGCAGGTAGTCCCCCGCTTCGCGATCGATGGTGATGCAGAACGGCGTCAAGCCCAGGCGCCTCGCTTCCAGCACGGCCTGGCGGGTGTCTTCCACGCCGTAGCGTCCTTCGTAGAGGTCCAGGTCGTTGGGCTTGCCGTCGCTGAGCAACAACAGCAGTTTGCGTCGCCGCTTGCAGCCCGCCAGCCGTTGCGTGGCCTGGCGGATCGCCGCCCCCATGCGCGTGTAGTAACCGGGATTGAGTGCTTGGATACGGCCACGGGTGTGGTCGTCGTAGCGTTGATTGAAGGCCTTGAGTTCATGTATCCGCACATGATGGCGGCGCAACGATGAGAACCCGTACAACGCGAAATCGTCCCCCAGTACCGACAGGGTTTCACCGAACAGCAGCAAGCTGTCGCGGATCACATCAATCACCCGGTGCTCGTCGTTGAGGTGGGCGTCGGTGGACATCGACAGATCGGCCAGCAACAGGCAAGCCAGGTCACGACGGGTCTGGCGCTGCTCGATGAACAGGCCGCGCTCGCTGCATGGGCCATGCTGGCGCTCGACGTGGAAATCCAGCCAGGCCTGCAAGTCCAGCTCCGAGCCCTGGGTTTGCTGGCGCAACCATTGTCGGTCGTTGCGCAGGTGTTCGAACTGGCGGCGCAGGCGCTGGGCCGGCGTTCGCAGGCGTGACGGCAGGGGCTGGGGCTGGCAATCCCTGGGAATGAAGGTTTGCAGGCTGACGAAATCGTCCTGCAGGTGTTGCTTGCGATAGTCCCATTCCGGCAGCCGGATGCCCTCGCCCAACGGCACGTCATCCACATCCGCCGGCGGCAGATCCAGGTGCAGTTTCAAGCCGCCGCCCTTGCGCAACCGGGTGCGCGACAGGGTCAACTGGTCCAGGTCCTCGGCGACCCGTGCAGCGTTTGGGTCCTCGCTGTCGTCGGACCAGCGATCCAGGTCCACATGCTCGGTCCAACTGAACAGGTTTTCCAGGCGAACGATCAGCAGTCCGCCGTCACGGGTGGTTTCGTCGATCCGCTCGGCGCGCTTGCGTCCACCCCGCTGCTCACCCGGCGGGGTCGCCAGGTATTGCTCGGATTCCTCAAGGTTGCCGGCCTGGGGATTGCCCAGATGCCGGGGCGGATACAGCCACAACGGTAACGGCCAGGCCGCCCGTTCGCTGCGAGGGAAATGCTCGACACTGCCGGGGTCGCGCAAGGCCTGGCACAGGGCGCGCTCAAGCAAGGCTTCGTCGCGATTCAGTGCCGCCGGATCGGGACGCAGGGACAGGTGTGCTTCCACCAGCCGCCGATAACGAGCACGTAGCGCCGGGTAGCGCCGCAACACGGCCTGGGTCCAACGCTGATTGTCCCGCCCCCAGTGTTTCATCGGCCCCGACTGCGCGGCCAGCAAGGCCAGCCAGCGATACAGCTCTTCGTTCAAGCCGGCATCGGGAAACGCCGCCAGGCTCGCCGGCAGCCGCAGGTTGTCCGCGTCACACCAAGCCAATGGCGTTTGCTTGCAGGTACCGGCGATCTGCTGGAGCAGGTTGCGGCGCAACAGCAGGTCGCGATCACTGACCGCCTCCACCCCCTGGTGACGAGCGCCGCCGGTGGCGTGAAACAGCACCTGCAGGGATCGCTGCCGATCGCTCAGCTCGACCCGTGCCTCGGGAAAATCGGCGCTGGCACGCCGAGTGATGAAGCGGTGCCAGACACTGCCGACCCATTCTTCCAGTTCGAGGGTGAATGCCATGGTTGTTCTCCTCTTTGTGGCAAGGGCATTTACCCCCTCGCCACAAATAATGGGTCCGCTTCAGTTGTCGTGATCACTCACGAAGACACCACCGCTGCCGGAATGCGTTGAGCCGCACGCCCGCGCTGCCTGAAGCTCAACAGATAGCAGAGCAACCCCAGCAGGAAGCCAACGCCGCTGACCAGCCGTGCCCAGAACAGCGGACGCAAGTGATCGGTCGTGGCCATGAACGGCAAGGCACTGCCGTCCGCCGCCCAGCGTTGCAACCACACCTGGACAACACCGGCCGCGGTGAGGAACAAGGTGATCATCACCATCGACAGGGTCATCAGCCAGAAGCCCCAGATCTCCAGGCGTTGGGAACGCTCGTCCGCTGCCTCGCCCAAACCGCGCAAACGGGGCATGGCGTAGCTGATCAGTGTCATCACGATCATCGCGTAGGCCCCGTAGAACGCCAGGTGACCGTGGGCTGCCGTCAACTGCGAGCCGTGGGTGTAGTAATTGACGGGAGCCAGGGTGTGCAGGAAGCCCCATACCCCCGCGCCGAAGAACGCGGTGACCGTGGTGCCCTTGGCCCATAAGGTGGCGGCGCGGTTCGGGTGTTGCCGGCGACGGTTCCTCACCATGCTGAACGCGAAGATCACCATCGCCAGGAACGGCAGCGGCTCCATCGCCGAGAAGATCGAACCCACCCACAGCCAGACCTCCGGCGCGCCGATCCAGAAGAAGTGGTGGCCGGTGCCGATGATCCCGGTGATCAGGGCCATGGCGATGATCACGTAGAGCCATTTCTCCACCACTTCCCGGTCCACGCCGGTCACCTTGATCAGCACGAAGGCCAGCATCGCGCCCATGATCAGCTCCCAGACACCTTCGACCCAAAGGTGCACCACCCACCACCAGTAGTATTTGTCGCGGGCCAGGTTTTCCGGGTTGTAGAAGGAGAACAGGAAGAACACCGCCAGGCCGATCAGGCCGGTCATCATCACCATGCTGACGGTGGTCTTGCGCCCTTTGAGCAGGGTCATGCCGATGTTGTAGAGAAAGCCCAGGCATACCACCACGATGCCCATCTTGGTGATGGTCGGCTGCTCCAGGAACTCGCGTCCCATGGTCGGCAGCAGGTCATTGCCGGTGATCCTGGCCAAGGTGGCGTAAGGCACCGACAGGTAACCCAGGATGGTCAGCACCCCGGCCACGGCGAACACCCAGAACAGCACCCGCGCCAATATCGGACTGTGCAGCTCGCGGTCGGCCTCCTCTGGTATCAGGTAGTAGGCCGCGCCCATGAAGCCGAACAGCAGCCAGACGATCAGCAGGTTGGTGTGGACCATGCGGGCCACGTTGAAGGGGATCAGCGGGAACAGGAAGTCGCCGACCACGTATTGCAGCCCCATGATCAAACCGAACAACACCTGCCCCAGGAACAGCATCAGGGCAAACACGAAGTAGGGTTTGGCGACGGCCTGCGAGGCGAATTTCAGATGCGGATTAGCCATGCTCATCTCTCAGCCCTCCTTGTTTGGCGGCCAGCCATTGGTATTGATCTTCGAACTCCACTTGAGGAACTCGGCGATGTCGTCGACCTCCTGCTCGCTCAAGTGGAACTGCGGCATGGCCCGGCGCCCGGGTACACCCAGGGGCTGCATTTTCATCCAGGCCTGCAGGAACGGCTTGAAGGCTTCCTCGCCGCCACGGCGGTTGACCACGTTGCCCAGCTCCGGCGCGAAGTACGCGCCCTCGCCCAGCAGCGTGTGGCAGCCGATGCAGTTGTTGCGCTCCCAGACGCCCTTGCCGCGTATCACCGATTCGGTCAATTGCGCCTGGTTGCTGCGCTCCGCAAAGGTCTGTTCCGTGTGGTAGGTCAGGGCCAGGAATATCAGGAAAAAGAACACGCTTCCCCCGAAGTAAATATTCCTGGCCATGCCTTTGGTGAAGGTATCTGACATGGTCACTTCCTCATTGCTTGGCGTGTTCATTCTAAGAAGCGAGGGGTCAGGAACCGCTTGATGGCGATCAAGAATCTCCGATGGTTTTGGTGGGTTGTTCCAGCGGTATCCGAAAGCCAGGCAACGAGGCTTCTGTGGCGAGGGGATTTATCCCCGCTGGGCTGCGAAGCAGACCCAAAACTACCGACTCAATCAGCCTGACACACCGAGGCACCGGCCTTGGGGCTGCTTCGCAGCCCAGCGGGGATGAATCCCCTCGCCACAATGCGGTGTTTGAGGCTCAAGGCGCGGACAGCAGGACCGTTGCGATGACTGTCGCCAGCACCACCGCCCAACTCAACACCAACCACCGCCACAATCGCGGCGCATGGCGCAGCTCCATGAAGCCGTCGGCGATCAGCCAGGCCTTGGTGACCGCCACGCTGAGCAGCGCGACGGAGACGACACCGGAACCGGCGAACTGGCCCAGGGCGACGGTGCCGCCGCTCAGCACCGCCAGTGCCATCCAGCAAAGAATCAGAACATGGGAATTCGACACGAGCGCCTCGGCTCAATCCAGGATGTAGACCAGCGGAAACAACAGCACCCACACCAGGTCCACCATGTGCCAATACAACACGCCGGACTCCAGGCCACTGCACTGCCGCGAGCCATGGCGACTTCGCCGACAGCCCTCGGCCAGCCAGCCGAGGATCGCCATGCCCAGCAGCACATGCAGGAAATGGAACGCGGTTAGGATCCAGTACAGGGTGAAAAAGGTGTTGTGCTCAAGGCCCAGGCCGCTGGCCGAGAGATGGGCATATTCGCTGAGCTTGATGCCCACGTAGCCCGATGCAAACAGCAACGCCACGCACAACAGCAGAGCACTCCGGCGCGGCCGATCCAGCTTGACCTGCTCCAGGGCCAGTGCGGCGAACAGCCCGGCAGTCAACAGGCTCAGCGTCATCGCCAGTCCCGTCGAGCGATCCAGCAACTGCCGGCCTTCGCTGAAGATTTGCGGATACAACGCCTGGGCGACGGCGAACGTCAGCATCAGCAGCGCGAACACCGAGAGCTCGGCGAGGATGAAGAACCACATCGCCAGATCCCCCGGTAGACGCCGGGGCATGACTGCGATTTCAGCCGAAGTGGACATCGACCACATCCATCAAGGCGGCGACAGTCTGCGGATCGTCGCTCAACGGCTCGGCCAGACACGCCAGGCACGCTTGCCGCGGATTCATGCCGGCGCCGATCATGCGCGCGGCGAAAATCAGCAGGCGGGTCGAAGCCACTTCTTCCAGGTCGTGCTGATCGAGCCGGCGCAGGGCCTGGCCCAGGCGCACCACCTGGGCGGCCAGGTCCAGGTTCACGCCCGCCTCACGGGCGACGATGCGCTCTTCATCCGCCACGGCCGGATAGCCAAAACGCATCGCGACGAAACGCTGGCGCGTGCTGGGCTTCATGCCCTTGAGCAGGTTCTGGTAACCGGGGTTGTAAGACACCACCAGCATGAAGGAACGAGGTGCCTGGAGCACTTCGCCGGTGCGTTCCAGGTACAGCTGCCGACGATCGTCGGCCAGCGGATGCAACACCACCGCCGTGTCTTGCCGCGCCTCGACCACCTCGTCCAGGTAACAGATGCCACCCTCGCGCACCGCCCGGGTCAACGGCCCATCCTGCCACCAGGTGCCCTGGGCACCGATCAGGTGGCGGCCCACCAGGTCGGCGGCGCTCAGGTCGTCGTGGCACGCCACGGTATACAGCGGCAGCTTCAAGCGGTGAGCCATGTGCTGGACGAAACGGGTCTTGCCACAGCCCGTCGGCCCCTTGATCAGCACCGGCATGCCGTGGTGCCAGGCCTGTTCGAACAGTGCCTGTTCGTTGTCCTGGGGTTGATAGAAAGGTTCGTCCGGATGGGGGGAGATCTGACTCAGGTTCATGGCGTGTCCTGCTTGAACAATACGATTACCGCTCACGCTACGGGGCCCTGCGACAACCTGGCAAGGCACTCGGCGGGCAAACTTGATCGAGGTCAAGCGAGTAATCACTGAGCAGGGAATAGCCTTGCATTGCACCCGGAACCTGCGCGCCGAACATCCGTTACAGCGCAGCGCGGGTCATGCCTGAGGAGAAATGGAATGCTGATCAGCCACAAAAAATCGTGGGTCCTGAGGGTCACGGCGCTGTGTACGGCGCTGGCCGCGCCCCACGCCTTCGCCGACCAACCCGCCGCCCCGGAGCAACCGCGCATGGTCAAGACCGAAGGCGCGCCGGACCTGAGCCACGCCGACTTCGACGCGGCCAAGGAAATCTACTTCCAGCGCTGCGCCGGCTGCCACGGCGTACTGCGCAAGGGCGCCACCGGCAAACCGCTGACGCCGGACATCACCCAGGCACGTGGCCAGGCGTACCTGGAAGCGCTGATCACCTACGGCTCGGCCGCCGGCATGCCGAACTGGGGCACCTCCAATGCGTTGACCAAAGACCAGATCACGGTCATGGCCAAGTTCATCCAGCACACCCCGCCAACGCCACCGGAATGGGGCATGGCGCAAACCCTCAAGACCTGGAAAGTGCTGGTCAAGCCTGAGGACCGGCCGACCCGGCAGCTCAATAGCCTCAACCTGCAAAACCTGTTTTCCGTCACCCTGCGCGATGACGGCAAGATTGCCTTGATCGATGGCGACACCAAGAAAATCGTCAAGCTGATCGACACCGGCTACGCGGTACACATTTCCCGCATCTCGGCGTCGGGGCGCTACCTGCTGGTGATCGGCCGGGATGCCAGGATCGACATGATCGACCTGTGGCCTAAAGAGCCGACCAAGGTCGCGGAGATCAAGGTGGGCATCGAAGCCCGCTCGGTGGAAACCTCCAAGTTCAAGGGCTACGAAGACAAGTACACCATCGCCGGTTCCTACTGGCCGCCGCAGTTCACCATCATGGACGGCGAAACCCTGGAGCCGAAACAGATCGTCTCGACCCGGGGCATGACCGTCGACACCCAGCAATACCATCCCGAGCCGCGTGTGGCGGCCATCATCGCCTCCCACGAGTGGCCGGAATTCATCGTCAACGTCAAGGAAACCGGCAAGGTGATGCTGGTCAATTACCAGGACATCAAGAACCTCACCATCACCAGCATCGACGCCGCGCCGTTCCTCCATGACGGCGGTTGGGACAGCAGTCATCGCTACTTCATGACGGCGGCCAACAACTCCAACAAGGTGGCAGTGATCGACTCCAAGGAACGCAAGCTCACCGCCCTGGTGGACGTCGGCAAGACCCCTCATCCGGGGCGCGGCGCCAACTTCAACCATCCGCTGTACGGACCGGTCTGGGCCACCAGCCACCTGGGCGATGCCGGGGTTTCGATGATCGGTACCGACCCGGTCAAGCACCCGCAATATGCCTGGAAACAGGTCGGCTCGCTGCAGGGCCAGGGCGGCGGTTCACTGTTCATCAAGACCCATCCCCAGTCCCGTCACCTGTATGTGGACACCACCTTGAGCCCCGACGCCAAGCTCAGTCAGTCGGTGGCGGTGTTCGACATCGACAAGCTCGACGCCGGCTACACCGTGCTGCCGATTGCCGAGTACGCGGGCATCAAGAAAGGCGCGCTGCGGGTGGTTCAGCCTGAATACAACAAGGCCGGCGACGAGGTCTGGTTTTCGGTCTGGAGCGGCCAGGAGGACGAGTCGGCACTGGTGGTGATCGACGACAAGACCCTCAAGGTCAAGGACGTGATCAAAGACAAGCGCCTGATCACTCCGACCGGGAAATTCAACGTCTACAACACCCAACATGACATCTATTGAGCTCCATCAATAAGAGGAAAAACCATGAAGCCTATTCTGATCGCGTTGGCCCTGACCGCCCTCTCCAGCCTGCAACCGGCGCTGGCCGAGGATGGCCCGACACTGTTCAAGAGCAAACCCTGCGCGGCTTGCCATGCCATCGACACCAAGGTGGTAGGCCCGGCCCTCAAGGACGTCGCGGCGAAAAACGCCAGCGTCCCCGGGGCCCAGGAAGTGCTCGCCAAGCACATCAAGGAAGGGACGCAAGGCAACTGGGGGCCGATGCCGATGCCAGCGAATCCGGTGACCGAAGAGGAAGCCAAGGTTCTGGCGGCATGGGTGTTGAGCCTTAAATAGCCCCTGGCGAGAGACACTTTGTAGCGAGGGGATCTGTAGCAAGTGGATCTGTGGCGAGGGGATTTATCCCCGCTGGGCTGCGGAGCAGCCCCACAAAAAAGCGGCACTCATCAGCCTGACACACTGCGACATCAGGTTCTGGGGGCTGCTCCGCAGCCCAGCGGGGATAAATCCCCTCGCCACAGATAAATCCCCTAGCCACAGATCAATCCTCTCACCACAGATGATTGTTGTTGCTCGCACCCTTTCAATTCAGGAGGACGTCATGGAACGACACAGCGCTGCAACCTGGACGACGGCCCTGCTCCTGGCCTTTTCTGCCTGCGCCCTGGCCACCCCCGATCCCCAGCGCCAGGCCCAATTGCAACACCTGCTGGACCAGGACTGCGGCGCCTGCCACGGCCTGTACCTGACCGGCGGCCTCGGCCCGCCCCTGACCCGTGCCGCCCTGGCCGGAAAACCCCGCGACAACCTCATCGCCACCGTCACCCAAGGCCGCCCCGGCAGTGCCATGCCCGGCTGGGCGCCGCTGCTCGGGCCTGACGACATCCGCTGGCTGGTGGACCGGCTCCTGCAAGGAAAACCCGCCCCATGATCCGTTCCCTCCTGTCATTTTCAGCCGCGGTGTTGTTGCTGTCGGCCTGCGCCCAGACACCGCTGCGCGGCACCGGCGACCTCGGTGTGGTGGTGGAGCGCGCCAGCGGCAGCCTGCAGATCATCGAAAGCGAGCGGCGCACCGCGCTCGGTCGTATCGAAGGGCTGGGCGACCTCTCCCATGCGTCAGTGGTGTTCTCCCGCGATCAGCGTTATGCCTACGTGTTCGGTCGTGACGGCGGCTTGAGCAAAGTCGACCTGCTGACCTTGCGGATCGAGCGGCGCATCCTCCAGGGCGGCAACAGCATTGGCGGTGCGATCAGCCAGGACGGCAAGCTGATTGCCGTCTCCAACTACGAACCCGGCGGCGTCAAGGTGTTCGATGCCCGCACCTTGGAACAGATCGCCGACATCCCGGCCACGCCCTTGCCAGACGGCAGCAAGCGCTCCCGGGTGGTCGGTCTGGTGGACGCACCGGGACAGCGCTTCGTGTTCAGCCTGTTCGACACCGGCGAAATCTGGACCGCCGACTTCAGCCAGGGCCCACTACCACGCATCGAGCGCTTCACCGCCATCGGCCAGCAGCCCTATGACGCGCTGATCACGCCCGAGGGCCGCTACTACATGGCCGGTTTGTTCGGTGAGGACGGCATGGCGCAGCTCGACCTGTGGCATCCGGAACGCGGCGTGAAGCGCGTGCTGGGGCATTACGGACGCGGTCAGGCGCGGCTCCCGGTGTACAAGATGCCTCACCTGGAAGGCTGGGCCTTGGCCGACGGACAGGCTTTCGTCCCCGCCGTAGGGCATCACCAGGTGCTGGTGATGGATGCCCGTGACTGGCAGCAGACCGACACCATCGCCGTGGCCGGCCAGCCGGTATTTGTCACGGCACGACCGGACGCCCGGCAGTTGTGGGTCAACTTCGCTTATCCGGACAACGACCGGGTCCAGGTCATCGACATCCAGACCCATGCCATCGTGGCCGATCTGCGGCCGGGACCGGCGGTGCTGCACATGGAATTCACCGCTCGCGGCGACCAGGTGTGGCTGTCGATTCGGGACGGCAACGAGGTACAGGTCTGGGACCCTTACCGACTCGAACGCCTCGCGACCCTGCCCGCTCTCAGTCCCAGCGGCATTTTCTTCAGCAGTCGCGCGCATAAACCGGGGTATTGAGCATGATCGGGAATTCACTGGCCCGTCGCCTGATCGACCGTTTCCAGCATGGCATGCCGTTGTGCGCCGAACCCTATCGGGCGATGGCCGACGCCCTCGGTTGCAGCGAAGCCCAAGTCCTTGACTGCCTGCAACACCTGCAAGTGGCCGGCACCCTGTACCGGGTCGGCCCGGTGTTCGAGCATTCCCGGGCCGGTGCCAGCACCCTGGCGGCCCTGGCCGTGCCCGAGGACCGCTTGCAACAGGTGGCCGCCCGCGTCAGCCAATATCCCGAGGTCAATCACAACTATGCCCGGGAGCATCGCTACAACCTGTGGTTCGTCCTCACCGGCCCCGACCGCGCGCATCTGGAAAACGTTCTCCGGGAACTGGAGAGCGACACCGGCCTGACACCGCTGGACCTGCCCATGCTCACCGCCTACCGCATCAACCTGGGCTTTGTCCTGGAGGCCACCCCATGAACAAACCGTTGAGCGAACAGCAATCGCTGGCGCTGCGCCGTCTCCTGGAGAGCGGCCTGCCCCTGACGCCACGCCCCTTCCAGGTCCTGGCTGAACAGATCGACGCCGACGAACGACAGGTGCTCGAGCAGATACGGCAATGGCAGGGACAAGGCCTGTTTCGCCGGGTCGGCCTGGTGGTCAACCACCGGGCCTTGGGTTTTGCCGCCAACGCCATGCTGGTGCTGGATGTGCCGGACGCGTTGGTGGATGAAGTCGGTCGCCGCCTCGGCAAAGCCCCGGGCATCAACCTGTGCTACCAGCGACCACGGCGCCTGCCCCAGTGGCAGTACAACCTGTTCTGCATGATCCACGGTCGTCAGCGTGACCGGGTCGAGGCCCAGGTCCAGGCATTGCTGGCCGAGCACTTGCTGGACGATCTGCCCCACCAGCTGCTGTTCAGCACCCAGCTGTTCAAGCAATGCGGTGGACGCTTCACCGCTCCGGCAGGAGCCCGTATTGATGGATGACCTCGACCGACGCCTGATCAACCGCCTGCAACTGGGCCTGCCGTTGGTGCGCCAGCCTTGGCAGGCATTGGCCCTTGAGCTGGACAGCAGCAGCGCCGAACTGCTCGACCGGCTGCACGAATTGCTCAACGACGGCGTGCTCACCCGCTTCGGCCCGATGTTCGATGTCGACCGCCTGGGCGGTGCGTTCACCCTGGCGGCGCTGGCAGTGCCCGACGCCCGTTTCGAAGCCGTTGCCGAGCAGCTCGCGGCGATGCCCGAGGTGGCCCACAACTATCGCCGCGAACACCACCTGAACATGTGGTTCGTGCTGGCCTGCGCCAGTGCACAGGCGATTCGCGCCAGCCTGTTGCGCATCGAGCGCCTGACCGGCCTGGTGCCGCTGAACCTGCCCAAGGAGGAGACTTACCATGTCGGCCTGTATTTCCCCGTCTGAACCGTCGCTGCAAGCACCACCGCCGTTGAGTGAAACATCCCTGGCGCGGCGACTGGTCGAACTGACCCAGGAAGGTCTGCCGCTGCTGGAAGACCCTTGGGCCTGGCTCGCGGAACAGTTGGGACTGAGCGTGGAATCCACCCTCGACCTGCTCAAACGCCTGCAGGCCGAAGGCGCCATCCGCCGCATCGCTGCCGTTCCCAACCACTACCGCCTGGGCTATCGCCATAACGGCATGACCGTCTGGGACGTCGCCGACGCCGACATGCCGCGCCTTGGCTCGCTGCTGGGCGCGCAGCCCTTCGTCAGCCACTGCTACCGGCGTCCGCGCAGGCCTGGCTGGCGCTACAACCTGTTCGCCATGGTCCATGGCCGCAGCCGCGCGGAAATCGACAGCTACCGCGACCATCTGCGCTACCTGCTGGGAGATGCCTGTGCCGCCGACGACATGCTGGTGAGCAGCCGCATCCTGAAGAAAACCGGCCTGCGCCTGACGCCGGTCAGTTAAACCACAACCCTGTAGGAGCAAAGCTTGCTCGCGATGGCGGTGGAACAGCCAATAGCAGTCGACTGACTTGCCCCAGTCGCGAGCAAGCTTTGCTTCCACAGGTTTGTGCACTGAGCCCATAGATCGAGAACTCGTGTATCGGAAGGAGCGACCATGTTGAGGATCAGCCACTATCTGCGCGCCCTGGCCGGCCAGTGCCCCGCCCCACGCACCGCACCCGCGGGCAGCAGCCGGGCGCCGGTGGTGATCTGGAACCTGCTCAGGCGCTGCAACCTGACCTGCAAGCACTGCTACGCCACCTCGGCCGACAGCGTGTTTCGCGACGAGCTGGACACTGCCGCCGCGCTCAAGGTTATCAACGACCTGCATGACGCCGGTGTGCGCGTACTGATCCTCTCCGGCGGCGAACCCCTGTTGCGCGAGGACCTGTTCCAGCTCAGCGCCCATGCCCGCGACAAAGGCTTCTTCCTCGCCCTGTCCACCAACGGCACGCTCATCGACCCGAGCAATATCGAGCAGATCCGCGCCGCGAACTTCGACTACGTCGGCATCAGCATCGACGGCCTGGAAGCGACCCACGATGCCTTCCGCCAGCTCAAAGGCAGCTTCGCCCGCTCCATGGCCGCCATCCGACTCTGCCGTGAGCGAGGGATCCGGGTCGGACTGCGCACCACCCTGACCCAGCAAAACCATGCCCAACTGCCCCGGCTCCTGGACCTGATGAATGAGTACGACGTGCAGAAGTTCTATCTGTCGCACCTCAACTACAGCGGCCGGGGCAAGCGCAGCCGCAAGCTCGATGCCCATCAACAGATGAGTCGCGAAGCCATGACGATGATCTTCGAGCGGGCCTGGAGCGACATCGAACAGGGCCGCGAGAGTGATTTCGTCAGCGGCAACAATGACGCCGATGCGATCCTGCTGCTGCAATGGATCGCCCGCCGTCAGCCTCACCACTGCGCCGAACTGGAGCGGATGCTGCGGGCCTGGGGCGGCAATGCCTCGGGCAGTGGTATCGCCAATATCGACAACACCGGCGAGGTCCACCCCGACACCTACTGGTGGCAGCACTCGGTGGGCAATGTCCGCCAGACGCCGTTCAAGACCCTCTGGCTGGAGCGCCCCGACGCGCTTCTGCTGAAACTGCGCGAGCATCCGCGAACTGTCGGAGGTCGCTGCGGACAATGTCGCTGGCTGGCGATCTGCAACGGCAACACCCGCACCCGCGCCTGGGCCAATGGCGACCTGTGGGGCCAGGACCCCGGCTGCCATCTCAGCGACGAGGAAATTGGCCTGGATGCGATCCCCAGCGTGGCGATGCCTTGCACCCGATAACTTGAGTCCGAACCAAGGAAACCCCATGCCCGTCCCCCTCGTTCTACCCGCGGCGTTGCAATCCCCCTTCAGACCGGGCGAAGTCGCTCTGGTCGGCGCCGGCCCCGGTGACCCTGGCCTGTTGACGCTGCGCGCCTGGAGCCTGTTGATGCAGGCCGATGCGGTGGTTTACGACCGCCTGATCAGCCCACAATTGCTGAGCCTGATCCCATTGCCGTGCGCCCGGCATTATGTCGGCAAGGCGGCTGGCTGCCACAGCCTGCCCCAACCGCAAATCAATGAGCTGCTCGCCGATCTCGCCGACCAGGGCCAACGGGTGGTCCGGCTCAAGGGTGGCGATCCGTTCATTTTCGGCCGTGGCGCCGAGGAACTGGAATACCTGCTGGCCCGTGGCATCGATTGCCAGGTGATACCCGGCATCACCGCCGCGTCCGGTTGCAGTGCCTACGCCGGCATCCCGCTGACCCATCGCGACCTGGTCAACTCCTGTCGCTTCATCACCGGCCATCTGCAACGCGAAGGCGACCTGGACCTGCCGTGGCAAAGCCTGGCGGAGGCCAGCCAGACCCTGGTGTTCTATATGGGGCTGTCGAACCTGGGCACCATTGCCGCGCGGTTGATGGAGGCCGGCCTGGCAGCCGACACCCCGGCGGCACTGGTCAGCAACGGCACCCGCCCCGACCAGCAAGTGCTGCGCGGCACCCTCGCGCAACTGCCGGAGTTGGCAAGGCGTTGCGCCGAAGGCCTGCCGACCCTGACGGTGATCGGCCAGGTGGTCGGGCTGTTCGCCCAGCAACCGCTGCATCATCCGGCGCGCCTGCTGCCCCTACCCACCCGGCCTCAATTGTCGAAGGTGGCGCCATGAGGTGCTGGTGGCTGACATCATTGCTGTGGATCAGCGCGGCCCACGGCAGCGTGAGCGGCGGGCCGGACCGGGAACAGGCCGAGCGCGATTACCAGCAGCACTGCCAACAATGCCATGGCGTCAATCGCATCGGCGGCGCCGGGCCCGCGCTATTGCCCCAGAGCCTGAGCCGGATCAAACCCGACGAAATCCGCCAGGTGATCGAGAACGGTCGCCCGGCGAGCCAGATGGCGGCGTTCGGCGCGGTGCTCGAACCCGCGCGGATCGACAGCCTGACCCATTACCTCCAGCGTCCGCCCGCCGTCGAGCCGACCTGGAGCGAAGAGGACATCCGCCACAGCCACCGCATGCTGGCGGATGTCGCAACCCTTTCCGACAAGCCCCAGCACAACGCCGATCCGTTGAACCTGTTCGTGGTGGTGGAAGCCGGCGATCATCATGTCGACATCGTCGATGGCGATCGCTTCGAAGTGCTGGCCCGCTTCGCCTCACATTTTGCCGTGCATGGCGGGCCGAAGTTTTCCCCTGACGGGCGCTTCGTCTACCTGGCGTCCCGGGACGGCTGGATCAGCCTGTATGACCTGCACAATCTCAAGCTGATCGCCGAGGTGCGCGCCGGGCTCAATACCCGCAATCTGGCGGTGAGCAAGGACGGTCGCTGGGTGCTGGTGGGCAATTACCTGCCCGGCAATCTCGCGGTGCTGGATGCCCGGGACCTGTCGCTGGTGAAGATGATCGAGACGGTGGGCCGCGATGGCCAGGCTTCGCGGGTCAGCGCGGTCTACACTGCCCCGCCGCGCAACAGTTTCATCGTCGCCTTGAAGGATGTGAAGGAAGTCTGGGAGCTGTCCACCGGTCCGAAGCCGGACTTCGTGCCAAGGCGCATCGAGGTCCAGGACCAACTGGATGATTTTTCCTTCTCGCCCGATTACCGCCAGTTGCTCGCCACCTCCCGCCAGGCCCAGGGCGGACAGGTGATCGACCTGGACTCCGGCCGGGTGGTGACCGACATCGCCTTGCCGGGGATGCCTCATCTGGGCTCGGGCACCTATTGGAAACGCGACGGGCGCTGGCTGTTCGCGACGCCCAATATCAGCAAGGGACTGGTGTCGGTGATCGACCTCGACACCTGGAAAGTCATCAAGCAGATTCCGACCCTGGGACCGGGGTTCTTCCTGCGCAGCCATGCCAATTCCCGCTACGCCTGGACCGACGTATTTTTCGCCCAGGGCAACGATGCCATTCACCTGATCGACAAACAGACCCTGGAAATCGCCCGCACCCTGCGCCCCATGCCCGGCAAGACCGCCGCCCACGTCGAGTTCACCCGTGACGGCCGTCATCTGCTGCTGAGCATCTGGGACACCGACGGTGCGCTGATCGTGTATGACAGCAATACACTCGAGGAAATCAAGCGCCTGCCCATGAACAAGCCTTCGGGCAAGTACAACGTCGGCAACAAGATCGAGTTTGTCGAAGGGACATCCCACTGAACAGCGGTAAATCGTTAACGAGGGCCCCCCGAGCTCAGCCCGCCTCTATGCTTGCCCCTGCCACCGCTATCGCGAGCAGGCTCGCTCCCACAGGTCCGGCGCCCGGCATCAATACCCCATCCACCGCAAAATCCACTGTGGGAGCGGGCTTGCTCGCGAAGGCGTCGGTCCAGCCTGCCCCTATGTTGCCCCTGCCACCGCTATCGCGGGCAAGCCCGGCTCCCACAGGGTCCGGCGCTAGGCTTCGATACCGCATCCACCGCAAATCCACTGTGGGAGCGAGCCTGCTCGCGAAGCGCCAGACAGACAACGCCGATCAGCCATTCATTCAGTGCAACCCATAGGAATAAAGCCCGCCATCATTATTGTCGTACCAATTGCCGTTGCCCCAGATCACCCGGTCCTGAGCCGGCTGAAACCCGACAACGCCCAGGTAACCATCAATGTCCAGGCGCTTCCAGGACTGGCCCCAGTCGTTGGAATAGAACACCCCGTCGGCCGAAATGGTCGCGTCCGACCACCAGTAGAGCCAGCGCGGCGGGTGGTGTCTGCTGGAGGTGTTGATCAGCAAGCTGTTTTGCCCGACCCAGAAATTCTCCTCGCGCACCCGGCTCTCCGAGGCCAGGGGTGCAAACGCGCTGGGCAGCTCGCTCAAGGTGCGCCAGGTCAGCGCGCGGGTGTCCAGTTCGGCGATGAGGTCGCGGCCACGGTTGCCCTGGTCGATCAGTCCGACGACCCGTCCGCTGTCGTTCTGGATCAGCTTGCTGATAAACAGATTGTCTTCACGCCGCAGCTCCACTACTCGCCACTCCCCCGCTTCACGCTGCAAACGGGCGCGGGTGGTCAGGTTGAACGCGAGGTTGTTGCCGACACCATCGGGATTGCTGGCCCAAAAGCGCTGGGACACCCAGATGAAGGCATGCTGGGCATCCAGTTGCAGGACATTGGTTCGCACATCCCCTTGCTCGCCCAGGTCGGTGTGCCATTGAGTAATATCGGGGTGTTTTTCCTGCACTGACTCAGCGGACACCAGCAACGACTCGGACGCCATGACCGGTGTGCTGCTCATGCCACGATCGGCAGAGTAGAAGACCCCGGTGGGAACGGCTCCCGGGGTCGCCTCGCCGCCGAAGTCATCCGCCGTGGCCGGCCGGCCCCAGGCCCAGACTTCGTCAGCGCCGTGAAAATATGGCTTCAGGCTCCAGGCCAACTGGTCGGCACCGGCAAACCAGCCTTTGCTCAACCAGGTCCAGCGCTTGCCTTGATCGTCGCTGCGCAAGACCACGGTCTGGTTGATGTCGTCGCCACTGGCACTTTCAGGCCGGTCAAGACCGGTCAGCAGGAATACACTGGCGCCGTCCGGACTGGCGACCAGGCAAGCCGCGCCACTGACGTGAGCCACCAGTTGGAACTGCCCCTGGGCATCCAGGCGTGAAATGAAGGAGGTTTCCTCTTCACGGACGATGAGGTTGGCGTAAAACCCCTCCGGCTCTGGCGCTTTCGGTCTGCCATAGACCACGGTGTCCAGGTTCACCACCTCGGCACCGGGGTTCAACTGGCTGGCATCACCATCCAGGCGTCCGACCAGCCAGGTACCTTGCGCGGTCACGACGACGCCCGTGCAATACTGGGTCATCGCTCGCAGCCGGGTATCCTTCACCGATCCGAGCTGTTGCTGGTCTGGACTGGCACCGCCCCACTCCAGCTTGGCGCTGGTCAGCATCCACATGTACCACAGCCCGGCGGCGCCCAACAGCGCGGCAAACAGAGTGACGAACAGTTTTGATCGAGGCATGAAAGGTCCATATCCATCGGAAAAATGAGAAGCTTTTCTCATTTCTTTCAACGCCAGTAAATTTTTATCGCACGAAAACCGCTAAAGCCTGTCGCATGATTTCATCGCTGTGACTCAGGCTGCATTTTGCATTTGCCGAGCGATGCAGTTTCGCCGCGCAGCCTCAACGGGTTAAGGTCGCACTGAACTACAAGGAACACCCGATGCCCCCACGCGTCAGCCTGGACAGCTCTGCCCCACCGCCCGAGTACAGCGGTTTCGTCCGGGTGCGTGGCGCCCGCGAACACAATCTCAAGAACATTGATGTCGATATCCCCCGCGATGCCCTGGTGGTGTTTACCGGCGTGTCGGGATCCGGAAAGTCGTCGCTGGCCTTCTCGACGATCTACGCCGAAGCCCAGCGCCGCTATTTCGAATCCGTCGCGCCGTATGCGCGACGTCTGATCGACCAGGTGGGCGTGCCGGACGTGGGCAGCATCGAAGGGCTGCCGCCGGCGGTGGCTTTGCAGCAGCAACGCGGCACGCCCAGTGCGCGATCCTCGGTGGGCAGCGTCACCACCTTGTCGAGCCTGATTCGCATGTTGTACTCCCGGGCGGGCAGCTATCCGGCCGACCAGCCGATGCTTTATGCCGAGGACTTCTCGCCCAATACGCCACAGGGCGCGTGTCCGCAATGCCATGGCCTGGGCCGGGTCTACGAAGTGACCGAGGAGTCCATGGTGCCGGACCCTTCGCTGACCATCCGCGAGCGCGCCGTCGCGGCCTGGCCGATGGCCTGGCAGGGCCAGAACCTGCGGGATATCCTGGTGACCCTGGGCTATGACGTCGATATCCCGTGGCGCGACTTGCCGAAAAAGCAGCGCGACTGGATCCTCTTCACCGAAGAAACACCCACCGTCCCTGTGTACGCCGGGCTGACGCCGGCCCAGACCCGCGCCGCTCTCAAGCGCAAACTCGAACCCAGTTACCAGGGCACGTTCAGTGGCGCCCGGCGCTACCTGCTGCACACCTTCATGCAATCGCAAAGCGCGCAGATGCGCAAACGCGTGGCGCAGTACATGCGCGCCAGTGCCTGCCCCGAATGCGCGGGCAAACGTCTCAAGCGCGAGGCGCTGACCGTGACGTTTGCCGGCCTGGACATCGCCGAGCTGTCGCATCTTTCCCTGTTGGAACTGGCCGATGTGCTCAAGGGTGTCACGGCTCCGGATTATCTGGAGCAACCCGAAGAATCGACCGGGGTCCTCACCCACCGGCAAACCAGAGAGGCTCGCGAGCAACGTGCCGCCAGGGGTGACAACCCCCACGCAGGCGGGCCGGACGCACGCCATACGCCCAACCTGTCGCTGGAAAAACGCTTGGCCGCCCAGCGCATTGCCGCCGAACTGCTGGAGCGGATCGTCACCCTGATCGACCTCGGCCTGGGCTATCTGGCCCTGGAGCGCAGCACCCCGACGCTGTCCTCCGGCGAGCTGCAACGCCTGCGCCTGGCGACCCAGCTCAACTCCCAACTGTTCGGGGTGATCTATGTGCTGGACGAACCTTCCGCCGGCCTGCACCCTGCCGACAGCGAAGCCCTGTTCGACGCCCTGCAACGCCTCAAGGCCGCGGGTAATTCGGTGTTCGTGGTCGAACACGACCTGGACACCATGCGCCGCGCCGACTGGCTGATCGACGTGGGCCCGGATGCCGGCGAACAAGGTGGCAAGATTCTCTACAGTGGCCCGCCTGGCGGTCTTGCCCAAGTGCCGGAATCGCGAACCCGCGCTTATCTCTTTGCCGAACAGACTCTTGCCCCGCGCAGCTCGCGAACACCCGCCGACTGGCTGCGCCTGGAGGGCATCACCCGCAACAATCTCGACAATCTGAGCGTTGCTTTTCCCCTCGGCTGCTTCACGGCCGTGACCGGCATTTCCGGCTCCGGTAAATCCAGCCTGGTCAGCCAGGCCCTGCTGGACCTGGTGGGCACCCACCTGGGCCTGGCCAGCCACGACCCCGAACCGGATGAGGCAAGCCTGGAAGACGAACCCGAACAGACCAGCGACGGACGTGTCGCCGGCGGGCTCGACACCATCAAGCGCCTGGTCCGGGTGGACCAGAAACCCATCGGCCGTACACCGCGTTCCAACCTCGCCACCTACACCGGGTTGTTCGACCACGTGCGCAAGTTGTTTGCCGCAACGCAGCAGGCCCGCGAACAGGGATTCGATGCCGGGAGGTTTTCCTTCAACGTCGCCAAGGGCCGTTGCGAAACCTGTGAAGGCGAAGGCTTCGTCAGTGTCGAGTTGTTGTTCATGCCCAGCGTATATGCCCCCTGCCCGACCTGCCATGGTGCGCGCTACAACCCACAGACGCTGACCGTGAACTGGCAGGGACTGAACATCGCGCAGGTGTTGCAATTGACCGTCAACCAGGCGCTCGAGGCATTTGCCGGACAAGCGGCGCCACGACGTGCATTGCAGGTCCTGCAGGATATCGGATTAGGCTACCTGCGCCTGGGTCAACCGGCCACGGAGCTGTCCGGCGGCGAGGCCCAGCGCATCAAGCTGGCGACGGAACTGCAGCGTAAAGCCCGAGGGGCGACGTTGTATGTATTGGATGAACCAACCAATGGCTTGCACCCCCAAGATGTCGATCGCCTGCTCGTGCAGTTGAATCGCCTAGCGGATGACGGCCACACGGTGGTCGTGGTGGAGCACGATATGCGGGTGGTGGCGCAAAGCGACTGGGTCATCGATATCGGTCCGGGAGCAGGTTCCCAGGGAGGAAAAGTAGTGGCTTGCGGAACGCCGGGCCAGGTGGCCGACTGTGCGCAAAGTCGAACGGCAGGGTTCCTGAAAAGTGCGCTGCAGCGTGAACATTAAGCTTTTTTAATGCCACTGGCTGTGTCGGAAAAGCTGTCTATACTGCGTTCCAGTTAATCGTTTCAGTACGTGTAGTTTAACTAGCGGTCTCGCTGCCCACGGTGTGAGACCGTACTTGCCAGGAGGCACAATGGCATCATTCAAGCCCATTTCAAGCCATCTGTTCAATTTGATCCAGGAAGTGGAGAACAACATCTCGGGTGTGAGCGAAGAGGAGTACACCGAGATACTGGGGTGGATATTCTCCAAACTGGGGATTGACAAGTTCGCTT
Organism: Pseudomonas sp. B21-028; assembly: GCF_024749045.1. Lineage (NCBI taxonomy): Bacteria > Pseudomonadati > Pseudomonadota > Gammaproteobacteria > Pseudomonadales > Pseudomonadaceae > Pseudomonas > Pseudomonas sp. B21-028. Next base: position 3,749,519 of record NZ_CP087184.1, read on the forward strand.
ACGTCCATCTTGAACCTACGCCGCTCAACAGCTCCAAGATTTCCATCTACAGCAACTATCCATCCGAATGGGTGGATACCTACCGCAAGAACTCACTCTACAAATCAGATCCGGTCATGGCCAACACGGCCATCACGGCAACACCTTTTTTCTGGAATGAAATACCGGCGGAACTAGACAACAATCCCGAGATATTCGACCAGTCAGCCTCCTACGGCATCAAACAGGGTTACACCGTTCCCATCCATGAACCCGGTCGGGCATTCGGTTCACTTCACCTGTCTTCAGAAGAGAATGATCCCGACTTCCCCCTCATCGTCCGCTCGAATCTGTTCATCATCAAAACCCTCAGCGTCATCGCCAATCAATATCGGCCCGTGACAACCAGCATTGAAAGCAACTTGAAACTATCGCCCAGGGAAATTGAATTCCTGCGCTGGCTCGCGTTGGGAAAAAACTACAAGGAGATCGGCCTGATCATGAATATCACCGAGCGAACGGTGAAGTTTCACGCCAAGCAGATGACCGAAAAAATGGATTGCACCAATGTCAAGCAAGCTATGATCAAAGCGGTGCAACTGAACTTCGTTTGACCCCTTTCCTCTATACCTCTCCCCTCTGGCGACGATCTTATCGAGATCCGACGCCATACCTGGCATTACCGCAGTTACGCCCCTCAGGCGAACACTACTTGTGATGCAATGTTGAAAAGCATGCCGCACGCGAACAAACCAATCACCAGCGAAATGGCCCGACTCAAAAACCGGCCGGAAACGATGGTGTGGAGTTTACGTCCGCAGAATGCCCCAATCGCGATCCAGACCAGCCCGACCGGAAATATGATAGCCGTGAACAACATCATGAATGGCAAGTAGTCGCTCAGTGACAAAAACGTTCCGGTCGGCGCAACAAAGGAAACGAAGAACAGCCCTTTCGGATTGGTCAGCGTCGCCACGAACAGGTCAGGCACATTGATGCCTACCGAGTCGCCAGGCAGATGGTCTTTTACCGAGAACCAAAGTTTCAGGGAAATATAAAACAAAAAACACACAGCAAAGAACTTTGTCGCAATAACCACCCAGGAATGCTCAGTCATCAGGAGATCGATGGAAACTCCCCACATCGTCATCTGGATGACATAAGCCAGCCACTCCGCCACGACAAACCTCATGGAGCGAGCGTTCAGCCCTCTCTTTATTCCGGTTTGCAGCAGCAATGAATTAGTCGGTCCCGGAACCAACAGGACAGTCATCAGTGAAAACGCGATATAAGACATAAGATCATCCATGCCAGGAGCCACGATGGCTCATCTTTTCAGGTTCGGACCGGCCCTCTTCATACAACATCAACTTTTTAGTTGTATGACGTCAGACCAATTTTTCACACTTAGAGCAGTTACACTAATGCTACGACGGCATCGTATTGTGCCTTCTACCCATAGTTCATACAGTCGTTTAGACTTTCAGCAGGGCCGCAAGCCTGCAATTTAAGAACACTCCCGAATCTTTATGACAAACTGGTTACTTACCTCGGTTTCGGTGTCAATTTTTCGACCCGCCCATTATCAGTGCTTTATGGGAGCTCCAGCCAACCGTCAAAAAAACAGGCATTCACCCGTTAGCTGAATACGCCCTCAGGTTATCTCTTTGCGACATCCAGCGCTTACTTCAATCCGGTACTTTTTTGGACACTAGACGGTACTAAACCAGCTCTCTCCCTCCTCTTCCAAAACACTATTCATCGCATTTATCCCTCAACTAATTAGACTATCCACTCTACAAAATTCAGCACTGTACTTTAGTACAGTTGAAATGATTTAGTGCAAAGTCAACAGTAGCCTCACCCACAACCAAGAAACGTCACTCATGAACTACTCCTCTTGTATTCATCATTTTTCCGGCGTATCTACCCGCATTGCAGGCTACTCGAAAATACCAACCCAAACGCTGCAACAAATTCTTGCTATTCGTAAAACCGCCTTCATCGATAGAAAAAAGTGGGACATTGAAAGTTATCAAGGCAGTGATTACGAATGGGATGAATATGACGATCCTGACGCAGTCTATATTTATACTCACACCCATGAACAGGTCTCCGGCTGTGTGCGATTACGCCCTTCCAACAAACCGACTCTCATGAGTGGCGCTCTAAGTTTCATTCTTCCCACCGACAACATCAGGCCTCGTTCACCTTACTGTTGGGAAGCCACCCGATTCGCACTTTCGGCCGATAGAACTTCCGCGGTGCAAGTCACCCAGACCAACATGGACGTTCGCACGGTGGCACTTTTTCTGTCAATGATAAAGTTTGCACAACTGCAAAATATAGATACCTATGAAATTGTCGTCGACACCATGATGGAAAAAATTCTGAAACGTTCCGGGTGGATAGTTGACAGGCACAACACGGCGCGGGGCTCAAAGGGCGAGACCATCATCTACGGCACACTGCCCTGCACGTCTGACGCTTATAAAGAAGTGCTCAGAAAGAATGCCATCCAGACCATCACCGCCTACGAACAATTTCTTATGGACAACCGCTCAACAGACACATCCCATAAACCCTTTGACATCGACCAAGCGCACACTGACCGAAACACTCCAACAAAAAAACAAATGCACACCGAGTTGCATCTATAACACCAAGACTCTGGCATGAAATTGGAGAAAGGATGAACCTACAACGACTATTCCCGCATGTTGGCAAAGTGATTGCCAGTACTGGAAGCCGCAACTTTCCTCGCTTGTTGCACGACTTGATACTTACCGAAATACCTGTCGACGCAACGCATATTACCGAGCAAAGAATAGGATCGAGCCATATTTCTGAACCCAGCACTTCCAGCATAGGTGGCGTCGGCATGGACAGCGCCTGCATCGACGCGATCATGGATGCGCATACCGCCAAGCCTTTTTTCCTCGCCGATGATATTTTTTTCGAGGATTCGACCCCACAAAAAGTCCCCAATTTTTCCCGCTGCCTGCTCAATCGTGAACAATCGGACAGCCTCCTCTACCACAACACCACCTCTCAACTGCACCTGACCACCCGTAAAAATGGTATTCGCTATGTTCTTTCCGTCTACCGCTCACCTTTTTCCAGCGGATTCACGGCACAGGAACATGCCCTGCTGAAAGATTTTTCCTGCCTTCTGTTACCCATGGTCGAAGAACATGTTGCCGCCCTGGTGCCAGCGGAGGTCCACCGACAGGATGCTTGCCTGCCGTTGGATGGTCCGGAAAATGGCGGGATGGAAGCATTACGCCAGAGATTCGCCGACCGGCTGGCTTTGTCCGGGTTGAGCTTGTCCTCCCGTGAAACCGAAGTGTGTGTCGGTTTGCTGGCCGGACGCACCGCCCCGGAACTGGCCGAACAACTCAACCTGAAAGTCAACACCGTCGAAAGTTATCTGAAACGTGCCGCTATCAAGATGGGCATAGGTGGACGCCGCTCGCTCATCCGCTGGATGCACTCGATGGATGCCACGCCCTCGGGCATCGAGTGGAATGGTACCCCGGCAATTCGCCAAGCCGTATAAAACGTCCCCCCCAACCTTTGCTCGATCACTGCAATCGAGCGGGCGTTGGGGGATGATTCATGCCCGCGTATTGTTCCCCTCCATTCTTTCCCCGGTCGATCTGCGCACGTGCAGCTTCAGCCACTCCAACACATCGTCGACATAAGTAAAAATCACCGGCACCACCAACAGACTCAACAGCGTCGAAGTCAGCAAGCCGCCCATGACCACCACGGCCATCGGCTGCCGGAAGCTGGGGTCTTCACCCATTCCCAGCGCGGTGGGCAACATGCCTGCGCCCATGGCGATGGTGGTCATCAGAATGGGACGGGCACGCTTGTGGCAGGCATCCACCAACGCGTCATATCGGCCCAGACCATAATCGCGGCGAGCCATGATCGCGTATTCCACCAACAGAATGGAGTTCTTGGTCACGATGCCCATCAACATCAGCAAACCGATGACCGATGGCAGGGAGAAGCTGAAGTTGCACACCAACAGGGCCACCAGGGCACCGCCCAGAGAGAGCGGCAGCGCCGAAAGAATCGTGGCCGGTTGCAGGAAGTCGTGGAACAACAGCACCAGGACCGAGTAGATACAGAACACTCCGATGGCCATGGCCAGGCTGAAGCTACCGAACAATTCAGTCATCAGTTGCAACTCGCCCTGCTCCACCCTTTTTACCTCCGGTGGAAGGTTGCGCATCGCCGGTAGCTGGCTGGCCTCGGCCATGACTTCGCCCAGGTTGCGCCCGTTGAGTTCGATGGACAGGGTGATATTGCGCAAGCGATCGAGCCGACTGATCTGCGCCGGCCCGCTGCCCAGGCTGATCTCTCCCAATGAGGCCAGGGCGACCTGGCCGTCGCGACCGGTGACCCTCAGTTGGTTGATGCTTTGCAAATCGTCGCGCAGCAGCGAATCCATGCGCACCCGCACATCCACCTGACGCTGCGACAGATTGATTTTCCCCAACTGCGAGGAGTATTCGCCGTAGGTTGCCATGCGCAAGGTATCGGCGATTTCCTGGCTGGTGATGCCCAGTTCCGCCGCGCGGGCAAAGTCCGGGCGCATCTGGATTTCCGGGCGTTGCAGGGCACTGCTGGAGGTGACATTACCGATCCCGTGCAGCTCGCGCAGTTGCGGTTCCAGAGCACTTGCCGTGCGCTCCAGCAGGTCGCCGTCGTCGCTGGCCAGGATGATATTGAGTTTCTCGCCGCTTCCATCGCCCCCAACATTGATCCGTACTCCGGGCAATGTACGCAGCGCCTCGCGCATCTGTGCCTCGACTTGCACCTGTTTGAGGTCGCGCTGATCCCGATCCACCAGATCGACCGTCAGGATGGCGTCACCGGCGCCGGTTATATCGGCTGCCCCGGCGCCCGAGCTGCTGGCCGTCCCCACCGAGATGAACACATGCTTGACCTGGGGCATCGCGCTCAGCCTTTCGCTGGCCTGCAATGCCATCGCGGTGGTCTTCTCCAGCGTCGTGCCGGGAGGCAGCTCCAGGGTTATCCGGCTGCGACCGACGTCCTGGGCCGGCAGGAAACTCGTGGGCAACAACGGCACCAGTGCGAGGGCGCCGATGAAAAACAGGCTGGCCAGGACCATCGTGGTTTTGCGGCGGGACAAACTGGTATGGATCCAGCCCAGGTAGCGGGTCATCAACGGGCCGTCATGCGCGGCATCGGTTTTTGCCTTGAGGAAGTACGCCGCCATCATCGGCGTGAGGACCCGGGCCACCAGCAGCGAAAACAACAGCGCCACCGAGGCGGTCACGCCGAACTGGCGAAACAGTTTGCCAGCCACGCCGCCCATGAACGCCGTGGGCAGAAACACCGCGACCAGGGTGGCGGTCGTGGCGAGCACCGCCAGGCCGATTTCATCGGCGGCTTCGGTGGCCGCCTGAAGCGGCGTCTTGCCCATGCGCAGGTGCCGCGCAATGTTCTCGATTTCGACGATGGCATCATCCACCAACACACCGATGACCAACGCCAGGGCCAGCAGGGAGACAGCGTTGAGCGTGAACCCGGCCAGGTACATCACGCCAAAGGTAGGGATGATCGACAACGGCAACGCCGTGGCGACGATCAGCGTGGCGCGCCAGTCCCGCAGGAACCACCACACCACCAGCACCGCCAGCAGCATGCCTTCGTAGAGCAGGTTCATCGAGTCGTGGTAGTTGGCGAGTACGGCCTTGACCGTATCGCTGGCCTCGTCGATGCGCACATTGGGATGCTGCTGGACAAACTCGGTCATGCGCTGGCGCACATCATTGGCCACACCGATATCGGAGAATCCCAGTGACCGGGTGATCTGGAAGCCGATCACCGGCTTGCCGTCGCGAAAAGCCCGGCTGCTGCGCTCGGCGTGGGTGTCGCGAATCTCCGCCAGTTGGTTCAACGCCAGCAGGCGGCCATCGCCGCTGGGAATATCGATGGCGCCGAGGGCCGCCGGATCATCGATGGCCCCCAGGGTGCGCACGGCCTGCTGGCCGCTGCCCAGATTGCCCTGGCCACCAGAGTTGTCCTTCTGCATCGCCCGCAGCTGTGCTGCGACGTCCGCGACACGGATGCCCAACCCGGCCATCAAGGCCGGATCGAGATTGACCTGGACCTCCCGGTCAACCCCGCCAATGCGTGAAATCAGGGCCACGCCCGGCACCGACAGCAGCTGTTTGCTCAGCTCATTATCGACAAACCACGATAGCGCTTCTTCATCCAGGACGTCGGAAGCGATGACATAGGTCAGCAGCGGCGATGCGCTGGTGGTCAGCCGGGACACCGAAGGCGTATCCAGGCTGGCCGGCAATTGCGGCATGGCGCTATCGACCGCGTTGCGCACTTCGTTGAGTGCCTCGTTGCCGTCCTTGTCGATGTCGAAACTGACGCTGATGCTGACCGCGCCGTCAGTGATCACGGTCGTCACATGTTTGAGCAGGCGCAAGGACGTGAGCTTGTCTTCGATCTTGCGCGCCACCTCGGTTTCCAGCTGTTCGGGGGCGGCACCTTCCAGCGAGGCGCTGATCACCACCATCGGCAGGTCCATGTCCGGGAAGTCCTGGATGGCAAGTTTGCCAAAGCCCAACAGGCCGAAGAGCGTGAGCAGGATAAACAGCATCACCGCCGGGACCGGATAGCGGATCGACAAGGCTGAAATATTCATGGTTGAGCGACCTGGGATTGCACGAGGGTCACACTCGCGCCGTCATTGAGGAAGGCGCCACCGGCACGCACGATACGGGCCGCCTGATCATCCAGCCCACTCAGGATCTCCACCGCCTCGTGCATCCGCCTGCCCACCACCACCGGTCGCTGGACCACGTGCATGTCGTCGTTGAGGGTGAACACATAGGAGCGGCCATCACGCAGGATCACCGCCGTGTCCGGCACCGTGAGCGCTTGGCGGGGCGCCAGTTCGATCTGGCCGCTGGCATACATGCCGGCCTGGGCGGGGCTGCCGGTGGGCAAGGAGATATACACCAATGCCCGGCTGGTCTTGGTACTCAAGGTGGGCGACACCAACCGTACCTGCCCCTCCAGGCTCTGCCCCCCCGGCAACGTCAGTCGGGCGACCTGGCCGGCCTGGACCTGGGCCAACTGCCGGGCATCCAGCTCTGCCTGCCATTCGATGCGACCGTCACGCACCAGGCGAAACAGCTCGTCACCGGCGGACAACACCTTGCCGAGCAGTGCCGTGCGTGCGGAAATAATGCCGTCGTCCACCGCCACGATACGCGTTTGCCGCAGCCTGATCCGGGTGCTTTGCAATTCCGCCCGGGCCCCGGCCAGGTCAGCCTCGGCCAGTGCCACCTTGATGCGATAGTCTTCGCGCTGTTGCTCCGACAAGGCGCCGCCCTGGCCGACGACCCGGGCACGACGGTCGTTGGACCGGGCCTGCTCCAGGTTGGCTACTGCCTGGGCGACCAGCGCCTTCTGCTTGCTTTCCTCGGCGAGCACCGTGTCAGAAGCGAGCGTCGCCAGCAATTGCCCCTTCTTTACCCGACTGCCCACGTCGGCTTCGAGGCTGGCGATGCGCAGTCCGCTGGTCTCGGCGTTGATGACCGCTTCCTGCCAGGGTGCCAGTGCACCATTGGCGAACAGCAGCTGCGGCCAGAGCTGGGGCCTGGCCTGGACCACTTCCACGCTCAGGCTGCTGATACTGGGGGCGGCCGCGACCGGCTCGGCGCCACGGCGAAACGTCAGCAGGATTGCCACGACCGCAAGCACGGCGATGGTCAGCAGGATCTTTCGCAACATTGGCCTCACACGCCTTCTCCGTTCGATGTCGGGTGCCGAGCCAGCGGCTGACCGATTTGCCATCCGCCGCCCAATGCCTTGTACAGCGCGATCCAGTAGCGAACCTGATCCTGTTGCAAGGTGATCAATTCGATTTCCGCCGTCAGCGCCTGGCGGCGGGCGGTTTCACGGTCCAGCAGACTGACGCTGCCAGCCTGCCAATTGCGGTCGATGGCCTCGAACGACTCACGAAAACCGGCAGTGGAACGCTCGACATCGGACTCCCGTCGCCGCGCCGCATCGAGACGCACCAGGGCCTGTTCGACTTCCATGACACTGGTGCGCAGCGTCTGGCGATAAACCGCGAGGGCCGCGTCGTAGGTAGCCTTGGCACCGTCCACCGCCGCGCGACGTTTGCCGCCGTCGAACAGGGGGACCGACAACACCGGGCCCAGCGACCAGGAGCGGTTGTGCTGCCCCACCGTATTGCCGACGGAAAAGGTGCCGGACAGGCTCAGGCTCGGTAGCCGCTCGGCCTGGGCCACGCCGATCTCGGCATTCGCCGCCGCCAGTTCCCGTTCGCGGGAGGCTACATCGGGGCGCTGGCGCAGCAGGTCGGCGGGGATCTGCTGCACGTTGAGTCCGGCGGGCTCCGGCAGTTGCGCCGGGGTCTTGCCAAGCACGCCGATCAATCGTCCTTCGTCGCCGCCGGTCAATGCCACCAGGCTCTTGAGCAGCACCTCGCACTCGCTTTGCTGCTGGACCAGGGCTGCCGCGCTGCTGGCGGCACTGGCATCGGCCAGGGCCGCATCGGCGGACGATGTGAAGCCGGCATCGAACGACTGACGGGTGATGCGCGCCGTATCCTGTTGCGATTGGGCCTGATCCCTATAGGCCAGCACCAGTTTCTGGCAACCACGGTATTGCACGTAGTAGTCGCCCACCTGTGCCGCCAGGGAAACCCGGGCGTCATGCCAGTCATCGACCCGCGCCTCGACCCGTGAACGGGCCGCTTCGTTATTGCGCCGCAGTTTGCCGAACAGGTCGAGCTCCCACGCCGCGTCCAGCGCGGCGGAAGAACCTGAGCCGCCCAGGCGCTGGGGCCCCGTCTGTTGGCCGCCACGCCCCTTGGATAACCGGCCATCGACCTTGGGCAAGGCATCGGCTGCATCGCTGTCCGCAGTCGCCCGTGCCAGGGCGATATTGGCCCACGCCTGGTCCATCGACGGACTGTCAGCTTCGGCTAGGCGCAGCAGTTCGGCCAATGCCGGGTCGTCGAACTGCTGCCACCAGTCCGCCAAGGCGGCCACGGACGCACCATGGGGCAAGGGGGCCTGCCACTGTGTCGCGACCGGGACGACCGGCACCCGATAATCCGGTCCCAATACGCAGCCGCTCAGGACCGCCGCACACAGTGTCACCAGCAGTAGGTTTTCCCGGGGCTTGAAGGCATACATAGGTTTTTTGGAAGCCTGGCAGAGTGAACGGACCGTTCAGGGACGCGGCAGATTCGATTCGGTTATTTAACCTTGGGGCCGGTTTTGTGTCTGGCGTGGGAAACGGGGACAGGTGCCGGCCAGAAAGCTCGCGCTAAATGCAGAGGCCTGCTGAAATGGCCCGGACTTGCCTGATATGGGCCGCTCTGTTGCTGGCAACGAATGCCCCTTTTGTGGGAGCGGGCTTGCTCGCGAAGGCGTCAGCACATTCAGCATAAGTGCAAGCTGGCCTACCGCTTTCGCGAGCAAGCCCGCTCCCACAGGAACCTGCGGATGTCCTGCGCCCGCCTCCCTTTCCATAGCCAACGGATGATCGAACATGGAAGCACTCAATTATCTCGAAAGTATCGAGTCGAATGCGCGGACCTATGCGCAGACTTTCCAGCGGCTGTTTGTCAGCGGCAAGGGAATGCGGATCAAGGACGCCAGTGGCCAGGAATTTCTCGATTGCCTGTCGAACGCCGGGACCCTGGCCTTGGGGCACAACCCGCCGCAAGTCCGGGACGCCGTGATGACGTTTCTCGCGGGCGATCATCTGCAGCAGGCCCTCGATCTGGCGACACCGGCCAAGCATGCCTTCGTGCAAGAGCTGTTCTCGATGCTGCCGGCGAACATGCGCGAGACCAGCAAGATCCTGTTCTGCGGGCCCAGCGGTTCGGATGCCGTCGAGGCCGCCATCAAGCTGGCACGCCATTACACCCGCCGCTCGCCGTTGATGGCTTTTCACGGCGGTTATCACGGAATGACTGCCGGGGCCTTGTCCGCCATGGGCAACCTGTCGCCCAAGAGCGCCGAAGGTCTCATTGCCCAGGGCGCACACTTCTTGCCGTTCCCCTATCGCTTCCGCTGTCCGTTCGGCACCGATGGCGAACATACCGATCAGTTGTCCATCGACTACATCCGCACTGTACTGTCGGACCCTGAAGGGGGCGTTGCGAAGCCGGCGGCGGTGATCGTCGAGGTCGTACAGGGCGAAGGTGGCTGTATCCCGGCCTCGGCCAACTGGCTGAGGAGCTTGCGGGAGATCACCCTCGAGCAGGATATCCTGCTGATCGTCGACGAAGTCCAGACCGGCCTGGGTCGTACCGGCAATACCTTCGCCATCGAGCACGCGGGTATCGTGCCCGACATCCTGGTGCTGTCAAAAGCCATCGGCGGCGGCTACCCCTTGTCGGTCATCGTGTATGCCAGGCATCTGGATACCTGGGGCCGCGGCATGCACGCGGGCACATTCCGCGGTAACCAGATAGCGATGATCGCGGGTGCCGCAACCATGCGTCAGATCAGGAAAGACAATCTGGTTGCCAATGCCGCCCGGATGGGCAAACGGTTGGAAAACGGCCTGCAGCAGATCGCGCAGCGGTTTTCCTTCATCGGCGACATCCGCGGTCGCGGCTTGATGATCGGCGTGGAAATCACCCAACCGACCACCACCCAACGCGCCGGCCAGGCCGACGGCGCCCTGGCACAGGCCATCAAGCTCAAGTGCTTCGACAACGGCCTGATGATGGAGACCGGAGGACGCCACGGCGCGGTACTGAGGTTCCTGCCGCCCCTGACCATCACCGAGGGTGAAGTCGACATGGTCCTGGACCGGTTTGAACAGTCACTCGCAAAGATCGTCGAAACACGCCCCCAGGCGGCACGCGAAACAGTCTGAAAAACCACCCTTTGCAGCACGCTAGCACCCGCCCCCCTTTGTGGGAGCGGGCCTGCTCGCGAAGGCGTCAACATATCCAACATCAATGCACGCTGACCCACCGCTATCGCGAGCAGGCTCGCTCCCACAGTAGTTCCTGGTGTTTGCTGGCTCTGCGTCCGACATAAATCACCTGTGGGAGCCGGGCTTGCCCGCGATGGCGTCAGCACAGCCAACATACCCGCCAGCTGACCCACCGCTATCGCGAGCAGGCTCGCTCCCACAGTAGTCCCGTGTGTCTGCTGGCTCTGCGTCCGACACAAATCCCTGTGGGAGCCGGGCTTGCCCGCGATGGCGTCAGCACAGCCAACATACCTGCAAGCTGACCCACCGCTATCGCGAGCAGGCTCGCTCCCACAGTAGTTCCGTGTGTTTGCTGACTTTGTGTCTGACACAGATCCCCTGTGGGAGCGAGCCCTGCTCGCGATGGCGTCAGCACAGCCAACATCCCGGCAAGCAGACACACCGTTTTCGCGAGCAAGCCCGCTCCCACAGTAGTTCCGGGTGTTTGCTGGCTCTGCGTCCGACATAAATCACCTGTGGGAGCCGGGCTTGCCCGCGATGGCGTCAGCACAGCCAACATACCCGCCAGCTGACCCACCGCTATCGCGAGCAGGCTCGCTCCCACAGTAGTTCCTAGTGTTTGCTGGCTTTGTGTCTGACACTGATCCCCTGTGGGAGCGAGCCCTGCTCGCGATGGCGTCAGCACAGCCAACATCCCGGCAAGCAGACACACCGTTTTCGCGAGCAAGCCCGCTCCCACAGTAGTTCCGAGTGTCTGCTGGCTCTGCGTCCGACACAAATCCCTGTGGGAGCCGGGCTTGCCCGCGATGGCGTCAGCACAGCCAACATACCCGCAAGCTGACCCACCGCTATCGCGAGCAGGCTTGCTCCCACAGTAGTCCCGTGTGTCTGCTGGCTTTGTGTCTGACACTGATCCCCTGTGGGAGCGAGCCCTGCTCGCGATGGCGTCGGCACAGCCAACATCCCACAAGCCGACCCACCGCTATCGCGAGCAGGCTCGCTCCCACAGTAGTTCCTGGTGTTGGCTGGCTCTGCGTCGACACAAATCCCTGTGGGAGCCGGGCTTGCCCGCGATGGCGTCAGCACATCCAACATCCCGGCAAGCTGACCCACCGTTTTCGCGAGCAAGCCCGCTCCCACAGTAGTTCCGGGTGTCTGCTGGCTCTGCGTCCGACACAAATCCCTGTGGGAGCCGGGCTTGCCCGCGATGGCGTCAGTACAGCCAACATACCCGCCAACTGACCCACCGCTATCGCGAGCAGGCTCGCTCCCACAGTGGTTCCTGGTGTTTGCTGGCTCTGCGTCCGACATAAATCACCTGTGGGAGCCGGGCTTGCCCGCGATGGCGTCGGCACAGCCAACATCCCCACAAGCTGACCCACCGCTATCGCGAGCAGGCTCGCTCCCACAGAGGACAGCGACGCTGGCCCCGACCTCAATCACGCGCCAAGGCATTGATCGGATCAAGTCGCGCCGCGTTGCGGGCAGGTACGAAGCCGAACACGATGCCGATGAGTGTCGAGCAGACGACCGCGGTGATGATCGACCCCATCGAAAACACCATCTGCCATTCCTTGACGAAGATCGAAAAGACGTAGCCGATGCTGAACGACAAGCCAATGCCAATCGTGCCCCCGAGCAGGCAGACCATCACCGCTTCCACCAGGAACTGCTGGCGTATATCGGACTGACGCGCCCCCACCGCCATGCGGATGCCGATCTCACGGGTTCGCTCGGTCACCGAAACCAGCATGATGTTCATCACGCCGATGCCCCCCACCACCAGTGAGATGACTGCAATGAGCGAGAGCAGCAGCGCCAGCGACTGGCTGGTCTTCTGCACCGTCTGCATCACGCTGTCGAGGTTGTAGGTGAAGAAGTCCTTGGTGCCATGGCGCTGCGTCAGCAGCTTGACCACGTTGTCTTCCACCAGCTTGCTCGGCTGCCCGTCCTTTATCCGCACCGTGATGCTGTCCAGGAAACGCTGGCCCAGCAAGCGCCCCGCCGCCGTTTCATAGGGCATCCAGATGTTCAGGTTCTTGCTGGTATTAAAGACACTCTTGCGGTCCTCGGTCACGCCGATGACGGTGCAAGGCAGGTTGTCGACGAGGATCACCTTGCCCAGCGGGTCGGTGTGCGAGCCGAACAGTCGCTGGCTGGTGTTATGGTCGATCACCACCACTTGCGACTGCCGCCTCGAGTCGTCCTTGTTGAACGCCACGCCCGAGCCGATCTTGATCCCGCGCACCTGGAAGTAACTCTCGCTCACACCGTTGACGGTCGCATTGACGTCGATGTTCTGGTAGCGCAACAGCAGGTTGCGCCCCAGGTTCGGGGTGGCGCTGTCGATGTAGTACAGGTCGCTCAGGGCCGTGACGTCGGAGAGCACCAGGGTTTCGATCGCCGTCGAGCGGCTGTCGCCCCAGTCGGCCCCGGGAATGATCTCGATGGTATTGCTACCGATTGCTTCGATGTCTTTCAGGACATATTGCTTGACCCCTTCGCCGATGGCCACGATCGATACCACCGAGGTGATGCCGATGATGATGCCCAGCATCGTCAGCAATGTTCGCATCCGGTGCGAGATCAGCGCGACCCACGCCATGTTGAACGCTTCGCTGAACGGCCCGAAGCTGGCAAGCAGCCGGTTCGACGGCTTGACCTTGGTCGGGGGGGTGCCTTGTGGCGGCTGGTCTTCCATCGAGCGCTGCGGATTGGCCCGGTCGCTGACGATCTCGCCGTCGCGGATTTCGATGATGCGTTGGGCGTAGGCCGCCACTTTCTCATCGTGGGTCACGATGATCACCGTGTGCCCCGCCGCGTTGAGCTCCAGCAGAATCTTCATCACCTCCTTGCCACTGGTGGTGTCCAGCGCACCGGTGGGTTCGTCGGCGAGAATGATCTCGCCGCCGTTCATCAAGGCCCGGGCGATACTCACCCGTTGCTGCTGCCCGCCGGAAAGCTGGCTGGGTCGATTGGCCAGGTGCCCGGTCAGTCCCAGGCGGCCCAGCAGCTCCCCGGCACGGTTGTGCCGTTGCGACTCGGCGGTACCGGCGTAGATGGCCGGCATCTCGACGTTGTGCAAGGCACTCAGGTGGGGCAGCAAGTGATAGCGCTGAAAAATGAAACCGAAGTGATCGCGACGCAGCTCCGCCAGCTCATGATCGTCCATCGAGCCGGTTTCGCGCCCGTCCACTTTGTAGCTGCCGGAATTCGGATGATCGAGGCAACCGAGCACATTCATCAAGGTGGATTTGCCGGAACCGGACGCCCCCGTGATTGCCACGATTTCCCCGGCGTTGATCGTCAGGTTGATGTCCTTGAGCGCGATGAACGCCTTTTCGCCCGCTTGAAAGCTGCGGGTGATCCCCTCGAGCTCCAACAGTGGTCGCGTCATGGTCAGGCTCCCGCCACAGCTGGGGTGGGCTCACCGATGACGACCTTGTCGCCTTCAGCCAGGCCGTCCTTGATTTCAGCCCTGACGTTGTTGTTGATACCCGTCTGGACGTTACGCGGCTGGGCCTTGCCTTCGGCATCCAGTACCCGGACCACGTAGCTGCCATCCTGGTTCCTCGGGCCCAGGGCCGCGACCGGAATCGTCAGCACGGCCTTGGCCTTGTCCAGGACAATACGGACCTGGGCCGTCATCGAAATGCGCAGGCGATGATCGGGGTTCGGCACGTCGAACAGGCTGTTGTAGAACACCGCGGTGTTCTGCTTGGGCGCCCCGGAGTTCTGGCTTTCGAGGAAGTTCTGCGGTGCCGGTTCAGTGCCGCGCAGCGTGGCGTAGTAGCGTTTTTCCGCTTCACCGAGAATGGTGAAATACACCTCTTGCCCGGGCACGATATGAATCACATCGGCCTCGGATACCTGGGCCTTGACGGTCATGGTGTCCAGGTCGGCCAACTTGAGCAGCACGGGCGCCAGTTGTTCGGCGATCACGGTCTGGCCTTCCTGGGTCACGATCCCCACGACGTAGCCGTCGATGGGCGCGACGATGTGGGTATAGGCCAGGTTGACCCGGGCCGTCTCCACCTGGATCTGCGCATCCTTGATCTGTGCGTCGAGGGACAGCAGGTTGGCAGCCTCCACCTTGTAGTTCGATTCGGCGGTCTCGTATTCCTGCTTGGAAATCGCGTCGTCCGGTTGCAGCACCTTGTAGCGATCGTAGGTGGCTTTCGCATCCTTGAGTTGTGCCGCGGTGGCTTGTCGCTTCGCCTTCAGGTTCTCTTCGTTGACCTGGGCCTGGCGCAAGGAATTCTGCGCCAGCAACGGGTCGATTTCCGCCAGCCACTGGCCCTTCTTCACCTTGTCGCCCAGCTTGACCTTGAGCGACTTCAGTTGCCCGGACACCTGGGCCCCGACATCGACCTGCTTGATGCCCTGGAGCGTCCCGGTGGCCAGCACCGCGTTCTCGATGTCGGTGCGCTCGACCGTGGCGGTCAGATACTCCGGCGGTTTGCCCGGCGACTGAGCGCTGTAGAAAACCAGGCCGGTCACCACGACCAGGACAAGCACGATAGCGATTTTTCGAAACTTCGACTTTTCCATAAATAACCATGAGTGCGTTGAGTTCAGGCCCGGCCAATGCAGCGCCGGGTTCCATGGGTGCGCCCAAAGGAAGGACGGCTAGACGTAGTCACTGGCCTCCTCCTCATCGAGCATGGGAAGGCCGTCCTGCCACCAGGCAGCCAGGTTATGTACGTGAGGCGCCTTGAGAATCGTGAAGTGGTTGCCCGGGCCGTACCAGATACTGAGATCAGGGATATGCTTGCGCCAGCCTTCGATCATCTGTTCCTGTTCGCGTTTGTTACCAGCCGTGTCCAGGGTCGGATCATTGGCCAGCACCAACCGCACCGGTCCGGTGTAGCGATGTTGCGGTTGATACACCGTGCGCAAGGCCGTACCGAAGGCCCGAGCCGGGCCGCGCATCGAATCCACCGCCGAGCGCTGCGGCAACATGCCGGCGCGGACCATGCCGGCATGCAGCAAGCGCATCTGCGCCGAATCGTCCTGGGCGCCGAATACCGTGGCATCGATACCCAGGGATTTGCCCGAGGCCAGCTGCATCGCCTCGATCAACCGGTTCAACACCCCAGTCCCGGTATAAGGCTTGCCCACCACGCCGTTACCGCCCGGCGATTCGCTGTCGATCAGCGTCAACGAGGCCACCTTGCGGCCACGGGCGTTCAGGCGGGCCGCCATCTCGAAGACAATCCAGCCACCGAAGGAATGCCCCAGCAGATGCACCGGTCCCTCCGGTTGCACCTTGTCGATGGCTTCGAGGTACGCCTGGGCGGCGGTTTCCACCAGGCTGAAAGGCTCTGTGCTGCCGTCCAGCCCACGGTGTTGCAGCCCATGGATCGGCCAGTCCGGGCCAAAGGCGTCGGTCAGGCCGATGAAACCGGTGACGCTGTCGCCGGCCCCCGGTACGCAGAAGATCGGCGCCCGATCGGCCCGCCCGCCCTGGATCGTCAGCAGCGGCTGGTAACCGCTCTTCGGTGAGGGTGCCGGACGCGATGCGGCGGTGTGAAGTTCAGCACTGATGGCCTGGCCCAACGCCTGGACATGCGGCGCCTGCATCATGCTCTGGTGGTTACCCGGAACCTTGACGCAATGCAGCTGCGACGTCGGCAGGACAGCGTCCCAGCCCAGGTAGCCGGAGTGCCCGGGAGCGTCGTCCTTGCGCTCTTCGGCCACCAGCAGATGCACCGGCACGGAAATCGGATACACCCGGTAATGGGCCAACGCGTGACCATGGGCCACTTCGCGATCGAGGTACTGCCAGAGCTGCCCGGCGCTGTAGATGGACAGTTCGGCAGGCAGCAGCGCCTCGTCGCGGCAATGCTGCACCAGGCCCTGGAAATCGAATCGATCCAGTTGCCCTTGCAGACCGGCCAGTTTCTCCAGAACCTGCGCCTGCGCGCCCGCGCCAGGCAGTGCAGCCTTCCAGAAGACATCGCAGCGGTCCAACAGATGAAGCTTGTGGGCTTCGTCCAATGCCCAGCGCTCCCGACCCTGATCCACCAGCCGAGGCAGGTAGCTGTCGATCAGGCCGACAAACTCGACCTCCTCGTCCAGGCCGATCAGCTGGATCGCGGTTTCGTAAGCCAGCACGCCACCGAACGACCAGCCGGCCAGGCGATAAGGCCCCTTGGGCTGTACCGAACGAATGATCCCCACCAGCCGCGAGGCCATGCACTCCATGGTTTGCAACTGCGGCTCGCCCCATTCGACGGCGGGCAGGCCATACACCGGGATATCGGGGTCTATGTGTTTGCCCAATGTCGGGAAGTACAGGTCGAGCCCACTGAACTCGTGCACCAGGAACAGCGGGGTCTGCCGGCCCGTGGTGCGTACCGGTACAACAACCTCCTTCACCTGGGTATCCGTTATGCGGGTTTGCAGCATCGACGCCATTGCCGCGACGGTTTCGTGTTCGAACAACTCGGCCAGCGACAGCTTCAGATCGACCTGTGCCAGTGCCCCCACCAACCGGATGGCCAACAGCGAATGCCCGCCCAGCTCGAAAAAGCTGTCATGGCGACCGACCCGTTGCAGGCCCAGCAGGTCTTGCCAGATCTGCGCGAGAAGGATTTCGGTCTCACCTTGTGGAGCTTCGTATACGCGATGGATGAGCGCTTCCTGATCCGGTTCCGGCAATGCCTTGCGATCGAGTTTGCCGTTGGGTGTCAATGGCAGCGCATCGAGGCATACGTAGGCAGCCGGCACCATGTAGTCGGGCAGCTGTGCTTTAAGATGCCTGCGCAAATCTTCGATCTGCACCCTTTCGTCCGCTGGGTGCTGAGTGAAATAAGCCACCAGGCGTTTCTCGCCCGACCCGGCCTCGCGGACCAATACCACCGCCTCTCTTACCGCATCGTGCCGGGCGAGTTTTACCTCGATTTCACCCGGCTCGATGCGCAGACCACGGATCTTCACCTGATCGTCGTTGCGCCCCAGATAGTCGATATTGCCGTCCGGCAGGTAGCGCCCCATATCCCCGGTGCGGTACATCCTGGCATCCGGAGCGCTGCTGAACGGGTCCCGCAGGAAGCGTTCGGCGGTGAGGTCATCGCGATTCAGGTAACCTCGCGCCACCCCCGCCCCACCGATATAAAGCTCGCCTGCCACGCCAAGCGGGACCAGCTGCTGTTGTGCATCGAGCAGATAAACCCGCGCATTGGCCACCGGCTTACCGATATGCAGCAGCGGCTGCGAAGCATCGATCCGGCCCGAAGTGGCGACCACCGTCGTTTCCGTGGGGCCATAGTTATTGATCAGGCTGAAATGCGGGTCGACAGGCAGCTTGCGCAAACGGTCTCCGCCGACCAGCAAGGTACGCAGTCGATTCTGAGTCAGGTCGCGACTGAACGCATACTCGGCAATCGGCGTGGGCAGGAAGCTTACGTCCAGCGCCTGGGCATCCCACCAGTCAAGCAGCGCTTCGACATCCTCACTGCCCGCATGGGCAGGTGGCAGCAACAACGTGGCCCCGGCACACAGCGCCGGCCACACTTCCCAGGCCGCCGCATCGAAACCGAAACCAGCCACGCTCGAGGTGAGACTGCCATGCTTGAGCTCGAACGCCTGGCAATGCCAGCTCACCAGATTGTCGAGGTTGCGATGCTCGACCATCACGCCTTTGGGTTCGCCGGTGGAGCCCGAGGTGTAGATGATGTAGGCCAGGCATTGCGGTGTCAGCGCCGCGAGCGCCGGGTTGGCTTCAGCATGCCCGGTCAAATCGGCCATGGTTCCCTGATCGCCGTCCAGCAACAGCACCGGCACGTCCAGGCTCGGCAGGCGTTCTTGCAGCACCGTCTGAGTCAGCAGCGCCACCGGGGCACTGTCTTTGAGCAGATAGGCCAGACGGTCCACTGGATAAGCCGGATCCATCGGCACATAACAGCCACCGGCCTTGAGAATCGCCAGCAGGCCGACGACGGTTTCCAGGCTGCGCTGCATGCAGATGGCGACACGGTCCTCAGGCTGTATGCCGAGCGCCAGCAGGCGATACGCCAATTGGTTGGCCTGACGGTTCAACTCGTCGTAGGCCAGATGTTGCTCACCATACACAACCGCCACGCTAGCGGGGTACATGGCCGCTTGCGCTTCGAATCGCTGGTGGATTGTCGGATGCACAGGGAAATCCACGTCCGTGCTGTTGAAGTCCACCAACACTTGCCGACGCTCGGTGCAAGGCAGTATCGACACGCTGTTCAACGGCGTCCGGGGCGACGTTTCCAGCGCCTCCACCAGATGCTCCAGTGCAATGTTCATATACACGCAAACCCGCTGCGCGCCTATCTGCGGCACGGCCAGCGCGCTCAGGCTGAAGCCTTCGCCCAGGTCGTCCACCGACAGGGTCAATGGATAGTTGGTGCGTTCGCCACTGCTCAGTGCCTCGATACCGTCCCAAGCCGTCAACGCCTCGCTCGAAGCCATCTCGACGGCGCTGTGCCGATAGTTGAGCAAGGCGCTGAACAGCGGCATCGGCGCGGCCACGCCACTGCAGCGCTGGGCCAGTGCCAGCGAGGCATGTTCGTGGCCCAGCAAACCGCTCAACCGGGCGTGGGTGGCCTTCACGCCGCTACGCACCTCCTCGGTACCGACCTTGACCCGCAACGGCAAGGTGTTGATGAACATCCCCAGCGCCCGGTCGGCGCCCTCGCCACCTTGCATCCGTCCCATCAACACGGTGCCGAATACCACATCCTGCTTGCCGGTGACCTTGCTCAGCACTTGGGCCCAGGCCAGGTGATGCAGGCTGGCGGCACTCACGCCCAACTGACGGGCCTGGGCCCGCAACCGACGGCTCAGGTCAACGGAAAGATTCAACCCGGCCTCTTCGACAGCGCTGCCATCACCGCGCACGTCCAGCACGCCGAACGGCAACGTCGGCTCGTCGATATCACCCAGCATGTCGCGGAAGAACGCTTCATGAGCCTCACGGCCCACACCCAATCGGGCCTGGGCCACGTAATTGCGGAACGGCGTCGCGTCGCCCAACCGATCCGCCAGCCCCAGCAGATGCGCTTGCATCTCGTGTTCCACCACCTCCAGCGCGGTGTGATCGAGCGCCATGTGGTGGAACAGCAGGATCGCCACCCAACGCCCGTTGACGGGGTCATGGGCAAATGCCATGCGCATCAGCGGGGCCTGGCGTACATCGAGCCGGTAATGTTGCGGATCGAAGCGTTCCAGCAACTGCGCGGCGACATCCTGGCCGGGTTCGAAAACACACTCATCCAGCGTCAATCGCGCCTCGCGCAATACCACCTGCACCGGCTCGCGCAAGCCCTCCCAGAGCACGGCCGTGCGCAGGATATCGTGCCGCTCGATCACCCCTTGCAGGGCATTGACGAAGTCATCCAGCCGGGCACGGTCCTTGAGGTTGAACATGGCCTGCTGCACGTAGAGATCGCCCTGCTGCGAAGCCAGGTGGTGATACAGAATCCCTTCCTGCAACGGCGCCAGGGCGTAGATGTCCTGGACATTGCCCACGCCACCGGGCACCCCGGCGACGATGGCGTCGATTTCCTGCTGGGTGAGGTCGGCGAGCGGCAACATCTGCGGAGTGATCCGCGAGCAGCCCGGCACGATGCCGTTGTCCGGGACCACAATCTCCGTCGTGCCACCCACGGCGGCCGCCAGCGCAGCCAGGGTCGGCTGGCCGAACATCACGCGCACATCGGCGCTCAAACCGGCCTGGCGCATGCGTTCGATCAGCGTGACCGCCAACAACGAATGACCGCCCAGTTCGAAGAAGTGGTCATGACGCCCCACCCTTTCGACCTCGAGCAGCTCGGCCCACAGGTGTGCCAGCGTCGTTTCCACAGCGCCTTGCGGCGCTTCGTACTCACGGGAAATCACCGAGGCCAGGTCCGGCTCAGGCAGTGCCTTGCGATTCAGCTTGCCGTTGGGGGTCAGCGGTAGCGCCTCAAGGCGCACATAGGCCGCCGGCACCATGTACTCCGGCAGTTGCCCTTGCAGCTGGGCACGCAGGGTTTCGATCTCGACGTTGTGCTCGTCACCGTGCACGGTGAAGTACGCCACCAGGCGCTTGGCCCCCGGCACGTCTTCACGGGCCAGCACCACGGCTTCCTTGATCGCCTCGTGCCGGGCAAGCTTGGCCTCGATCTCGCCCAACTCGATGCGGAAACCGCGGATCTTGACTTGGTCGTCGTTACGGCCCAGGTAGTCGATATTGCCGTCCGGCAGGTAACGACCCAGATCGCCGGTGCGGTACATCCGTGCGTTCGACCGGTCACTGAACGGGTCGTCGAGGAAACGCTCGACGGTCAGTTCCGGGCGGTTCAGGTAACCCCGCGCCACCTGCACGCCGCCGATATAAATTTCCCCGGCCACGCCCAAAGGTACCGGTTGCTGATGGGCATCGAGCAGGTAGATCCGCGTGTTGGCGATCGGCTTGCCGATCGGCGTGCTTTCCGGGGTTTCTGCGCCCGCGCAGTCCCACGCCGTGACGTCCACCGCTGCTTCGGTCGGGCCGTACAGGTTGTAAAGGCCGGTGTGCGGCAATTGCGCCTTGAAGCGCCGCACCAGATGCCCCGGCAACGCCTCGCCGCTGCACATCACCCGCACCAGGCCTTCGCACTGTCCCGCCTCGCCATGGGCCAGGAACACATCCAGCATCGACGGCACAAAGTGCAGCGTGGTGATGCCCTGGGCCTGGATTACTTCGCGCAGGTACGCCGGGTCGCGATGCCCGCCCGGACGTGCCATCACCAGCCGCGCGCCGCTGAACAGCGGCCAGAAGAATTCCCACACCGACACGTCGAAGCTGAACGGAGTCTTCTGCAGCACCGCGTCCGACGCGCTCAAGCCGTACTCGTCCTGCATCCACAGCAGGCGGTTGACCACCGCGCCGTGCTCGTTCATCACGCCCTTGGGCAGGCCGGTGGAACCGGAGGTGTAGATCACATAGGCCAGATGATCGGCCCGCAGGCCTTGCACCATTGGATTGCCGGTTGGCTGCGTGGCGAAGTCCTCTTCGTCGAGCACGATCACCCTGGCAGCGGACGCTGGCAGGCTCGCCTGCAAGCTGACTTGGGTGAGCACCACCGTCGGCGCGCTGTTTTCCAGCATGTAGGTCAGGCGCTCGGCTGGATAATCCGGGTCCAGCGGCACATACGCCGCGCCGGCCTTGAGAATGCCCAGCAGGCCGGCAACCATGTCCAGGCTGCGATCGGCACAGATCGCCACGCGGTCGTCCGGACGGATGCCCAGCTCCAGCAGGCGATGGGCAATCTGGTTGGCGCGGCCATTCAGTTGCGTGTAGCTCAGTTGTGCCTCGCCAGACACCACGGCAACCGCGTCCGGACTGGCCGCGACCCGTGCCTCGAACAGGCCGTGCAGGGTCAGGCCTTGCGGGTAGTCGACCGAAGTGGCATTGAACGTTTCCAGCAGATGCTGGCGTTCGTTGTCACCCAGCAACGGGATCTGGGCCACCAGGGTCTGCTCATCGGCAACCATGGCCCGCAGTACGTCCTCCAGGTAACCGAGGTAGCGTTCCATCGTGGCCGTGTCGAACAGCGCCGTGGCGTACTCCAGCGAACCGAACAGGCGCCCATCGATCAGGGCCATGTCCAGCAACACGTCGAATTTCGCCGTGCGGCTGGTCACGCCCAGCCCTTGCAGCGACATATCGCCCAGCTCCAACCCGGTGGTTTCGTTGTTCTGCCATGACAGCATGGCCTGGAACACCGGGCTGTGGGACAGGCTGCGCAGTGGCCGGACCACCTCCACCACCTGCTCGAAAGGCAAATCCTGATGAGCCTGGGCCTCCAGGGTCCGCGCCTTCACCTGTTGCAGCAAAGCTTGCACGGTCAGTTCATCCGCGACATCGACACGCAGCGCCAGGGTGTTGACGAACAGGCCGATCAGGCCCTCGACTTCCGCGTGCATGCGGTTCGCCACCGGCGTGCCGATGACCACGTCGTCTTGGCCGGACAGGCGACTGAGCACCGTGGTCCAGGCGGCCATGATCGTCATGAACAACGTGGCGCCATGGCGCTGGCTCAACGCCTTGAGGCCTTGGGTCAGGGTTTCGTCGAGAACGATCCCCACCGCCGCGCCAGCGTGGTCTTGCTGTGCGGGCCGTGGCCGGTCGGTCGGCAGTGTCAACAGGGCCGGTGCGTCGGCCAGGGTCTGCTGCCAGTAGCGCTCCTGTGTCTCCAATACCTCCCCAGTGAGCCAGCGTCGCTGCCAGAGGGCGTAATCCGCGTACTGGATCGGCAACGCCGGCAGTGGATCGTCATACCCCTGACGGAACGCCTCATACAGCATCCCCAATTCATGGGTCAGCAGATCGGCAGACCAGCCATCCGAAACGATGTGGTGCAGGGTGACCAACAGCACGTGATCATCGTCCGCCATGCTTACCAGCCGGCCACGTACCAGTGGGCCGCGAGTCAGGTCGAAGGCCTGGCGAGCCTCTTCCCCGGACAGGGCCAG
The DNA here is from genome assembly GCF_024749045.1 of Pseudomonas sp. B21-028. Classification (NCBI taxonomy): domain Bacteria; kingdom Pseudomonadati; phylum Pseudomonadota; class Gammaproteobacteria; order Pseudomonadales; family Pseudomonadaceae; genus Pseudomonas; species Pseudomonas sp. B21-028. The sequence continues at coordinate 3,772,964 of NZ_CP087184.1, forward strand.
CAGTTCGCTTTCGGCGTCCGCTCGCCCAGCCAGGACATGCAGCTGCAAGGCGAAACCGATATCGGCCGGCGCAATGCGTTGTTCCACTTCCTGTCCTTGCGCCTGCACAAAGGTGGTACGCAGGGCCTCGTGGCGGGCCACGATACGGTCCAGTGCGCGGGTGAGCGCCGGGATGTCCAGCGCACCTCGCAAGCGCAGGCCCGTGGGGATGTGATACGCCGCGCTGGTCCCGTCCAGTTGCGCCAGGAACCAGAGGCGCTGCTGGGCGAAAGACAATGGCAACGCTTGTTCGCGGGACACCGGCACGATGCCAGGCCGGGTGCTACGCGCCGCCTGGGAGAGCACCCGGGCCAGCGCGCTCAGTTGCGGTTGGGCAAAGACATCGCTCAGGTTCAGCTCCACGCCCAATTGCTCGCGCACCTGGGCGATCAAACGCATGACCAGCAGGGAATGGCCACCCAGTTCGAAGAAATGATCGTGACGGCCCACCGACTCGACCTTGAGCAGGGTTTGCCAGATCCGCGCCAGGACGCTTTCCGTGTGGCCTTGAGGCGCTTCATGGGTGCGGCTGGCATGCGCCTCGGCATCGAGTGCCGGCAGGGCCTGGCGGTCGAGCTTGCGGTTCGGCGTCAGCGGCAGCGCGGCCAGGCTGACGAACGCGCCGGGCAGCATGTATTCGGCCAGTTGCGTCGACAACTGCGCGCGCAAGGTCGTGGCGTCCAGGCTCGTTCCGGCCTGCGGCACCACATAGGCCACCAGGCGTTTTTCCCCCGGGGTGTCTTCGCGCACGATCACCGCCGCTTCCTTGACCCCGGCACACTCGCTCAGCCGGGCCTCGATCTCGCCCAGTTCGATACGGAAACCGCGGACCTTGACCTGGAAGTCGTTGCGCCCCAGGTACTCAAGGCGTCCGTCCGGACGATAGCGGGCCAGGTCACCCGTCTTGTACAGGCGCGCATCGGGCTGGTCGCTGAACGGATCGGCCAGGAAGCGTTCGGCGCTGAGGGTGTCGAGGTTCAGGTAACCGCGCGCCACACCGTCGCCGCCGATGAAGATTTCCCCCGCGACTCCGAACGGCACCGGTTGGCGGTGCGCATCGAGCAGGTAGATACGGGTGTTGGCCATCGGTCTGCCGATGCTGGCGTTGCCGAGAATGCCATTGACGGCGTCATGCTCCATGTAGGCCGCCGTGCAGGACACCGTGGTCTCGGTCGGGCCATAGGTGTTGACCAGTCGGGTATGCGCGGGACAAACCGAGTCCCACATCCGCAGTTTCTGCGTCGACAAGGCATCGCCGGTGACGTTGATCAGCCGCACGTCGCTCAAATGGTCCCGGGCCTGGGCCGGCGTGTTATGCCACTCGGCCACGAGGGTGTGCCAATGGGCCGCCGTCAGGTGCAGGAAGGTCGGGCGAATATCGCCATTCTGTTGCAACTCGGTACTGCCAAACAGCTGCCGGGTGGGAGCCAGGGTGGCGCCGGCCAGCAGCGCCGGGAAGATCTCTTCCACCGACAGGTCGAAGTTCAGGGTGTTCTGTTGCAGCACCGTGTCGGCCGCTGTCAGGCCAAACAAGCGGACCGCATCGACGCAGTAGTTGACCAGCCCACGGTGTTCGATCATCACCCCTTTTGGATTGCCGGTGGAGCCCGAGGTATAGATGACGTAAGCCAAGTGGCGCACGCCCAGGGACGCCACCAGCGGATTATCGTCACGACCGCCGGCGATGCCGCAACGCACGCGTTCGGCGCGGTCGAGCAGCACCACCGGGACCGTCAACGCCGGCAGGCACCCTAGCAGTTCATCTTGGGTGAGCAGTGCCACCGGAGCACTGTCGGCAAGCATGTAGGCCAACCGTTCAGCCGGATACGCCGGGTCGAGCGGCACGTAACCGGCACCGGCCTTGAGGATGGCCAACAGGCCGACCAGCATTTCGACACCACGTTCGACGCATATCGCCACCCGGTCATCCGGGCGGATACCCAGCCCGATCAGGTGATGGGCAAGCTGGTTGGCCTGGCGGTTCAGTTCGGCGTAACTCAGGCGCTCATCAGCGGACGCGACAGCGATGGCATCCGGTCGAGCCTCGACCTGGGCTTCGAACAGCTGATGGACTGTCCGTTCACGTGGGTACGCTGCCTGGGTAGCGTTGAGCCCCTCCAGCAGGTACTCACGTTCGGCATCGTCCAACAGCGCGATCCGTTCGACCGGGGCCTGGTCGCTTGCAACCATGGCCCGCAGCAGGCGCTCGAAGTAGCCGAGATAACGCTGCATCGTGCGCTCGTCGAACAACGCCGTGGCGTATTCGAGGGCGCCGAACATCTGCCCTTGGATCTCGCCCAGTTCCAGGGACACGTCGAATTTGGCGACGTTGCTAGCCGCACCCAGGCCTTCGAGCTTCAAGTCCCCCAATACCAATTCGCTGTTGTCATGGGTCTGCCACGACAGCATGGCCTGGAACAGCGGGCTGTGGGCCAGGCTGCGCGCCGGCTTGAGTACTTCCACCACTTGCTCGAACGGCAAGTCCTGATGCGCCTGGGCACCAAGGGCCTGGGCCTTGACCCGGGCCAGCAGGGTTTCCACGGTCGGCGCGCCAGAGAGATCGATGCGCACGGCCAGGGTGTTGACGAAGAAACCGATCAACCCTTCGATTTCCGAGCGCGTGCGGTTGGCGACCGGCGAGCCGATCACCACCTCTTCCTGGCCCGAAAGCCGGCTCAACAATGCGCCCCAGGCCGCCATCAAGGTCATGTACAAGGTGACGCCATGGCGCTGACTGAGAGCCTTGAGGCTGGCGGTCAGGTCAGCATCGAAGACCACCGGCACTGTCGCCCCGGCGTAGTCCTGGTGCGCGGGACGCGCACGGTCGGTGGGCAGCATCAACAAGGCTGGTGCATCGGCCAGGGCTTGGCGCCAGTAGTCGCTCTGGGCTTGCAGTACCTCGCCGCTCAACCAGCGACGTTGCCAGACAGCGTAGTCGCCGTACTGCACCGTCAGGACCGGCAATGGATCCTCCAGGTCATGACGGAACGCTTCATAGAGCGCCGCCAGTTCCTTGATCAACACACCAATGGACCAGCCGTCCGAAACGATGTGGTGCATGGTGACCAGCAGCACATGGTCTTCGTTGCCGAGGCGGATCAGGCGGCCGCGGATCAATGGGCCCTGTTCCAGGCTGAAGGTGTCGGTGGCCTCCTCTGCCGCCAGCGCATGCAGTTGCTCCTCGGCATCGGCCTGGCCGCGGAGGTCATGGTGCAGCAGCGCGAAACCGACATCGGCCGGCATGATGCGCTGCCGGGGGTCCTGGTCCTGGCCCTGGACCTGCACGAAGAGAGTACGCAGGGACTCGTGACGGGCGACGATGCGGTCCAGCGCCCGCTGCAAGGCGGGACGATCCAGCACACCGCGCAGGCGCAGCCCGGCAGGCATGTGATAGGCCGCGCTGGCGCCTTCCATCTGGGCCAGGAACCACAGGCGCTGCTGGGCGAACGACAGCGGCAGGTCCTCCTCTCGGGAAACCCGGACGATCTCCGGCAACGTACTGCGACCGGCCTGGGCCACGGCCTGCGCCAAGCCCATGAGCTGGGGTTGGGCGAACAACTCGGTCAGGCCCAACTCCACACCCAGGCGCAGGCGCACCTGGGAAATCAATTGAATCGCCAGCAATGAATGGCCTCCCAGTTCGAAGAACTGGTCATGGCGACCGACCTGTTGCAAGCCCAAAAGGTCTTGCCAGATCTGCGCCAGGGCGGTTTCGACTTCGCCTTGCGGCGCTTCATAGCCCCGGGAGATGACGGCATCCAGGTCCGGCGCCGGCAGGGCCTTGCGGTCGAGCTTGCCGTTGGGCGTCAGCGGCAAGGCCTCCAGGCGCACGTAGGCAGCGGGCACCATATAGGCCGGCAAGCGCGCTTGCAGATGGGCGCGCAGGGCTTCGATGTCGACTGCTGCGTCCGGCGCGTGCTGGGTGAAATACGCCACCAAGCGCTTGTCGCCCGGTACGTCTTCCCGGGCCAGGACCACGGTTTCCTTGATGCCTGGAGCCTGGGCGAGCTTGGCTTCGATTTCACCCAGTTCGATGCGGAAGCCACGGATCTTGACCTGATCGTCGTTACGGCCCAGGTATTCGATGTTGCCGTCCGGCAGGTAGCGGCCCAGGTCACCGGTCCTGTACATCCGGGCGTTGGGTACGCTGCTGAACGGATCCTTGAGGAAACGCTCTGCGGTCAGATCATCACGATTGAGGTAACCACGGGCGACACCCGCGCCACCGATGTAGATTTCCCCGGCCACGCCCAGTGGCACCGGTTGTTTGTGTTCATCCAGCAGATAGAACTGAGTGTTCGCCACCGGCTTGCCGATGTGCGCGGCAAAGCCGTCTTCGCGGGCCATCGAGACCCAACTCGAATAAGTGGTGGTTTCCGAGGGACCATAGAGATTGCATAGGCGCTTGATCGAAGTCTGCTCGAACAGCGTTTCCACCAAGCTGCGCTTCAAAGCTTCACCGGCCACGTTGACCGTGTCGACACCTTCACCCAGCCCACCAGATTCCAGCAACGCCTTGAGCGCCGACGGCACGGTGTTGATCAGGGTGACGTCGTGCTCGCCGTCTTGCAGTTCCAGCACATTAGTGACCACTTCAATGCTGCCGCCAGAAGTCAGCGGCGCGAAGCATTCGTAGACCGCGAGGTCGAAGTTCAGCGAAGTCGAGAACAGCGTCTTCGACAGGGTTTGAGCGTCAAAGGAGCGATGCACCCAGGTCAGGAAGTTCACCGTATTGCGGTGCTCGATCATCACGCCTTTGGGCAAACCGGTCGAACCCGAGGTGTAGATCACGTAAGCCAGGTGCGAGGACGTCAGGCCCGGCACCTCGGGATTGGGCGCTGCCTCGTCCTGCCAGACGCCCTTGTCGAGGTTGATCACCGGCACCGCCGTCTCGCCCAGCAAGTGGCGGGTGGCGCCTTGAACCAGGATCGCCGCCGGCGCGCTGTCTTCGAGCATGTAGGCAATCCGGTCCAGCGGATACGCCGGGTCCAGCGGTACATAACCACCGCCGGCCTTGAGGATCGCCAGCAGGCCCACGACCATGTCGATGCTACGCTCGACACAGATCGCCACCCGTGAATCGGGTTGTACGCCCTGCTTGCGCAGGTAATGGGCCAGGCGGTTGGCGAGGCCATTGAGCTGGCGATAGTTGAGCTGTTGTCGGCCGTGGCGCACCGCCACGGCATCCGGCGTGCGCAGTACCTGGGCTTCGAACAGGCCGTGGATGGTCTGCTCCTGCGGGTAATCGGCCTGGGTGGCGTTGAAGTCCACCAGCAACCGCTCGCGTTCCGTCGCCGGCACAATCGACAATGCCCGCAACGCCAGGTCCGGGGCGCGCTCCAACGCCGTCACCAGGCTGTCCAGCGCCGTGTGCATGTAACCGCAGACACGCAGGGGCCCCACTTCGGCCACGGCCTGGGCCGTGAGCCGGAAGCCCTCGCCCAGGTCGTCCACGTTGAGGCACAATGGATAGTTGGTCCGCTCTTCCATGCTCAGGGTCTGAATCCCGTGCCAGGCCGAGATGGCGTTGTCGGACACCGCTTCAGCGGCACTGTGGCGATAGTTCAGCAAGGTGCTGAACAACGGCAGCGAGGCCGGCACGCCACTGCAACGTTGAGCCAGGGACAGCGAAGCGTGCTCGTGACCGAGCAAGGCTGACAGCCGGTCATGGGTTGCCCTGACACCGGCGCGGGCGCCCTGGGCACCGACGCTGACGCGCAATGGCAAGGTATTGATGAACATTCCCAGGGCCCGATCGGCCCCATCGCCGCCCTGCATCCGCCCCATCAGCACGGTGCCGAACACCACTTCTTCACGGCCCGAAACCCGGCCGACCACATGACCCCAGGCCAGGTGGACCAGGCTTGCCGCACTCACGCCGAGTTGACGGGCCTGGGCACGCAGGCGCTGGGCCAGCCCGGCGTCCACGTCCTGATGCGCTTCTTCGATGCCGCTGCCGTCACCCTGCACATCCTGCAGGCCGAACGGAAGGGTTGGTTCATCGATATCGCCGAGCATCTCGCGGAAAAACCCTTCGTGCTGCTCGCGACTGACTCCAAGCCGCGCCTGGGCCACATGATTGCGATACGGCACGGCAGGCGAAAGCAGGTGCGGCTGGTCCAGGAAACTGGCCTGCATCTCGTGCACCACCACTTCAAGCGCCGTGTGATCCAGCGCCATGTGATGGAACAACAGCATGCCGACCCAACGCTGGTTCGCCACGTCCTGGGCATAGGCCAGGCGCATCAGCGGTGCCTGGGCGATGTCGAGACGATAATGCCGCGGATCGAAACGCCCGTGCAGTTGCTGTACCACCTCGCCAGCCGCGGGATCCACCTCGACCTCTTCAAGGCCCAGGGTCGCATGGCGCCACACCACTTGCACCGGTGCCGCCAAGCCTTGCCAGACCATGCTGGTGCGCAAGATGTCATTACGCGATACCACGCTCTGCAAGGCATGGGCAAAGGCTTGTAGCCGTTCGCGATTGTCAAAGCCGAACAGCACCTGCAGCACGTAGGGGTCGCCCTGTTCCGCGGCAAGGTGGTGGTAGAGAATGCCCTCCTGCAACGGCACCAGGGCGTAGATATCCTGCACGTTCGCCACGCCACCCGGGACCGTGGCCACGATCCGGTCGATGGCGTCCTGGTCCAGGTCGGCCAGGGGCAACATGTCCGGGGTGATTCGCATGCAGCCGGCGGGAATGAGGTTGGCCGGCACCACGACTTCCGCGTGTCCGCCGACTGCGGCAGCCAGCGCGGCCAATGTCGGCTGGCCAAACAGCACCCGCACGTCGGCGGACAGATCGACCTGGCGCATGCGCTCGATCAACTTCACCGCCAGCAGCGAATGACCGCCCAGTTCAAAGAAGTTGTCGTGGCGCCCTACTCGTTCGAGCTTGAGCAAGTCCCGCCAGATCCGGGCAATGGCGCTTTCCACTTCCCCTTGGGGAGCTTCGTATTCACGGCTGATCACTGCCGATTGATCCGGTGCCGGCAACGCCTTGCGATCCAGCTTGCCATTGGTGGTCAGCGGGAAGGCTTCGAGCATCACGAAGGCGCTTGGCACCATGTAGTCCGCCAACGAACCCAGTAGCTGCGTGCGCAGGTCGGCAGCCGATAGCTGCGCGTCTTCCCTGGCGATGACATAAGCCACCAGGCGCTTGTCGCCCGGCTCGTCCTCGCGGGCGATGACCACCGCCTCGCTGACACCTTCGCAAGCCGCCAGCGCTGCCTCGATTTCGCCCAGCTCGATACGGAATCCGCGGATCTTCACCTGGTCGTCGTTACGGCCCAGGTATTCGATGCTGCCGTCCGCCAGCCAGCGACCGAGATCGCCGGTTTTGTACATCCGTGCGTTCGGCTCATTACTGAACGGGTTGTCGAGGAAACGCTCGGCGGTCAGCTCGGCGCGGTTCAGGTAACCCCGGCTCACACCGGCGCCACCCACGTACATTTCACCAACCACGCCCACCGGCACCGGCTCGCGTTGGGCGTCGAGCACGTACAGCTGCAAGTCGGGGATGCGCCCGCCAATCGGGCTGACGCCCACCAGTTGGGCATCCGCCGCACACAGCGCACGGTAGGTCACGTGCACCGTGGTTTCGGTGATGCCGTACATGTTCACAAGTTGCGTGCCGGTATTGATTTCCCGGGCGTACCACGGCTTGAGAATACCGGTCTCCAGTGCCTCGCCACCGAAGATTACCTGACGCAGGCTGTGCTTCAGCTCGCTTTCGCCCTGGGCCGCGATCAACTGACGGAATGCGCTTGGCGTCTGGTTCAGCACCGTGACGCCGGCCTCGCACAACAGCGCGTAGCAGTCCTGCGGCGAACGGCTGACCAGCTGCGGCACCACCAACAGGCGACCGCCATGGGTCAGCGCGCCCCAGATTTCCCAGACCGAGAAATCGAAAGCGAAGGAATGGAACAGCGCCCAGACGTCCTGCGGGCCAAAGTCGAACCACGGTTGCGTGGCCGAGAACAGCCGCGCGACGTTGCGGTGCTCGACCATCACCCCCTTGGGCAAGCCGGTCGAGCCGGAGGTGTAGATCACATAGGCCAAATGGCTGGAGTCGAGCCCCGCCACCTGCGGATTCCGGACGGACTGGTCCTGCCAGTCGCGACCATCGAGATCGACCACGGGGACCGAAATGTCGGCCAACAAGCGACGTGTCGTGGTTTGTACCAACACGGCCACCGGCGCACTGTCCCGCAACAGGTAGGCGAGGCGTTCGGCCGGATAGGCCGGATCCAGCGGCACATAACCGGCGCCCGCCTTGAGAATCCCCAACAGGCCGACAATCATGTCCAGGCCCCGCTCGACACAGATCGCCACCCGGTCATCCGGGCGAATGCCCAGGGACAGCAAATGATGGGCGAGCTGGTTGGCCCGGGCGTTGAGTTCACCGTAGGTCAGGGCCTGGTCTTCATACACCACTGCCAGCGCATCGGGTTGCGCACCGGCACGGGCCTCGAACTGCCCATGGATCAGCGCATTGTCGGCGTAGGCCACATCCGCGGCATTCCAGGTTTCCAGCAACTGCCGGCGCTCGGCCGGCGGCAGGATCCGCAAACTGTTCAAAGACGCCAGGGGCGATTGTTCCAGCGCCTCCAGCAGTTGTTCCAGCACACATTGCACATAGCCGCAGACACGCCCGGCACCGATCGACGCCTCGGCCATGACCGTCAGGTTGAAGCCTTCACCCAGGTCATCCACCGACAGCGTCAGCGGGTAGTTGGTCCGCTCTTCGCCGCCCAGTACCTGGATACCCTCCCAGGCCGCGATGGCTTCGCTGGAGGCCGTCTGCGTACCGATATGGCGGTAGTTCAGCAGCGCGCTGAACAACGGTGCCGGCGCGGTCACGCCACTGCAACGCTGGGCCAGAACCAAAGAAGCATGCTCATGGCCGAGCAATGCGCTCAAGCGTGCATGGGTCGCCTTGACCCCGGCGCGTACGCCCTGGGTGCCCAGTTCCACACGCAACGGCAAGGTGTTGATGAACATCCCCAGTGCCCGGTCGGCGCCCTCGCCGCCCTGCATCCGGCCCAGCAACACGGTGCCGAACACGACGTCGTCCTTGCCCGAGACACGGCCCAACACCTGCGCCCAGGCCAGGTGATACAGGCTCGCCGCGCTCACTCCGAGCTGACGGGCCTGCGTCCGCAGGCGCTGGCTGAGCGCCCCATCGACCGGCTGGCGGACTTCTTCGATCCCACCTCCGTCGCCCTGCACATCCCGCAGGCCGAACGGCAACGTCGGCTCGGTCACATCGCCCAGCATCTCGCGGAAGAACCCTTCGTGCTCTTCGCGGCTGACGCCCAGACGGGCCTGGGCCACGTAGTTGCGATACGGCACCGAGGTTGCCAGCAGATGCTCGCGCCCCATCACATGGGCCTGGATTTCCGCCGTGAGCATGGCCAGAGACGTCGCGTCGTCGACCATGTGGTGGAACAGCAGCATGCCAACCCAGCGATTGTTGACCACGTCTTCGGCATAGCCGATACGCATCATCGGCGCCTGACGGATGTCCAGGCGGTGATGCCGTGGGTCCAGATGCTCGCGCAGTTGTTGCGCGATATCTCCCGCCGCCGGGTCCAGCACGATCTCATCGAGCCCCAGTCGGGCCTCGCGCCAGACCACCTGCACAGGTTCGTCCAGCCCTTCCCAGACCACGCCGGTGCGCAGGATATCGTGGCGGGACACCACGCCTTGCAACGCCCTGGCGAAGTCGTCCAGGCGGGCGCGGCTGTCGTAGGTGAACTGTACATATTGCAGATACGGGTCGCCCTGGGCCGCAGCAAGGTGGTGATACAGAATCCCTTCCTGCAAGGGTGCAAGGGCATAGATGTCCTGCACGTTGCGTACACCGCCCGGCACTGACGCGACGACACGGTCGATACCGTCCTGGTCCAGATCGACCAGGGGCAGCATGTCCGGAGTGATTCGCGTGCAGTCGGCGGGGATGAGGTTGGCCGGCACCACGATTTCGCGCACGCCGCCCACGGCCGCCGCCAGTGCCGCCAGCGTCGGCTGGCCGAACAGCACGCGGACGTCGGCGGCCAGGTCGATCTGGCGCATGCGCTCGACCAGTTTCACCGCCAGCAGCGAATGGCCGCCCATTTCAAAGAAATGATCATGACGGCCGACCTGCTCCACGTGCAGCAGGTCTTGCCAGATCCGCGCAATCGCCGTCTCGACCTCGCCTTGGGGCGCCTCGTATTCACGGCTCACCACAGAGGACTGGTCGGGCACCGGCAAGGCCTTGCGGTCCAGTTTGCCGTTGGTGGTCAGCGGGAATACCGTCAACATCACGAACGCGCTGGGCACCATGTATTCCGCCAGGGAACCCAACAGCTCGGCGCGCAGTTCGGCCGCCGACGGTGGCTCGCCCTCCTCGGCAATCACGTAGGCCACCAGGCGCTGGTCACCCGGGGTGTCCTGGCGCGCCAGGACCACGGCTTCACGCACGCCACTACAGGCAGCCAGCTTGGCCTCGATCTCCCCCAGCTCGATCCGGAAACCACGGATCTTCACCTGGTCATCGTTACGTCCGAGGTATTCGATACTGCCGTCGGCCAGCCAGCGACCGAGGTCACCGGTCTTGTACATGCGGGCGTTCGGTTCTTTGCTGAACGGGTTGTCGAGGAAGCGTTCGGCCGTCAGTTCATCGCGATTCAGATAACCCCGGCTCACACCCGCGCCACCGACGTACATTTCGCCGACCACACCGACCGGCACGGGTTCGCGTTGTACATCGAGCACATACAACTGCAAGTCAGGAATGCGCTTGCCAATGGGGCTGACACCGGTCAGTTGGGCGTCGGCAGCACACAGTGCGCGGTAGGTCACATGCACGGTGGTTTCGGTGATGCCGTACATGTTCACCAGTTGCGTGCGGGCATTGGTTTCACGGGCGTACCAGGGCTTGAGGATCCCGGTTTCCAGCGCTTCGCCGCCGAAGATCACCTGCCGCAGGCTGTGGTCCAGGTCGCTTTCGCCCTGGGCCGCGATCAACTGGCGGAACGCGCTCGGCGTCTGATTGAGGATGGTCACCCCGGCCTCGCACAGCAGCGCATAGCAGTATTGCGGGGAGCGGCTGACCAGTTGCGGCACCACCAGCAGGCGTCCGCCATGGGTCAATGCGCCCCAGATTTCCCAGACCGAAAAATCGAAGGCGAAGGAATGGAACAGTGCCCAGACGTCTTGCGGGCCGAAGTCGAACCAGGGCTGGGTGGCCGAGAACAGCCGGGCGACGTTACGGTGCTCGACCATCACGCCCTTGGGCAAGCCGGTCGAGCCGGAGGTGTAGATCACATAGGCCAGGTGACTGGCCTCAAGGCCCGGCACATCCGGGTTATGCCGTGGCTGCTGCTCCATTTCGCCGGCTTCGAGTGGATCGAGCAGCACGGTCGGCACGCGCAATGGCGGCAGGGTTTCACACCATTCCCGCTGGGTCACCAGCGCTACCGGGCTGCTGTCGTGCAACATGTAGGCAATGCGTTCCGCCGGATAGGCAGGGTCCAGCGGCACATAACCCGCCCCCGCCTTGAGGATGCCCAACAGGCCGACGATCATGTCCAGGCCGCGCTCTACACAGATCGCCACCCGGTCGTCCGGACGAATACCCACGGCCAACAGGCTGTGGGCCAACTGGTTGGCGCGGGCATTGAGCTGGCCATAAGTCAGCGTCTGTTCTTCATGGACCACCGCCACGGCGTCAGGCTGGGCCACTGCCCAGGCTTCGAACTGACGATGGATCAGGGCCTGCGCGGCATATTCGGCATCCTGGGTATTCCAGGTTTCCAGCAACTGCCGGCGTTCGGCTGGCGGCAGGACCGTCAATGCGTGCAGCGCAGTGTGCGGCGCTTGCTCCAGGGCGGTGACCAGACTGTCCAGCGCCATCTGCATGTAACCACAGATGCGTGCGGCACCGATCGAGGTTTCGACCAGGGCCGTGAGGGAGAAACCTTCCCCCAAGTCGTCGACGTTGAGGGTCAATGGGTAGTTGGTGCGCTCGTCACCATTGAGCGCCTCGATCCCGTTCCAGGCCGAGAGGCCATCCTGGGTCACCTCGGCGGCGCTGTGACGGTAATTAAGCAAGGCGCTGAACAGCGGCGTCGGTGCCGCCACGCCACTGCAACGCTGGGCCAGAGCCAGGGAGGCATGTTCATGGCCCAGCAGGCCCGTCAGTCGGGCGTGGGTCGCCTTGACCCCGGTACGAACATCCTGGGCGCCCACGTCCACGCGCAGCGGCAAGGTGTTGATGAACATCCCCAGCGCCCGGTCGGCGCCTTCACCGCCCTGCATCCGGCCCAGCAACACCGTGCCGAACACCACGTCCGGCTTGCCGGACACTTTGCCCAGTACTTGCGCCCAGGCCAGGTGCACCAGGCTGGCGGCACTGACGCCCAATTGCCTGGCCTGAGCCCGCAGACGCCTGGACAGCACGAGATCCACCGGCTCACGGACCTCATCGATGCCATGGCCGTCCCCTTGCACATCCTGCAAGCCGAAGGGCAGTGTTGGCTCATCGATATCGCCGAGCATGTCGCGGAAGAACGCCTCGTGTTCCGCCTCGCTCGCCCCCAGGCGTGCCTGGGCCACATAGTTGCGATAAGGCATCGCTTCGCCCAATCGCTCGCCTTGCCCCAACAGGTGCAGCTGCATTTCATGCTGCATCACATCCAGCGCGGTATGGTCCAGTGCCATGTGGTGGAACAGCAGGATCGCCACCCAACGGTCCTGGGCCTCGTCCTGGGCGTAGATCAGTTGCAGCATCGGTGCACGGCGCAGGTCCAGGCGATAGTGGCGCGCATCGAAGCGGCTCGCCAGTTGCGTGGCGACATCGCCGGCCGTGGCATCGGCTTCGAAGCGCTGCGGTTCAAGCAGCACCTTGCGCCAGACCATCTGCAGCGGCTCGTCCAGACCTTCCCAGGCCACACTGGTGCGCAGGATGTCGTGGCGGTCGATGACCACCTGCAAGGCCTCGACGAATGCGTCGAGACGTTCGCGGTTGTCGAAGGCGAACTGCGATTGCAGCACATAGGGGTCGCCCTGCTCGGCGGCCAGGTGGTGATAGAGGATGCCTTCCTGCAACGGCGCCAGCGGGTAGATGTCCTGGACGTTGGCGGCACCGCCCGGAACGGTGGCAACGATCCGGTCGATCGTCTGTTGGTCGAGGGTCACCAGCGGCAACATGGCCGGGGTGATGTGCCCGCAATCCAGCGGAATCAGGTTTTGCGGAACAGTGATCTCCCTGCCACTGCCGATGGCGGCCGCCAGCGCCGCCAGGGTCGGCTGGCTGAACAGGACGCGCACGTCGGCACTCAGGCCGGCCTGGCGCATGCGTTCGATCAGCGTCACCGCCAACAACGAATGACCGCCGAGCTCGAAGAAGTGATCGTGACGACCGACCTGCTCGACCTTGAGCACCTCGGCCCAGAGCCGCGCCAGGGTCTGTTCCACTTCGCCTTGCGGGGCTGCGTATTCACGGCTGGCGTAGGCGTCCGCGTCCGGTGCCGGCAAGGCGCGACGGTCCAGCTTGCCGTTGGCGGTCAGCGGGAAGGATGGCAGCACCACGAAAGCGCTGGGCACCATGTACTCGGCCAGCGTGCTCGCCAGTTGGCCGCGCAGCTCGTGCACTGACAACGTGACACCCTCTTCAGGGATCACATAACCCACCAGGCGTTTAGGTCCGTTGTCATCCTGTCGCGCCAGCACCACGGCGTCTTTCACGCCGGCGCACTGGCCCAACCGCGCCTCGATCTCGCCCAGCTCGATCCGGAAACCACGGATCTTCACCTGGTCGTCGTTACGGCCCAGATAATCCACGGTTCCGTCGGTACGCCAGCGCGCCAGGTCGCCGGTGCGGTAGAGCAAAGCGGCTGGGTCGGCGCTGAACGGGTCGGCGACGAACTTCTCGGCGGTCAGTTCCGGACGGTTCAGATAGCCGAGGGCCACGCCATCGCCACCGATGTACAGCTCACCCGCCACGCCGACTGGCACGGGTTGCTGATTCGCATCCAGCACGTAGACGCGGGTGTTGCCGATCGGATGACCAATCGGGATACCGCCCTCGCCCACGGTCTTGATTTCGTAAGTGGTGGTAAACGTCGTGGCTTCGGTCGGACCATAACCGTTGAGCAGATGCTGCGGCGCGCCATCCTTGAGCACGCGCCCGATCACCGCCGGATCCAGCACGTCGCCGCCCACGATCAGGTAACGCAGTTGCTTGAACACCGGCAGCAAACCAGCGGCGTACTGGTGGAACAGCCCGGCGGTCATCCACAGCACGCTGACCGACTGCTCGGTCAACAGCGCGGCAAAGCGCGCCTGATCCAGCAGCACATCCTGCTCGACCACGACCACACAACCGCCGTTGAGCAACGGCGCCCAGACGTCGAGGGTACTGGCGTCGAAGGCTGGGTTCGAGGCAAACGCGACTCGATCCCGCTTGTTGAAATCGGCATAACCGTTGTTGATCACCAAGCGATTGATTGCGCGATGGGGTACCAGCACACCCTTCGGCATCCCGGTGGAACCGGAGGTGTGCATGATGTAGGCGACGGATTCGGCGCTCTGCGTCAGGTTCAGGTCATCGGAGGTTCCGCCCAGCACCACGGTGTCCAGGTCCACCCGCATCGTGCCTTGCGGTGTGGTCGTAGCGCTCAGGGTCAGCAGGATCCGCGCTCCGCTGTCCTGCACCATGAAGTCTTGGCGTTCCAGGGGCGCGTGGATATCCAGCGGCACATAAGCCGCGGCGCACTTGAGGACGGCCAGTTGACTGACCAGCAGGTCAATCGAACGCTCCAGCAGGATCGCCACACGCTCGCCCGGTTTGACGCCAAGGTCGATCAGGTGACGGGCCAGGCGATTGGCCCGGCTGTTCAATTCGGCGTAGGCCAGGCTCTGCCCGTCGTGCACCGCCGCCGGCGCTTCAGGGCTGGCCTGGGCCCGGGACTCGAACAGTCCGTGGACGGTCCTGTCCCGTGGAAAGCTGCGGGTGGTTGCGTTGAATTCAACCAGCAACTGCCGACGCTCGGCCGATGGCAGGATCGACAGGCTGTTCAACCGCGTCTGCGGCGCCTGCTCAAGCGCCTCCACCAAGTATTCCAGCGCAATGTTCATGTAGGCGCAGACCCGCTGCGCGCCGATCTGCGGCACAGCCAGCGCCGTCAGCAGGAAGTCTTCACCCAAGTCATCCACCGACAGGGTCAGCGGGTAGTTGGTGCGTTCTTCGTTGCTCAGGATTTCGATGCCATCCCAAGCGGCCCGTGCGTCGCTTGAAGTGACATCGACGGAGCTGTGCCGGTAGTTGAGCAAGGCGCTGAACAACGGCATCGGCGCGACCACGCTGCTGCAGCGCTGGGCCAGGGCCAGGGAGGCGTGCTCATGGCCGAGCAAACCGGTCAATCGGGCGTGGGTCGTCTTCACGCCGCCGCGCACATCCCCCGTGCCCACTTCCACCCGCAGCGGTAAGGTGTTGATGAACATGCCCAACGCACGTTCAGCGCCGTCGCCGCCCTGCATGCGCCCCATCAACACCGTGCCGAACACCACATCCTGCTTGCCGGACACCTGGCCCAGCACCTGGGCCCAGGCCAGATGGTGCAGGCTCGCCGCGCTCACGCCCAACTCACGCGCCTGGGCCCGCAGGCGGCGGCTCAGGTCGCCGGACAGCTGCAAGCTGGCCTCTTCTATATCGCTGCCGTCACCGCGCACATCCTGCACGCCGAACGGCAAGGTCGGTTCGTCGACGTCACCGAGCATGTCGCGAAAGAACCCCTCATGCTCCTCGCGACTGACGCCCCGGCGGGCCTGAGCCACGTAGTTGCGGAACGGCACCGCTTCGCCCAACCGGTCGGCCTGGCCCAGCAGGTAGGCCTGCATCTCGTGGCGTACCAACTCCAGCGCCGTGTGATCGAGGGCCATGTGGTGGAACAGCAGGATCGCCACCCAGCGCTGGTTGGGCTGGTCTTCCGCGAATGCAATACGCATCAGCGGCGCCTGCTGCATATCGAGACGGTAATGCAGCGTGTCGAATCGCTCGCGCAACTGCCCGGCGATATCTCCCGCACCCGCCGCCAGCACCACCTCTTCCACCGCCAGTTGCGCTTTGCGCCAAACCACCTGCACCGGCTCGTCCAGGCCTTCCCAGACCACTGACGTGCGCAGGATGTCATGACGATCGATGACGCCCTGGAGCGCATGGGCAAACGCGTCCAGCCGCTCGGGATCGGCAACGGTGAACGTGGCTTGCAACACGTAGGGATCGCCCGACGGCGCGGCAATATGGTGGTAGAGAATGCCCTCTTGCAACGGCGCCAACGGATAAATGTCTTGTACGTTGCGCGCGCCACCCGGCACCGTCTCGACGATGCGGTCGATGTCCTGTTGGTCCAGTTCGACCAGGGGCAGCATCGGCGGTGTGATCCGCGTGCAACCGAGCAGGATGCCGTTGTCCGGTACCTGGATTTCGCTGCCGCTGCCCACTGCGGCCGCCAGCGCCATCAAGGTCGGCTGGCCGAACAGCACGCGCACGTCGGCGCTCAAACCGACCTGACGCATCCGCCCGATCAGGCTGACAGCCAGCAGAGAGTGGCCGCCGAGTTCGAAGAAGTGATCGTGACGACCGACGCGCTCGACCTTGAGCAGGTCCTGCCAGATCTGCGCCAGGGTGGTTTCGACTTCGCCCTGGGGGGCTTCGTAGCCACGGCTGATCAATGCTTCGTGGTCGGGTGCCGGCAGGGCCTTGCGGTCGAGCTTGCCGTTGGGGGTCAGGGGCAGTGCGTCGAGGTGTACGTAGGCCACCGGGACCATGTAGGCCGGCAACTGCACTTGCAGGTGGCTGCGCAGGGCTTCGATGTCCACCGCTTGCGATTGAGTGAAGTAAGCCACCAGGCGTTTGTCGCCCGGCACGTCTTCACGGGCCTGCACCACCGCTTCTTTCACGGCCTCATGCTGGGCGAGTTTGGCTTCGATCTCACCCAGTTCGATGCGGAAACCGCGGATCTTCACCTGGTCGTCGTTACGGCCGAGGTATTCGATGTTGCCGTCCGGCAGGTAGCGACCCAGGTCGCCGGTCTTGTACATCCGGGCGTTTGCAGCGCTACTGAACGGATCCTTGAGGAAACGTTCAGTCGTCAGGTCATCACGGTTCAAATAGCCGCGAGCAACCCCGGAACCACCGATGTAGATTTCCCCCGGTACGCCCAACGGCACGGGTTGTTTATGTTCATCCAGCAAATAGAACTGAGTGTTCGCCACCGGCTTGCCGATGTGCGCGGCAAACCCATCTTCGCGGGCCATCGAGACCCAACTCGAATAAGTGGTGGTTTCCGAGGGACCATAGAGATTGCACAGGCGCTTGACCGAAGTCTGTTCGAACAGCGCTTCCACCAGACTGCGCTTGAGCGCTTCACCGGCCACGTTGACCGTGTCCACACCCTCGCCCAGCCCACCGGACTCCAGCAACGCCTTGAGCGCCGACGGTACGGTGTTGATCAGGGTGATGTCGTGCTCGCCGTGTTGCAGTTCCAGCACATTAGTGACCACCTCGATGCTGCCGCCCGACGTCAGCGGCGCGAAGCATTCATAGACCGCGAGATCGAAGTTCAGCGAAGTCGAGAACAGCGTCTTCGACAGCGTCTGAGCATCGAACGACCGATGGGCCCAAGTGAGGAAGTTCACCGTGTTGCGGTGTTCGATCATCACGCCTTTAGGCAAACCGGTGGAGCCCGAGGTGTAGATCAGGTAGGCCAAGTGCGACGAGGTCAGTTCTGGCACCTGCGGATTCAGGACGGATTCGTCCTGCCACAGTCCGCTACCCAGATCGATGACTGGCATCGAGGCTTCTGCCAACAACCCAAGGGTTGCCTTCTGGGCCAAAACGACGGCCGGTGCACTATCCTCGAGCATGTAGGCAATCCGATCCGCCGGATACGCCGGATCCAGCGGCACATAACCACCGCCGGCCTTGAGAATCGCCAGCAACCCCACCACCATGTCGACACCGCGCTCGACACAGATCGCCACCCGCGAATCCGGCTGCACGCCCTGCCCGCGCAGGTAGTGCGCCAACCGGTTGGCCCGTTCGTTCAGTTCGGCATAAGTCAGATGCTGATCGCCATGCAGCACGGCCACCGCCTCCGGCGTGCGCTGCACCTGTTCCTCGAACAGCCCGTGAATGGTCTGCTCCAGCGGATATGCAGCCTCAGTGGCGTTGAACGCCACCAGCAGTTGCTCGCGTTCTGCCACCGGCAGAATCGGCAGGCGATACAACGCCGCCTGCGGCGTCCGCTCCAACGCCTCCACGAGTTTTTCCAGGGCCGTGTGCATGTACCCGCAGACCCGCTGCGCGCCAATTTGCGCCGCCACCAGTACCGTCAGACTGAAACCGTTGCCCAGGTCGTCGACGTTCAATGTCAGCGGGTAGTTGGTGCGCTCTTCGCCATCCAGGGCATGGATACCCTGCCAAGCGTCCGTCGCCTGCGCCGAAAGCTCGCCCGTGGCACTGTGTCGATAGTTGAGCAAGGCACTGAACAGTGGCAATGGCGCCGCTACGCCGCTGCAACGCTGGGCCAAAGCCAGGGAGGCATGCTCGTGACCCAACAAAGCTGTCAAGCGGGCATGGGTGGCCTTGACTCCGGCACGTGCGCCTTGCGCGCCCACGTCCACCCGCAGCGGCAAGGTGTTGATGAACATCCCCAGCGCCCGGTCGGCGCCCTCGCCGCCCTGCATCCGCCCCATCAGCACGGTGCCGAACACCACCTCCTGCTTGCCGGAGACCTTGCCCAACACCTGGGCCCAGGCCAGGTGCATCAGGCTGGCGGCACTGACACCCAGCTGGCGCGCCTGGGCCCGCAAACGCTCGGACAATGCGGGGTCCACGCTCCGGTGGAGCTCGTCGATACCATGGCCATCCCCCTGCACATCGTGCAGGCCGAACGGCAACGTCGGCTCATCGATGTCCCCAAGCATCTCGCGGAAGAACATCTCGTGTTCTTCACGGCTCACACCCAAACGGGCCTGAGCCACATAGTTGCGGTACGGCACAGCTGCACTCAGCTCTGCGGCTTCGCCCAGCAAGTGCGCCTGCATTTCATGCTGGACCACTTCCATCGCCGTGTGATCCAAGGCCATGTGATGGAACCGCAAAGTCGCCACCAGACGTTGATTGACGTCATCGCGCCCATAGGACAAGCGCATCAGCGGTGCCTGGCTGACGTCCAGGCTCTGATGCCGAGGGTCAAAGCGCTGGCGCAGTTGTGTCACAGCATCACCGGCGGCCGGATCGAGATCGACCGTTTCAAGGTGCAACGTCGCCTTGCGCCAGACCACTTGCAGCGGCTCGTCCAGACCTTCCCAGGCCACACTGGTGCGCAGGATGTCGTGGCGGTCGATGACCACCTGCAAGGCCTCGACGAATGCGTCGAGACGTTCGCGGTTGTCGAAGGCGAACTGCGATTGCAGCACATAGGGGTCGCCCTGCTCGGCGGCCAGATGGTGATAGAGAATGCCTTCCTGCAACGGCGCCAGCGGGTAGATGTCCTGGACGTTGGCGGCACCGCCCGGAACGGTGGCAACGATCCGGTCGATCGTCTGTTGGTCGAGGGTGACCAGCGGCAACATGGCCGGGGTGATGTGTCCGCAATCCAGCGGAATCAGGTTTTGCGGAACAGTGATTTCCCTGCCACTGCCGATGGCGGCCGCCAGCGCCGCCAGGGTCGGCTGGCTGAACAGGACGCGCACGTCGGCGCTCAGGCCGGCCTGGCGCATGCGTTCGATCAGCGTCACCGCCAACAACGAATGACCGCCGAGCTCGAAGAAGTGATCGTGACGACCGACCTGCTCGACCTTGAGCACCTCGGCCCACAGTTGGGCCAGGGTGGTTTCGATCTCGCCTTGCGGGGCTGCGTATTCACGGCTGGCGTAGGCGTCCGCGTCCGGCGCCGGCAAGGCGCGACGGTCCAGCTTGCCGTTGGCGGTCAGCGGAAAGGATGGCAGCACCACGAAAGCGCTGGGCACCATGTACTCGGCCAGCGTGCTCGCCAGTTGGCTGCGCAGTTCGTGCACTGACAACGTGACACCCTCTTCAGGGATCACATAACCCACCAGGCGTTTAGGTCCGTTGTCGTCCTGTCGCGCCAGCACCACGGCGTCTTTCACGCCGGCGCACTGGCCCAACCGCGCCTCGATCTCGCCCAGTTCGATACGGAAACCACGGATTTTCACCTGGTCGTCGTTACGACCGAGGTAATCCACGACGCCGTCGGCACGCCAGCGCGCCAGGTCGCCGGTGCGATAGAGCAAGGCCGCCGGATCGGCGCTGAACGGGTCGGCGACGAACTTCTCGGCGGTCAGTTCCGGGCGGTTCAGGTATCCCTTCGCCACGCCATCGCCACCGATGTACAACTCACCCGCCACACCGACTGGCACGGGTTGCTGATTCGCATCCAGCACGTAGACGCGGGTGTTGCCGATCGGATGACCAATCGGGATACCGCCCTCGCCCACGGTCTTGATTTCGTAAGTAGTGGTAAACGTCGTGGCTTCGGTCGGGCCATAACCGTTGAGCAGATGCTGCGGCGCGCCATCCTTGAGCACGCGCCCGATCACCGCCGGATCCAGCACGTCGCCGCCCACGATCAGGTAACGCAGTTGCTTGAACACCGGCAGCAAACCAGCGGCGTACTGGTGGAACAGCCCGGCGGTCATCCACAGCACGCTGATCGACTGCTCGGTCAACAGCGCGGCAAAGCGCGCCTGATCCAGCAGCACATCCTGCTCGACCACGACCACGCAACCGCCGTTGAGCAACGGCGCCCAGACGTCGAGGGTACTGGCGTCGAAGGCCGGGTTCGAGGCAAACGCGACTCGATCCTGCTTGTTGAAATCGGCGTAACCGTTGTTGATCACCAAGCGGTTGATTGCGCGATGGGGTACCAGCACACCCTTCGGCATCCCGGTGGAACCGGAGGTATACATGATGTAGGCGACGGATTCGGCGCTCTGCGTCAGGTTCAGGTTCAGGTTATCGGAGGTTCCGTCCAGCACCACGGTGTCCAGGTCCACCCGCACGGTGTCTTCAAGGGCAGTCGCTGCGCTGCGGGTCAATACAACTTGCGCTCCGCTGTCCCGCACCATGAACTGTTGGCGTTCGACCGGTGCGTTGACGTCCAGCGGCACGTAGACGGCGGCGCACTTGAGGACGGCCAGTTGACTGACCAGCAAGTCAATCGAGCGCTCCAGTGCAATCGCCACACTGTCACCCGGCTGCACCCCCAGGACGATCAGATGCCGGGCCAGGCAATTGGCCCGGCCGTTCAGCTCGGCATAGCTCAGGTGGTGTTCGTTATGTACCGCGGCCGGTGCATCCGAATTGAGCTGCACCTGCGCCTCGAACAATCCATGGACGGTTCTGTCCTGCGGATAGCGCCGCGTGGTTGCGTTGAAATCCACCAGCAACTGCCGACGCTTGTCCGGTGGCAAGCTATTGAGCTGATGCAGCGGCATTTCCGGGGCTTGCTCCAGCGCCTGGACCAGGCTCTCAAGCGCCGTCAGCATGCACTCGCCGACGTTCCGGGCGCCAATTTCAGTCAAGGCCAAGACGCTCAGGCTGAAGTCCGCACCCAGGTCATCCACCGACAGGGTCAACGGATAGTTGGTTTCCTCCGCGCTTGCCAGGGCCTGCAAACCTTCCCACGCTTTGAGTGTCTGGGCCGCCGGTAGCTGCTGGGCCGTGCCGCTATGCCTGTAGTTGAGCAATGAGCCGAACAACGGTGCAGGTGCCGGAACACCGCTGCAACGCTGGGCCAGCGCCAGCGAAGCGTGCTCGTGACCAAGCAGGGCCGCCAGGCTCTCATGGGTGGACGCCACGCCTTCACCCACGCCTTGCCCAGTCAGTCGCACCCGCAGTGGCAGGGTATTGATAAACATGCCCAGCGCGCGATCGGAGCCGTCACCGCCCTGCATCCGGCCCATCAATATCGTGCCGAACACAACGTCATCCCTGCCCGAAAGCCCGCCCAACACACGGGCCCAGGCCAGGTGATGCAGGCTCGCCGCGCTGACGCCCAACTGACGGGCTTGAGCCCGCAGACGACGGCTCAACGCACTATCGACTGGGAAACGCACTTCTTCGACCGCCGATTCGTTCTTGGGCACTTCGGCATAGCCCAGGGGCAGCGTCGGTTCATCGACATCGGACAGCATCTGGCGGAAGAACGTCTCATGAGCATCGTCACCCGCCCCGAGCCGGACCTGCGCCACATAATTGCGATATGGCACCACCTCAGGCAAGGCATCGGGCATGCCGAGCAGAAACGCTTGCATCTCATGCTGCACCAGCTCCAGCGCCACATGGTCCAGCGCCATGTGATGGAACAACAGAATCGCCACCCAGCGCTCGTTCGGGCGATCCTGCGCACAGACCAGGCGCAATAAAGGCGCCTTGCCCACGTCCAGCCGATGGTGCCGGGTGTCGAAACGTTGCTGCAATTGCCACTCGATGGCACCGTCAAGCGGATCAAGTACGATCTCTTCCAACGTCAGACTGGCAGCGCGCCAGACGACCTGCACCGGCTCTTCGAGGCCTTCCCAGAACACCGATGTGCGCAGGATGTCGTGGCGATCGATCACCCCTTGCAAGGCCCGGGTAAAGTCGTCAAGACGGGTACGCCGGTCGGCCCCGAACAAGGCGTGGAGCACATAGGGATCGCCGTGTTCTGCGGCAAGGTGATGGTAAAGGATGCCTTCCTGCAACGGCGCCAGTGGATAAATGTCCTGCACGTTACCGGCGCCGCCAGGCACACTCTCGACGATCCGGTCGATGTCCTCCTGGGTCAGGCTCGCCAGCGGCAGCATGTCCGGCGTGATGCGAAACGCCGGGCTCAACCAATCCCCGCCATTGGTCCCCACCAAATCGAGCAATTCCTGCTTATGCGCGGTAAGGCTATCCCACAACGCACCGTCCAGCCCTTCGTCATCGCCCTGGATCAGCAGGTTGTCGCCGTCCTGCTGGAGACGGATCGGGTGCTTGGAAAGAGCTGCCATCAGTTCGCTGAATTGCATCGAAGGACCTGCTTTTCTGGTTCGGAGTGGTTGACGATCAGTGTGACTTTCAGAGACGGCGTGTCGCCTGGACGCGAGGACTGGCAGTTGATGGGCCGATCACGTCGGGCAGGCCAATGCAGTGAATATCGTCATGTTCAACCGAAGGAGAGCCCTCTCCGGGACTGTCTCCTTACAGGCCAAAAAAAATTAGAGCATTCAGTAGGGCATGTCTGTCATGGGAAGCAGGGACAAGTCCCGGCAACGGGCAGGCGGGCACAAGCCCGCAGCACCCGGGAAACACCCCGAACCCCGTGGGAGCGAGCCTGCTCGCGATGACGTCAGCCCATCCAGCATCAATGCCAACTGACCCACCGCTATCGCGAGCAGGCTCGCTCCCACCCTGGACCGTGAAAGCCCGCAGCATCCGGGAAACACTCCGAACCCCGTGGGAGCGAGCCTGCTCGCGATGACGTCAGCCCATCCAGCATCAATGCCAACTGACCCACCGCTATCGCGAGCAGGCTCGCTCCCACCCTGGACCGTGAAAGCCCGCAGCATCCGGGAAACGCCTCGAACCCCGTGGGAGCGAGCCTGCTCGCGATGGCGTCAGCCCATCCAGCATCAATGCCAACTGACCCACCGCTATCGCGAGCAGGCTCCCCACCACCCTGGACCGTGAAAGCCCACAGCACCCGGCAAACACCCCGAACCCCGTGGGAGCGAGCCTGCTCGCGATGGCGTCAGCCCATCCAGCATCAATGCCAACTGACCCACCGCTATCGCGAGCAAGCTCCCTCCCACCCTGGACCGTGAAAGCCCGCAGTACCCGGGAAACGCCTCGAACCCCGTGGGAGCGAGCCTGCTCGCGATGGCGTCAGCCCATCCAGCATCAATGCCAACTGACCCACCGCTATCGCGAGCAGGCTCGCTCCCACCCTGGACCGTGAAAGCCCGCAGCATCCGGGAAACGCCCCGAACCCCGTGGGAGCGAGCCTGCTCGCGATGACGTCAGCCCATCCAGCATCAATGCCAACTGACCCACCGCTATCGCGAGCAGGCTCGCTCCCACCCTGACCGTGAAAGCCCGCAGCATCCGCGAACACCCCGAACCCCGTGGGAGCGAGCCTGCTCGCGATGACGTCAGCCCATCCAGCATCAATGCCAACTGACCCACCGCTATCGCGAGCAGGCTCGCTCCCACCCTGACCGTGAAAGCCCGCAGCACCCGGCAAACACCCCGAACCCCGTGGGAGCGAGCCTGCTCGCGATGACGTCAGCCCATCCAGCATCAATGCCAACTGACCCACCGCTATCGCGAGCAGGCTCGCTCCCACCCTGGACCGTGAAAGCCCGCAGCACCCGGCAAACACCCCGAACCCCGTGGGAGCGAGCCTGCTTGCGATGGCGTCAGCCCATCCAGCATCAATGCCAACTGACCCACCGCTATCGCGAGCAGGCTCCCCACCGCCAGGGTTCAGATACGTCGCTGGCGCGTGAGCGCCGGGATCTTTGTCTCGGGCACTTCGATACGCTGCACCTGCCCCACCGCCGCGGCCACCAGTGCCAGCGTCGGCTGGCCGAACAGCACACGGACATCAGCCTCCATGCCTTCCTTGCGCATGCGTTCGATCAGCGTCACGACCAACAACGAATGCCCGCCCAGTTCAAAGAAATGGTCATGGCGGCCGACACGCTCGACCTTCAGCAACTCGGCCCACAACGCTGCGAGCTTCATCTCGGTGTCACCCAGTGGGGCTTCGTATTGACGCACGGAGTACGCGTCACTGGCGGGTACCGGCAGGGCCTTGCGGTCGAGCTTGCCGTTGGGAGTCAGCGGCAGTGTGTCGAGGTGTACGTAGGCCACCGGGACCATGTAGGCCGGCAACTGCGCTTGCAGGTGGCTGCGCAGGGCTTCGATGCCCACTGCTTGCGATTGGGTGAAATAGGCGACCAGGCGTTTGTCACCCGGCACGTCCTCGCGGGCCTGCACCACCGCTTCTTTCACGGCCTCATGCTGGGCGAGTTTGGCTTCGATCTCACCCAGTTCGATGCGGAAACCGCGAATCTTCACCTGGTCGTCGTTACGGCCGAGGTATTCGATGTTGCCATCGGGCAGATAGCGACCCAGGTCGCCGGTTTTGTACATCCGGGCGTTTGCAGCGCTGCTGAACGGATCCTTGAGGAAGCGTTCTGCGGTCAGATCATCACGATTGAGATAACCACGGGCGACACCCGCGCCACCGATGTAGATTTCCCCCGGTACACCCAGCGGCACCGGTTGCTGGTGCTCGTCCAGCAAATAGAACTGGGTATTCGCCACAGGCTTACCGATATGCGCGGCAAACCCGTCTTCGCGGGCCATCGACACCCAACTGGAGTAAGTCGTGGTTTCCGAAGGCCCATAGAGATTGCACAAGCGCTTGACCGAAGTCTGTTCGAACAGCGCTTCCACCAGACTGCGCTTGAGCGCTTCACCGGCCACGTTGACCGTGTCGACGCCATCACCCAGCCCACCGGACTCCAGCAGAGCCTTGAGCGCTGACGGCACGGTGTTGATCAGGGTGATGTCGTGCTCACCGTGTTGCAGTTCCAGTACATTAGTGACCACTTCGATGCTGCCGCCAGACGTCAGTGGTGCGAAGCATTCGTACACGGCCAAGTCGAAGTTCAGCGAGGTCGAGAACAGGGTTTTCGACAGGGTTTGAGCGTCAAAGGAGCGATGCGCCCAGGTCAGGAAGTTCACCGTATTGCGGTGCTCGATCATCACGCCTTTCGGCAGGCCGGTCGAACCCGAGGTGTAGATCACATACGCCAGATGCGCAGAAGTCAGCTCAGGCACCAACGGATTCAGGACGGATTCGTCCTGCCACAGCCCGCTACCGAGGTCGATCACTGGCATCGAGGCTTCTGCCAACAACCCAAGGGTTGCCTTCTGGGCCAAAACGACGGCCGGTGCACTATCCTCGAGCATGTAGGCAATCCGATCCGCCGGATACGCCGGATCCAGCGGCACATAACCGCCGCCCGCCTTGAGGATCGCCAGCAACCCCACCACCATGTCGACACCGCGCTCGACACAGATCGCCACCCGCGAATCCGGCTGCACGCCCTGCCCGCGCAGGTAATGCGCCAGTTGGTTGGCCCGTTCGTTCAATTCGGCATAAGTCAGGCGCTGCTCGCCATGCAGCACTGCCACCGCCTCCGGCGTGCGCTGCACCTGTTCCTCGAACAGCCCGTGAATGGTCTGTTCCAGCGGATACGCAGCCTCAGTGGCGTTGAACCGTTCCAGTTGCAGGCGCTCGGTTTCACCGAGCAAGGCAATCTCATCAACCGTCACATCGGCATCCGCCACCATCGCTCGCAACATGCGTTCCAGGTAACCGAGGTAACGCTCAATGGTCGTCTGATCGAACAGCGCCGTGGCGTATTCCAATGTTCCCTGGATACAACCGTCGACTTCGCCCAAGTCAAGGGACAGGTCGAATTTCGCCGTTCGCCTCGCCGCCCCCAGTGCTTCGAGCTTCAGATCACCCAGGACAAGCTCAACACCCTCGGTGTTCTGCCAGGACAACATGGCCTGGAATATGGCGCTGTGAGAGAGGCTGCGCACCGGTTTGACCAGTTCCACCACCTGTTCGAACGGCAGGTCCTGGTGGGCCTGTGCCTCCAACGTCTGCGTCTTGACCCGCTGCAACAGGACCTCGACGCTGGGCTGGCCCGACACGTCGATGGGCAAAGCCAGGGTGTTGACGAAGAAACCAATCAGGTCCTCGACTTCCCCTCGCCTGCGGTTGGCGGTTGGCGAGCCGATGACCACCATGTCCTGCCCTGAAAGCCGTGCGAGCACCGCGGCCCAACCGGCCAGCACGGTCATGTACAGCGTCGTTCCATGGCGCTGGCTCAAGGCCTTGAGGTCCGAGGCAAGCGCCGCATCGAAGCGCACCGCCAGGCTTGCGCCGGCATAATTCTGGTGTGCCGGCCGTGGACGGTCGGAGGGCAACATCAGCAGCCCCGGCGCATCGGCCAGCGCAGCTTGCCACCAGGCGCCCTGGCACTTGAGTACCTCGCTACTCAGCCAGCGGCGTTGCCAGACCGCGTAGTCGGCATACTGCACTTCCAGCGCCGGAAGTGGGTCATCTCGACCCTCGTGATAGGCGCTGTAGAGCGTGACCAGCTCCCGGGTCAGAACCCCTATCGACCAGCCATCCGAAACGATGTGGTGCATCGTCACCATCAGCACATGCTCGTCATCCGCCAACCGCACCAGCCGGCCACGGATCAGCGGCCCGCGCTCGAGGTCGAAGGCCGCGCCGGCTTCACTCTCGATCAGTGCCTGCATTGACGCCTGCGCCATGGAGTCGGCGCGCAGATCGAGAGTTTCCAAGGCAAAGCCACTGTCCTGGGCGTCGATACGCTGCCACGCCGGTAGTTCCGGACTCTGGACGAAGGTCGTACGCAGGGCCTCGTGGCGCGCCACGATCCGGTCCAGGGCCCGCTGCAACGCGTTGCGGTCCAGTGCTCCCGTCAGGCGCAAGGCCACCGGTAAATGATAGGCCGAGCTGGCTCCTTCGATCCGCGTCAGGAACAGCAGACGCTGCTGGGCGAAGGACAGCGGCAGCGGCTCATCCCGATCGACCGGCACGATCGACGGCAACGTACTGCGTGCCGCGCCGGATACCACCAGGGCCAGCTCGCTCAATTGCGAATGAGCGAACAGATCACCGAGTGTCAGCTCTACCCCAAGGCGCTGGCGCACCTGTGAGATCAGCCGCATCGCCAACAGCGAATGCCCGCCCGACTCAAAGAACCGATCATGCCGGCCGACCCGGTCCAGGCCCAACAGTTGCTGCCAGACGTCTGCCAGCAGCAGCTCGACATCGCCTTGAGGTGCCTCATAGGCCTGCAGACCCACGGCCGTCGACTCCGGCGCCGGCAGCGCCTTGCGATCCAGCTTGCCGTTGGGCGTCTGCGGCATCGCGTCCAACCGCACGTAGGCCACCGGCACCATGTACTCGGGCAGTTGCCCAAGCACCAGGGCCCGCAACGCCTCGGCCGTCGGTGCGTACGAGTCGGCCTGGGTGCGGTAATACGCGACCAGACGCTTCTCGCCGGGCAGGTCTTCGCGCGCGATGACCACGGCCTCGCTCACCCCCGGGCAACCGGCAAGCACTGCTTCGATTTCCCCCAGTTCTATGCGCAGGCCACGGATCTTGACTTGCCCATCGTTGCGGGTCAGGTACTCGATCCGGCCGTCCGGCAGGTAGCGACCGATGTCGCCGGTGCGGTACATCCGTGCGTCCGCCTGGACACTGAACGGATCCTTCACAAAGCGTTCAGCGGTAAGGTCCGCGCGGTTCATATAGCCCCGCGCCACACCTGCGCCGCCAATGCAGATCTCACCCGCAACGCCGACAGGCACCGGATTGCCGTGGTGGTCGAGCAGGTAGAAGCAGGTATTGGCGATGGGTCGGCCGATGCTGACCGAGCCGCCATCCGCTTCCAGCGCCCCGACCGGCATGGACGATGACCAGATCGTCGTTTCGGTCGGGCCATAGACGTTGAACAAGATCCGGACCCGCTCCGCCACGCGCCGGGCAAGGTCGGCGGGCAGCGCTTCGCCGCCGCACAGTGCCGCCAGCCCGGGCGCGCCTTCCCAGCCCGACTCCAGCAACATGCGCCAGCTAGCCGGAGTCGCCTGGGCCAGGGTGATGCCGTGGGAGGCGATCATCCGGGCCAGCACCTGCCCGTCACGGCCCTGGTCACGGGAGGCCAGCACCACCTGCGCACCGCAGACCAGCGGCAGGTAGAGTTCCAGACCGGCGATGTCGAAGCCCAGGGTGGTCAGCGCCAGCATCCGGTCGGAGGGTGTCACGTCCAGGGTGTCGCGCATCGCCCACAACAGGTTGACCACATTGCGGTGCTCGACCATCACGCCCTTCGGCCTGCCGGTCGATCCCGAGGTGTAGAGCACGTAGGCCAGGTGTGCCGAAGTCAGTCCGGGCACGGACGGATTGTCCAGGGAGAAAGCCTGGCCCTCGGCACTGTCGAGATCAACGACCTCCAACCCGGCGTCGGCCAACAAGCCTCGGGTAGCACCGTGCACCACCAGCGCCAGCGGCGCGCTGTCGTGAAGCATGTAGGCCAGACGTTCGTTCGGGTACGCCGGGTCCAGGGGGACGTAGGCCGCGCCCGACTTCAGAATACCCAGTAGCCCGACCAGCATGTCCGGGCCGCGCTCCACACAGATCGCCACCCGATCGTCCGGGCGCACGCCCTGGGCAAGCAGGCGATGGGCGAGCCGGTTGGCCTGCCCGTTCAGTTCGGCGTAGCTCAACGAGCGGTCGCCAAAGACGACGGCCACGGCATCAGGTGATACCTGCGCCTGGACCTGGAACAGTTGATGGATCGTCTGCTCCAGCGGATAGCTGACTTGCGTGGCGTTCCAGGTGTCCAGCAACAGCTCAAGCTCGGCCGGCGGCAGGCTTTGCAGCGTATGCAAGGGAGTATCGGGCGCGCTTTCCAAGGCGCTGACCAGGCTGTAGAGCGTGGTCTGCATGTAGTCCGCGATACGTCGGGCATCGATCCCGGCCATCGCCTGCACAACCAGCTTGAATCCTTCGCCTTCATCATCCACTGCCAGCGACAACGGGTAGTTGGTGCGTTCCTCGCCACCGAGAACCTCGATGCCCTGCCACACTCCCTCAGCCCCGACCTCCACTGTCTCGGCACTGTGACGGTAATTGAGCAACGCACTGAATAGCGGTGTCGGCGCCGTCACACCGCTGCAACGCTGGGCCAGCGCCAGCGGCGCGTGCTCATGTCCCAACAGCTCGGTGAGCCGCCTGTGGATGGCCTTGACCGACTCACGTGCGACCGGCTCACCAAGGCTGACCCGCAACGGCAGGGTATTGATGAACATGCCCAAGGCACGGTCGGCGCCGTCCCCCGCCTGCATCCGCCCCAACAGCACCGTGCCGAAGACCACTTCGTCGCGACCGCTGACGCGGCCCAGTACCTGGGCCCAGGCCAGGTGCATCACGCTCGCCGCGCTGACACCCAACCGCCGCGCCTGCCCACGCAGACGCCGGCACAGCCCCGCCTCCAGCGCCTGTTTCACCTCCTCCACATCATTGCCGTCGCCCTGCACGTCCTGGCGACCGAACGGCAACGTCGGTTCCTCGATATCGCCGAGCATTTCGCGAAAGAACGCTTCATGTTCTTCTTGGCTGCCACCCAAGAGGGCCTGCCCCACGTAGTTGCGGTATTGCACCGCAGGACCCAACTCGTGCGCCCTATCGAGCAGGTGGGCCTGCATTTCATGCACCAGGGTTTCCAGTGCGGTGTGGTCCAGCACCGTATGGTGGAACAGCAGCGTCGCGACCCAACGCTGGTTGGGCGCGTCCTCGGCCACGATCAGACGCAACATCGGCGCCTGGCGCAGATCCAGCCGGTAATGCCGGGCGTTGAAGCGCTCATGGGACTGCCTGGCGATGTCACCGCGAGCCGGATCGGGCATGAAGGTTTCCAGATGCAGCGGTGCCTGGCGCCAGACAATCTGAACCGGCTCGTCGAGGCCTTCCCAGGCGAGCGACGTGCGCAGAATATCGTGACGGTCGATCACTTGCTGCAGCGCCCTGGCGAAGGCATCGAAGCGCTCGCGGCTGTCGAAGGCGAACTGTGATTGCAGCAGATAGGGATCACCCTGTCCGGCAGCCAGATGGTGGTAGAGAATGCCTTGTTGCAACGGTGCCAGCGGATAGATGTCCTGGACATTGCTCACGCCGCCCGGCACGCCCGCCACCAGACGATCGATCGTCGCCTGGTCCAGGGCAGTCAACGGCAACATGTCCGGAGTGATCCGCTGGCAGCCTTCGATGATCGCGTTGGCCGGCACCACCACCTCGCGATGCCCGCCTACCGCAGCGGCCAAAGCCTGCAATGTCGGCTGGCTGAACAGCATGCGCACATCGACCGCCAGACCGAGCTGGCGCATCCGTTCGATCAACCTCATCGCCAGCAACGAATGGCCGCCCAGTTCGAAAAAATCATCATGCCGACCGATCCGGTCCACACCCAGCAACTCGCGCCAGATCTCGGCCAGGCGGATTTCCGTGTCACCCTCGGGCGCTTCATGACCACGGCCCGAATAGTCCTCGCTGCCAGGGGCCGGCAAGGCGCGGCGGTCAAGCTTGCCGTTCGGCGTCAATGGCAACGCATCGAGGCGCAGGTAGGCCGACGGCACCATGTGCCGGGGCAAATGCACCTGCAATTGCTCACGCAGGCTATCGATCGTCGGGGCCGGGGCCTCACCCTCCTGCACCGTGTAGTAGGCCACCAGACGTTTGTCCCCCGAAGCGTCCTCGAGCGCAACGACCACCGCCTCCCGCACGCCGGCACAATCGCCGAGCCGGGACTCGATTTCTCCCAGCTCGATGCGCTGGCCGCGGATTTTCAGTTGCCCATCATTGCGCCCCTGATACTCGATGTTGCCGTCCGGCAGGTAGCGCCCCAGGTCACCGGTGCGGTACATCCTGGCGTCCTCGGCCGGACTGAAAGGATCCCTCACGAAGCGCTCGGCAGTCAGTTGTTCACGGTTCAGGTAACCCCGCGCCACCCCCGCGCCGCCGATGTACAGCTCGCCCGTCGCACCGACAGGAACCGGTTGCAATCGGGCATCGAGCAGGTAGACCCGGGTATTGCCCACCGGCTTGCCGATATGCAGCACCGCCTGCGTGGCGTCGATCCGCCCCGAGGTGGCGACCACGGTGGTCTCGGTGGGGCCATAGTTGTTGATCAGCTCGAAAGCAGCGTCCACCGGCAGCTTGCGCAGGCGATCACCGCCGATCAGCAAGGTGTGCAAGCGCTGGTGGCCCAGGTTGCGACCAAAGGCATACTCAGCCACCGGGGTGGGCAGGAAGCACACATCCAGGGCCTGGGCCTGCCACCAGTCGAGTAACCCATCGACATCCTCACTGCCTGCATGGGCCGGTGGCAGCAACAAGGTGGCCCCCGCGCACAGTGCCGGCCAGACCTCCCAGGCGGCGGCGTCGAAACCGAAACCGGCCACACTCGAGGTGCGGCTGTCGCGTCGCACCCCGAAGGCCTCGCAATGCCAGCCCACCAGGTTGCGCAAGTTACGATGTTCGACCATCACCCCCTTGGGCTGGCCGGTGGAGCCCGAGGTGTAGATCACATAAACCAGATGCCCCGCGTCGAGCCCGGACACTTCCGGGTTGGCCACGGCTTCGGCAGCGTTGTTCTGGTCTGGGTCCAGATTCAGCACCGGTACCAAGACCTCGCCCAGGAGCAAGCGTGTGGAAGATTGCGCCAGCACCGCCACCGGCGCGCTGTCCTGCAGCATGTAGGCGATACGTTCCGCCGGATAGGCCGGGTCCACCGGGACATAACCCGCCCCGGATTTCAACACGCCCAGTAGCCCGACGATCATCTCCAGGCTTCGTTCGGCACAGATCGCCACCCGGTCATCCGGGCGGACCCCCAGAGCCAGCAATCGGTGGGCGAGTCGATTCGCCCGGACGTTGAGTTCGCCGTAGGTCAGCGTCTGACCTTCATACACCACCGCCACCGCTTCAGGCCGGGCACTGGCCTGGTCTTCGACCTGCCGGTGGATCAACGCAGCACCGGCATAGACCCGGTCCGTCGCGTTCCAGGTTTCGAGTACCTGACGGCGCTCGGCCTGGGGCAGGATCGCCAGCCCGTGCAGTGGGGTTTGCGGCGCCTGTTCCAGCGCATCCACCAGGCTCATCAGGGCCGTCTGCATGTAGTCGCAGACACGGCTGGCCCCGATCCGGGAGTCGATCTGCGCCGTCAGGCTGAAGCCATCCCCCAGGTCATCGACGCTGAGAGTCAGCGGATAGGTAGTATGTGATTCGCCACCCAGTATTTCGATATTCTGCCAGACCGACGGAGTGTCCTGCCCAGCCGCCTGCTCGCTGGAGTTACGGTAGTTCAGCAACGCACTGAACAACGGCGTCGGTGCAACCACGCCACTGCAACGCTGGGCCAGTGCCAATGGGGCATGCTCATGCCCCAGCAGGGCTGTCAGTTGGGCATGAACCGCCTTGACGCCCGCCTTGACGTCCAGCTCATCGACATCGACGCGAAGCGGCAGGGTATTGATGAACATGCCCAATGCACGATCGGCTCCCTCGCCGCCCTGCATCCGGCCCATCAACACCGTGCCGAACACCACATTGCTGCGGCCCGATACCCGGCCCAGCACCAGGGCCCAGGCCAGGTGGTGCAGGCTTGCCGTGCCCACGCCCGAATGGCGGGCCAGGCTCCGCAGACGGCGGCTGAGGTCGCTGTCGAGTAGCCGTGTAGCGGTCTCGATATCGTGACCGTCACCCTGCACGTCCTGCAGACCGAACGGCAGTGTCGGCTCGTCGACGTCAGCAAGCATTTCGCGGAAGAAGCTTTCATGCTCCTCACGACTCACCCCCAGGCAAGCCTGGGCCACATAGTTGCGATACGGCGCGGGGGTGTCCAACTGCCCGGACTGGCCTTGCAGGTGCGCCAGCATTTCACGCTGCACCACTTTCATTGCCGCATGGTCGAGGGCGATGTGGTGGAACAGCAACATCGCGATCCAGCGCTGGTTGGACGGGTCTTCGGCGAACGCCAGGCGCATCAGCGGCGCCTGGGTCAGGTCCAAGGCATAGTGCCGGGCATCGAAGCGACGGTGCATTTGCGCGGTGACGGCGCCGGCCTGCGGATCCGCAACGAACGCCTCCACCCCCAGACGTGCTTCGCGCCAGACCACTTGCTGAGGTTCGTCGAGGCCTTCCCAGACGATAGCGGTCCGCAGGATGTCGTGGCGATCGATCACCACTTGCAACGCCTCGATGAACCCGTCCAGACGCTCGCGGCTGTCGAAAGCGAATTGCGATTGCAACACGTAAGGGTCGCCCTGTTCGGCGGCCAGATGGTGATAGAGGATGCCTTCCTGCAACGGCGCCAGCGGGTAGATGTCCTGTATGTTGCCCATGCCACCTGGAACCATCGACGCGATATGCTCAATGGCGTCCTGGTCCAGGTGGGTCAGCGTCAGCATGTCGGGTGTGATACGCGTACAGTCGAGCGGGATACCATTGGCCGGTACCACGATTTCGCTGCCGTTACCCACCGCTGCCGCCAGTGCGGCCAGGGTTGGCTGACCGAACAGCACGCGCACGTCGGCGCTCAGGCCGACCTGACGCATCCGTTCGATCAGGCTGACAGCCAGCAGGGAGTGGCCGCCGAGTTCGAAGAAGTGATCGTGACGACCGACGCGCTCGACCTTGAGCAGGTCTTGCCAGATCTGCGCCAGGGTGGTTTCGATTTCGCCTTGGGGGGCTTCGTAACCCCGAGTAATGACCGAGTCCAGCTCCGGTGCCGGCAGGGCCTTGCGGTCGAGTTTGCCGTTGGGGGTCAGCGGCATGGCGTCGAGACGCACATACGCCACGGGGACCATGTATTCAGGTAGTTGCGCTTGCAGATAACTGCGCAGGGTTTCGATGTCCACCGTTGCCGATTCAGTGAAGTAAGCCACCAGACGCTTGCCACCCGGCACGTCCTCGCGGGCCTGCACCACCGCTTCTTTCACGGCCTCATGCTGGGCGAGTTTGGCTTCGATCTCACCCAGTTCGATGCGGAAACCGCGGATCTTCACCTGGTCGTCGTTACGGCCGAGGTATTCGATGTTGCCGTCCGGCAGGTAGCGACCCAGGTCGCCGGTTTTGTACATCCGGGCGTTTGCAGCGCTGCTGAACGGATCCTTGAGGAAACGCTCTGCGGTTAGATCGTCGCGATTCAGATAACCGCGAGCGACCCCGGCGCCACCGATGTAGATTTCCCCTGGAACACCCAGCGGTACCGGTTGTTTATGTTCATCCAGCAAATAGAACTGGGTGTTCGCCACAGGCTTGCCGATGTGCGCGGCAAACCCATCTTCGCGAGCCATCGAGACCCAACTGGAATAGGTCGTGGTTTCCGAAGGCCCATAGAGATTGCACAGGCGCTTGACCGAAGTCTGTTCGAACAGCATTTCCACCAGACTGCGCTTGAGGGCTTCACCGGCCACGTTCACCGTGTCGACGCCATCACCCAGCCCACCGGACTCCAGCAGAGCCTTGAGCGCTGACGGCACGGTGTTGATCAGGGTGATGTCGTGCTCACCGTGTTGCAGTTCCAGTACATTAGTGACCACTTCGATGCTGCCGCCAGACGTCAGCGGTGCGAAGCATTCGTACACGGCCAAGTCGAAGTTCAGCGAGGTCGAGAACAGGGTTTTCGACAGGGTTTGAGCGTCAAAGGAGCGATGCGCCCAGGTCAGGAAGTTCACCGTATTGCGGTGCTCGATCATCACGCCTTTCGGCAGGCCGGTCGAACCCGAGGTGTAGATCACATACGCCAGATGCGCAGAAGTCAGCTCAGGCACCAACGGATTCAGGACGGATTCGTCCTGCCACAGCCCGCTACCGAGGTCGATCACTGGCATCGAGGCTTCTGCCAACAACCCAAGGGTTGCCTTCTGGGCCAAAACGACGGCCGGTGCACTATCCTCGAGCATGTAGGCAATCCGATCCGCCGGATACGCCGGATCCAGCGGCACATAACCGCCGCCCGCCTTGAGGATCGCCAGCAACCCCACCACCATGTCGACACCGCGCTCGACACAGATCGCCACCCGCGAATCCGGCTGCACGCCCTGCCCGCGCAGGTAGTGCGCCAACCGGTTGGCCCGTTCGTTCAGTTCGGCATAAGTCAGATGCTGATCGCCATGCAGCACTGCCATCGCTTCCGGCGTGCGCTGCACCTGTTCCTCGAACAGCCCGTGAATAGTCTGCTCCAGCGGATACCCGGCGTCGGTGGCGTTGAACGCCACCAGCAGTTGCTCGCGCTCCGCCGCAGGCAGAATCGGCAAGCCGGCCAATGGCGATTCAGGCGCACGCTCCAGCGCCTCCACCAGATTCGCCAGCGCCATTTCCATATAGGCACCGACCCGCTGCGCGCCGATCTGGACGCTCGCTTGCACCTCCAAGGCAAAGTCATCGGAGAAATCGTCCACCGACAGGATCAGCGGATAGTTGGTCCTTTCCTGGGCGCCCAGGGTTTCAATGCCCTCCCAAGCCTGGAGCGCTTCCGGAGCGGGTACCTGGGCCGCACCAGCGCTATGGCGGTAGTTCAACAGTGCGCTGAACAGCGGCGCCGGTGCCGCCACGCCACTGCAACGTTGTGCCAGGGCCAGCGAGGCATATTCGTGGCCGAACAAAGCGCTCAACCAGCCATGGGTGCTCTTTACCCCATCGCGTGCACTCTGCGCGCCCACGTCCACCCGCAACGGCAGAGTGTTGATGAACATGCCCAGTGCCCGGCTCAGGCTCTCTCCGGCCTGCATGCGCCCAAGCATCACGGTACCGAACACGACATCTTTACGTCCCGAGACACAGCCCAGCACCTGGGCCCAGGCCAGGTGGAAAATACTCGCCGCGCTGACCCCGAGTTGGCGGGCCTGCCCACGCAGGCGTCGGCTGAGTTCAGGCGCCAGCGGTCGATGGCTCTCCTCGATGGCGCTGCCGTCGCCCAGCACATCCTGCTGACCGAATGGCAGCGTCGGCTCATCGACATCGCCAAGCATCTTGACGAAGAAGGCCTCATCGGCCTGACGCTGGGCGGCCTGCCGGGTGCGCGCCACATAGTTCCGGTAAGGGACGGCAGGCTCAAGTTGGCCGCCCTGCCCGGTCAGCCAGGCCTGCATTTCATGCTGCACGATGGCCAGCCCGGTATGGTCGAGGACCATATGATGGAACAGCAGCAAGGCTACCCAACGCTGATTGGCCACGTCTTCGGCGAAGACGAGCAGCAGCAACGGTGCCTGACTGATATCCAGGCGGTACTGACGGGGATCGAAACGGGCCTGCAACTGCGCCATGACATCGCCCTCGCCGAGCGAGTCGCCAAGGTCCCTGACGCCCACTCGAGCCTGGCGCCAGACCACTTGGACCGGCTCCTCCAATCCCTCGCGCACGACCGCGCTACGCAGGATGTCGTGGCGATCGACCACGCTCTGCAAAGCCTCGACGAAGTCCGTCAGGCGCTCGCGCCGGTCGAAGCTGAAGCGGGCCTGCAAGACGTAGGAATCGCCACGGGCGGCGGTCAGGTGATGGTACAGAATGCCTTCCTGCAAGGGTGCCAGCGGGTAGATGTCCTGCACGTTGGCGGCGCCGCCGGGCACCGTCGCGATGATGCGATCGATGGCCACCTGGTCCAGCGTCACCAGCGGCAGCATCTGCGGGGTAATCCGCGTGCAGCCGGCGGGGATGGTATTGGCGGGGATCTCGACGTTTCCGGTCTGGCCGGCGTCGTATTGCCCGGCCTGGATCAGCTCGATCAGCGCAGCTTTGTGCTCGCGCAGCAAGGCCAGGACCGCCGGCTCGCTCAACGACTGCTTCCGGCCCCGCACCACGAGCTGATCGCCCTTGACCGAAAGCTGTACGTCTTTTTCCTTCAGGGTCGCCAACAGTTCGATCACGTTCACAGGACAATCTCCATTTTTTCTGTCATTGCCGCGTAATCCGAGAGCGTCGGCTGCTCGAACAGTGTCCGCACATCCGCTTCCATGCCCTCCTGGCGCATCCGCTCCATCAGGCTGACAGCCAGTAAGGAGTGCCCACCCAGCTCGAAGAAGTCATCGTGGCGGCCAACGCGTTCCACATTGAGAATTTCAGCCCACAGTTGGGCCAACGTGATTTCGGTGTCGCCCACCGGGGCTTCGTAACCGCGGCGGATGACGCTCGCCAGGTCCGGTGCCGGCAAGGCCTTGCGATCGAGTTTGCCGTTGGGGGTCAACGGCAGCAGGTCGAGGCGCACGTAGGCTGACGGGACCATGTAGCCCGGCAGCCTGGATTGCAGGTGCATGCGCAGGGTTTCGATGTTCACCGCCGCGTCTGGATCATGCTGTGTGAAGTAGGCCACCAGACGTTTTTCCCCCGGCATGTCTTCGCGCACCAGTACCACGGCATCCTTCACGCCTGCATGCTGGGCCAGCCTGGCTTCGATCTCGCCCAACTCGATGCGGAAGCCACGGATCTTCACCTGGTCATCGTTGCGGCCCAGGTATTCGACCCTGCCATCCGGCAGATAGCGGCCGAGGTCACCCGTGCGGTACATACGGGCGTTCGCAACATCACTGAACGGATCGCAGAGGAAGCGTTCGGCGGTGAGCTCATCGCGGTTCAAGTACCCCCGCGCCACCCCCGCGCCACTGATGTAGAGTTCGCCCGCTACGCCCACCGGTACAGGCTTGCCGTGAGCGTCGAGCAGGTAGAGCCGGGTATTGGCTATGGGCCGACCGATACTGACCGGGCCGCCGTCCGACTCCGGGTCTTCAACCGGGGTGGACGATGACCAGATCGTCGTTTCGGTAGGGCCGTAGACGTTGAACAGCGTCTTGACCCGGGCACCCAGGCGTTGGGCCAGCTCAGCGGGCAACGCTTCACCGCCGCACAACGCGGTCAGTTGCTGATCCCCCAGCCAACCCGACTCCAGCAACATGCGCCAGCTCGCCGGGGTGGCCTGGGCAACGGTGACGCCATGGTGGGCGACCAGCTCGGCCAGGGATCGACCGTCGCGCCCCTGGTCGCGGGTCGCCAACACCACGCCCGCACCGCAGACCAGCGGCAGGTACAGCTCCAGGCCAGCAATGTCGAAGCCCAGGGTGGTCAGTGCCAGCACGCGATCGGTCGGCGCGACAGCCAGGGTGTCGCGCATCGCCCACAGCAGGTTGGTCAGGTTGCGGTGTTCGACCATCACCCCCTTCGGCTTGCCGGTGGAACCCGAGGTGTAGATCACATACGCCAAGTGAGCCGGGGTCAGGTCCGTCACGGACGGGTTGCCCGTCGGCCGGTCCAACCAGGCATCGCCGTCGACGGCAATGAGCGGAATCGCGGCCTCTGTCAGCAGCCCACAGGTGCCGGCTTCCGCCAGCACTGCTGCAGGCGCGCTGTCCTCCAGCATGTAGGCGATCCGATCCAGCGGGTAGGCCGGGTCCAGTGGCACATAGCTGCCGCCCGCCTTGAGGATCGCCAGCAGCCCCACGACCATGTCGACGCTGCGCTCGACACAGATCGCCACGCGCGAATCCGGCTTCACACCCTGCTCAAGCAGGTAATGCGCCAACTGGTTGGCACGCGCATTGAGCTCGCGATAGCTCAGCTGCTGCCCACCCTGCTGAACCGCCAGGGCTTGCGGCGTGCGCTCCACCTGGGCTTCGAAGGCGCGGTGGAAAATCGGCTCTTCCGGGTAGTCGACTTGCGTCGCGTTGAACGTCTCCAGCAGTTGCTCGGACTCTTCCGTCGGCAGGATCGCCAGTTGGTGCAGCGGCGCCTCGGGGGTCTGCTCGAGCATCCATATGAGGTTGTGCAACGCCTGTTGTACATAGCCGCACAGACGCTGAGCGCCAATCCGCGCCGGGGTCATGATGCTGAAGCTGAACCCCGCGCCCTGATCGTCGACCGACAGGGTCAACGGATAGTTGGTCCGTTCTTCACCGCCAAGCAGTTCGATACCGCTCCAGGCCGTCAGCGCCTCGGTCGAAGCGACCGTGGCGGTGTGGCGATAGTTGAGCAAGGCACTGAACAGCGGCATGGGTGCTTCCACGCTGCTGCAGCGCTGGGCCAGCACCAGCGAAGCATGCTCATGGCCCAGCAGCGCGGTCAGGCGGGCATGGGTCGCCTTGACCCCGGCACGCACCCCGACCTGTCCCAGGCTCACCCGCAAAGGCAAAGTGTTGATGAACATTCCCAGGGCCCGGTCGGCCCCCTCGCCCCCCTGCATCCGCCCGACCAGCACGGTGCCAAACACCACGTCGTCCCGTCCCGACACCGCGCCCAGCACCTGCGCCCAGACCAGGTGATACAGGCTGGCGGGGCTCACACCCAACTGACGGGCCTGGCTGCGCAGACGCCGTGACAGGTCCGCGCTGACGTCCTGGCGCACCTCTTCGATACCACTGCCGTCACCCTGCACATCCAGCAAGCCGAACGGCAGTGTCGGTTCGTCGACGTCACTGAGCATGTCACGGAAAAACGCTTCATGGGCCTCGCGACTCACGCCCAGACGTGCCTGCGCCACATAGTTGCGATAAGGTACCGACGCGGGCAGATGTTGCGCCTGACCGAGCATGTGCGCCTCGATTTCCGCGGCCAGCACCCCCAGCGAAGTGGCATCGTCCACCAGGTGATGGAACAGCAGGATGCCCACCCAGCGCTGGTTCGCCGGGTCCTGGGCATAAGCAACCCGCATCATCGGTGCCTGACGGATGTCCAGGCGGTAATGACGTGGATCGAAGCGCTCATGCAGTTGCCCGGCGATGTCCCCGGCTGTCGGGTCCAGCAGCACCGGTTCGACATCCAGTTGCGCTTGCCGCAGGACCACCTGCACAGGCTCGGCCAGCCCCTCCCAGAACACGGCCGTGCGCAAGATGTCATGCCGTGCGACGACAACCTGCAGCGCCTGGGTGAAAGCTTCGAGACGGCTGAAGGTATCGAACGCAAACGTCATGTACTGAAGGTAGGGATCGCCCTGCACGGCAGCGAGATGGTGGTAGAGAATGCCTTCCTGCAACGGCGCCAACGGGTAGATGTCCTGCACGTTGCTGGCGCCACCGGGTACTCTTGCAACCAGTCCGTCGACCGCCTGTTGATCCAGGTCGGCCAACGGCAGCATATCGGGAGTGATACGGGTGCAACCATCGGGAATACCATTGGCCGGTACCGTTACTTCGCGGGCACCGCTTACCGCCGCGGCCAGCGCTGCCAGCGTTGGCTGGCCGAATAGCACCCGGACGTCGGCGGCCAGATCGATCTGACGCATACGCTCGATCAGTTTCACCGCCAGCAACGAATGGCCGCCCAGTTCAAAGAAGTTGTCCTGGCGCCCCACCTGCTCGAGCTGGAGCAGGTCTTGCCAGATCCCGGCAATGGCGCTCTCGACCGCGCCTTGAGGGGCCTCGTAGCCGCGGCTCACCACCGAGGACTGATCGGGCACCGGCAACGCCTTGCGGTCGAGTTTGCCGTGGCTGGTCAGCGGGAAAGCGTCCAGCAACACAAAGGCGCTCGGCACCATGTGCTCGGCCAGAGTGCCGAGCAGGCGCAGGCGCAGATCAGCGGCGGTGAGTTGTACATCCGCCATGGCGATGACATAAGCCACCAGGCGTTTGTCGCCCGGTTGGTCTTCCCGGGTAATGACCACCGCTTCGCGGACTCCTTCGCAATCGGCCAGGGTCGCCTCGACTTCTCCCAACTCGATACGGAAACCGCGGATCTTCACCTGGTCGTCGTTGCGTCCCAGATACTCCAGGCTGCCGTCGGCCAGCCAGCGTCCCAGATCGCCGGTCTTGTACATCCGTGCGTTCGGCTCGGCGCTGAAAGGGTTATCGAGGAAGCGCTCGGCGGTCAGCTCGGCGCGGTTCAGGTAGCCACGACTGACACCGGCGCCGCCGACATGGATTTCACCGACCACACCAACCGGCACCGGCTCGCGCCGGACATCGAGTACGTACAGTTGCAGGTCTGGAATGCGCTTGCCAATGGGGCTGACGCCAACCCGTTGGGCATCCGCGGCCTCCAGCGCATGGTAGGTCACGTGCACGGTGGTTTCGGTGATGCCGTACATATTCACCAGTTGCGTACCGGTATTGGCCTCGCGGGCATACCACGGTTTGAGGATCCCGGTTTCCAGTGCTTCACCGCCAAAAATCACCTGGCGCAAGCTGTGGCTCAGATCGCTCTCGCCCTGGGCCGCGATCAACTGGCGGAACGCGCTTGGGGTCTGGTTGAGCACGGTGACCCCCGATTCGCACAACAACGCGTAGCAGTCCTGGGGAGAACGGCTGACC
The DNA here is from genome assembly GCF_024749045.1 of Pseudomonas sp. B21-028. Classification (NCBI taxonomy): domain Bacteria; kingdom Pseudomonadati; phylum Pseudomonadota; class Gammaproteobacteria; order Pseudomonadales; family Pseudomonadaceae; genus Pseudomonas; species Pseudomonas sp. B21-028. The sequence continues at coordinate 3,814,953 of NZ_CP087184.1, forward strand.
AGTTGCGGCACCACCAGCAATCGCCCGCCATGGAGCAAAGCACCCCAGATTTCCCAGACCGAGAAGTCGAAGGCAAACGAATGGAACAACGCCCAGACATCCCGCGGGCCAAACTCGAACCACGATTGCGTGGCCGAGAACAGGCGCGCCACGTTGCGGTGCTCGACCATCACGCCCTTGGGCTGCCCAGTGGAGCCCGAGGTGTAGATCACATAGGCCAGGTGGTGCGACGTCAGCCCTGGCACATGCGGATTGACCTCAGGTTGGCTATGCAGCCCGGGATCATTCAGGTCGACTATCCGAACCGCCCCCTCGACTAGCAGGTCCCGTGTCGCGGTGTGCATCACAATCGCCACCGGCGCGCTGTCTTCAAGCAAGTAGGTGATGCGCTCCGCCGGATAGGCCGGATCGACCGGCACGTAGCCGGCACCGGATTTCAGGATGCCCAGTAGCCCCACGATCATGTCCAGCCCGCGCTCGACGCAGATCGCCACGCGATCATCCGGGCGGATACCCAGTGACACCAAGCGATGGGCAAGCTGATTCGCCCGGGCGTTGAGTTCGCCGTAGGTCAGCACCTGCTCTTCGAAGACCAGAGCCGGCGCTTCGGGGTTCGCCGCCGCCCAGGCTTCGAACCGGGCATGCAGCAGTACGTCATGGGCATGCGCCTGGCCCGTCGTATTCCAGTCGTCGAGCAACTGCCGACGCTCGGCCGCTGGCATCACCGCCAGACTCTGCACCGGTGTCTGCGGCGCCTCTTCCAAGGCCTCCACCAGGCTGCGAAGCGCCTTCTGCATGTAGCCACAGAGGCGTTGGGCATCGAGTTGCGCGTCCACCTGGACCGTCAGGCTGAAGCCTGTGCCGAGGTCATCGACGTTCAGGGTCAGCGGATAGTTGGTACGCTCTTCACTGGACAGCATCTGCATGCCATCCCAGGCCGACAGCCCTTCATCCGTCATCTCCACCGAACTGTGCCGGTAGTTCAACAGTGCGCTGAACAGAGGCGTCGGTGAGGCCACGCCGCTGCACCGCTGGGCCAATGCCAGCGAGGCATGCTCGTGGGCCAACAGCCCGGTCAGCCGCGCATGGGTCGTCCTGACGGCCTCGCGCACGCCTTGCCCGTCCACCTGCACCCGGATCGGCAGGGTGTTGATGAACATGCCCAATGCCCGGTCGGCGCCTTCACCGCCCTGCATCCGGCCCAACAACACCGTGCCGAACACCACCCTGGACTGGCCGGACGCCAAGGCCAGAACCTGCGCCCAGGCCAGATGCACCAGGCTCGCGGCGCTCACCCCCAGCAACCGGGCCCGGATGCGCAGGCGCTGGCTCAAGCTCTCGTCGACCGCCTCTGTCACCTCCTCGATACCGTTACCATCACCTCGCACCTTGGCGAGCCCGAAGGGCAACGTGGGTTCATCGACATCACCGAGCATCTTGCGGAAGAACGCCTCGTGCTCCGCCTCGCTCGCCCCCAGGCGTGCCTGGGCCACGTAATTGCGATAAGGCGCCGCCTCCGTCAACTGCCCAGCCTGGCCCATCAGATAAAGCTGCATCTCGTGGTTCACCACCTCCAACGCGGTGTGGTCCAGCGCGATGTGATGGAACAGCAGGATCGCCACCCAACGGTCCTGGGCCTCGTCCCGGGCGTAGATCAGTTGCAGCATCGGTGCACGGCGCAGGTCCAGGCGATAGTGGCGCGCATCGAAGCGGCTCGCCAATTGCGTGGCGACATCGCCGGCCGTGACATCGGCTTCGAAGCGTTGCGGCTCAAGCAGCACCTTGCGCCAGACCATCTGCAGCGGTTCGTCCAGGCCTTCCCAGGCCACGCTGGTGCGCAGGATGTCGTGGCGGTCGATGACCACCTGCAAGGCCTCGACGAATGCGTCGAGACGCTCGCGGTTGTCGAAGGCGAACTGCGATTGCAGCACATAGGGATCGCCCTGCTCGGCGGTCAAGTGGTGATAGAGAATGCCTTCCTGCAACGGCGCCAGCGGGTAGATGTCCTGAACGTTGGCAGCACCACCCGGAACGGTGGCGACGATTCGGTCGATCGTCTGTTGGTCAAGGGTCATCAGCGGCAACATGGCCGGGGTGATGTGTTCGCAATCCAGCGGAATCAGGTTTTGCGGAACAGTGATTTCCTTGCCGCTGCCCACCGCCTCCGCCAACGCCGCCAGGGTCGGCTGGCTGAACAGGACGCGCACGTCGGCACTCAGGCCGGCCTGACGCATGCGTTCGATCAGCGTCACCGCCAGCAACGAGTGCCCGCCCAGCTCGAAGAAGTGATCGTGGCGACCGACCTGCTCGACCTTGAGCACCTCGGCCCACAGTTGGGCCAGGGTGGTTTCGATCTCGCCTTGCGGGGCTGCGTATTCACGGCTGGCGTAAGCGTCCGCGTCCGGCGCCGGCAAGGCACGACGGTCCAGCTTGCCGTTGGCGGTCAGCGGGAAGGATGGCAGCACCACGAAGGCGCTGGGGACCATGTACTCGGCCAACGTGCTTACCAACTGGCTGTGCAGGTCGTGAACCGACAGGGTGGCGCCCGCTTCGGGAATCACGTAACCCACCAGACGTTTAGGACCGTTGTCGTCCTGTCGCGCCAGCACCACGGCGTCCTTCACGCCGGCACACTGGCCCAGACAGACCTCGATCTCGCCCAGCTCGATCCGGAAACCACGGATCTTCACCTGGTCGTCGTTACGGCCCAGATAATCCACGGTTCCGTCGGTACGCCAGCGCGCCAGGTCGCCGGTGCGGTAGAGCAAGGCCGCCGGATCGGCGCTGAACGGGTCGGCGACGAACTTCTCGGCGGTCAGTTCCGGACGGTTCAGATAGCCGAGGGCCACGCCATCGCCACCGATGTACAGCTCACCCGCCACGCCGACTGGCACGGGTTGCTGATTCGCATCCAGCACATAGACACGGGTATTGGAGATCGGTCCGCCAATCGACACGCTTTGCGCGTCCTCTGCCACCGTCTTCACTTCCAGCGCGGTGGCAAAGGTGGTGGTTTCAGTCGGGCCATAGCAATGCACCAGACGCAATGTCGGCGCCAGGCCCAACAGACGCCGGAACGACGTCACGTCGGCCCGTTCGCCACCGCACAGCAGAATGCGCAAACCACCAATGGCCTCAGGAATCAGCTGCACGTACTGATTGAAGATTGCCGTGGTCACGAACAACACGGTGGCCCCCGACTCCCTCAGCACTTGGGCAAAACGTGCTGGCTCAAGCATGGTTTCGTGGTCGACTACCACCACTTGCCCACCATTGAGCAGCGCGCCCCACACGTCCATGGTGCTGGCATCGAATGCCGGGTTGGAGGCAAAGACCAACCGGTCTTGCTCATTGAAGTCGGCATAACCGTTGTTGATCACCAGGCGATTGATCGCCCGGTGCGGCACCAGAACGCCTTTCGGGGTGCCGGTGGAACCGGAGGTGTACATGATGTACGCGACCGATTCGGCGCTCAGGGTCAGATCGAGGTTATCGGCGGACTCGTCCAGCTCGACGGTATCCAGGTCCACCCGTAGCGGACCTTCAGGCACGATCCTTGTGCTCAGGGTCAACACCACCTGTGCGCCACTGTCCTGGACCATGAACTGCTGGCGTTCGACCGGTGCGTTGACATCCAGCGGCACATAGACGGCAGCACACTTGAGAACCGCCAGCTGACTGACCAGCAGATCGATCGAACGCGCCAGCCCGATGGCCACGCTATCGCCCAGTTGGGTGCCCAGACCGATCAGGTGACGGGCCAGGCGGTTGGCCCTGGCGTTGAGGTCGCGGTAAGTCAGGCGTTGTCCATTGTGGACAACGGCAACGGCATCCGGACGCGTCTGCACTTGTGCTTCGAACAGGTCATGGACGGTCCTGTCCCGTGGATAGCTGCGCGTGGTCGCGTTGAAGTCTGCCACCACCTGTTGGCGCTCGGCCGATGGCAGGATCGACAGACTGTCCAATCGCCTCTGCGGCGTCTGCTCCAGGGCCTCCACCAAATGCTCCAGCGCGATGTTCATATAGACACAGATCCGCTGTGCGCCGATCTGCGGTACGGCCAGCGCCGTCAGGCCGAAACCTTCGCCCAGGTCATCCACCGAGAGGCTCAGCGGATAGTTGGTGCGTTCCTCCATGTCGAGGGTTTCGATGCCTTCCCAGCCGGCCTGGGTCTCGCTCGAATACTCGTCAACCGCGCTATGCCGATAATTGAGCAACGCACCGAACAACGGCATCGGCGCGGCTACGCCGCTGCAACGCTGGGCCTGGGTCAGGGAGGCGTGCTCGTGCCCCAGCAGACCGGTCAGCCGGGCGTGAGTGGCTTTCACGCCGTCACGAACGCCCTGGTCGCCCACGTCCACCCGCAACGGCAAGGTGTTGATGAACATACCCAACGCCCGATCGGCGCCATCGCCGCCCTGCATCCGGCCCATCAGCACAGTGCCAAACACCACATCCGGTTTGCCGCAGACCTGACTCAGCACCTGCCCCCAGGCCAGATGAACCAGGCTGGCCGCACCCACGCCGAGATGGCGCGCCTGGGCCCGCAGACGCAGACTCAAAGACAGGTCGACAGGCAGCCTGGCCTCCTCGATATCCCGTCCGTCGCCCTGCACATCCTGGAAACCGAACGGCAATGTCGGCTCCTGAACATCGCTGAGCATCTCGCGGAAGAAGGCTTCGTGCTCCTGCTGACTCACCCCCAGCCGCGCCTGGGCCACATAGTTGCGGTACGGCACGGCCGCCGCCGTTGGACCTGGCTCGCCCAGCAGGCGCGCCTGCATCTCGTGGCGCACCACCTCCATGGCCGTGTGATCCAGGGCCATATGGTGAAACAACAACAGTGCGACCCAACGCTGGTTGAGCGGGTCCTCTGCATACACCAGGCGCATCATCGGGGCCTGGGTGATATCGAGCCGGTAATGCCGTGGGTCAAAGCGAGCCTGCAACTGAGTAGCGATATCGCCAGCGGAGCTGTCCAGGTCGACGGCCTCCAGATGCAGCGCCGCCTCGCGCCAGACCACCTGCACCGGCGAATCGAAGCCTTGCCACACCACACTGGAGCGCAGGATGTCATGGCGATCGATGACATGTTGCAGCGCATCGACGAATGCCGTCAGCCGATCCCGACCCTGCAGGTTGAAGAGCGCTTTCAGCACGTAGGGATCGCCCTGCTCGGCGGCCAGGTGGTGATAGAGGATGCCTTCCTGCAAGGGTGCCAGCGGGTAGATGTCCTGCACGTTGGCTGCCCCACCCGGAACGGTGGCGACGATCCGGTCGATCGTTTCCTGGTCAAGGGTCACCAGCGGCAGCATGGCCGGGGTGATATGCCCACAGCCAGGCTCGATGAGGTTCGCCGGCACCTCGATTTCCCTGCCACTGCCGATGGCCGCCGCCAGCGCCGCCAGGGTCGGCTGGCTGAACAGCACCCGCACGTCGGCACTCAGGCCGATCTGGCGCATACGTTCGATCAGGGTCACCGCCAGTAGCGAGTGCCCGCCCAGCTCGAAGAAGTGATCGTGACGACCGACCTGCTCGACCTTGAGCACCTCGGCCCAGAGCCGGGCCAGGGTGGTTTCGATGTCGCCTCGCGGGGCCTCGTACTCGCGGTTGACGCAAGCCTTGGCGTCCGGAGCCGGCAGTGCGCGGCGGTCCAGCTTGCCGTTGGCAGTCAGCGGAAGGACCTCGAGCCGCACATAGGCCACCGGCACCATGTAGTCCGGCAACTGCGTATGCAGGTGCTCGCGCAAGGTTTCGATGGCCACCTCGGCATCCGGGTCGTGCTGGGTGAAGTAGGCCACTAGCCGCTTCTCGCCTGGCGCCTCTTCACAGGCCAGGATCACCGCGTCCTTGACGGCATCATGCCGGGCAAGCCGCGCTTCGATCTCACCCAGTTCGATACGGAAACCACGGATCTTCACCTGGTCGTCGTTGCGGCCCAGGTAGTCCAAGGCACCGTCGGCACGCCAGCGCGCCAGGTCGCCGGTGCGATAGAGCAAAGCGGCTGGGTCGGCGCTGAACGGGTCGGCGACGAACTTCTCGGCGGTCAGTTCCGGGCGGTTCAGGTATCCCTTCGCCACGCCGTCGCCACCGATGTACAACTCACCTGCCACACCGACCGGCACGGGTTGCTGATTCGCATCCAGTACATAGACACGGGTGTTGCCGATCGGATGACCAATCGGGATACCGCCCTCGCCCACGGTTTGAATTTCATACGTGGTCGTGAACGTCGTGGCCTCGGTCGGACCATAACCGTTGAGCAGATGCTGCGGCGCGCCATCCTTCAATACCCGAGCGATCACCGCCGGATCCAGCACGTCGCCGCCCACGATCAGGTAACGCAGTTGCTTGAACACCGACAGCAAACCAGCGGCGTACTGGTGGAACAGCCCGGCGGTCATCCACAGCACGCTGACCGATTGCTCGCGCAACAGCGCCGCGAACCGCTCCTGGGAGAACAACACGTCCTGCTCGACCACCACCACGCACCCGCCGTTGAGCAGTGGCGCCCAGACGTCGAGGGTACTGGCGTCGAAGGCCGGGTTGGAGGCAAACGCCACCCGGTCCTGCTCGTTGAAATCGGCGTAACCGTTGTTGATCACCAGACGGCTGATTGCCCGGTGCGGCACCAACACGCCCTTCGGCATCCCGGTGGAACCGGAGGTGTACATGATGTAAGCGACCGATTCGGCGCTCTGGACCAAATCGAGGTCATCGGCCGTCTCAACCAGTTCGACGGTATCCAGGTCCACCCGGTGCGCGCCTTCAGGCACGGCCATCGTGCTCAATGCCAGCACGAGCCGCGCCCCGCTGTCCTGCACCATGAAGCGCTGACGCTCGACGGGAGCACTGACATCCAGCGGTACATAGACGGCGCCGCATTTGAGCACCGCCAGTTGGCTCACCAGCATCTCGATGGAGCGTTCAAGCCCCAGGGCCACCGGGTCACCCGACTGCACGCCGAGATCGAGCAAGTGGCGGGCCAGGGCGTTGGCCCGGGAATTAAGCTCGCGATACGTCAGGCGGTGCTCACCGTGAACCACAGCGGTGGCCTGCGGCCGAGCTTGCACCTGCGCCTCGAACAGGCCGTGTACGGTCCTGTTCCGCGGGTAGCCGCGAGTGGTCGCATTAAAGATTTCCAACACTTTCCCACGTTCGGATGAAGGCAGGATATCCAGGCTCTGCAAGGGTGCGGTCGGGTTGGATTCCAAGGCTGCGGCCAGGCTACGCAATGCGCTTTCCATGAAGCCACAGACCCGCTGCGCGCCGACACCGCCAAGGGTCAGGACCGTCAGGGCAAAACCTTCACCCAGATCATCCACCGACAGCGTCAGCGGGTAGTTGGTGCGAGCTTCGCCGCCCAGGGTCTCGATGCCTTGCCAGGCTTCCAGGGCTTCATCGGTGTCCGTCTGTTCGCTGGAGTTGCGGTAGTTCAACAGCGCGCTGAACAAAGGCGTCGGTGCGTTCACCCCACTGCAGCGTTGCGCCAGTGCCAACGAGGCGTGCTCATGACCCAGCAGTGCGGTCAGTTGCTCGTGGACCGCCTTGACGCCGGCCTTGACGGCCTGCTCACCCACGCTCACGCGCAGTGGCAGAGTATTGATGAACATGCCCAACGCGCGGTCGGCTCCCTGACCGCCCTGCATCCGACCCATCAGCACCGTGCCAAACACCACCTCAGGCTTGCCTGAAACCCGCGCCAGCACCTGCGCCCACGCCAGGTGATGAAGGCAGGCGGCGCCCACACCCGCTTGTCGTGCCAAAGCCCGCAGGCGGCGGCTCAGATCGTTGTCGAGCAGCGACCTGGCTTCCTCTATATGGCGGCCATCACCCTGGACCTGTTGCAGGCCGAACGGCAGTGTCGGTTCATCGACATCACCGAGCATCTCGCGGAAAAATCCTTCGTGGGCCTCACGGCTCACCCCCAGGCGGGCCTGGGCCACATAGTTGCGATACGGCGCGGGAGTGTCCAACTGCCCGGCCTGGCCCTGCAGGTGCGCCTGCATTTCGCGCTGCACCACTTTCAGCGCCGTATGGTCGAGGGCGATGTGGTGGAACAGCAACATTGCCACCCAACGCTGGTTGGACGGGTCTTCGGCGAATGCCAGGCGCATCAACGGCGCCTGGGTCATGTCCAGGGCAAACTGGCGAGCGTCGAAGCGCTCATGCAGTTGCTCGCCGATGTCTCCGGCCTGTGGATCGAGCACGAGTGCTTCCAGTCCTAGCGGCGCCTCTCGCCAGACCACTTGCTGGGGTTCGTCGAGACCTTCCCAGAGGATGGCGGTCCGCAAGATGTCATGACGATCGATGACGCCTTGCAAGGCCTGAATGAAGTCATCCAGCCGCGCCCGGTCCTGTAGGGCGAATTGGGCCTGCAGGACATAGGGATCGCCCTGTTCGGCCGAGAGGTGATGGTAGAGGATGCCTTCTTGCAACGGCGCAACCGGATAGATCTCCTGCACGTTGCGGGCGCCGCCTGGCACTGTCGCCACAATGCGGTCGATGGCGTCCTGGTCCAGGGTGGTCAGTGTCAGCATGTCGGGTGTGATACGCGTACAGTCGAGCGGGATGCCGTTGGCTGGCACCACGATTTCGCTGCTGTTACCCACTGCTGCCGCCAGTGCGGCGAGGGTTGGCTGACCGAACAGCACGCGCACGTCGGCGCTCAGGCCGACCTGACGCATCCGCTCGATCAGGCTGACGGCCAGCAGAGAGTGGCCGCCGAGTTCGAAGAAGTGATCGTGACGACCGACGCGCTCGACCTTGAGCAGGTCTTGCCAGATCTGCGCCAGGGTGGTTTCGATTTCGCCCTGAGGGGCTTCGTAGCCACGGCTGATCAATGCTTCGTGGTCGGGTGCCGGCAGGGCCTTGCGGTCGAGCTTGCCGTTGGGGGTCAGGGGCATGGCGTCGAGACGCACATACGCCACCGGGACCATGTATTCCGGCAGTTGCGCTTGCAGATAATTGCGCAGGGTTTCGATGTCCACCGTTGCCGCTTCGGTGAAGTAAGCCACCAGACGCTTGTCACCCGGCACGTCCTCGCGGGCCTGCACCACCGCTTCTTTCACGGCCTCATGCTGGGCGAGCTTGGTTTCGATCTCGCCCAGTTCGATGCGGAAACCGCGGATCTTCACCTGGTCGTCGTTACGGCCGAGGTATTCGATGTTGCCGTCCGCCAGATAGCGACCCAAATCGCCGGTTTTGTACATCCGGGCGTTCGCGGTACTGCTGAACGGATCCTTGAGGAAACGCTCTGCGGTCAGATCATCACGATTGAGGTAACCACGGGCGACACCCGCGCCACCGATGTAGATTTCCCCTGGAACACCCAATGGCACCGGTTGTTTATGTTCATCCAGCAAATAGAACTGAGTGTTCGCCACCGGCTTGCCGATGTGCGCGGCAAACCCATCTTCGCGGGCCATCGAGACCCAACTCGAATAAGTGGTGGTTTCCGAGGGACCGTAGAGATTGCACAGACGCTTGACCGAAGTCTGTTCGAACAGCGTTTCCACCAAGCTGCGCTTCAAAGCTTCACCGGCCACGTTGACCGTGTCCACGCCCTCGCCCAGCCCACCGGACTCCAGCAACGTCTTGAGCGCCGACGGTACGGTGTTGATCAGGGTGATGTCGTGCTCGCCCTGTTGCAGTTCCAGCACATTAGTGACGACCTCAATGCTGCCGCCCGACGTCAGCGGCGCGAAGCACTCGTACACTGCCAGATCGAAGTTCAGCGAGGTCGAGAACAGGGTTTTCGACAGGGTTTGATCGTCAAAGGAGCGATGCGCCCAGGTCAGGAAGTTCACCGTGTTGCGGTGTTCGATCATCACGCCTTTAGGCAAACCAGTCGAACCCGAGGTGTAGATCACATAAGCCAGATGTGCAGAAGTCAGCTCAGGCACCAACGGATTCAGGACGGATTTGTCCTGCCACAGTCCGCTACCGAGGTCGATCACTGGCATCGAGGCTTCTGCCAACAACCCAAGGGTTGCCTTCTGGGCCAAAACGACGGCCGGCGCACTGTCCTCAAGCATGTAGGCAATCCGATCCGCCGGATACGCCGGATCCAACGGCACATAACCACCGCCGGCCTTGAGAATCGCCAACAACCCCACCACCATGTCGACACCGCGCTCGACGCAGATCGCCACCCGCGAATCCGGCCGCACGCCCTGCCCGCGCAGGTAATGCGCCAGTTGGTTGGCCCGTTCGTTCAATTCGGCATAAGTCAGGCGCTGCTCGCCATGCAGCACGGCCACCGCCTCCGGCGTGCGCTGCACCTGTTCCTCGAACAGCCCGTGAATGGTCTGTTCCAGCGGATATGCAGCCTCAGTGGCGTTGAACCGTTCCAGTTGCAGGCGCTCGGTTTCCCCGAGCAAGGCAATCTCACCGACCGTCACATCGGCATCCGCCACCATCGCTCGCAACATGCGTTCCAGGTAACCGAGGTAACGCTCAATGGTCGTCTGATCGAACAGCGCCGTGGCGTACTCCAGGCTGCCGGCAATCTGGCCGTTCGCCTCCCCAAGGCTCAGGGACAGATCGAACTTCGCGCCACGGGCCGGTGCACCCGTGCTTTCAAGGATCAGGCCTTCCAGGGCAAAGGCTTGTCCATCGACGGCCTGCCAGGACAGCATGGCCTGGAACAAGGGACTGTGGGACAAGCTGCGCACCGGTTTGACCCGCTCCACAACCTGCTCGAACGGCAGATCCTGGTGGGCCTGTGCCTCCAACGTCTGCGTCTTGACCCGTTGCAGCAGGGTTTCGACGCTCGGTTGGCCCGATAGATCGATCGGCAGGGCCAGGGTGTTGACGAAGAAGCCGATCAGCCCCTCGACCTCGACACGCCCGCGGTTGGCCACCGGCGAGCCGATGACAACCGTCTGCTGCCCCGACAGCCGTGCGAGCACCGCGGCCCAGCCGGCCAGGACGGTCATGTACAGCGTCGTGCCGTGGCGCTGGCTCAGCGCCTTGAGGTCGGCCGTCAACTCAGAGTCAAGCGCCAGCGCGAGGTTCGCGCCGCGGTAATCCTGTTGCGCGGGACGCGGGTAGTCCGTGGGCAACGTCAGCAGCGGCGGCACATCCGCCAGCGTCTGCTGCCAGTAGGCATTCTGTTCGCTCAAGACCTCACCGCTCAGCCAGCGACGTTGCCACACGGCATAGTCGGCATACTGAACCGGCAGCGCCGGCAACGGGTCGGCGGCGCCATGCAGGCAGGCCTGGTAGAGTGCCCCCAGTTCATGGGTCAGCACGCCCATCGACCAGCCATCCGAGACGATGTGGTGCATCGTCACCAGCAGGACATGCTCGTCATCCGCCAGCCGCACCAGCCGGCCACGGATCAGTGGTCCCTGTTGCAGGTCGAACGGTGCCTGCGATTCGTCGTCGGTCAGCCTGGCCAGTTCGGCTTCCTGGTCGAGGTGATGCGTCAGGTCATGGGCCATCAAGGCAAAGCCGATCCCTTCGGCACCGATGCACTGCACCGCTTCACCATCGACTAGATCGAACGTGGTACGCAGGGCTTCATGGCGCGCAACGATCCGGTCCAGCGCTTCGCGCAGGGCGCCAGTTGCCAGTTGGCCCTTGAGACGCAAGCCGCCGCAGATGTGATAGGCGGCGCTGCCTCCGTCCATTTGCGCCAGGAACCACAAGCGCTGTTGGGCAAACGATAACGGCAGGCGCTCGTCCCGCGGCACCGGCATGATCGGCGCCAGGGTGCTCGTCGTCGCCTCGGCGACCTGGGCAGACAGCGCTCGCAGGTCAGGGTTGGCAAACAGTTGCGCGAGGCTCAGTTCCACGTCCATTTGCTGGCGCACCAGGGACATCAATCTCACCGCCAGCAACGAATGGCCGCCCAGTTCGAAGAAATCATCATGCCGGCCGATTCGGTCCACACCCAGCAACTCGCGCCAGATCTCGGCCATTCGGATTTCCGTGTCACCCTCGGGCGCTTCATGACCTCGGCCCGAATAGTCCTCGCTGCCAGGGGCCGGCAAGGCGCGGCGGTCAAGCTTGCCGTTCGGCGTCAATGGCAACGCATCGAGGCGCAGGTAGGCCGACGGCACCATGTGCCGGGGCAAATGCACCTGCAATTGCTCACGCAGGCTATCGATCGTCGGGGCCGGGGCCTCACCCTCCCGCACCGTGTAGTAGGCCACCAGACGCTTGTCCCCCGAAGCGTCCTCGAGCGCAACGACCACCGCCTCCCGCACGCCGGCACAATCGCCGAGCCGGGACTCGATTTCTCCCAGCTCGATGCGCTGGCCGCGGATTTTCAGTTGCCCATCATTGCGCCCCTGATACTCGATGTTGCCGTCCGGCAGGTAGCGCCCCAGGTCACCGGTGCGGTACATCCTGGCGTCCTCGGCCGGGCTGAAAGGATCCCTCACGAAGCGCTCGGCAGTCAGTTGTTCACGGTTCAGGTAACCCCGCGCCACCCCCGCGCCGCCGATGTACAGCTCACCCGTCGCGCCGACAGGAACCGGTTGCAATCGGGCATCGAGCAGGTAGACCCGGGTATTGCCCACCGGCTTGCCGATATGCAGCACCGCCTGCGTGGCGTCGATCCGCCCCGAGGTGGCGACCACGGTGGTCTCGGTGGGGCCATAGTTGTTGATCAGCTCGAAAGCAGCGTCCACCGGCAGCTTGCGCAGGCGATCACCGCCGATCAGCAAGGTGTGCAAGCGCTGGTGGCCCAGGTTGCGACCAAAGGCATACTCAGCCACCGGGGTGGGCAGGAAGCACACATCCAGGGCCTGGGCCTGCCACCAGTCGAGCAACCCATCGACATCCTCACTGCCCGCATGGGCCGGTGGCAGCAACAAGGTGGCCCCCGCGCACAGCGCCGGCCAGACCTCCCAGGCGGCGGCGTCGAAACCGAAACCGGCCACACTCGAAGTGCGGCTGTCGCGTCGCACCCCGAAGGCCTCGCAATGCCAGCCCACCAGGTTGCGCAAGTTACGATGTTCGACCATCACCCCCTTGGGCTGGCCGGTGGAGCCCGAGGTGTAGATCACATAAACCAGATGCCCCGCGTCGAGCCCGGACACTTCCGGGTTGGCCACGGCTTCGGCAGCGTAGTTCTGGTCCGGGTCCAGATTCAGCACCGGCACCAAGACCTCGCCCAGGAGCAAGCGCGTGGAAGATTGCGCCAGCACCGCCACCGGCGCGCTGTCCTGCAGCATGTAAGCGATACGTTCCGCCGGATAGGCCGGGTCCACCGGGACATAACCCGCCCCGGATTTCAACACGCCCAGTAGCCCGACGATCATCTCCAGGCTTCGTTCGGCACAGATCGCCACCCGGTCATCCGGGCGGACCCCCAGAGCCAGCAATCGGTGGGCGAGTCGATTCGCCCGGACGTTGAGTTCGCCGTAGGTCAGCGTCTGGCCTTCATACACCACCGCCACCGCTTCGGGCCGGGCACTGGCCTGGTCTTCGACCTGCCGGTGGATCAGCGCAGCACCGGCATAGACCCGGTCCGTCGCGTTCCAGGTTTCGAGTACCTGACGGCGCTCGGCCTGGGGCAGGATCGCCAGCCCGTGCAGTGGGGTTTGCGGCGCCTGTTCCAGTGCATCCGCCAGGCTCATCAGGGCCGTCTGCATGTAGTCGCAGACACGTCGGGCCCCGATCCGGGACTCGATCTGCGCCGTCAGGCTGAAGCCATCTCCCAGGTCATCGACGCTGAGAGTCAGCGGATAGTTGGTGCGTTCATCGCCACCCAGCGCCTCGATGCCTTGCCAGGCCGGAGATGCTTGCGGGGCAAAGGGCTCCGCCATCGAATGACGATAGTTGAGCAAAGCACTGAACAATGGCGTCGGTGCAACCACGCTGCTGCAACGCTGGGCCAGGGCCAGGGACGCGTGCTCATGCCCCAGCAACCCGGTCAGCCGCGCATGTGTCGCCAGCACACCATCGCGCACGCTCTGCGCGCCCACCTGCATGCTCAGCGGCAAGGTATTGATGAACATCCCCAGGGCGCGGTCGGCCCCCGCGCCCCCTTGCATCCGGCCCATCAGGACCGTGCCGAACACCACGTCTTCGCGACCCGATACCCGGCCCAGCACCAGGGCCCAGGCCAGGTGATGGAGACTTGCCGCGCTCACGCCCAATTGACGGGCCTGGCTGCGCAGACGATGGCTCAGATCGATGGGGACCTCTTGACTGGCCTCCTCGACATCGCTGCCGTCGCCACGCACATCCTGCAAGCCGAATGGCAACGTAGGTTCATCGATGGCACCCAGCATTTCGCGGAAGAACGCTTCGTGTTCTTCACGGCTCACCCCCAGGCGGGCCTGGGCCACATAGTTGCGGTACGGCACCGCGTCGCCCAATTGGTCAGCCTGGCCCAGCAAGTGTGCCTGCATTTCGTGGCGCACCACGTCCAGTGCCGTGTGATCAAGCGCCATGTGATGGAACAACAGGGTCGCCACCCAACGCTGGTGGGTTTCATCCTGGGCAAAGCGGATGCACATCAACGGCGCCTGGCGGATATCCAGGTGCCGCCGGGTGTTCAACTGGACGGCAATGTCGCCGTCCTCAGGCTGCAGCTCCACGTGTTCAATGCCCAGCGAGGCCTCGCGCCAGACCACTTGCACCGGCTCATAAAGCCCTTCCCAGGCCATGGCCGTGCGCAGGATGTCGTGGCGATCGATCACACCCTGCAAGGCCTGGGTGAAATCATCCAGGCGCTCGCGGCTGTCGAAGGCGAACTGTGCTTGCAGCACGTAGGGGTCACCCTGTTCGGCCGCCAGATGGTGATAGAGGATGCCCTCCTGCAACGGTGCCAACGGGTAGATGTCCTGCACGTTGCGTGCACCACCCGGCACCGTTTCCACAATGCAGTCGATGGCGTCCTGGGTCAACGTCACCAGAGGCAGCATGTCGGGGGTGATACGCTGGCAGTCCGGCACAATCAGGTTGGCCGGGACGCGGACCTCATTGCCGCCATCGTCGCTGACAGCCACCGCCAGCGCGGCCAGGGTCGGTTGGCTGAACAGCACGCGCACGTCGGCGCTCAAACCGGCCTGGCGCATCCGTTCGATCAGGCTGACGGCCAGCAGGGAGTGGCCGCCGAGTTCGAAGAAGTGGTCGTGACGTCCCACTTGTTGCAGCCCCAACAGGTCCTGCCAGATCTGCGCCAGGGCGGTTTCGGTCTCGCCTTGCGGGGCTTCATAGCCACGGGTGATCAGTGCATCGTGTTCCGGCACCGGCAAGGCCTTGCGGTCGAGCTTCCCGTTGGGAGTCAGGGGCAGTTCATCAAGCTGTACGTAGGCCACGGGGACCATATAGGTCGGCAGTTGCGCTTGCAGGTGGCTGCGCAGGGTTTCGATGTCCACCGCTTCAGAATGAGTGAAGTAAGCCACCAGGCGCTTGTCGCCCGGCACGTCTTCACGAGCCAGCACCACCGCTTCTTTCACCGCGTCATGTTGGGCAAGTTTGACTTCGATCTCGCCCAGTTCGATGCGGAAACCACGGATCTTCACCTGATCGTCGTTACGGCCCAGGTAATCCACGGTGCCGTCCGCGCGCCAGCGCGCCAGGTCACCGGTGCGGTAGAGCAAAGCCGTCGGGTCGGCACTGAACGGGTCGGCGACGAACTTCTCGGCGGTCAGCTCGGGGCGGTTCAGGTACCCTTTTGCCACACCATCGCCACCGATGTACAACTCGCCCGCCACACCCACCGGCACCGGTTGCCGTCGGGCGTCCAGCACGTAGACCCGACTGTTGCCAACAGGACGACCAATCGGAATTCCCCCCTCGCCCACGGTACGGATTTCGTGCGTGGTGGTGAACGTGGTCGCTTCCGTCGGGCCATAGCCGTTGAGCAGATGCTGCGGTGCGCCTTCTTTCAGGACACGACCGATCACCGCCGGATCGAGCACGTCCCCGCCAACGATGAGATAACGCAGCTGTTTGAACACCGGCATCAGGCCGGCGGCATATTGGTGGAACAGACCAGCGGTCATCCACAGCACGCTGACCGATTGCTCGGTCAACAGCGCGGCAAAACGCTCCCGGGACAACAGCACATCCTGATCGACCACCACCACGCAGCCGCCGTTGAGTAACGGCGCCCAGACATCCAGGGTGCTGGCATCGAACGCCGGGTTGGAGGCAAACGCCACCCGGTCCTGCTCGTTGAAGTCGGCATAACCGTTGTTGATCACCAAGCGGTTGATCGCCCGATGCGGCACCAGCACACCCTTCGGCGTGCCGGTAGAGCCCGAGGTGTACATGATGTAGGCAACCGATTCGGCGCTCTGCATCAGGTCGAGGTTCGCGGGCGCTTCATCCAGCGCCACGCAATCCAGATCGACACGCACAGGGCCTCGCGCCGCGGTCGTGGCACTCAGGGTCAGCAGGACCCGCGACCCGCTGTCTTCGACCATGAACTGCTGGCGTTCCAGGGGCGCGTGGATATCCAGCGGTACAAAGGCGGCGGCGCATTTGAGTACCGCCAGTTGGCTGACCAACAGTTCAAGAGAGCGCTCCAGCAAAATCGCCACGCGCTCGCCCGGTTGAACGCCCAGGCCGACCAGATGACGGGCCAGGCGATTGGCTCGGGCGTTCAGCTCGGCGTAGGTCAGGCTGTGCTCGTCATGCACTGCCGCCAGCGCCTCGGGACAGGCCTGCACCCGTGCCTCGAACAACCCATGAACGGTCTGTTCCAGAGGGTAATCGGCCGCGGTGCTGTTGAAGTCCTGCAATACCTGCAGGCGCTCGTGCTCAGACAGGATTTCCAGATCGTTGATCGCGGATTCAGGCGCACACTCCAGTGCATCCACCAGGCTCGCCAGGGCCGTCTGCATGTAGGCGCCGACCTGGCGGGCATCAACCCCGCCGACCGTCTGCACGCTCAGCAGGAAGCCTTCGCCCTGATCGTCCACCGACAACATGCACGGATAGTTGGTCCGCTCCGTGACGTCCAGTACCTGGGTACCTGCCCAGCGGTCGACACTGTCGCCTTCCTGGAGCGGGCTGTGCCGATAATTCAGCAAGGCACTGAACAGCGGCAGCGAAGCCGGCACGCCACTGCAACGCTGGGCCAGTGTCAGCGAGGCATGTTCGTGGCCCAACAGCGCGGTCAGGCGCGCGTGGATCGCCTTGACCCCGGCGCGTACGCCCTGCCCACCTACATCGGCTCGCAGCGGCAAGGTATTGATGAACATGCCCAGGGCACGGTCCGCCCCCTCGCCGCTCTGCATGCGGCCCAGCAGCACGGTACCGAAGACCACGTCCTCGCGGCCGGACACGCGCCCCAGTACCCGTGCCCACGCCAGGTGATGCAAGGCTGCCGCGCTCACGCCGAGTTGACGCGCCTGCCGCCGCAGACGCCGGCAAAGATCCGGATCGACGTTCAGCTTGACCTCTTCGACGCCCCGGCCGTCCCCCTGGACTTCTCGCAGGCCAAACGGCAGCGTCGGCTCGTCGACATCACCGAGCATGTCACGGAAAAAGCGCTCATGCTGCTCACGCGGCACGCCCAACAGGGTTTGCGCCACGTAATTGCGGTAAGGCATGGCCGCTTCCAGGCGGTCGGCCTCGCCATTGAGGAACGCCAGCATTTCCTCCTGCATCACGTCCAGCGCGGTATGGTCCAAGGCGATGTGGTGGAACAGCAGAATCGCGACCCAGCGCTGGTGCACACTGTCCCAGGCACAGGCCAGGCGCATCAGTGGCGCCTTGTCGAGCGCCAGCCGGCAACGGCGAGGATCGAACAACCCTTGCAACTGCGTCGCGATATCGCCTTTGGCCGGATCGAGGACCTGCTCTTCGAGCATCAACCGGCACTGGCGCAGAACCACCTGCAACGGCGCCTCAAGGCCTTCGCGCAGCAGCGCGGTCCTGAGGATATCGTGCCGGTCGATCACAGCCTGCAAGGCGGCGACGAAGCCGTCGAGTCGAGCGCGGCTGTCCATGGCGAAGGTGGCTTGCAGCAGATAGGGGTCGCCTTCTTCGGCGGCAATGTGGTGGTAGAGAATGCCTTCCTGCAACGGCGCCAACGGGTAAATGTCCTGGACATTGCCGACACCGCCCGGCACACCGGCAACGATCCGGTCGAGGGTTGCCTGATCAAGCGTCACCAGCGGCAGCATCGACGGGGTAATCCGTTCGCAACCCGCGTCAATGCCGTTGGCCGGTACGCTCACCTCGGCACGACTGCCCACCGCCGCCGCCAGGGCGGCCAAGGTAGGTTGGCCGAACAGCACCCGCACATCGGCGCTCAGCCCAGCCTTGCGCATCAACTCGATCAGCTTTACCGCCAGCAGCGAATGTCCGCCCAGTTCGAAGAAATGATCGTGGCGCCCCACCTGCCCGACACCGAGCACATCAGCCCACAACCCTGCCAGCGTGGTTTCCACCTCGCCCAGTGGCGCTTCGTACGCACGGCTGGCGAAGGCGTCCGCTTCCGGGGCCGGCAACGCGCGACGGTCGAGTTTGCCGTTGGGCGACACGGGCAGTTTGTCCA
Source organism: Pseudomonas sp. B21-028 (assembly GCF_024749045.1). Taxonomy (NCBI): domain Bacteria; kingdom Pseudomonadati; phylum Pseudomonadota; class Gammaproteobacteria; order Pseudomonadales; family Pseudomonadaceae; genus Pseudomonas; species Pseudomonas sp. B21-028. The sequence goes on from NZ_CP087184.1 coordinate 3,833,428, forward strand.
GGCGCACGTAGGCCGCCGGAACCATGTAGTCCGGCAGCAGCGCCTGCAAGTGCGCACGCAATTCGTCGGCCTCCGGCGCCGCATCCGCCGCCTGGGCGGTGATGTAGGCCACCAGGCGTTTCTCGCCGGGTTGGTCTTCTCGGGCGACAACGACCGCTTCCTTGACTCCACCATGTTGGCAGAGCCTGGACTCGATCTCCCCCAGCTCGACGCGGAAGCCACGGATCTTGATCTGATCGTCATTGCGGCCCAGGTACTCGATATGGCCGTCGGGCAGGTAGCGGCCCAGGTCACCGGTCTTGTACAGGCGCGCCTGTTCATCGCCAGCGAACGGATCGCGGACGAAGCGTTCGGCGGTCAAGTCATCGCGGTTCAGGTAACCACGGGCAACACAGATGCCGCCGATGTGGATCTCGCCGGCCACGCCGACCGGAACCGGTTGCTGCTGTGCGTCCAGCAGGTAGATGCGGGTGTTGGCCACCGGTTGGCCGATGGCCGGCAGCGTCGGCCAGGCGGCGACATCATCCGGCAGCGTCAGGGCGGTGGTGACGTGGGACTCGGTTGGCCCATAGTGGTTATGCAGGCGACAGCCATCCAGACGCTCGAACAATGCGCGGATCTGTGGCGTGATGCGCAGCTGTTCGCCGGCAGTGATCACATCTTTCAAGTCGCATGCCAGCGGCGTGCCTTCGCCATCGCCGGCGACCGCTTCGGCCAAGGCTTGCAGGGCGATGCACGGCAGGTACAGGCGTTCGATGCGCTGTTGGCGGATATGCTCGAACAGACGATGGAAATTCAGACGGATGTCGGCATGGATCAGCGACAGCTCGCCGCCGGCACACAAGGTGCTGAAGACTTCCTGGAACGCCACGTCGAAGCCGAGCGCGGCAAACTGCAAGGTGCGTGCAGCGGCGCGCCCCTGTTGCGCGGCTAGGTCGATCTGCCACTGCATCAGGTTGACCAGGGCGCGGTGCGGCATGGCGACGCCCTTGGGCTGGCCGGTAGAACCCGAGGTGTAGATGACATACGCCAGGCTGTCGGGGTTCAGGCCGTTCGCCTGGACGTCCGGGTTGCCGGACGGTTGCCGGTCGATGCCGGCGGCGTCGCGCTCCTCACCGTCGAGCAGCAAGACCGGCACACCCGCCGCCGGGAAGCGCTCTTGCAGGCTGCGCTGGGTCAGCAGCACCTTCGGTGCGCTGTCTTCCAGCATGTAGACCAGCCGCTCGGCCGGGTAAGCAGGGTCCAGCGGCACATAGCCGGCCCCGGCCTTGAGGATACCTACCAGCCCCGCGACCATTTCCAGGCTGCGTTCCACACAGATCGCCACCCGGTCGTCGGCACGGATACCCAACTCGATCAGACGATGGGCGATCTGGTTGGACAGCCGATTCAGCTCGCCGTAGCTCAGGCTCTGCCCCTGATACGTCAGCGCAACGGCTTCAGGCTGAGCTTCGGCACGGGCCTCGAACAGCTGATGGACCAGCAGCCCCGACGGGTACACCGCGTCGAAGGCATTGAAGTCGTGCAACAACTGCTGGCGTTCGCTGGCGGGACAAAGGCCAGCGTGTGCAGCGGGGTGTTGCCATCCTGGTCGAGGGCATCGGCCAATGCTTCGAGTACGGTGTGCACGTAACCGCAAACCCGCTGCGCACCGATCCCGGCCACGGCTTGCACGGTCAGCCCAAACGAATCACCAAGGTCATCCACCGACAGCGACAGCGGGTAGTTGGTCCGTTCTTCGCCGCCGAGGATTTCCGCGCCGGCCCAGATTCTCGCCTGGCCCGCGTCCTCGCTCGCCTGTGCCGCCACGGCGGTCTGCCGATAGTTCATCAGCGCACTGAACAGCGGCGCCGGCGCCGCAACGCCACTGCACCGCTGTGCCAACGACAACGGCGCATGTTCGTGGCCCAGCAGCGTCGCCAGGCGGCCATGGGTCGCCTGCAACGCGGCCAGCACTCCCTGGTTCCCCGCCTCGACCCGCAACGGCAGGGTGTTGACGAACATGCCCAAGGCATGTCCGGCCGCCTGTCCGCTGTGCAACCGGCCCATCAATACGGTGCCGAACACCACGTCCTGACGACCGGACAAGCGCCCCACCACCTGGCCCCAGGCCAAGTGGTGCAGGCTGGCGGTGCTCACCCCCAGGCGCCGGGCCTGGGCACGCAGACGCCGGGCCAGCCCGACATCCAGCGCCAGCATCGCTTCTTCGATGCCGCTGCCGTCGCCCTGCACATCCTGCAGGCCGAACGGCAGCGTCGGCTCGTCCACGTCGGCGAGCATCTCGCTGAAGAACGCTTCATGTTGCTCGGGATGACTGCCCAGCCGCACCTGCGCCACGTAGTTACGGTAAGGCACCGACACCGGCAGCTCCGCCGAACGACCTTGCAGGTGCGCATCGATTTCCTTGCCCAGCATGCCGAGGGAGGTGGCGTCATCGATCAGATGATGGAACAGCAGCACCGCCACCCAACTGCCGCTGGCGGCATCTTCGGCAAAGTGAATACGCATCATCGGCGCCTGGCGCAGATCGAAGCGGGTATGACGGGGATCGAAGCGGACCTGCAACTGGTCGGCGATGTCGCCTTCGGCCGGGTCCAGGGCCAACTCTTCGACCCTCAGGCGCGCCTCGCGCCAGACCACCTGCACCGGTTCGCCGAGCCCTTCCCACGCCACCGAGGTACGCAGGATGTCGTGCCGGGCGATGACCGCCTGCAAGGCTTGTGCGAACGCGTCCAACTGCTGGCGAGTACCGAAACGCAACAGGGCCTGCAGCAGGTACGGATCGCCTTCGCTGGTCGCCAGGTGGTGATAGAGGATGCCTTCCTGCAACGGCACCAGGCCATAGATATCCTGCACATTGTCCGCGCCCCCCGGCACGGTGGCGACAATGCGGTCGATTTCACCCTGGGTCAGCGTCGCCAGGGGCAGCATGTCCGGGGTGATGCGTTCGACGTCCCAGGTAATCCGATTCTCCGGCACCACCACACCGCCGCTGGTGCTCGTGGCAGTGGCCAGGGTTTCCAGCGTCGGCTGGCCGAACAGCACGCCGACGTCGGCGCTCAGGTCCAACTGGCGCATGCGTTCGATCAGCTTGACCGCCAGCAGCGAGTGGCCGCCCAGTTCGAAGAAACGGTCGTGACGTCCCACCTGCTCGACGCCCAGCAGCTCGGCCCACAAAGCGGCCAGGGTGATTTCCACCTGGCCCACCGGCGCTTCATAGCTGCGACGGGCAAACGCCTGCGAATCGGGAGCCGGCAACGCCTTGCGGTCGAGCTTGCCGTTGGTGGTCAGCGGGAAGGCGTCGAGCATCACGAAGGCGCTCGGCACCATGTAGTCCACCAGCGAGCCCAGCAGCTCGCTGCGCAACTCGCCCGCAGACACACAGGCGCCGTCTTCGGCAAGCACATAGGCCACCAGCCGCTTGTTCCCCGGCTCGTCTTCCCGGGCGATCACCACGGCCTCGCGCACTTTTGCGCAGGCCGTCAGCCTCGCTTCGATCTCACCCAGTTCGATACGGAAACCGCGGATCTTCACCTGCTCATCGTTGCGCCCCAGGTATTGCAGTTCACCGTTGCTCAACCAGCGACCGAGGTCGCCGGTGCGGTACATCCGCGCGTTCGCATCGGTGCCGAACGGATCGGGCAGGAACCGCGCTTCGTTGAGCTCCGGCCGGTTCAGGTAGCCTCGCGCCACACCGGCGCCCCCAACGTACAACTCGCCCTCCACGCCCTTGGGCACCGGCTTGCCGTACTTGTCCAACAGGTACAGGCGCAGATCGGGAATACGCTTGCCGATCGGGCTGACACCGATCAACTGGGCATCGGCCGCTTGCAGCGCGCGATAGGTCACGTGCACCGTGGTTTCGGTGATGCCGTACATGTTCACCAGTTGCGTATCGGCATTGATTTCCCGGGCGTACCACGGCTTGAGAATGCCGGTTTCCAGTGCTTCGCCACCGAAAATCACCTGACGCAGGCTGTGCTTCAGCTCGCTTTCGCCCTGGGCCGCGATCAACTGGCGGAATGCGCTTGGCGTCTGGTTCAGCACCGTAACGCCCGCCTCGCACAACAGCGCGTAGCAGTCCTGCGGCGAACGGCTGACCAGCTGCGGCACCACCAACAGGCGACCGCCATGGGTCAGCGCGCCCCAGATTTCCCAGACCGAGAAATCGAAGGCAAAAGAATGGAACAACGCCCAGACATCTTGCGGGCCAAAGTCGAACCACGGCTGGGTGGCCGAGAACAACCGCGCCACATTGCGATGCTCGACCATCACTCCCTTGGGCAAGCCGGTCGAACCCGAGGTATAGATCACGTAGGCCAGGTGATGGGCGGCCAGGGTGCCGATATTCGGATCATGCCGTGGCTGCTCGGCAAACCCCGCGGCCTCTGGCTGATCGAGCAACAGCACCGGGACAGACAGCACAGGCACTTGCTCTTGCAGCGCCGCCTGGGTGAGCAACGCCACCGGCGAGCTGTCCTCGAGCATGAAGGCCAGGCGGTCCTGGGGATAGGCCGGGTCCAGCGGCACATAGCCGGCGCCGGATTTCAGGATGCCCAACAGGCCAACGATCATGTCCAGGCCACGCTCGACGCAGATCGCCACCCGGTCATCCGGGAACACACCCAGGGCCAGCAGACGATGGGCGACCTGGTTCGCCCGGGCATTCAGCTCGCCGTAGGTCAGCGTCTGCTCTTCATGGACCACCGCCACCGCGCGAGGCTGCGCGGCGGCCCGTGCTTCGAACAGGCTGTGGATCGTGCGGTCGTGCTCATACCGCTGCGCATCGCTCGCGTTCCAGGCCTGGAGCAGACGGGCTTCAGCCGGTGTCGGCAGGACAAAATCATGGATCGGCAGCGTATCGTCACCCAACCCCTGCTCCAGCACGTGGACGAAGCGCTCGGCCATTGCCTCGATTTCATCGGCCTGCAAGAACGCCTGGTTGTAGATCCAGTGCACCCAGGCATTTTTCTCGTTGGGGTTGGTCCGGAAATGGATCGCCAGGGGCATCTGCTCCTGGCCGTTGGAACTCTTCACCGAATAGGCCGTGGCGTCACCGAACCGGTACAGATAGTTCTCTTCCTCGTAGGAGAACGACACGTCGAACAGCTGCGCGCGATTGTCACGCCGCAGCTCCAGGGAGCGATGGATGTCGCTTAAAGGAAACCGCTGGTAGCGATAGTCCTGCTTGAGCGCCCGCGCCACCTCTTGGATCAGTTCGCCGAACGACAGGTCATCGGCAAATCTCAAGCGCATGGCACTGACCTGGGTGAACAACCCCACGGTTTGCTTGAAGGTCGGATTGGAACGATTGAGGATCGGCAGGCCCACCACCAGCTCGTCGCGCTGGGTCGTGCGGACAAAGTACACGTACAACGTCGCCAGCAGCACCGGGAAACGCGAGACCTGATGGGCCAGCGCCAGGGCGTCGATCCGCTCGTTCAGTGTCTGTGGGAAGGACGTCATGGCATGGGCGCTGGGCACCACAGGCTCGACGAAGCGATCACGGTAACGGGCCGTGAACAATGGATCCGGCACATCCCGGTATTTGTCGAGCCAGTAGGCCTGGTCGCGCTGGAAACGGTCCGAGTCGTGGTAACGGGCGTCATCCTCGATGAACCCGGCATAGGACGGTGCCGACAGGTCAGGTTCGCGGTTTTCCCCCAAGGCGTTGTACAGATCGCTGAGGGAGGCGAGCATCAGGTTGATGCCCCAGCCGTCCTGGATGATGTGGTGCAGGTTGACGACGAAATAGAACGAAGCGTCATCGAGCTTGACCAGGTAGAAGCGAAACAGCGGCCCCTTATCGAGAGCAAATGGCACTTCCAGCCCCTGTTGCACCCAGGTCTGGGCCGCGGTATACGGCTCGGGACGATTGGAGAAGTCGATCAGCGGGACCCGCACCTCCAGCGACTCGACCAGGGTCTGCATGGGCACGCCGTCGCCGCCGATGTCGCAGTGCAGGACCGTGCGCAAGGCGTCGTGCTTGCGGACCAGCAGCTCGACCGCCTGCTCCATGCGCTCAGGGTCGACAGCACCCTGGATATGGAGGTAGCCACCCATGGAGTACAGGGGGGAATCGCCCTTGGTCATCTGGTCCAGCCAGATGTCCCGCTGGGACGCCGTCAGCGGATAGGTTGCCGCAAGCTCCAGGGACTGGTTCATACACAGCCCCCCGTCACTTGTACGCCGGCAGTTTCCGGATGACGGCCGGCCGAAAGGCCCGTTGCGACAACAACACCCACAGCAAAGAAAAATGTCATACGTTCCTTCTCAGATATTTGTCAGTGCTGCCCGGGGCAAACGCAACAGGGCAAGCCTGGAGTTGATGATGCAGATTCGCGCAGACAGCCGGCGCCACCCGACAGAAACTCCATTGTCGGGCGGGTTTTGCGTCAGGCGTCTTTTACGGGTTGGCAGGGGTGTTGTCGCGACAACATCGCAAGCCGAACGGTGCAGTCAGGACAGCCATTCAGGCTCGCTTGTCGCGCAGGGCGCAGTTGATGTCGGAAACGATCTGGCCGTCCAACAACTTGATGATGCGATCGGCCAGCTGGAAGTACTGGTCGTCATGGGTAATGATCAGCACCGTCTTGCCACGGCGCTTGAGGTCGGGCAGCAGCTCCTCGTAGAAGAACTTCTTGAACGGCGGATCCTGGTCGGCGGCCCATTCGTCGAGCACGTACACCGGCCGGTCCTCCATGTACGCACACACCAGGGCCAGGCGTTTCTGCTGGCCATAGGACAAGGCCTTCAGGGTCGAATAACCGTCTCCTTCGATCTTGATCTTGTCCGCCAGCCCAAGGGTTTCCAGGTACTTGCTCGCCAGGATGGCGTTGCCCTCCTCCTCATCGGGGCCGATCAGGCGATTGAACAGGTGGAAGTCGGAGAACACCGCGGAAAACAGATCGCGATAGTCGTTGCGATTTTCATCCGTGACCGGCTTGCCATCGAGCAGGACCTCACCCTCCTGGGGGATGTAGAGCCCGCAGAGGAGCTTGGCCAAGGTGCTCTTGCCGCAACCGTTGCCACCGACGATGTAGATCAACTCGCCTGCCTGCACTGTCAGGTCGACGGGTCCCAGGGAGAAACCGGTCTCTGCGTGCAGCTCCTGATAATTCATCCGCACGGCCTTCAATTCGATGCGGCTCCACGATTTCTTGTGCTCCAGCAGATGAACCTTGGGCACGTCGGTCTCGATGGGCTCCGGATGCGGATCGTTGATCGAGAAGCCGAACTCCGAAAGACGCGTGCAGGCCACACGGCCCGCCGCCAGCAGGGGCATCGCCCCGACCAGCAACGACAACGGGCCCATGATGTACAGCACGGCCAGGACGCTGGCGGTCATGATTTTCGGGTCGACGGCGCTCACCAGGGGCGCGGCGAACAGCAGGCAACCGATCAACAATGACAGCGTGAGTTGCCCGACGTTGTCGGCGGCGGTGTACCACACGCGCTCAACGAAGTTGTAGCGCGCCACGCGGGTGGAAGACGCCTCGATGGCCGAGCGGCCGAACCAGCGGCGGCGCACGCCATTGAGCTTGAGCTCCTTGAGGCCGAACACCAGGGCATGGGTGTATTCATTGAACGCGGTGTACTCATCCCGCACACGGGAGGTGTTCCTGACGCCGCAGGAAAAGAAGAACAGATAAAGCCCCACCCCCAGGATCATCAGTGACACCGTCAAAGCCAACACGACCCACGACAGGTAGGCCAGGTAGGCGATGCCGAACAGGAACACCGTCGTCTCCACCAGGATCGTGGGCATGATGATCAGCGTCGTATTCAATTGCGGGATGTCGTTGGTCAACATCGTCAGCACGTTGGGCGGGCCGCGCCGGTCCACTTCTTCCAGCGGCGTGGCGAGGATCTTGCGACACAGCGCAATGCGCAACCGCGTCATGATGCGCATGCTGGCGTAGGCCGGGAACAAGGCAGCACCGTTACGCAAGATCAGCGCCGTGGCACTGAGGCCGATGAACCAGTACAGCGCATGCAGGCGAGAGCCGTCATTGTGGATAGCCTCGTTGATCACGTTCACCACCGCGATGGACGCGACCCCGCTGATGACACCGCAGACCAGCGTAAAGAGCGTCAGCCAGGGATGGTTGCGCCATAACAGGCGCATGACCGAACCCGCTTTGGGCTTCTTCACTTTCTTTGCTTTCTTCTCTTTCTTCTCTTTCTTCATGGGTTGCTATCCTCGAATGGAATCGCGAAAGGGCTCACGCCGGTCGCCATACATCGCCCCGGGCGGTCATCTCGCCCATCGCCACGACAATCAGGCGCGGTTCCTCGTAAGGATCGCGAGCGTGGGCGGCCAGCATGTTGTCGAGCATGATCACGTCGCCCTTGCGCCAGTCGAACCTGACGGCGCAGGTCTCGTAGGCGTCGCCGACCAGGGTCATGACCTCGTCTTCGATCGGTGTTCCATCGCCATAACTGACCATGCGCGGCAAACGGTCGGCGCCGAACATGTCGAGCAGGTCTTCGCGCATTTCTTCGCCGAGGCAGAACGGATGGTGCAGCTGCACCTGGTTGAAGAACGCCGCCTCGCCGGTCCGCGGATGACGGATCACCGCCGGGCAGAGGGTGCGCACTTGCAGGCTGTCGCCGTCGAGCCATTCGAAATCGGTGCCTTGCTCGCGGCAACGCCGTTCGACTTCTCCACGGTCGGTGGTGCCGAAGAACGATTCCCAGCTTGGCTCGACCCCGGCGGTGAAGGTGCGGCTGTACATCAGCCCCTTTTGTTCGAAGCGGGCCACCACCTCGGCAGGCAGGTGTCGCAACACTTGCCGGATGTCCGCCAGCGGCGTCGCGCCACCGACCCGTGAAGGCTGTTCGCAATAGAACCACTGCTTGCTTGGCCAGCTTTCCAGGTGCGAACTCTCGTTGTGGTAGAGGATCATTTCCCGTTCGGGATAAGGCGTGGAGCGGTAGACGTTACGCCCCCCTTCCTTCTTCGGCAGGTCGCCGTAACTGCCGTGCAAGCCGGGGGACAAGGCTTCGGCAAACGCTTCGAAGGCCGGTACCGAGGCGAGTTCGAAACCACGAAACAGCACCGCGCCATGGCGACACAACAGTGCCTCGATGGCCTCGCGGTGGGTGCCAGCCCATGCCGACGGATCCAGGCCAGGGGCGATCGCCTCGATCACCACGGGCAGGCTCAAGCCATCGGCGAGCAGCGACAATCTGACCTGCCCATCGACTGGCTGACCGGGCCAGGAAAGCGAATCCGCCGTCCCGTCATCGCTCATCACGGGCGAAGCGTTAGTTTGAAGACTCATTCATCACTCCTGAACCACGGATCCTCGGATCCACGTCGTACGGGGCAAAACCAATGCGCCCCACTGTCGGGCAAGGATAAAAACACTGATCCACGGTGATGTCTGGCACCGCAAACCGGGACAGACCCGACACGCCCGGTTACACCGTCGGAGTCGACGTTCATCCGAACGCGGTTTGTCCCCATTTCCCGCGACAGACGCCGGCACAAAGTCGGTGCTGAAATGCGACAGCTGCGAATCGCACAGGCGCATTAAACGATCCCGTGGGCCGCAGTGACGTCTCGAGTGCAACGGTTTTCGCAACCGCGCAAATACGCTGCACCTGGCAATCAACAGGAGCGTTAGTCATGCCGATTAAGAACACTGGCGGATCGGTCAACCCCGCGCCAGCCCCTCTCACGCCCGGTGCATTCCTGCATGAAATCTTTACCGCCCGGGCCCGTGAATTTCCCGAGCGAACGGCCGTCTCCGACGCCACTCGCGCGTTGAGCTACGCGCAACTCGAAGCGGCCTCGTCACAACTGGCAGCCCGTCTTCGCCAGGAAGGCGTCAACGACGGCATGCTGGTGGGGATGTGCCTGACGCGCAGCGTCGACCTGGTCATCAGCCTGCTGGGCATTCTCAAGGCCGGCGGCGCCTACGTCCCGGTCGACCCGCAATACCCCGGCAAGCGCGTCGAACACATCGTGCGCGACAGCGGCCTGAGCCTGATGATCGGCGAGCCCGCCGAGCTGGCGCAGAGTCCGTCCGTGCGCGTCCTGCCGCTGGCCGATCTGCTGGCCGGCCCGGCGCTGGAACCGATCGGCGATGTCGACCGCCGCAACCCCGAACAGGCACCGGCCTACGTCATCTACACCTCCGGTTCCACCGGCGAACCCAAGGGTGTGCTGGTCGCCCACGGCAACGTCAGCCGCCTGCTGGAAAGCACCCAGCGTGAATACGCTTTCAACGAGCACGACGTCTGGTCGATGTTCCACTCCATCGGCTTCGATTTTTCGGTCTGGGAGATCTGGGGCGCTCTGGCCCACGGTGGCCAGGTCGCCGTGGTGCCCTACGATGTGTCGCGCTCGCCAACCGCCACCCGTCAATGGCTGGTCGACCGGGGCGTGACCGTCCTGAGCCAGACCCCTTCGGCCTTCCGTGGCCTCGATGAGGCGGACCGCCAGGCCAAGGAGCCACTGGCGCTGCGCTACGTGGTATTCGGCGGCGAGGCGCTACCGGCCACCGTGTTGCGTCCATGGGTCGAACGCCACGGCGACCAGAAACCCGCGCTGATCAACATGTACGGGATCACCGAAGCCACGGTGCATACCACCTTCAAGCGCGTGCTGGGCCAGGACCTGGAAAGTGCCGCCATGGTATCGATTGGTGCCCCGCTGGATGGCTGGCGCCTGAACCTGCTCGATGCCGACCGGCAACCCGTGCCCCAGGGCACCGCCGGTGAGCTGTACATCGAAGGCGCCGGCGTGGCGCTGGGTTACCTGAACCGCCCGGCCCTGAACAGCGAGCGTTTCGTGCAACTGCCAGGGACCTCAAGCCGCGCCTATCGCACCGGCGATCTGGTGGTATTGGGCGATGACGGCGAGTATCGCTACGCCGGGCGTTGCGACGAGCAACTGAAGATCCGCGGCTTCCGCATCGAGCCCGGCGAGGTCGAGGCCTGCCTGCAGAGCAGTCCCGCCGTGGCCGCCGCCCATGTGGCCGGTCACGATTACGGCGATGGCGACTGGCGCCTGGTTACCTACGTGGTGCCGGCCCAGGGCGTGGATGCCTGGACCGAACAGGTCCGCAGCGAAGTCGCCGCGCTGGTGGCCGCCAACCTGCCGGACTACATGCGTCCTTCGGCCTATATCGCCCTGGCGCAACTGCCGGTCACCGACCACGGCAAGATCGACAAGCAACGCCTGCCCTCGCCCGAATCCATAGAAGCCACCGTGCAGCACGCGGCCGACAACCTTACCGAGCAAGAGCAATTCGTGCTCAAGGTGTGGTCGCAGGATATCGGCCTGAAGAACATCGGCCTGAACGATGACTTCTTCGACTTTGGCGGTACCTCCCTGGCACTGATTCGCTCCCTGAGCACCTTCAAGGCCCACTACAAGGTCAACCTGGACCCCGGCGTACTGGCCGACGGCGCGACCGCCAAGGTATTGGCCGACTGCATCCAGCGCTCCCTTGTCCAAGCCCATTGACCGAAAAGGAACAGCCCATGAGCAAGAAATTCGCCTTGACCCCGGAAGAACGCGCGTCCTTCGAGAAGAACGGTTTCATCGGTCCTTTCGACGCCTATACCCCCGAAGAAATGAAAGAAACCTGGAAACGCACCCGTCTGCGCCTGCTCGACCGCAGCGCCGCGGCCTACCAGGACCTGGATGCGATTTCCGCCGGCACCAATATCGCCAACTATGATCGCCACCTGGACGACGAATTCCTCGCCAGCCACATCTGCCGTCCGCAGATCTGCGACCGCGTCGAAAGCATCCTCGGTCCGGACGTACTGTGCTGGCGCACCGAGTTCTTCCCCAAATACCCCGGCGACGAAGGCACCGACTGGCACCAGGCCGACACCTTCGCCAACGCCTCGGGCAAGCCGCAGATCCTGTGGCCTGAGAACGAAGACTTCGGCGGCACCATCACCGTCTGGACCGCGTTCACCGACGCCAACATCGCCAATGGTTGCCTGCAGTTCATTCCCGGCACCCAGAACAGCATGAACTACGACGAAACCAAGCGCATGGCCTACGATCCCGATGCCAACAACAGCACGGTGGTCAAGGATGGCGTGCGCCGTGGCTTCTTCGGCTACGACTATCGCCAGTTGCAGATCGACGAGAACTTCAAGCCTGACGAATCCGCCGCCGTACCGATGCAGATGAAAGCCGGCCAGTTCATCATTTTCTGGTCGACCCTGATGCACGCCTCCTACCCCCACAGCGGCGAGTCCCAGGACATGCGCATGGGCTTCGCCTCACGCTATGTACCGTCCTTCGTGAAGATCTACCCGGACTCCGAGCATATCGAGGAGTACGGCGGTCGCATCAGCCTTGAGAAATACGGCGCGGTCCAGGTGATCGGGGACAAGACCCCGGAATACAACCGCCTTGTCACCCATACCACCCGAGGCAAGAAATTCGAAGCGGTCTGATTTTTCGGTGCCATAAGACAGTGGCATGCGCAACGTGCCTGACAGGAGTCCCCAATCCATGACTATTTCCACCGACGCAGCAACGCGCCTGTGTGAGACCGTGAGGATGCTTAGGCACCTTGCCATCCATCTGCCCGACCCCATCTGCCTGAGCTTCCTCGCTCAGGCAGATGGACCATCACCCGACCAGGCCTCCCCCAGCGTGAGAGCCACGGAGCGGGCGGTCAGCGCTACCTTCGCACGCATCGGTGTCAAAGCCGTGCAGTACGTGCACGATGGCGAAGGGCAGCTGTCGTCTTTCGAGATGTTCATCAGCAAGAAAATCTGCCAGGCGCTGGATTACTCCTATGATCACTTCGACGAGTTCGAAAGTGTCAGGGAATTCGGGCACCTGGTCAGACACTTCGATTTCAGTGGTTCGGTGCCCGAGGTCGAGACCGTGCACCTGATCACCCGCGACAACGTTGCGTTGTCGGTGCACGCCAGTAAGGATCGCAAGCGCCCGGCTATCGTCCTGGCCCTGCCCTGCGGCATGCCGTTCGACCTGTGTCGCGACTGGTTCAATGCGCTGAGCGAGCGATTCTTCGTGGTCACCTGGGAAACCCGGGGGCTGTTCGGTTCCTGTACCTCGTTCGACCAACTCTCCGTGGACACCGATGCCCAGGTCGGCGACCTGATCAACGTGATGAACCACTACGAACTGCCCAGTGCGCACTTGATGGGCATCTGCGGCGGCGCGGTGATCGCCTTGAGCGCCGCCGCCATCCACCCCGGGCGGGTGAACTCCCTGAGCCTGTGGCACGGTGACTACAACCTCGGCGACAACAGCCTGCGCACCGCCCATCAGCAGAATTTCGAATGGCTGATGGAGTCGGCCGCCGTCGACCGCAACGAAGCCAGCGACTTGCAGGCGTTGTTCCTGGACCAGGCGACACTGGCGACCATCCCGGACTCGATCGCCCATGCGGCGCTCTACCCCTACGTCAACGAGGAGCTGTTCTACCGTTATGCACGGCTCAACGATGCGTTGAACAAGACCGAGTTGCAGTCACGGTTGGGACAGATCAGCGTGCCGACCCTGGTGGTTGCCGGCGACGCCGACGAAACCACCCACATCGGCGGCTCCCAGCGCATCGCCGAGTCCATCAGCGATGCCATGCTGCATGTGGAACGCAACGGCAGTCACCTGGCGTTCTTTGAATCGACCCTACGTTCGAAACAGACTGCCTTCCGCTTTCTTGAAGCGACGCTGGAATCGGTGGCTGTCTGAGCTGCCAGACAGAGGCCTGCCCTGATGCCAGTCAGTTAAGCAAACCTGTGGGAGCAAAGCTTGTTCGCGATTACGGTACGTCAGTCAGCAACAATGTTGACGGTGCCGCCGCTATCGCGAGCAAGCTTTGCTCCCACAGGTTTTGCGCCGCCAGGACTGGCATTAGGCTCTGCCCGCCTTTGGACTCATGACCTGGGCACGGTGCCAACCATTGAGGTCGGCACCCTGTGGTCGAACAAGCATTGTGCTCAAGGCGGGCCGACCAGGCTTCGGTTCTTGCCATCGACATGACGCAACGGCAGGGCGCGGTAATCCAATCCATCGATACAGCACGCATTGACGCTGAGTACCTCGGGATTACTGCGACGTCGGTGGTATACATAGATCCCGCACGCACCACAAAAGTAATGCTGGGCCACGCCGCTGTTCCAGCGATACAGACGCAGCGCATCTTCGCCACGGCTGATGCGAAAATGCTGCCGCGGCACCGTGGCCATCAACGCATTGCGCTTGCTGCACAGCGAACAGTCGCAACTGATCAGTTCTTCAACTTCGGCTTCAAACGCGAAGCCAACCGCTCCGCAGTGACAGGCGCCCGTGTAGTTCATCGTGGGTATGTCTCCATCGTCAGTGAACTCGCAGTCTCATCGTAGTGGATAACCTTGCGCGCTGCGTCGGGGCGTAATCCCGAAGATCCCGCAGGCATTAAAAAGCCCCGGTACCGCACGGTACCGAGGCCTGACACCTGCGCCAGCCGGATCTATTTTCTCAGCGAGTCGTACGCCTCCAGCGTGCGTAACGAATAGATATAGGCAGCGCCGGCGTTGAGCGAGATTGCGCTTGCCAATGTAGCCGCCACTTCTTCGCGGCTTGCTCCAGCCTTGATCGCCGCATCCGCATGGACGGCAATACATCCGTCACAACGGGTGGTAACAGCGACGGCAATCGAAATCAACTCTCGGGTTTTCGCATCCAGCACATCGTTTTCGGCGGAAGCCTCGCCAAGGGCCATATAGGCCTTGACCATTTTAGGGTTGCTCTTTCCGAGCGCACCGAAAGCCTTCTGAATGGTGGGTAGCAGTTCGGACCAGTTGTTGAACATCGCATGACTCCTGAGCAAGTTGGTGTACTGTTTCGACAGGCTCAGTCTCCCCCCAGGGCGTGATTCGGGTTTGTCCAATCCGCTCAACTTTTTATGCGAAGCGCTCAAATGAATTCGATCGATAAACTCATCAGTTTGGCCAATGTGCGGGGCAGCGTGGATCTGCGGTGTCAGTTTCAAGGAGATTGGGCACTCGATCACCAACAGGAAGCCTTGGGAAAAGCGCCCTATCACGTTGTCTTGGCAGGAGAATGCCGAGTCGAATTTCCGGATGGCCAGCGCCTGCCGATGCGAGCAGGAGACATTCTGCTCCTGCCCCGTGGGGCACCGCACCTGCTGCATGGCATCGGGAAAACGGCTGAGCCGGGTACCCCGCGGCTGGTTTCCGGTGGAACACTGCCGCTTTACCGCATTGGCCGCGGAAGCACGGACCTGGACATGCTTTGCGGGAACTTCCACTACAATCGTGCCTCCCTGTTGTTCACCGCCCTCCCCGAACATCTCGTGATTCCCAGCGCGGTTCTCCCTGCAAGTGCCCCTTTGCCGGCACTGGTCGACCTGTTGCGAGGTGAAGCCGATAGCGATCAGGTCGGCGCACACTTCTTACTCGATGCCTTGTCCCAGGCGCTGTTCACCTTGATCCTGCGCGCTCACCTCGCAAGCCACGGCCAACACACCGGCACCCTGGCCCTGTTGGCCGATAAACGACTGGGCCAAGCCTGGCAGGCGATGCTGGCCGATCCAGGTCACGAATGGACAGTGGATGCGCTTGCCGAACTTGCGAGCATGTCCCGCGCCACGTTCATGCGAGCTTTCGTGCGGGTAGCCGGCGTTTCGCCTTGGGTTTTGTTGACGCAGGTTCGAATGGAGCTGGCCTTCAGCCTGTTGAGCCATTCACACTTGGGACTGACTGACATTGCCTCCCAGGTGGGGTATCAATCCCAGGCGGCTTTCAGTAAGAAGTTCAAGGAGGTCTATGGGGAGACGCCGGGACGGGTGCGGCGTGGGATGTAATGTTTTCGAGATTTCCAGGTGCCGCAAAAGTAGACGACTGGTATCAATGAGCCCGAAGTCTTCCAAGTTCAAACGATGACACGGAAGGACCTGCCTTGACGGATTATCTGATTCGAAACGCTATGAGCGTAGACGCGCCGGCTATCAGTCGAACGATCATTAAAAGCCTCCGCAAGTCCAATGCCCAAGACTACTCATCCGACATCATCGATCAAGTGGCGCAAAGCTTTTCTCCCGCGGCAATCCTTCACCTGTTGACTCAGCGCCAGGTCCTTGTGGCAGTAGTCGACAATCATATCGTCGCAACAGCGAGTCTTGACCAAGACGTCGTTCGAAGTGTGTTTGTCGATCCGAACTATCAAGGAAAAGGGATCGGGAGACGCTTGATGGAGAGGATTCAATTAATTGCCAAGAATGCAGGTCTGAACCTGCTACGTGTTCCCTCCTCAATCACCGCAGAGGGGTTTTATGCATCGCTTGGTTACAAAAAAGTCAGGGACGAGTTTCACGGGTCGGAGCGCACGATCATAATGGCGAAAACATTGGACCTGTAACGCACAGCAGCCCGAGGATTCGCGGATGGCATCAGGTGCTTATCCGGGGGCGTTTACCCTATCTACCCAGCGCGGCCACTTCTGCCGGTGGCCTTCGCACCGACATTGATCGCCTGGGTGTAGCACTACTTTGATGTGCGGGAGCAGCAATGACGGGACAGTCAGAAGAAAGCAGCCTATTCCGAGCCAGGGCACACGACGACCTCGACGCGCCTGAGGCCCTGGGTTTTACCGCCTGGGCTCGCGTCTGGACGGAGTTAGGAGTCAGATGCGCGTCGCAAGAGACGCACGAAAAACTCATTCGGCACTACGACGAGCCACACCGCGCGTACCACAACCGCCAGCACTTGGCTGAGTGCCTTCAGGTGCGTCGACTCGTCAACGCCGCCTGCCAAGCCCCCGCCGAAGTCGACCTCGCGCTGTGGTTCCACGACGCAATCTACGACCCCCTGCGCAGCGACAACGAGTTGCGCAGCGCCCAATGGCTGGACGAGGTGGCCCGTAATAGCGGCCTGGACGACGAAACGCGCCGCAGGCTTTACGACCTGGTCATGGCGACCCGGCACGACAGCGCCCCGCAGTCGGTAGACGAGGCGGTGTTGGTGGACACGGATCTGGCGATCCTTGGGGCATCGTCCGAGCGGTTCGAAGAGTACGACCAACAAATCCGCCGCGAGTACCTGCACGTGCCGATGCCTGTATATCGCCGAAAGCGACGCCAGATCCTGGAGGGTTTTCTAGTGCGCGAGCGCATTTATACAACCGCACCCTACTTCGACGCATTCGAGCAGCAGGCACGCGCAAATCTTGCACGTGCCATCGGCCGCCTCGATTGAAATCGGATTCATGCAGCAGCAAAGGGATATCGCTTTAGCCGTCGCCTGATCACGATGACAAGTTTTAACCCCCTACTCCCACAACCGGGCCCAGGGGCATGAACGCCCGGATAAATATGATGTACAGACATTCGCTCTCGACCGAAAATGCCTTCGCGGCTGGCAACAACCGGCCAGGAGCAGCTCCTCGAACTAGGCTTTACCTGATCGGTATGAGGTATTAAAAACACGCTATGGCACTTTCCCAAGGCGACTTAATAAAACTAATCCACGTCGATCCTACGAAGGCTGTGTATGTTGACTGGATAAATTTTCGTGATGCAACGCCTGGGGATATCGCAGTCGTCAAAGAAATTTTTAGTACGGAGTCCGGACTCATCGTCCGTCTATTGTGCGAGCCCCGGTCAGGCTTTCAAGAATGGTGCTCCACATTCCATGAAGCAGATTTGACCTACGAGCTGTTGCTCATAAAATCAATTCACGATGATCAAGCTTGAAAATCCGCTTCGAGTTGTGGATTCAAGACAAGTAGAAAGCGGCCAAAAGCCAACGTTCGTGAATGGCGCTTTCGAGCGATTCGTTCCGGACACCATAACGGCCTTAACAAACAGAGCCTCGAATATGAATCATGAACTTTGGCAGGAGCCTGATGGTTGTCAAACCTTTTGTCTAGCTGGTGCTCAAGGTGATGGTGCGCGTGCGCTTATGCATTCGGAAGCGAAGCTTGTTTGGGAGGTCGAGGCTGAAAGTCATTTTGAAGCGATGACCAAATATTATGCGCACATGCAGTGGGGCGAATACCTGACGGACTTTCCCGAACAAGACAAGACTTCCTACAGAGAACTGGGCTGGGAATGACCAGTCAAGAGTCAGATAAAACTGCGAAACCTTCTTTATTTGATAACCACTTGTCATGGCCTGCTTCAGGTCGACTTTGCTAAGAATGGAACTCCTGTGGCGTCTACGGCAAAATCACTTCATCGACCAGTGGGAAGATTACGCGCATGATGGGACGGTTATCGAGTGGGCAGGAACGACTGTTGTACTCGTTCGATGTGGTGAGTAAGTTCCCCGGTGGGGATCGTAGCCTCGGCCGTTTGCTGGTGGTCTGGTGGTATCAGCCTCGCTAGCGGTTCGGTAATTCTAAATCCGTTGCTTCCCCGAGACCTTCCGCAATACGCAACTCAAGATCGTCAAATCCTAGTCTTTTATCTGGTTCGGGCTCAGCCTTCAGTATTTCGTATGCTTGGGCTAACCAAGTTGAGGCCGCCGCCTTTTCTCCGGCCTCGTTAAGAATGGCGGCAAAGTACACTCGGCTCAGTATTTGTCCATCCAGATTCTTTGAATAGTTTTTTGCAATGATGGTCGGCATTAGGTCCATGACGAGCTTGGCGAGCTTTTCCTCACCATGGATCCTGGATGCGTGAACTAGTTGGGCTAATACCTCAGCGTCATGTTGGCTGTAGGTACGTTCCTCCAGCCGCAAATACTTAGCTGCGGCCTTCGCGTAGGCACTTGAGGCATCTGCATTCCGGCCCGCCCTGACATAGGCCCGACCGATGAATAATTGCAGCTTTACATACGCGGAGTCGATGTTCACTAGCCTGTCGACCATCTCGCTGGCCTGTCTGATATCGCCATTAGCAACCGCCGTACGGATGGTATACGCCAGGCTGTCGTTTCGAGGCGAAACGTATAGAGTGTCGCGCATGCCCTGGGTCAGCTCTTCTGCCTTGCGGTAGTCCCTATGACGAGCGTAGTACCGCGTCCATTCCATCAGCGTGTATTTCTGCGGCGTGATTATTGCGGCCATCTCGGGCAGGTCATTCAGTAACGCGACATTGACCATTCTCGCCCTGACGTTAGCCTGCTGCCATCGCGGCAGGTGGTAGACGCGTTGCTCGGCTGCCTGGAGTGCTTTTTCCACCCGTATTTCGTCACCCGCTAATCCAAACAACTGCGCCAGGCCGAGGTATATATAAGGGTCGTCGTCACCCTGAGTTGCTTCGGCGAACACGACAAGGTCTTGAGCTAAAGCTGAGGCCAGCTGAAAGTTTTCGCTGATTGCCAGATCCTCAAGTATACGTCTGGTGTAATCACGGTTGCCCCGAGCATCAGCCATAGCTTTTCGGCAAATAGCAATGGCTCGTTCGGGCTTGTCGAGATTCGCCCACGCCAGCGCGATACTTACTTGCTGGTCTGGAGAGGTGGCTGCCCGGAGCGCTTCGTCGAGGATGTGAGTGCGCTGAGTGTCTGTGAGCCCTTTGCCTTTTTCCGCGATGGCCCTCAGAACATAGGATTTACTATTTCGGAAGGGTTCATCGGCGCGGGCAATGGCCAGATCAGTAAAGCCGGATCGAGCCAGGGAGATGGCAATGTCCGAACTTGGACGTCTATTCCAGGCCGCGTCATAGATCTGGCTTCCCGCTGCAGTCCAAGCGCCGCGTTCGATGAATTGCGACACCTCTTCATCCGCGTAGACGCTGACAGAAGTCCACAAAAAGAATGACACAATCAGAATACGAATAAGCATCAAGGCCGCTTAGTTTGGAGAGTGGACACAAGAGTAGCCGTGCTGAAATGTCATCGAAGGACATCTATCGATCACTACAGACGGACGTTGACCAAAAGCAGCCATTGCGTGGATGCTGAACGGGATATGGGGTCGAATCTAATTCGGCGTAGGTACCTACAGCCATGACCCTATAAACCAATCTGACGCCTACTTCCACGCGCCTCGTCGGCAGGGCTTAGCGTACCCGATACAGCACAGCAGCCCCTGGCTTGGATTCGAAAGCCGGTACAGTGCGCTGCTTGAGTGGCATACCCTCCGCGTCCCAAACCAAGGTGTCCGATGGGTACTCGTCCTTGCGGGTCATGGCGTCGATCTGCTTGACGATCACTTCCGAGCTTGCAGGCACTTCGGGGTTCCATTCGAATACGCCAACGCTACCGTAGAACACGGCCGGTGCGTCGACATCGAGGCGCCGGTCGGGACACATGACCAAACCGCGGTCAAGCATGACCCGCAACGCGCCGACAGGCACCGCCTTCACCGTGGGCGTGGTGCGCTCGGTGCTGTGGCCTGGGCAGACATTGGCCGAGCGAGTCACCATGTCCTCGACCACTTCACGATCGGATTGGGCCTGCGCCGAAAAGGCAACGGCAGACAGGGCCAGCGTTACAAGATTTGACTTCCAGGACACGCTCTAAACCTCCTGTGTAAAAAACACTCCAACGTTGCGCATCGCCCCCGGTAAGAACAGCCCGTTGCAGGGAGCAGACTTGAAGACTAGCACCACACTGGTTTGTTCCACTGTCAGCATAGCCGCTTCTGGTAATAGAACCGGGCATATCCCGGCGGATAATCCGCCAGGCGTCCAAATTCGGAATAACCCAGCTTTTGATAAAACTCCGGCGCCTGAAAGCTGAAAGTCTCCAGCCAGATCCCGATGCAGTGCTTTTCCTTTGCCACGTCTTCTGCCATGCGCATCAGTCGTTCTCCGATACCCTGACCACGCATCGACTCGGGAACACTGACAAGATCGATGAGCAGCCACCGATAAGAAATCTTTCCATACAGTCCCCCAATGACTTCATTGCTATCCGGGGCTCGTAGCAACAGGGCAAAGGTTTCGTGGCCATCGTCCCCACCATTGGCAAGATTATGGGCCAGCAGCGGGTTCAAAATTCCCAACCGCTCTGATTCGGTCACATTTTCCGAAAGTTGGATTTGCAAAGGCACGGCGCTCTCCCTGAGCGATAAGCAAGCGGGTCAGTAAAGTAGCTTATTTCTGCCATGTCCAGCCGAATCAGTAAACTCTTCATGCCCTTTGTGTGGAAGGGTTGAAGGGGCAGCAGCCTCTTTGAAAATAAACTGTTCGACTCACGCTTTAGCTGAACTCAAGTATCCCACTTTAAAAATCATCCATTGATGTGTGAACCGACAACCCGTGAGATAGGCAAGGCAACAAACAGCCCGCCATCCGCTGAATATAAGAAAAGGTTCGCACACCATGCGCAAACTCGTAAGATTCCTGACCCTCGCCTCCTCTGTTTTCCTATCCGCATCGTCTGCTCTTCAAGCGCAGGAGGCCGATAAAACGCAAGGCTCGGCCTTCGTCGTGCATAAATTGACGGACTTCCTTTACGCCATTGGCGAACCCGGTTATTACCAGAAGAATTTTTCGTACTTATTGGTCGGCAATGACCAGGCGTTGATGTTCGATTCGGGTGCGAATCAGAAAGAAGACATCACGCTGGTGGCAAGCAAGATCACTGACAAGCCACTCTCGCTGCTGCCCTCACATCTGCATTTCGATCACCTGGGTGGCCTACACAATTTCAAAAGTATCTACTTGGTCGATACGCCATTCACTCGTCAATTCAAGGACAAGGATGACTTCTACCGTGTACCCGAGCCGGTTTATCTGGGCAACTTCGATCACATGGTGGTGCCGCCCTTCAAGGTCGCGCGACTGATAAAACCCGACGAGACCATCGACCTTGGCGGTCTGAAGATGCGTCTGATAAGCGTGCCGGGACACACGCAGGACGAAGTCGCGCTCTTCGATGAGACGCATAACATCTTGCTTTCCGGGGATCATGTCTATCCGTCGTGGCTACTGGCAGGCAATCTCAAAGACTACGTCGCTTCTCTCGACGCCACGCTGAAAATGATCAACCAGCAGACCGCCATTTATGGTGCTCATGCGGACGAGGATCCGACCAAAGTGCCGGCGATGACCTACGCCAATGTACAGTCGATTCGCGACAAGATGGCGCTGATCCTCGCCGGGCGTGCCAAAGGTGAAACCTTCAGCGACCCGGAACTGATCAAGAGTTCCGAACTGTACAAGGTCGAAAAGGACATCAGCATTCTCACCAACATCCAGTTCACCGATGGTCGAGGCTACGGTTACTGATCGGGCTGACCGGCCGTAGCGAGTAACCAGTTGATGAACGCCCGGATTTCCGGGCGTTCACGCGCGCTTTCACGACAGGCAACATAGTAATTGTGCAGCGCGGGCACCGTGCTCGGCAGCGGACGCACCAAACGTCCTTCGTCGAGATCGCGGGCAGACACGAGTTCATCGCTCAGCGCCACGCCGAAACCATCGCGCGCGGCCTGCAAGACCATGCCAAAATCTTCAAAATAGATGTCCTCCTTGCAGATAAGGCTGCAGCCTGCATCGGCCAGCCATTGCTGCCACTGGCTGCCAGTGTCTTCGTGGAGCAGGCGGTGTCGAGCCAGATCCGTTACTTCGCGAATGGCTTTCGGCCCTCGCAAATATTGCGGGCTGCACACGGGAGTCATGCGAATACCGTGCATCAAGCGCCACCAGACGCCTGGCCATGGCGGCGAACCGTAAATTACCGCCACATCGGCGCGACGCCAGTCTACTTGCGGCATCCCCGGTGCGGTGATCACGTTCACCCGCACCGAGTCCGATGCCTCCATGAAGTGCAGCAACGGCGTAGTCAGCCACTCCACGCCCTCGGCAGGCGGAATGGACAGGGTGATTTCAACAACGTCCTGTTCGGCATCAGAACCGGACTGCATTGCGGTTACCGCACTGCTGATCTCGCCTATTGCGTTCGCCACATGCTTTTGCAGCAGCCGACCATTGGCGGTGAGCACCAGTTGCCGGCCGCGCTTCTCGAACAGTTCTATACCCAGGCTGGCCTGTAACGCTTTGACTTGCTGACTCACAGCGCCGACTGTCACATGTAACTCAACTGCAGCGGCCGCCAGGCTGCCCAAGCGGGCTACGCTCTCGAACACTTTGAAATTGTGCAAGGGTGGAAACGTCATCTCATCTCCGTAACAACGGCGTAGCGATCAGTAAAGAGGCTCGATCAGGGCGAACACATGTATGCGTAATCGTCTCGCAATTTGCTGTGACTGGGGAATCTGGTTGGCGCCGATCCACCATGGCGTGGCATAAGCAGCCCGCAGTCATTGCCACTCATTCCAGCAGTCCTAGGTAACAATATCTCGATAACCGCGCTCTTCCTCATTCGCAAAAAAACCACAAACAACTCACAGAATTTTCATCCGCTCTGGCCAACCCTGTAATAGCTGGCAAAGAGCCAGCTCTCGAAAGGCGTTACGTGGTACGCCACCGGAGCCAAACATGAATCTGAGATCGCTCAATATCGCGCGCAGGGCTGCATTCTGCTTCGGTGCAATCACTTTGCTTTTGATCGGGCTGGGAGGCTTCTCCTACGTTCAAATCGGTCATTTGCGCACCGCGGAACAAGACATAGAAGAAAAATCACTGCCTAGCATTCAAGTGGTCGATGATATTCAAATTGCGCTTCTACACGCTCGTCTCGAGAGCATCAGAATGCTGGCCAGCACCGATCCCTCAGTCAAAAGCACGTCACAAGCCAAAGTACGACAAGCCATGGAGACTCTGCAGTCGCGCAGCGAATACTATCGGCAGAATCTGATGACAGGCGACAAGGACCGCGCCCAGCTCGATGACGCCCAAACCGCGATGAACGTCTACATCGATGGATTGAAGCAAGTCATCGCAATGGACGCTTCCGACCATGACAAGGCCGTTGTCTTTGCCAACTCGGAACAGGCAAACCGCGCCACGGCCTATCAAGAAAAACTCACGCTCATGCGCGAGCTGAATGCAAAAGAGACGGAGCAGTCAGGCGCCATTGCAACGGCAGTGTATGGCCATAGCGTCAACGTCCTGATGATTGTCGTAGTCGTCGCGCTGATTCTCACGGTCTTCCTCGCTGTCGCCTTGACCCGCAGCATTGTCGTTCCGATCAATACATCGCTGAAACTGGCTGAAAGCATTGCCGAAGGGGATCTGACCCGGCAGCTTGAGGTCACCGGGAAAGATGAAGCATCCCGCCTGATGCAGGCGCTCAACATCATGTCGGAGAAACTGCGGCGAACTGTTCTGGAGATTTCCGGTGCGTCTGCTCAATTAAGTACTGCAGCCGTCGAAATGACGTCCATCACTGAAAGCGCTGACCGGACATTGCAGCAACAAAGCAGCGAAATCGAGCAAGCCGCTACTGCAGTCAACGAGATGAGTGCGGCCGTTGAAGAAGTGGCTCGCAATGCTACGTCAACCTCCCAGGCAGCCCAACAGTCGAGCCTGTCGGCAGACCTGGGCAATGAACGTGTCATTGAAACCCTGGCGGCCATGCGCAATCTGACGAGCCTGGTGGAAGGTTCATCCGCACAAGTTCTGACGTTGGCCGGCCAAGCCCAAGACATCAGCAAAGTGTTGAGCGTCATCAGGGGCATTGCCGAGCAGACCAATCTTCTGGCATTGAATGCCGCCATCGAAGCGGCGCGAGCAGGCGAGCAAGGTCGAGGCTTTGCAGTGGTTGCCGACGAAGTGCGCGCCTTGGCACATCGTACGCAAACGTCCACCCAGGAAATCGAGCTGATGATCGCAGCGATACAGGCTGGTTCTTCTGCCACGGTGGAGTCGATGCACAAAAGCACCCAGGAAGTGCATAGCACCAGGAAAACTGCAGAAGACGCCGGGCAATCCTTGCAACAGATCACCCATGCCGTACTGGAGATAAACGAACGCAACCTGCAAATCGCAACGGCGTCCGAGCAACAGGCGCATGTAGCACGTGATGTGGATCGAAGCCTGGTCAGCATTCGCGATCTGGCGGTGCAAAGCAGCGAAGGAACCCGTCAAACGCTCATTGCCAGCAACGAACTGTCGCAACTCGCGGTAAACCTGAACAATCTGGTACTGCGGTTCAAGACGTGACTGCCCCGCCGTCTCTCCGGAAGGTCCGAACAGGGCCTTCCAGAGAGTGGAATCACCGACTTTTGACTCATTTCCAGGCTGATACTCAGCCTGTCCGTGAAGGTGCTCCAGCGCCCCCCCAAACAGCAATATCGTTCAATACGGCCACCGCACGATCCGGGATCCTGAAACCCCATTCATAATCGACGTGCATCGCCCATGCGTTCCACCCTTTCGCCTTATCAAGCCTTCTGGAAAGGCGCGATGGCTGTGATTCCACTGTCCCTGGCCTGCGCTCCCTGGGGCTTGCTGGTTGGTTCATTGGCGATCGATGCCCAGATGACGCCTCTCGAAAGCCAAGGCTTCTCGGCCATTGTTTTTGCCGGTGCCGCCCAACTCGTCGCCATTGGCATGATCAAGACAGGGGCCAGCCTGTCCTCGATTCTTGTGACGACCCTGCTCCTGACGTCGCAGCACCTGCTTTACGGTTTGCACATGCGCGCTACCCTTTCCTCGCTTTCTTCACGATGGAGAATAGGCCTCGGCTTTCTTTTGACCGACGAGTTTTTCGCGCTGAACAGCCAGTACGATCAAAAGACCTTCAGCCGCTGGTTTGCCCTGGGTGTCGGCCTCAGCTTTTACCTGGCGTGGAATGTGTTCACCCTGGCAGGGATCCTGTTGGGCAAGAGCATTCCTAACCTTGAGTCGCTCGGGTTGGAGTTTTCCATCGCTGCGACCTTCATCGCGTTGGTCACCCCTGTGGTGAAATCGGTCCCGACGATCATTTGTGTGTTCGTATCCCTCGCCTGCTCGGTGCTGCTCAGTTACTTGCGTTGGGAGTCTGCGCTGGTGGTGTCGGGGCTGGCTGGCATGGCTGCGGGTTTCGTCTGCAAGCGGCTCATGGAGGGACGCTCATGATCCTCGCCGTTATCGCTGGAATGGGTGTGATTGTGTTCCTGAACCGCTACCTGTTTCTGGAGCCACGCTTACCGTTTAGACTGAACCAAGGCACCCGGGATTTTCTTTCCTTCGCGGTGCCAGGGATGTTGACGGCGATCTGCGGGCCCATCATTTTCATGCCAGGCCATACGCTGAGCCTGAGCGTTCTGAATCCCTACCTGCTGGGTGGGCTCTGCACCGTGGGTCTCATGCTCTGGACGGGACGGGTGCTGACGAGCGTCCTGGTCAGCATGGGCTGTTTCTACCTGTTCAGGTCTCTATTCTGAGGTGAGCCGTGGCCAGCAAGATTGAAAACACGCATTTCTGGCAAGCCTCAAGCCTGGGTGGCGTGGAATTGCTGCACGCTCAATATTACCAGCAGCGCTTCACCCCTCACGTTCACGACAGTTTTGTCATCTCGGTCATCGAGTCGGGTGCGCAGCGGTTTCGGCATCGAGGCAGTGAACACGTTGCCCCCATCGGAACCGTGGTCCTGATCAATCCGGATGAGCTGCATACCGGTGCAACCGCCCACCATGAAGGATGGCGCTACCGAGGGTTTTACCCCACGTTGGCGCAACTTGCCGAGGTCCTGGCAGAGCTGGATATACGTTTCAATGGCTCTCCCCGCTTTATCAGCAGTGTCTTGACCGATTCACAAGTGGCGCGAGCGTTCAGTAACGTTCATCTGTTTGCAGAACATGAGGCCTCGGTATTGCTGCAACAAACCGCGTGGAGGGAAGCCACGCTGATGCTGTTCCAGCGGCATGCCGGGATAGGCCCGGTCGCAGCGCCAGGAAAGGAGCCTGTAGCGGTGCGCAGAGCCAGGGAAATACTGCTTGAGCGCCTGGCGTTCCCCCCGTCGCTTGAGGAGCTTGCCTCCAGCGTCGGTCTCTCCCCTTTTCACTTTGCCCGCGTGTTTCGCAACGCAACCGGCCTGCCTCCCCATAGCTGGGTCACGCAAAAGCGCCTGGCTTGTGCACAAGTGTTATTGAAGCAAGGCATTGCCCCGTCAAGGGTTGCCGCGGAGCTCGGCTTTGCTGATCAGAGCCACCTTACCCGGCAGTTCAAACAAGCTTTTGGCATAGGGCCAGGGGCTTACCGGGCTGCCATGGTGAGTTGAGGCAGGAGACCGCGCCAACCCACCCAACCAGGCGAACCTCACGCCGCCATGTGCTTCTCGCGGTAGAACTCAAGATAAAGCACAGTACGGTGAGCCCGGGAAGCGTTGACGGCGAAGTGGTCGAGGGAGCCGTCGAAGATCACCAGGTTGCCGTTGGTGCTCTGGTTGAAGTTGCCATTGACGTTGAGGTAGGCATAGTTCTGAGTGGTCGGGGCATCGATGGTCAGCTGCATGTGCAACAGGCCTTCTTCCCAGGTACCGGTGTGGGAATGGGTGCCGAGGAAAACGTTCGGCTCCATGCGCAGCAAGGCGCAGAGCTTGATCCCGGGGATCTTGCTCAGCAGGTCGATGGTCCCGGGCATGGCGGCGCGGGCATAGGGGATCGGGGTGTCATAGGCGACCAGACCGTATTGGGTCCATTCCGGCATGACGTCCATGTCATCGCCCCAGCCCCAGAGCCAGCCATACTCACCGCCGGCCTCCATGTGCGCGGCGACTTCATCGACGATCTCGGTGATCGACTTGCCCACGCGGTTGATGGTCAGGGTCGGCGCATCGAGGGCCAGGAACTCCTCGCGGATCACTTCCCAGTTGTCGGCAAGGTTCTTGAGGTGCGGAAAACGGCTGGAATCATAAAACGACGGGCGCATAGGAGCTCCTTTTGTTGAGGATTGTCGATTCCGGTGGCGATGAGGGGCGCAGCGGACCAGCCTGGGAAGATTGACCCAGCGGGCCCGGCCTGTCTGTCACGGGAATCCGGTACAGCGTCACAGCGGGTCGACCTGCGGGCCGTCGACCATCCGTGCCACGGCCATCGGCGTGGGCGCCTCGTCCAGGCGACGCATCGGCCCGTAGAGAAGAACGCCCAGCGGCAGCAGCGCAAACAGCGCCCCGGCGACCACGAACAGCATCCCCACCCCACGCCCCGGGCCTGTCCCCAGCCAGCGCCCGATCGAATCGGCGTACAGGCCGCCCGGCATCAACGCCGGCTGGAACCAATGGTCGACCAGGAAGCCGCCAACGATGACGGCCAGGCTGGTGGCAGCAATGGTCAACATGCTGATCAAGGCAAATACACTGGCGCGACTGCCGGCGGGAATCCTGCGCATCCACAACGCGTTCACGCTGGCATCGGCGATGCTCGCCATGGTGATCGCGACGAAGGCCAAGGCGCAGTAGGCCACGGCCTGCGAGACCATCCCCAGGGCCACGACACACGCCGCCAGCAACAGGTCGGCCACCGCCACCATCGCCATCAACCGGCGCGGATTGCCCATGGAAATCAACAACCCCGCCCCGGCCAAACCGCCCAGGGCCGCCCAGGTATAGGCCATGCCCAGGACCTGGCTGCCCAGGGTCGACAACAGCAGCGGTGTCATCATCAGGGTCGCCAGGGCCAACAGCGCACTGCGCATCATGGTGTACACCAGCAGCCCGGCCATCAGGCGTTCGGCGACGAAGAATTTCAGGGCCGCGGCGACGTTGCCCAGGGCACCGCCGAACACCGTGCCCTTGGCTATCGCGTCGTGATGGGCCGCTGGCGGCCGCACATGGGAAAACGCCTTGATCACCAACAGCGTGCCGGAACAGAACGTCAGCAGATCCACCGCGAGGATCGTCACCAGCCCGGCCTTCGCCATGATCGCCCCCGCCAAGAGGGGCGCCACCAGGGCCGAAGCGTTCTTGCTGATGCTGATCAATCCCGAGGCCCGGGTGAATTTATCCGGGGCGACAATCGTGCTGACGGCCGCCTGGTACGCCGGCTTGCGGAAGGCGCCGACAATCGACGCCAGGCAATTGAAGATGTACAGGTGCAACGGCTCCAGCCGTTCGAACCAGAGCAACGCCATGACGCCCAGTAACAGCACCGCCAGGCTGACATCGCAACAGACAATGATGACCCGGTGACTGATCCGGTCCGCCAGCCCTCCCGCCAGCGGCAGGAACAGCACCGCCGGCAAGGTGGCCGCCAGTACTACGTTGGCAAACGCCACCGCCGAGCCGGTGTGGGTGTACACCCAGACGCCGAGGGCGAACTCCATCAGCGCCGTGCCGATGACCGCCAGGGATTCGCCACACCAGAGGAAATAGAAACCCCGCCCCAGATCGAAGCCCTTGCGGTCGCTCACCAGGCTCATGTGCGCACATCGCGGGACGTGGCGACATCCACCAGCTTGCTCATCAGTCGATAGACCAGGGAATACGCCACCGCGCCAAGCACCAGGGGGGCATAACGGGAAAACAGATAGGTGCGCAACACCCGCCTGGCGATAGGCGAGCTGATATTACCGCTGACATGCAAAGGGGTTGGGAACGTGGCTGCGACCGTGGCACCGAACGCATCGTCCATCGACTGGACCGCATGCCACCAGTAGACCGGGATGTACAACGCATCACCCGGCTCCACTACCGTGCGCAGGGCGCGCAGGTCCAGCGTTCCGGGGAAACGCCCGGTATCGATGTCGTACAGGTAGCCCGCTTCTTCGATCACCGGTCGCAATGCCCGCCAACTGGTCTCGTCCGGCGGCAGCAGCAGGACCTCCTTGGCCCCGACCACCTGGGCCATGAACGTCTCGTCGGTGACATGAAAGTGCCAATCGGTGTAGGAGTTGCGGTACAGGAAACTGCGATGGGGAGGATAGGCCCGGGTCTTGCCCAACTGAGGCATGAACGGTAGGCCACCGACGTCCTCCTTCAGCCGCTCGATGGCCGAGCCTTCGGAGAAACGGCAACTGTCGGCCACCAGCGGCGAATCGCCCTCCCCCAGGCTGTCGAGGAACTCATGGAACGGCATGTCCCGGTAGACCGTGTTCGCATACTCGGTCAGCTCGGCCTTGACCTTGGGATTGGACCAGCCGATGACTTCCGAGACGATCTGCGAACGGACCACTACGTTACTGTTGTGCGAGTGGGCCTTGAGGTAGTCCAGGCGGTTCCACTTGTGGAAGGCCGGCCAGTGCCGCACGGCATTCTTGATCAGGCAGGGCCGGTTGCGATTGACATAGCGGCGGGTGAAATCCTCCTTGGAAATCGCCAGCGCATCGATCACTTCGACCGCCCCTGCCTGCGGGTGATTGGGAAAACGGGACAGGCTCCAGAACTTGGAAACCGGACGATCCGATTCGGCGATCAGTGGCATGTTCAACCCTCGCAAACTCACTCAGGGTCGTTGGTATAACAGACTCGCGCGACCACGCCCAAGCACCGCAAAGCCGCGTTTCCCGCCGTTGTCCCTGCTTCCCATGACAGACACCGGGAAACGGATCCTCTAATTTTTTCCCACGTTGTGAAGGGACATCAGGCGTGACCGGACGGCAGGACGGCCCATCGACAGCCGCACCACAGCCCCCCCGACGCCCCCCCTCGCATCAGGCGCCTGCCTACGGCCCCGATGTCCTCTCCACGACCATTTGCATCCGCCGACTGGCAGTCGCCCAGGCCTTCATGCACCGCCATTCGAACGGAGACAAACCTCAATTGATTCTGTCTGCAGGTGCTCCGAAATGGATTCGTCGACCGAAATGCTGCCCACGCAAGACTGCGCCACCCACGAATTGGCCTCCGTCCAGCAGGGCATCTGGCTCGACCAGATCGCGCACCCGGACCTGCCCTACTACAACATCGGCATGTCCCTGGAAATCAAGGGCGAAATCGACATCCCGCTGTTCGAGAAAGCCATCGAGCTGGTGGCCAACAACCACGACGCCCTGCGGCTGAGCTTCAGCCATGAAGGCGGCATCGGCCGCCAGCGGGTCTTGCCGGAGGTCCAGGTCAAGCTGGAAATCGTCGAGTTTACCGAGGCTGAAGCCGATGCCGGACTGGCGATGGAGTACCTGCGCAACGCCTTCCGCCAGCCGTTCCCTGAACTGACCGGCCAACTCTGGGAAGCGCGCATGGTGCGTTGTGGCCCGAACCGTCACTACTGGCTCAACCGTTATCACCACCTGGTCACCGACGGTATCGGCGTGGCGCTGATCGGCCATGCCGTGGGTGCCGCCTACAACGGTTTGCTGGCCGGCAACGACGAAGTCGCCCAAGGACATTCCTACCTGTCGTTCCTGGAGGACGACCGCGACTACCTGCAATCGTCACGCTACGAGCGCGACCGCGAGTTCTGGCAGGAAACCTACGCGCAGTTGCCGCCGTCGCTGCTGCAACGCCGGGCCGACTTCACGACCGGCCAGGCCAATGAACTGGCCCCCAGCGCCCAGGTCCAGGCGATGCTGCCGCGGGCGCTTTACAACGACCTGACGCAATTCGCCAGCGAGCGCAGCCTGTCGGTGGCCCACGTGTTGATCAGCGTCGTCGCCACCTATTTCTGCCGTACCGTGGGCGTCGATGAGATGGTCATCGGCATGCCCGTGCACAACCGCACCAATGCCCGCACCAAGGAAACCGCAGGGATGTTTTCCTCGGTGAGCCCGATTCGCCTGCCCGTCGACCTCGACGCCTCGCTGCTGGACCTGATGCACGCCGCCGGCGGCCAACTGCGCCGCTGCTATCGCCACCAGCGCTTCCCGATTGCCGAGCTCAACCGCATCCTGCGCCTCGCGCAGGCCGGGCGTCGGCAGCTGTTCGACGTTTCGCTGTCATTCGAAAGCCTGGACGGTGACGACCAGTTCGGCGGCACCTCGTCCACCGTCATCACCATGGATAACGGCTACGAACAGACGCCCATGGCGATCTTCGTGCGTGACTACCACCCGTTCGAAGACGTGCATCTGGATTTCAACTTCAACACCGCCTACTACAGCGTGGAAGAGGCCCGGCTGCTGCAACAACGCATCGTCTCGATGCTCGAAGCGGTACTTGACCAGCATGACACGCCGGTGGGCGATTACCCGCTGATGAGCGCGGCCGAACGCCAGCGCCTGCAAGTCGAGTTCAATGCCACCGCCCGCGAGTATCCGCGGGATGTGTTGATCCACACCCTGTTCGAACAGCAGGTCGAGCAACGTCCTCATCACTGCGCCGTGCGCGGCGATAGCGGACCGCTGCTCAGCTACGAGCAACTCAACCGCCAGGCCAACCAGCTCGCCCATCACCTGATCGAACTGGGGGTCAAGCCGGATGACCGCGTGGCCGTGAGCCTCAAGCGCGGCCCGGAAATGGTCGTCGCGCTGCTGGGGATTCTCAAGGCCGGTGGCGCCTACGTGCCCATCGACCCGGACCTGCCGAGCGCACGCCAGGCCTACATGCTCGACGACAGTCGTCCCCGTGCCGTACTCAGTAGCCGGGCCTTGCTGGAGCAGTTGCCGGCGTTGGCAATCCCGGTGCTGGTGCTCGATGACGACGAACGTGTCGCACAGCCCGAACACAATCCGGATCCGCAGGCCCTGGGCCTGACCACGAAGCATTTAGCCTACGTGCTCTACACCTCGGGCTCCACGGGCACTCCCAAGGGGGTGATGAACGAACACCTCGGCGTGGTCAACCGCTTGCTGTGGGCCCGTGACGAATACGGCGTCGACGCCAGCGACCGGGTCCTGCAAAAGACCCCGTTCGGCTTCGACGTGTCGGTCTGGGAATTCTTCCTGCCCTTGCTGGCCGGCGCCGAGCTGGTCATGGCCCGGCCCGGCGGCCACCAGGAACCGGATTATCTCGCCCGAGTGATGCGCGAGGCGAGCATCACGATGCTGCACTTTGTGCCGTCGATGCTCGACCTGTTCCTGGAACACCGCGACAGCCAGGATTTCCCCTCGCTGCGCCGCGTGCTGTGCAGTGGCGAAGCCCTGCCCCGTGCCCTGCAACGGCGCTTCGAACGGCAACTGGCGGGCGTTGAACTGCATAACCTCTATGGTCCGACCGAAGCGGCCATCGACGTGACCGCCTGGCACTGCCGCCCCAGCGATCCCGGCGAAAGCGTGCCCATTGGCAAGCCCATCGCGAACATCCAGATGCACGTGCTCGATACCCGTGGCGAACCGCAACCGTTGGGGATCGCCGGCGAAATCCACATCGGTGGCATCGGCGTCGCCCGGGGCTACCTGAACCAGCCGGAACTGAGCGCCGAGCGCTTCATCGCCGATCCGTTCAGCAACGAGCCGGACGCACGCCTGTACAAGACCGGCGACCTCGGTCGCTGGCTCGCCAACGGCGCGCTGGAGTACCTGGGCCGCAATGACTTCCAGGTGAAGATCCGCGGCTTGCGCATCGAGATCGGCGAAGTCGAAGCCGCCCTGGCGCTGTGCCCCGGTGTCCGCGAAGTGGTGGTGATTGCCCGGGAAGACCATCCCGGTCAACCCGAGAGCAAGCGCCTGGTGGCCTATGTCTGTGGCGAACCGGTTCCGGCCGAGCAACTGCGCAGCGCCTTGCTCAAGCACTTGCCCGAATACATGGTACCCAGCGCCTTCGTACACCTGGACGCCCTGCCCCTCACCTCCAACGGCAAGCTCGACCGCCGCGCCCTGCCCGAGCCCGGCCTGGAAGCCCTCGCCAGCAAGGCCTACGAAGCGCCGCAAGGTGACACCGAAGTCGCCATCGCCGAGATCTGGAAAAATCTGCTGCACCTGGATCAGGTCGGCCGTCACGACGGCTTCCTCGAACTGGGTGGCCACTCCCTGCTGACCGTGCAACTGCAAGCCCGCCTGCACCAGGACCTCGGCGCCGAGATCGACCTGCGTACCCTGTTCGCCCAGACCTCCCTGAGCGAACTGGCCCGACACGTCGAGCAGGCCGGCCAATCGCGGCTCCAGGCGATTGCCGTGGTCTCCCGCGAGCAGCCGCTGCCGCTGTCCCTGGCCCAACAACGCTTGTGGTTCCTCGATCAACTGGACCATGCCGCCAGCGTCGCCTACCACATGCCCGCCGCCCTGCACCTGCGTGGCTGCCTGGACCGCAACGCCTTGCAACGGGCCCTGGACCGCATCGTCGCCCGCCACGAAAGCCTGCGCACCACCTTCGAGCGCCAAGACGGCGAAGTGCGCCAGCGTTTCGCCCCGGCCGAGATCGGCTTCACCCTGGTGGAACATGACCTGCAAGCCCTGGACGTCGAGGCCCGGCAACAGGCCGTCGAGAAACTGTCCCAGGAAGAAGCCCGCGCCGCATTCGACCTGAGCGCCG
The DNA here is from genome assembly GCF_024749045.1 of Pseudomonas sp. B21-028. Lineage (NCBI taxonomy): Bacteria > Pseudomonadati > Pseudomonadota > Gammaproteobacteria > Pseudomonadales > Pseudomonadaceae > Pseudomonas > Pseudomonas sp. B21-028. The sequence goes on from NZ_CP087184.1 coordinate 3,867,502, forward strand.
GCCCGCTGATTCGCGGACGCCTGCTATGCCTGGCCGAGGACGAACACATCCTGCTGGTAACCCAGCACCACATCGTCTCCGACGGCTGGTCGGTGGCGGTGTTGATCGGTGAGTTCAATGCGCTGTACGCCGCGTTCAGCCAGGACCGCGAAGACCCGCTGCCGCCCCTGGCCCTGCAATACGCCGACTACGCCGCCTGGCAACAGCAACACCTGCAAGGCGAGCGCCTGCACGCCCAGACGCAATTCTGGAAGGAGCACCTCAACGGCGCCCCGGCACTGCTGGAACTGCCGGCCGACCATCCGCGGCCCCAGGTGCAGAGCTACCAGGGCGCCGCACTGGCGCTGCAACTGCCCGCCCCATTGAGCGCGCGCCTGCGGCGTTTCAGCCAGCAGCGCGGCCTGACCCCATTCATGACCCTGCTGGGCGCCTGGTCGATTCTGCTGTCGCGCCTGAGCAACCAGTCCCAGGTGGTGGTCGGCACGCCGGTCGCCAACCGCCCACGCCGTGAAACCGAAGCGCTGATCGGCTTCTTCGTCAACACCCTGGCCCTGCGCATCGACGTGCAGGCCGATAGCCCTGTGGAACAACTGCTCGAACGCATCAAGGCCACCACCCTCGACGCCTACGGCCATCAGGACCTGCCGTTCGAACAAGTGGTCGAAGCCCTGCAACCGGAGCGCAGCCTCGGTCACAGTCCGCTGTTCCAGGCCATGCTGGTGCTCGGCAACACGCCACAGGACCAGGCTTTGGAATTGCCAGGCTTGAACCTGAGCCCGTTGCCGCAACCGACCGACACCACCCAGTTCGATGTGAGCCTGTCCCTCAACGATGACGGCGAAACCATCAGCGGCCAGTTCGAATACGCCACCGACCTGTTCGACGAAAGCACCATCGCCCGCTGGGGCCGGCACCTGCTGCACCTGCTCGACGGGATGCTCGACGACGCCACGCAGCCGGTGGCGACCCTGCCATTGCTGGATAACCAACAACGCCGGCAACTGCTCGGCGGCTTCAATCAGACCCACGCACCGTTTGCCGAAGGCAGGCTGCTGCAGGAATGGTTCGAACAGCACGTACAGAAGCGTCCCCAAGCCATCGCCGTGCAGGCCGAAGCGGTCAGCCTCAGCTATGCCGAACTCAACACCCGGGCCAATCGCATTGCCCATCGCCTGATCGCCGCCGGCCTGCGCCCGGACGAACGGGTCGCGCTGCTGGTGGAACGCAGTCCGGAAATGATCGTCGGCATCCTGGCCATTCTCAAGGCCGGCGGCGCCTACGTGCCACTGGACCCGAACTATCCGCAGGACCGCTTGCAGCACATGCTCGACGACAGCACGCCACGGGTGCTGCTCACTCAGGGCTACCTGATCGAAACCATGGCCGAACAACTGCCGGCGCTGCACATGCCGCAGCTGTTGCTGGACGACTCGACTGAGGGCGATGACAGCAATCCAAGGGTCGAAGGCCTGACCTCCCGGCACCTGGCGTACGTCATGTACACCTCCGGCTCCACCGGCAAGCCGAAAGGCGTGATGCTCGAACACCGCTCGGTGTGCAACCAGATCGGTGCCCTGCAGGAACGCTACGGCCTGAATCCCCAGGATCGCATTCTGCAATTCGCCACCATGACCTTCGACATGTCGGTGGAAGAGATCTTTGGCGCCTTGCTGTCCGGCGCCACCCTGGTGCTGCGCAGCGATGCCTGGATCGCCGGCACCGCCGCCTTCGCCGCGCTCTGCGAGCAGTACGCAATCAGCGTCGCCAACCTGCCGACCGTGTTCTGGCAGCAGGTCGCCCGGGACGCCCATGTCGCGCTGCCCGCTTGCCTGCGTCAGTTCATGATCGGTGGCGAAGCGGTGGGCAAGCAGGCGGTGAGCCAGTGGTTCGCCCGCGCCGGCCATCGCCCGGCGCTGTTCAATGCCTACGGCCCGACCGAAGCCACGGTCAACGCCTCGATCCGCCGCATGGAAAGCGACCACGACGATTTCCGCTCCATCGGCAAACCGCTGCGCAACACCCAACTGCACGTGCTGGATGCGCTCGGCAACCTGGTGCCCATGGGGGTCGCCGGGGAGATTCATATCGGCGGCGTCGGTGTCGCTCGCGGCTACCTCAATCGCGAGGCACTGACCGCCGAGCGTTTCATCGCCGACCCGTTCAGCACCGATCCGGACGCACGCCTGTACAAGACCGGCGACCTTGGCCGCTGGTGCGCCGATGGCACGCTGCAGTACCTGGGACGCAACGACGATCAGGTGAAGATCCGCGGTTTCCGCGTGGAGCTGGGGGAAATCGAAGCCGTCCTCGCCGGGTGCGCTGGTGTCCGCGAAGCGGTGGTGGTTGCCCAGGAAAGCAAACCGGGGCAGTCCGACAGCAAACGGCTGGTCGCCTACCTGTGTGGCGAGCCGGTGCCGGTGGAGCAATTGCGTGCCGTACTGTTGGCGGCGCTGCCCGAGTACATGGTGCCGAGCGCCTTCGTCCAGCTTGAAGCGTTGCCGCTGACACCCAACGGCAAACTCGACCGCCGCGCCCTGCCCGCGCCGGGCCAGGAAGCGTTCGCCAGCCGCGCCTACGAGGCACCGCGAGGCGAGATCGAACAGATCGTTGCCAACGTCTGGCAGGACTTGCTGGGCCTCGACAAGGTTGGCCGTCACGACCGTTTCTTCGAACTCGGTGGACATTCGCTGCTGGCCGTGAGCCTGATCGACCGCTTGCGCCAGCATGGCCTGAGCGCCAGCGTACGCACGGTGTTCACCGCGCCCAGCGTGCGGGAAATGGCCCAGGCCCTGAGCCGCAGCAACGAAACGCCGTTCCTCGCCCCGGCCAACCGGATTCCGGATGGCTGCACTGCGCTGACACCTGACATGCTGCCCCTGGTGGAACTGACCGAGGCCCAGCTCGAACGCATCGTCGCCGCCGTACCCGGCGGGGCCGCCAATGTCCAGGACATCTACCCGCTGGCCCCCTTGCAGCAAGGAATTCTGTTCCATCACCTGCTGGGACACGAAGGCGATGCGTACCTGGTCCGCTCGCTGATCGAATTCGACAACCACGCACGTCTCGAGGCCTTTGTCGGTGCCTTGCAGCAGGTGATCGACCGCCACGACATCCTGCGCAGCGCCGTGCATTGGGTCGGCCAGCCGCAGCCGGTGCAGGTGGTGCAACGCCGGGCCACACTGCCGCTGCAGCACATCGCCCTGGCCGCCGATGAAGACCCGCGCGCTCAACTGGAACGCCTGAGCGATCCCCGGCACCTGCGCCTGGACTTGCAACAGGCGCCGCTGATGCGCGCCTGCATCGCCCGGGTTCCGCACTCTGAACGCTGCTTGCTGGCGCTGCTCGACCATCACATGATCAGCGACCATGTGTCCCTGGGCATCGTCCTCGAAGAAGTCCAGGCCCTGTTGCAAGGCCAGGGCGACAGCCTGCCGCCGCCGATGCCTTATCGGGAATTCGTCGCCCAGATCCTCACGACGCCGCCGCAAGCTCACGAAAGCTATTTCAGCCAGCGCCTGGGCACTGTCGACGAACCCACCGCGCCGTTTGGTGTGCTGGATGTCCAGGGTGACGGCAGCCAGGTTGCCGAAACCAGCGTGCGTCTCGATCCAGCCTTGAGCCGACGGATCCGCGCCCAATCGCGCGCGGCCGGCGTCACCCCAGCCGCGTTGTTCCACATCGCTTGGGCCCAGGTGCTTGGGCGCTGCACCGACCGCGACGACGTGGTGTTCGGCACTGTGGTCGCCGGCCGCCTGCAAGGCTCGGTGGGTGCCGACCGGGCGCTGGGGGTGTTCATCAATACCTTGCCGGTGCGGGTCCGACTGGCCGGGTTCGGGGTGGCCGCGCTGGTGGACGAAACCTACCGCGACCTCAGCGAACTGCTGAACCACGAACAGGCCTCCCTGGCCCTGGCCCAACGCTGCAGTGGCGTCGGCGCCGGCCTGCCGCTGTTCACCACACTGCTCAACTACCGCCATCAGACCGACGGCGGCTCGCTGGCCAACACCGATCAGGTCCTGGCCTGGGACGGTGTGCGCTTCCTGAGCAACGAAGCCCGCACCAACTACCCGATCGAAGTGGCCGTGGCGGATGAAGGCGCTGATTTCTCCGTGACCGCCCAAGCTGTCGCCGGCATCGACCCGCAACGCATCGCCGCCTACCTGGGCCAGGCCGTGGCTGCATTGGTGGACGCCCTTGAACAATCCCCTGAACGCCTCGCCAGCAGCCTCGACGTGGTGCCCGCCAGCGAACGCCAGTTGCTGCTCGAAGACTTCAACCGCACCGCCAGCGATTTCGGTACGGCGCAACCGATCCACCAGCTGTTCGAAGCCCAGGTACAGGCCAACCCCGACGCCGTGGCTCTGGTCTGCGAAGAGCGCCAGTTGAGCTATCGCCAGCTCAATCGCCGCGCCAACCACCTAGCCCGGCAGCTGCTCGACCTCGGCGTGCAGCCCGATCAGCGCGTGGCCATCTGCGCCGAGCGCAGCCTGGAAATGATCGTTGGCCTGCTGGGCGTGCTCAAGGCCGGCGCAGCCTATGTGCCCATCGACCCGGCCCACCCGGCCGAACGCATGGCCTTCATGCTGCAGGACAGCCAACCCCAGGCATTGTTGACCCAGTCGGCGCTGTCCCTGCCGTCCGGGGAACTGCCGGTGTTGCTGCTGGACATCGTGGAATCGTTGCAAGCGGCGGACGATGCGGCGTTCGACAGCAACCCACAAGTACCGGGCCTGACCGCGGAAAATCTGGCCTACGTGATCTACACCTCCGGCTCCACCGGCCAGTCCAAGGGCGTGATGGTCGAGCACCGTTCGGTGTTCAACTTCTGGAATGTGCTGACCCGCACCACCCACCAGCACTGCCCGACCCCGGCTACCGTGGCCCTGAATGCCGGGTTCTTCTTCGACATGTCGATCAAGGGCATCTCCCAGCTGTTCTCCGGCCATCGCCTGGTGATCATCCCGCAACTGATCCGCGCCAGCGGCAGCGAGTTGCTGGACTTCCTCGAACAGCATCAGGTGCACGCCTTCGACTCCACCCCGTCGCAGCTCGACACCCTGCTCGCCGCCGGCCTGCTGGAGCGCCAGAGCTACCAGCCGGTGAGCGTGCTGCTCGGTGGCGAGGCGATCAACGCCGCCACCTGGGAGAAACTGCGCAACTGCCAGAGCATCCGCTTCTACAACATGTACGGCCCCACCGAATGCACGGTGGACGCCACCCTCGACCTGATCCGCGACTTGGGTGAACGGCCGAGCATCGGTCGGCCGTTCGCCAACGTCCAGGTCCACATGCTGGATGCGCGGGGCGAACCGGCACCGTTGGGGGTAGCCGGGGAAATCCATATCGGCGGTGTCGGCGTGGCCCGGGGTTACCTGAACCGGCCGGAACTGAGCGCGGAGCGCTTCATCGCCGACCCGTTCAGCAGCGAGCCGAACGCCCGCCTGTACAAGACCGGTGACCTCGGTCGCTGGTTGGCCGATGGCACGCTGGAGTACCTGGGCCGCAATGACTTCCAGGTGAAGATCCGCGGTTTCCGCATTGAGTTGGGCGAGATCGAGAACGTGCTGCTTGGTTGTGCCGGCATCACCGACGCCGTGGTCATTGCCCGGGACGATAGTCGCCTGGTGGCTTACCTGTGCGGTGAACCGGCCAGTGCCGAAGAGCTGCGCAGCACTCTGCTCAAACACTTGCCCGAATACATGGTACCCAGCGCCTTCGTACACCTGGACGCCCTGCCCCTCACCGCCAACGGCAAGCTCGACCGCCGCGCCCTGCCCGAGCCCGGCCTGGAAGCCCTCGCCAGCAAGGCCTACGAAGCGCCGCAAGGCGACACCGAAGTCGCCATCGCCGAGATCTGGAAAAACCTGCTGCACCTGGATCAGGTTGGCCGTCACGACGGCTTCCTTGAACTGGGTGGCCACTCCCTGCTTACCGTGCAACTGCAAGCCCGCTTGCACCAGGACCTCGGCGCCGAGATCGACCTGCGCACCCTGTTCGCCCAGACCTCCCTGAGCGAACTGGCCCGACACGTCGAGCAGGCCGGCCAATCGCGGCTCCAGGCGATTGCCGTGGTCTCCCGCGAGCAGCCGCTGCCGTTGTCCCTGGCCCAGCAGCGCTTGTGGTTCCTCGATCAACTGGACCATGCCGCCAGCGTCGCCTACCACATGCCCGCCGCCCTGCACCTGCGGGGCTGCCTGGACCGCGAAGCCCTGCAACGGGCCCTGGACCGCATCGTCGCCCGCCACGAAAGCCTGCGCACCACCTTCGACCGCCAGGACGGCGAAGTACGCCAGCGTTTCGCCCCGGCCGAGATCGGCTTCACCCTGGTGGAACATGACCTGCAAGCCCTGGACGCCGAGGCCCGGCAACAGGCCGTCGAACAGCTGTCCCAGGAAGAAGCCCGCGCCGCCTTCGACCTGAGCAGCGGCCCGCTGATTCGCGGACGCCTGCTGCGCCTGGCCGAGGACGAACACATCCTGCTGGTGACCCAGCACCACATCGTCTCCGACGGCTGGTCGGTGGCGGTGTTGATCGGTGAGTTCAATGCGCTGTACGCCGCGTTCAGCCAGGATCGCGAAGACCCGCTGCCGCCCCTGGCCCTGCAATACGCCGACTACGCTGCCTGGCAACAGCAGCACCTGCAAGGCGAGCGCCTGCACGCCCAGACGCAATTCTGGAAGGAGCACCTCACCGGCGCCCCGGCGCTGCTGGAACTGCCGGCCGACCATCCGCGGCCCCAGGTGCAGAGCTACCAGGGCGCCGCACTGACACTGCAACTGCCCGCCCCATTGAGCGCGCGCCTGCGGCGCTTCAGCCAGCAGCGCGGCCTGACCCCATTCATGACCCTGCTGGGGGCCTGGTCGATCCTGCTGTCGCGCCTGAGCAATCAATCGGAAGTCGTGGTCGGCACGCCGGTCGCCAACCGTCCACGGCGTGAAACCGAAGCGCTGATCGGCTTCTTCGTCAACACCCTGGCCCTGCGCATCGACGTGCCGGCCGACAGCCCTGTGGAACACCTGCTCGAACGCATCAAAGCCACCACCCTCGACGCCTACGGCCATCAGGACCTGCCGTTCGAACAAGTGGTCGAAGCCCTGCAACCGGAACGCAGCCTCGGCCACAGCCCGCTGTTCCAGGCCATGCTGGTGCTCGGCAACACGCCACAGGACCAGGCTTTGGAATTGCCAGGCTTGAACCTGAGCCCGTTGCCGCAACCGACCGGCACCACCCAGTTCGATGTGAGCCTGTCGCTCAATGACGACGGCGAAACCATCAGTGGCCAGTTCGAGTACGCCACCGACCTGTTCGACGAAAGCACCATCGCCCGCTGGGGCCGGCACCTGCTGCACCTGCTCGATGGGATGCTCGATGATGCCACGCAGCCGGTGGCGACCCTGCCGTTGCTGGATGACGCACAACGCCGGCAGTTGCTGGAGACGTTCAACCCTGCCCCCGTCACCCTGGATGAAAGCCCGAGCCGCTTCCCCCACGCCGTGTTCGCCGCACAGGCGGGTCGCACGCCGGATGCAGTGGCATTGGTCGGTGCCGGGCAAACCCTGAGCTACGCCGAACTCAACGCCCAGGCCAACCGCGTGGCCCACGGCCTGATCGCCCTGGGCGTAGGACCTGACGACACCGTCGGCCTCTGTGCACGTCGCAGCCCGGAGATGGTCATCGGCCTGCTGGGCATCCTTAAGGCCGGGGCGGCCTATGTGCCGCTGGACCCGCAATACCCGGCGCAACGCCTGGCCCACATGCTCGCCGACAGCGCACCGAAAGCCTTGGTGCGCCAGCAAAGCCTGGACGGACTGCCGGTGCCGCAAGGCCTGTCTACTCTCGAACTGGGCAGCCCGGCGCTGCTGCAGCAGCCGGCCCATGACCCGCAAGTGAACGAGCTGAACTTCGGTCATCTGGCCTATGTGATCTACACCTCCGGTTCCACCGGTTTGCCCAAAGGCGTGATGGTCGGACATCGCGGCCTGCGCAACCTGCTGGACTGGTACCTCGACGACCTGGCCTTCCATGCCGGCGACGCGGTGCTGCTGGCCTCGTCCTATAACTTCGACCTGACCCAGAAAAACATCCTCGCCCCACTGATGGTCGGCGCCTCGCTGCACCTGGCCGAAGAGCCGTTCAACCCGAGCGCCATCGTCGCCCAGATCGCCGAGGCCGGCATCACCCACCTCAACATGTCCCCCAGCGCCTTTCACGCCCTGGTGGACGCCGATCAGCACGAATCACTGGCCTGCCTGAAACGGGTGGTGCTGGGCGGCGAGCCGATCCAGGTCGCCATGCTGGAAAAACTGCCGCTGCCACGGCCGGCGATCATCAACAGCTACGGGCCGACCGAGTGCAGCGACGTGGTCGCCTGGTACACCGCCGACACCGATCTCGGGGCTTACCGCAACCGCTCGATTCCGATCGGCCGGCCGATCCGCAACATGCAACTGCATGTGCTGGACAGCCAGGGCCAGTTGCTGCCCCTGGGCGTGCCCGGCGAGATCCACATCGGCGGTGTCGGTGTGGCGCGGGGCTACCTCAACCTGCCGCAGCTCAGTGCCGAACGCTTCATTGACGACCCGTTCAGCGAGCGGGCCGGGGCGCGCCTGTACAAGACCGGCGACATCGGCCGCTGGCTGCCCGACGGCACCCTGCAATACCTGGGACGTAACGACGATCAGGTGAAAATCCGTGGCCTGCGGGTCGAGCTGGGAGAAATCGAAGCCGCCCTCGCCGCCCTCACCGGGGTCCGCGAAGCGGCCGTCGTCCCCCGCGACCACCAGACCGGCAAACGCCTGGTGGCCTACCTGTGCGGCGAACCGGCGGCCGCCACAGAGTTGCGCGTCGAACTCCTCGGCCGCCTGCCCGAGCACATGGTGCCCAGCGCCTTCGTGGTGCTCGACACGCTGCCACTCACCCCCAACGGCAAACTGGACCGCCGCGCCCTGCCCGAACCGGATCAGGACGCCTACGCCAGCCAGGCCTATGAAGCACCGCAAGGCACGGTGGAGCGGACCATCGCCGATATCTGGCAACAACTGCTGGGCCTCGAACAGGTCGGCCGCCACGATGGGTTCTTCGAACTCGGCGGTCATTCGCTGATGGCGGTCAGCCTGATCGAACGCCTGCGCGAACACGGCCTGAACGCCGACGTGCGCAGCGTCTTCGGCGCACCGACCCTGCGGGACCTCGCCTCGGCCCTGACGGATGCCACCCACACGGCCTTCCAGGCCCCGGCCAACCGCATCCCGGCCGATTGCACCAGCCTGACGCCGGACATGTTGCCCCTGGTGGACCTGACGGCGGATCAGCTGGAACGCATCGTCGCTGCGGTACCTGGCGGCGCCGCGAACATCCAGGACATCTATCCCCTGGCCCCGCTGCAGCAAGGCATCCTGTTCCATCACTTGCTCGGACATGAAGGCGACGCCTATCTGGTGCGCTCGATGCTCGAGTTCGACGACCGCCAGCGCCTCGACGCCTTTATCGGCGCCTTGCAGCAGGTGATCGACCGCCATGACATCCTGCGCACCTGCGTGCAGTGGGACGGTTTGCCCCAGGCAGTGCAAGTGGTGCAACGCCAGGCCCGCCTGCCGGTGCACAGCGTCACCCTGGACAGTTACCAAGACCCGCTGAGCCAGCTCGAAACCCTGAGCGACCCACGGCAACTGCGCCTGGATCTGCGCCAGGCACCGCTGATGCGGGCCTGCATTGCCCGGGATCCGCATTCCGAACGCTGGATGCTGGCGCTGCTCAATCACCACATGGCGAGCGACCACGTCACCCTGGAAATCGTCCTGGAAGAAATCCACGCCATCCTCCACGGACAAGGCGACAGCCTCGGCACACCACAGCCTTATCGCGACTTCATCGCCCAGACCCAGGCCACGCCGGCCCAGGTCCACGAGGCCTACTTCAGCCGTCGACTGGCCGACGTCGATTCGCCCACCGCGCCCTTCGACCTGCTCGAAGTACAAGGGGACGGCAATCACATCGAAGAGGCCAGCGTGCAATTGAGCCTCGAACTCAACCTGCGCCTGCGGGCCCAGGCCAGGGAACGCGGCATCACCCCGGCGGCGCTGTTCCACGTGGCCTGGGCGCAAGTGCTGGCCCGCTGCACCGGGCGCGACGATGTGGTGTTCGGCACCGTGGTCGCCGGTCGCCTACAAGGCTCGGCGGGGGCCGAACGGGCCCTGGGGGTGTTCATCAACACCTTGCCGGTGCGGGTACAACTGGCCGGCGCTGGCGCCAACGACAAGGTCCTGGCGACCCACCGCGACCTGATCGAACTGCTGGCCCACGAACAGGCCTCCCTGGCCCTGGCCCAACGCTGCAGCGACGTGCCCAGTGCCTTGCCGCTGTTCACCACCCTGCTCAACTATCGGCACCAGCGCGACGACAGCCAGTTGCAATGGCCAAGCATGCGCATCCTGAACAGCGCCGAGCGCACCAACTATCCGCTGACCCTGTCGGTCAACGACTATGGCGATGCCCTGGGGCTGACGGTGCAGAGCGTCCGGGCGGTGGACCCGCAACGCATCTGCGCCCTGATGCAACGGGCCCTGGAACAACTGACCCAGGCCTTGATGTACACGCCACGGATTCCACTCACGCAACTGGACGTGCTGCCGCCCCAGGAACGCAACCTGCTGCTGGAAACCTTCAACCAGACCCGCGAGGACTACCCGACGCACCTGTGCATCCAGCACCTGTTCGAAGAGCAGGTACTCCGCACGCCGGACGCCTGTGCCCTGGTCGACGCTCGGCAAGCCTTCACTTACGCCGAGCTCAATGCCCAAGCCAATCGCCTGGCCCATCACTTGATCGCCACCGGGGTTCAACCGGGGGATCTGGTGGCGATCTGCGTCGAACGCAGCGCGGCGATGATCAGCGGCCTGTTGGGTATTCTCAAGGCCGGCGGCGCCTACGTGCCGCTGGACCCGAGCTATCCGGCCGAACGCCTGGTGTCGATTGTCGAGGATGCGCGGCCACGCCTGCTGCTGGCCGATCCGGTCGGTCGCGCAGCCGTCGGCACGCTGCAGGAAGGCACCCGCTACCTGGCCATCGAACAGGCCCTGGCGGCGCAGACGAATACCCGCGATCCGCGCTGGGATGCCACCGGCCTGACCCCGGCGCACCTGGCCTACGTGATCTACACCTCCGGCTCCACCGGCAAACCCAAGGGTGTGATGATCGAACACCGCAACCTGGTCGCCTCGACGCTGGCCCGGCGCACGGTGTACGGGCCGGCGATCGACAAGCGCTTCCTGCTGCTCTCGTCGATTGCCTTCGACAGCTCCGTGGCAGGGATCTTCGGCACCCTGATCAGCGGCGGCACCTTGTGCGTTCCGGCGGCCGAAGCCGCCCGCGATCCGCAAGCCATCGCCCGCTTCATCGACGAACAGGCCATCACCTCACTGCTGTGCGTGCCGTCCCTCGGCCGGCTGGTGTTGGCGAGCCTTGCCAGTGAAAACGGGCATCGCAGCCTGCGGGAGATGATCGTCGCCGGCGAAGCCTGCCCGGCCCAGTTGGTACAGGAATGTGCGGGCCTGGAACCGGCCATCGCCCTGTACAACGAGTACGGCCCCACCGAAGCCACGGTCTGGGCCACGGTGCATCGCTGCACTGCCCAGGACCAGGGCACGGTGCCAATCGGTCGTGCCATCCCCAACAGCCGCCTGTACGTGCTCGACGAACAGGGCCGGCCGGCACCCCTCGGCGTGCCGGGTGAACTGTATGTCGGTGGCGCGGGTGTCGCCCGGGGCTACCTGGACCGTGCGCAACTGAACGCCGAACACTTCCTCGCCGACCCGTTCAGCCCGGACGATGAGGCGCGGATGTACCGCACCGGTGACCTGGTGCGCATGCGCGCCGACGGCGTACTCGAATTCCTCGGACGCAACGACCAGCAGGTCAAGATCCGCGGTTTCCGCATCGAGCCCGGCGAAATCGAAGCCCTGATGCTGACCCTGCCGGGGGTGCGCGAGGCGGCCGTCATCGCTCGCGAAGACAGCCCGGGGGCCCTGCGCCTGGTGGCTTACCTGAGCGTCGAGCCGCACCTGGCCGGCCGCAATGCCAGCAGCACCTTGCGCCCGTACCTGACCTCGCAGTTGCCGGACTACATGGTCCCGGCGGCGTTCGTGGTGGTCGAGCAGTTGCCACTGAGCCCCAACGGCAAGCTCGACCGCAGCGCCCTGCCCGCGCCTCGCAGCGAAGACTTCGCCTATCGCGAGTACGAAGCCCCCAACGGCGAAACCGAAGAGCTGCTGGCGCAGATCTGGGCCGACCTGCTGGGCCTGGAGCGGATCGGTCGGCACGACGACTTCTTCGAGCTCGGCGGCCACTCGCTGCTGGCGGTACAAGTCACCCTGCGGGCACGAGAAAACTTCGCCGTCGAAGTGCCCCTCAGGAGCCTGTTCGAACACTCGTCGCTGCTGGCACTGGCCGACCTGATCACCACCTTGCAACTGGCCCAGTACGAGTCGGACGAACTGATGGACCTGCAACAAGAAATGGCTTCGCTGTCTGAAAGCGAACTGCTCGCTATCGTCTCCAAGGATGCTTAACAATTGAACGAACATAACGATAGTCTCGACCAGTTGAAACGTGCCGCACTGCTGCGTCTGCTTAAGCAGCGCGGCGCCACACGGGTCATCGAAACGGCTCCCGACGACATCACCGGCGCGGATCGCGAGGGTCCGCTGGCGCTCTCGTTCGCCCAGCAGCGATTGTGGTTCCTTGATCAGTTGGACCCGACCGCCAGCGCCGCCTATCACATCCCCGCCTCGCTGGTGCTGCGCGGCACCCTCGACCGGACCGCGCTGAAGAACGCCCTCGATCGCCTGGTGGCGCGGCACGAAAGCCTGCGCACCACCTTCCGCCGCGATGGCGAACAGCCGGTGCAGGTGATCGCCCCGGCCGACTGCGGCTTCAACCTGCAGGAACAGGACCTGCGCCACTTGCCTCGGGACGAGGCCGAACGGCAAGCGGCCCGGCTGGCGGAAGAGGAAGCGGCCCGAGCGTTCGACCTGCTGCACGGTCCGCTGATCCGCGGCACATTGCTGTGCCTGGCCGACGATGAGCATCGGCTGTTGATCACCCAGCACCACATCATCTCCGACGGCTGGTCCATCGGCCTGTTGGTCAAGGAATTCGCCGCGCTGTACCAGGCATTCAGCGCCGGACAAGCCGATCCGCTGCCGCCGCTGGCGCTGCAATATGCCGACTACGCCGCCTGGCAGCGCCGCCACCTGCAAGGCGAGCGCCTCGACCAGCAGGTGGAATTCTGGCGCGCTCACCTGGCCGGCGCCCCGGCGTTGCTCGCGCTGCCCACCGACCGGCCACGCCCGGCGGTGCAAAGCTATCGGGGGGAAACCCTGGGTTTCGACCTGCCCGCCGCGCTGTCCGCGGCCATCGCCCGGTTCGCCCAGTCCCGCGCCGCGACGCCGTTCATGACCCTGATGGCGGCCTGGGCGATATTGCTGGCGCGGATCAGCGGCCAGCAGGACCTGGTGATCGGCACCGTTGCCGCCAACCGCGACCGCCAGGACGTGCAGTCGCTGATCGGCTTCTTCGTCAACACCCTGGCCCTGCGCATCCGCCTGGAAGCCAACCCGACCCTCGAGCAGGTGTTGCAGCAGGTCAAGGACCTGATGCTGGAGTCCTCCAGTCGCCAGGACACCCCGTTCGAACTGGTGGTCGAAGCCCTCAAGCCGCCGCGCAGCGCCAGCTACAGCCCGGTGTTCCAGACCATGCTCTACACCAATGCCGGGGGAGCCGGCGGCCAGTTGCAGTTGCCGGGGCTGGACCTGGAGTTCCTGCCGTCGCGCAAGGACAACACCCAACACGATCTTTCCCTGCACATCGACGAAGGTGGCTCGAGCCTGTCGTGCAGCCTGTCGTATTCCACCGCGCTGTTCGATGCCGCCACCGTCGAACGCCTCGCGGCGCGCTTCGAACGCCTGCTGCACTGTTTCACCGAAGCACCGGACACCCGTATCGGTGCACTGGAACTGGACCCGACCCTGGCCCTGCCGCCCATCACCGCGCTGGCGCCAATGCCGGAGCGCATGCCGCTGTCCTATCACCAGGAACGGCTCTGGTTCGTCGACACCTTCGAGACCGGTTACCTGTACGACGCCAACCCGGTCTATCACAACATCCCCTTGCTGCTGGAGCTGACCGGCGAGATCAACCAAGCGGCCCTGCAAACCGCCCTCGATGGCCTGCTGGCCCGTCACGATATCCTGCGTTGCCGGATCCAGAGCGACGGTGCGAGTGCCTGGCAGTGCTTCGACGGGCCGGCCACCCTGGCCCTTGAACGGATCCACGGCAACTCGGACAACCTCGCCGCCCAGGCCCTGGCCGAGACCCGTCGGCCGCTGGCCATGAACGGCGGCAGCCTGGTGCGTGCCAGCCTGGTGCAGGCGGACGAGCGCACCGCCGTGCTGGCGATTGCCGTGCATCATTTGCTGGCCGACCGCACCTCCATGCAATTGCTCAAGCGCGACCTGCTGGCCCTCTATGAAGCCGCCTGCGCCGAACGCAACGCCGAGCTGCCGGCCCTGCCGCTGGGCTACGGTGACTTTGCCGCCTGGCAACACCAGCTCCCGGCTGCGGTGCTGGAGAACCTGCGGGCCTATTGGAGCTATCAGTTGCGCGGCAAGCTGCAAGCCCTGGAGCTGCCGCTCAATCGCCCGCGCATGGCCGTGCATGTGTTTGCCGAAGCGACCCATGCCTTCACCCTCGAAGCGCCACTGGTCCGCCGCCTCGAAGCCCTGGCCCGGGAAGTCGGCGTGAGCAGCGACAGCCTGGCCCTCAGCGCCTTTACCGCGTTGCTGCGCCGCTATGCCGGCCACGACGAACTGGTGATCGGCACCACGGCCGCCTGCCGCGAGCCCGGCCTGAACGACGTGGTCGGGCCGCTGGACAACCTGCTGGTGATGCGCGGGTTCTGCGACAGCGACAGCACCTTGCAACAGCTCTGGGAACAGACCAGCCACAACCTGACCCAGGCCCTGCGCCATCGCCACATGCAGTTCGACCAGTTGGTGCTGGCGCTGAATCCGGCCAAGGACATGAGCCGCACCGCGCTGTTCGACGTGCTGTTCAACTTCCAGCGCGACACCGACGCCAGCGCCCTGGTCGCGGGGCTGGCGGTCAGTACCCTGGAAAGCAACCTGGGCTATGGCAAGAACGACCTGCACCTGTTGATCACGGCTGGCGAACAACGCTGGGCCGGGCATGTGGTGTACAACGCGGAGTTCTTCGACGCCGGGTTCATCCAGCAGTTGATGCGCCACTACGTGCGCCTGCTGGAAGCCTTTGTCGAGGATGCCCGGCAGCGCGTCGACGACGTTCCCCTGCTGGACAGCGCCGAGCGGCAACGGCAGATCATCGACTTCAACGACAGCGAAGCGGCCTGGCCCGACACCCTGACCCTGCAGCAGATTTTCGAGGAGCAGGCCCGCCGGACCCCGGAACGCATTGCCGTCAACCTCGGCGAGGAACAGCTGAGCTATCGCCAGCTCAACGAACAGGCCAACCGCCTCGCCCACCGTTTGCGCGCCGCAGGTGTGCGGCCCCAGGAACTGGTGGCCATCACACTGGAGCGCTCGGTGCAGATGATCGTCGCCACCCTGGCGGTGCTCAAGGCCGGCGGCGCTTATGTGCCCATCGACCCGGCCTCGCCCCAGGAGCGTATTGCCTATGTGCTGCGCGACAGTGGCGCACGCAAGGCCATCGCTCGCCAGGGCATGGCGCCGGCGCTGCAAGCGCTGGATATCGAGGTCCTCGATCCGACCCTCGGCAACGTCGACGCCAGCGTCGCCAACCCGACCCACGTCAACACCCCGGAGCACCTGTGCTATGTGATCTACACCTCGGGCTCCACCGGTGAACCCAAGGGTGCGCTGCTCGAACACCGCAACGTCGTGCGCCTGCTGCACAACAACCGCCCGGACTTCCAGTTCGATGCCGAGGATGTCTGGTCGCTGTTCCACTCCAACGCCTTCGACTTCTCGGTCTGGGAAATCTTCGGTGCGCTGCTCCATGGCGCACGCCTGACCCTGGTGCCCGAGGCCTTGCGTCGGGATCCGGCAGCGCTGCTGGACTTCCTCGAACGCGAACAGGTGACGGTGCTGAACCAGACCCCCTCGGCGTTCCATCAGCTCAGTGCCACCGCCCTGGCTACGCCGGAGGTACGTCTGGCGCATTTGCGCTACGTGATTTTCGGCGGGGAAAGCCTGGAGCTGGGCAAGCTCGATGCCTTCCACCTTGCCTTCGGGCATGTGGCCCTGGTGAACATGTACGGCATCACCGAAACCTGCGTCCACGTCACCTACAAAGCCATTGGCGCGGCCGACATCGCCGCCGGCATCTCCAATGTCGGACGGCCGATTCCGACCACCGTGGCCTACGTGCTCGACGCCCAGCAGCGGCTGCTGCCGGTAGGCGTGGCCGGTGAGATCTGCGTCGGTGGCCTGGGGGTCGGCCGCGGCTACCTGAACCGTCCGGCCCTGAGCGCCGAACGCTTCATTGCCGACCCGTTCCGTCCCGGCGAGCGGCTGTATCGCTCCGGGGACCTGGGCAAGTTGCTGGACAACGGCGAGATCGTGCACCTGGGCCGGATGGACGCCCAGGTGAAGATCCGCGGTTTCCGCATCGAACTGGGGGAGATCGAAGCCAAGCTGCTGGCCTGCGAGGGCGTGCGCGAAGCCAAGGTGCTGGCCCGTGATGAGGCGAACCAGGGCAAGCGCCTGATCGCCTATCTGATTCCCCGTGCGGGTGCGGTGCTGGAAGTGGCCGCCTTGCGCAAGCAATTGGGCGCGACCCTGCCCGACTACATGATCCCGATGGCCTTCGTCAGCCTGCACGCCTACCCGCTCACGGCCAACGGCAAACTCGACCAGGATGCCTTGCCCGAGCCGGACCTGGGCGCCATGTCCGAGCGCGGCTACACCGCCCCCGAGGGCGCCACCGAAACCGCCCTGGCGCAGATTTTCCAGGAATTGCTGGGCCTGGAGCGCGTGGGACGCCATGACAGTTTCTTCGAACTGGGCGGGCACTCCCTGCTGGCCGCGCAACTGGTTTCCAGGGTGCGCCAGCAGTTGGGCTGCGAATTGATGCTGCGCGAACTGTTCAGCCACCCCACCGTGGAAGAACTGGCGCGGGTGGTGGGTCACCCGCTCACCGCCGAGGCCGAGACCATCGGCCTGGTCGACCGCAACGGGCCGCTGGCGTTGTCGTTCGCCCAACAGCGCCTATGGTTCCTCGACCAACTCGATTCCGGCGCCGGCAGCGCCTACCACATGCCGGCGGCCCTGTTGCTGCGTGGCGATCTCGACCGTGTTGCCCTCAAGGCCGCGCTGGATCGCCTGGTGGCCCGGCATGAAAGCCTGCGCACCACCTTCGACCGCCGTGGCGAACAGCCGGTGCAAGTCATCGCCCCCGCGGACTGTGGCTTCGCCCTGGCCGAACAGGACCTGCGTGCGCTGCCCTATGAACAGGCCAGCCTCAGCGCTTCACGCATCGGCAACACCGAGGCCCTGGCGCCGTTCGACCTGAGCCGTGGGCCACTGATTCGTGGGCGCCTGCTGCGCCTGGCCGATGACGAACACATCCTGCTGATCACCCAGCACCACATCATCTCCGACGGCTGGTCGGTGGGTGTACTGGTCAAGGAATTCGCCGCCCTATACCGAGCCTTCAGCCAGCAGCAGCCCGATCCCCTGCCAGCATTGCCGATCCAATATGCCGACTACGCCGCCTGGCAGCACCAGACCCTCGACGGCGAACGGCTCGGTCGCCAGGCCGGGTTCTGGCGTGAACACCTGGAAGGCGCGCCGGCCCTGCTGTCCCTGCCCACCGACCGCCCACGTCCGGCGATGCAGAGCTATCGGGGCGGCGACGTCGCGGTGACCATCGCCCCGGCCTTGCGCGAACGCCTGGAGCAGTTCTGCCAGGCCCACAACGTAACCCTGTTCATGGCACTGCTCAGTGCCTGGTCGGTGCTCATGGCGCGTCTGGGCAACGAACGGGACGTGGTCATCGGCGTACCGACGGCCAACCGCGGCCGCACCGAGACCGAAAACCTGATCGGTTTCTTCGTCAACACCCTCGCCCTGCGCGTAGACCTGACGCAGAACCCGAGCGTGGCGCAACTGCTGGAGCAGATCAAACAGACCACCCTGGCGGCCCACGAGCACCAGGACATTCCTTTCGAACAGGTCATCGAAGCCGTACAGCCGCCCCGCTCCCTGAGCCACAACCCGCTGTGCCAGGTCGCCCTGTCGCTGGACAATACCCCGGGTGGTGGCGAACTGAGCCTGCCCGGCCTGACCCTGGTGCCCGTGGCCCAGGCCCATGAAACCTCGCAGTTCGACCTGATGCTGACCCTGGGCAATGACGGCGGCACGCTGGCTGGCGTGATCGAATACGCCAGCGACCTGTTCGACCGCACCACCGTGGAGCGTTTCGCCCAGCATTTCCAGACCCTGCTGGAAGCGATGGTGGCGGATGTCGAACAACCCGTGCTCGGCTTGCCATTGCTCAGCCCTGCACAGCGCCAGGCCTCGCCAGCGGCGTTACCGTCCAAGGCCGTGTTTACTCCCGACCCGTTGATTCATCAGCGCTTCGAACAACTCGCCACCGCCCAGCCCCAGGCCATTGCCCTGGTCTTTGGCGACACGGAATTGAGTTACCAGGCCCTCAACCGCCGGGCCAACCGCATCGCCCAGACGCTGCTGGCCCAGGGTGTGCGCCCTGACGACCGGGTGGCGATCCTGGCCCAACGCGGCGTGGAAATGGTCTGCGCGGTACTGGCGGTGCTCAAGGCCGGTGCGGCCTATGTGCCACTGGACCCGGCCTACCCCGCCGAACGACTCGGCTACCTGCTGGACGACAGCACCCCGGTCGCGCTGCTGGCACAACCGGCGTGCCTCGACGCGCTGCCCGAGCACGCCGTGGCAGTGGTGAATCTCGACGAGGACCTCGCCGCCGACGACCTGGCGGAACTGGACCGCAACCCGGACGCCGATACCCTCGGCCTGACATCGCGGCATCTGGCCTATGTGATCTACACCTCGGGTTCCACCGGGTTGCCCAAAGGGGTCTTGGTGGAGCACGGCAACGTCGCGCGCCTGTTCGACGCCACCGCCGAACTGTTCGATTTCACTCGCAACGACGTCTGGACGCTGTTCCACTCCTTCGCGTTCGACTTCTCGGTCTGGGAAATCTGGGGCGCGCTGAGCTACGGCGGCAAGCTGGTGCTGGTTCCGAGCGACGTGGCCCGTTCGCCCGACGACTTCTATGCACTGGTCTGCCAGCAACAGGTGACTGTGCTGAACCAGACGCCGAGTGCCTTCCGCCAGTTCATCGAGGCCCGTGAGCGCAGCGACTTGGAGCACGGCCTGCGGGAAGTGATTTTCGGCGGCGAAGCCCTGGACTTCCGCAGCCTGCGGCCATGGACCGCGCGCACGGCGCTGTCCCGCACGCGCCTGGTGAACATGTACGGCATCACCGAAATCACCGTGCACGCCACCTATTACCCGGTCAGCCAGGAAGAAATCGACGCGGGCGCGCCAAGCCTGATCGGCCCGCCATTGCCCGACCTGTGCCTGCGGATTCTCGACGACTACGGGCAACCGGTGCCGGTGGGGGTCAATGGCGAGATCTACATCGGCGGCGCCGGTGTGGCCCGGCATTACCTCAATCGCGACGAACTGAACGCCGAGCGTTTCATTCCCGATCCGTTCGCGACACACGCCGATGCCCGGCTGTACCGCACCGGCGATATCGCTCGCTACCGGACCGACGGCGGGGTGGTCTATGTGGGCCGCAACGACTCGCAGATCAAGATCCGCGGCTTCCGCATCGAGCTGGGCGAAATCGAAGCCCAACTGCTGGCCTGCGCCGAAGTCCGTGAAGCCCTGGTGACCGTGCGCGAAGACCAACCCGGCGACAAGCGCCTGGTGGCGTACCTGATCGCCCATGATGGGGTGGTCGTGGAATCGTCGGCCTTGCGCAGCCAACTGGCGAGCGTGCTGGCCGAGCATATGGTGCCCAGTGCCTTCGTGACCCTGGCGACCTGGCCGCTGACCACCAACGGCAAGCTGGACCACAACGCCTTGCCGGCACCGGACGCCTCCGCCGCCGCGAGCCAGCGGTATGACGCACCGCTGGGCGCCATCGAAATCACCCTGGCCAATGCCTGGCAGGAGTTGCTCGGGGTAGAACGGGTGGGTCGCCAGGATCACTTCTTCGAACTCGGCGGCCACTCCTTCCTGGTCATCAGCCTGATCGAGCGTCTGCGCCAGGCCGACCTGCAACTGGACGTGCGCACGGTGTTCTCGGCGCCGACCCTCAAGGCCATGGCCGCGGTCCTGGCCGGCGGCAACAACACGCAGCGGGTCGTACCGGAGAACCTGATTCCCGCCGACTGCACCGCGATCGAACCGCACATGCTGCCGCTGGTGACCCTCAGCCAGCAGGAAATCGAGCAGATCGTCGCCGATGTTCCCGGCGGCGCCGCCAATGTGCAGGACATCTACCCGCTGTCGTCGTTGCAGGAAGGCATCCTGTTCCACCACCTGTTGCAATCCGAAGGCGATGCGTACCTGATGCGTACGGTGGTGACGTTCAACCGACGCCAGTTGCTCGATGACTTCCTGGCCGCCGTGCAGGTGGTGATCGACCGCCACGACATCCTGCGCACCGCCCTGCGCTGGCAGGGCCTGCCGCAGTCGGTGCAGGTCGTCCATCGCCAGGCGCAACTGCCGGTGGTGAACCTGGAATGCGTCCCCGGCGAAGATGCCTTGCAGATCCTGCGCGACACGACCGACACCCATCATCTGCGCCTCGACCTGCAGCGGGCACCGTTGATTGCCGCCTACATCATCCACGACGAACCTTGCGGACAATGGCTGCTGGCGCTGCTCGACCATCACCTGGTCAGTGACAACGTCACGTTGCGGTTGATCATGCTGGAGATCCAGGCAGTCCTGGCCGGCCAGGCCGACAGCCTGCCGCCGTCCCAGCCTTACCGTAACTTCATCGCCCAGGCCGCCAGCGTGTCCCAGGCCGACCACGAAGCCTACTTCCGGCGCTTACTGGCGGACGTCGACTCTACCACTGCGCCTTACGGGGTGCTGGATGTGCGTGGCAATGGCGCCGGGATCAAGCGCGCGGTCGAGCACCTGGGCGATGAACTCAGTGCCCGGGTGCACCGCACGGCGCGCCAGCAAGGGGTACCCACCTCGGTGCTGTTCCATGCGGCCTGGGGCCTGGTGGTAGCCGCGACCAGCGGCCGCGACGACGGGATTTTCGGCACGGTGTTGTCGGGTCGCTCCCAAGGCAACGCCGGTGCCGACCACGCGCTGGGAATGTTCATCAACACCTTGCCGATGCGCATCCGCTTGCAGCAGCACACCGTCAGCGACATTGTTCATGACGCCTACCAGCAACTGAGTGAACTGCTGACCCACGAACAGGCCTCCCTGGCCCTGGCCCAGCGTTGCAGTGCGGTGGACGCTTCGTTGCCGCTGTTCACGGTGATCCTCAACTGCCGTCATGGCGACCTGGTAAACGCCTCCGGGGAAAACGTCGAGGACATGGGCGAGCACGAAGGCATGCACTTCATCGCCTCGGAAACCCGCACCAACTACCCCATTGAAATCGCCGTGGCGAATGTGGCTGATGGCTTCTCCTTGACGGCCCAGTCCATCACCGGCATCGACCCGCAACGCATCGCCGCCTATCTCGGCCAAGCCGTGGCCGCCCTGGTGGATGCCCTGGAGCAAGCCCCTGACCGCCTCGCCAGCGGCCTCGACGTGGTGCCCGCCAGCGAACGCCAGTTGCTGCTCGAAGACTTCAACCGCACCGCCGGCGATTTTGGCCCGGCACAACCGATCCACCAGCTGTTCGAAGCCCAGGTGCAGGCCAACCCCGACGCCGTGGCCCTGGTCTGCGAAGACCGCCAGTTGAGCTATCGCCAGCTCAATCGCCGCGCCAACCACCTGGCCCGGCAGCTGCTCGACCTCGGCGTGCAGCCCGATCAACGCGTGGCCATCTGCGCCGAGCGCAGCCTGGAAATGATCGTTGGCCTGCTGGGCGTGCTCAAGGCCGGCGCAGCCTATGTGCCCATCGACCCGGCCCACCCGGCCGAGCGCATGGCCTTCATGCTGCAGGACAGCCAACCCCAGGCGTTGTTGACCCAGTCGGCGCTGTCCCTGCCGTCCGGGGAACTGCCGGTGTTGCTGCTGGATATCGTGGAGTCGTTGCAAGCGGCGGACGATGCGGTTTTCGACAGCAACCCACAGATTCCAGACCTCACCGCGGAAAATCTGGCCTACGTGATCTACACCTCGGGCTCCACTGGCCAGTCCAAGGGCGTGATGGTCGAGCACCGTTCGGTGTTCAACTTCTGGAATGTGCTGACCCGCACCACCCACCAGCACTGCCCGACCCCGGCCACCGTGGCCCTGAACGCCGGGTTCTTCTTCGACATGTCGATCAAGGGCATCTCCCAGCTGTTCTCCGGCCATCGCCTGGTGATCATCCCGCAACTGATCCGCGCCAGCGGCAGCGAGTTGCTGGACTTCCTCGAACAGCATCAAGTGCACGCCTTCGACTCCACCCCGTCGCAGCTCGACACCCTGCTCGCCGCCGGCCTGCTGGAGCGTCAGAGCTACCAGCCGGTGAGCGTGCTGCTCGGTGGCGAGGCGATCAACGCCGCCACCTGGGAGAAACTGCGCAACTGCCAGAGCATCCGGTTCTACAACATGTACGGCCCCACCGAGTGCACGGTGGACGCCACCCTCGACCTGATTCGCGACTTGGGTGAACGGCCGAGCATCGGTCGGCCGTTCGCCAACGTCCAGGTCCACGTGCTGGATGCGCGAGGCGAACCGGCACCGTTGGGGGTGGCCGGGGAAATCCATATCGGCGGTGTCGGCGTGGCCCGGGGTTACCTGAACCGGCCGGAACTGAGCGCCGAACGCTTCATTGCCGACCCGTTCAACAGCGAGCCGAACGCCCGCCTGTACAAGACCGGTGACCTCGGTCGCTGGTTGGCCGATGGCACGCTGGAATACCTGGGCCGCAATGACTTCCAGGTGAAGATCCGCGGTTTCCGCATCGAGTTGGGCGAGATCGAAAATGCCCTGGTGGCTTGCCCGGGTATCCGCGAAGCCGTAGTGATCGCCCGTGAGGACAGCCAGGGTGACGCGGAGAGCAAACGCCTGGTGGCCTACGTCTGCGGCGAACCGGTGCCGGCCGAGCAATTGCGCAGCACGCTGTTGAGTGGCCTGCCCGAGTACATGGTGCCCAGCGCCTTTGTGCACCTGGACGCCCTGCCGCTGACCGCCAACGGCAAGCTCGACCGCCGTGCCTTGCCCGAACCCGGTCAGGACTCTCTCGCCAGCAAAGCCTACGAGGCGCCGCTGGGTGACACCGAAATCGCCATCGCCGAGATCTGGAAAGGCCTGCTGCACCTGGATCAGGTTGGCCGTCACGACGGCTTCCTCGAGCTGGGCGGTCACTCGCTGCTGGCCGTGCAACTGCTGTCCAGGCTACGTCGCAAATTGGGCGCGCGGATCACCCTGCGCGAACTGTTCGACGCACCGACCGTGCGTGGTCTCGCCGCGCTGGTCCACAGTGCGTCGCCCAACGAGGCGGCATCGATTCCCCTGGCCAATCGCTCGGGACGACTGCCGTTGTCCTTCTCCCAGCAACGGCTGTGGTTCCTCGATCACCTGGACCATGCCGCCGGCGCCGCCTACCACCTGCCCCTGGCCTTGCGCCTGACGGGTTCGCTGGACAAGTCCGCCTTGCAGGCAACCCTCGATCGTCTGGTGGCGCGCCATGAAACCCTGCGCACCCGTTTCGAGCTGGTGGACGGCGAGCCGGTGCAAAAAATCGCCCCGGCCGACTACCGCTTCCAGCTGGAACAACAGGACCTGCGCCAGATGCCGGCCGACGAACGCACGGCCACGCTGGAACGCCTCGGCCAAGCCAACGCCACGCAGTTGTTCGATCTGAATCAGGGGCCGCTGATGCGCGGCCACCTGGTGCAACTGGCGGACGACGAGCACGTGCTGTTCATGACCTTGCACCACATCGTCTCCGATGGCTGGTCCAACAGCGTCCTGGCCCGGGAAGTGAGCGTGCTCTACAGCGCATTCGCTCAGGGCCAGAAAGACCCGTTGCCGCCGCTGGCGCTGCAATACGTCGACTACGCCGCCTGGCAGCGCAAATCCCTCGAAGGCCCGGCCTTGCAGGCGCAGATCGACTTCTGGCGGCAACAGCTGGAAGGCGCGCCCGCGCTGCTGAACCTGCCACTGGATCGTCCGCGTCCGGCGATACAGAGCTATGCCGGCGGTATCGTCGACTGCGCCTTTTCTGCGTCCCTCAGCGCCGAACTGCGTGCCTTCAGCCAGGCCCAGGGCACCACGTTGTTCATGGTGCTGCTGGCCGGCTGGTCGGTGTTGATGAGCCACCTGAGCGGACAACACGATGTGGTGGTCGGCACACCGGTGGCCAACCGTCAGCGGCCGGAGCTGGAGGCGCTGATCGGTTTCTTCGCCAATACCCTGGCGTTGAGGATCGATACCGGGCGCGACAGCCGCGTCGACGGGTTGCTGGCGCGGATCAAGGATCAGACACTGGCGGCCTACAGTCACCAGGACCTGCCGTTCGAGCAGGTGGTCAGTGCGCTGCAGCCGACTCGCAGCATGAGCCACAGCCCGTTGTTCCAAGTGATGTTGAGCCTGGACAACACGCCACCGGCGCCGCTGCAACTGCCGGGGCTTGCGGTGCAAACCCTGGAAAGCCCGCACAACACCACCCAGTTCGACCTGTCGCTGTCGCTGATCGACAATGGCGAGCGCATCGGCGGCAGCCTGCAATACGCCGACGATTTGTTCGACCGGGAGACCGTGCAGAACATCGCCGGATTGTTCGCCAAGGTCCTGGAAAACCTGGTGACCGATTCACGGCAATCTATCGGCCAATTGCTGGAAAATACGCCGCCGCTGGAGCGCTCGGTCACTGCCGTGGCCTCGCCGACCGGCACCGAAGACAGCCCGGCCCCCGCCTTGCCTTACGAAGCTCCTCGGGGCGAGACCGAAATCGCCATCGCGGCGCTCTGGCGGGACCTGTTCAAACAGGAGCGCATCAGCCGTCACGATGACTTCTTCAGCCTCGGCGGGATTTCGTTGATGGCGGTACAGATGGCTTCGCGCTTGCGCAAGGTACTCGGCAAGCCCATCGCCGTGCGCGACCTGTTCGTCGAACCGACCATTGCCGGTTTCGCCAGGACCCTCGATGGGCAAGCCCGACCGGGGGCCAACAGCAATCTCGTACCGATCCGTCGCAGCGGTTCCCAGCGGCCGCTGTACCTGGTGCACCCACTCGGTGGCGAGGTGCAATACGCACGGGACCTGGCGCCGTCGCTGGATCCCCAGGTCCCGGTCTATGGCCTGGCCGCCAGTGGCCTGGTGGCGGGAGAAGCACCGCTGTCGGATGTCCCATCCATGGCGACGCGTTACCTGGCGGGCATCCGTCAGGTCCAGCCGCAAGGTCCGTACCGGATTGCCGGTTGGTCGGCCGGTGGTTTGATTGCCTATGAAATGGCTCGTCAACTGCTGGCCGGCGGCGAGGTGGTGGAGTTCCTGGGCATCATCGATGCGTCGGCCCGTCCTGAACCGGTGCCGATACAAGCGTTGAGTGAAGCGCAGTTTCTGATGGCCTGGCTCCCCGAGCAAATCGCCCCCGACCTGCTCGGACAATTGACGGAACTGGCACAGCACTCGGCCATCGACGCGATGCTGACGCTGTGCATCACTCACCGCCTGTTACCGGAGGAACTGCCCCACGACATCGACGCCGCCCTGCTGCGCACCCACCTGGGAGTGGCCTATGCGATGCGGCAGGCCATCGGCGCCTACGTCAGCCCACCGAGCCCGCTCGAGGTATCGCTGTTCACCGCGAGCGAACAGCAACGCAACGACCCGACCCTGGGCTGGCGCGGGCTGCTCAATGACCAGGTGAACGTGACCGCCCTTCCCGGCACCCACAACACCGTGGTCAAGGCCCCTCACGTGGCCCGGTTGGGCGAGGCGATGTCCCAGGCCCTGAAGGATTGCGCCATGGCATAGGGTCGGGTTTGCGCAGGTCAGTCAGCATGGATGCTAGCCGACCTACCGCTATCGCGAGCAGGCTCGCTCCCACATTGGATCTGGGGTGGACGCAGCCTTTGCATACACCACAACCCTGTGGGAGCGAGCCTGCTCGCGATGACGGCGGCACATTCAACACCTCCGTGACAGACACCCCGCATTCGCGAGCAAGCCCGCTCCCACACTGGATTTGGTGGTGTACACAGCCTTTGCATCCACCCCAAGACCTGTGGGAGCCGGGCTTGCCCGCGATGACGGCGGCACATTCAACATCTCCGTGACATACATTCCGCTATCGCGAGCAGGCTCGCTCCCACACTGGATTTGGTGGTGTACACAGCCTTTGCATCCACCCCAAGACCTGTGGGAGCCGGGCTTGCCCGCGATGACGGCGGTACATTCAACATCTCCGTGACAGACATTCCGCTATCGCGAGCAGGCTCGCTCCCACACTGGATCTGGGGTGGACGCAGCCCTTGCATACGCCACAACCCCCTGTGGGAGCCTGGCTTGCCCGCGATGACGGCGGCACATTCAACATCTCCGTGACAGACATTCCGCTATCGCGAGCAGGCTCGCTCCCACACTGGGTCTGGGGGTGGACGCAGCCTTTGCATACACCACAACCCCCTGTGGGAGCCGGGCTTGCCCGCGATGACGGCGGCACATTCAACATCTCCGTGACAGACATTCCGCTATCGCGAGCAGGCTCGCTCCCACACTGGATTTGGGTGGACGCAGCCTTTGCATACGCCATAACCCCCTGTGGGAGCCTGGCTTGCCCGCGATGACGGCGGCACATTCAACATCTCCGTGACAGACACCCCGCATTCGCGAGCAAGCCCGCTCCCACACTGGGTCTGGGGGTGGACGCAGCCTTTGCATACACCACAACCCCCTGTGGGAGCCGGGCTTGCCCGCGATGACGGCGGCACATTCAACATCTCCGTGACAGACACCCCGCATTCGCGAGCAAGCCCGCTCCCACACTGGATTTGGTGGTGTACACAGCCTTTGCATCCACCCCAAGACCTGTGGGAGCCGGGCTTGCCCGCGATGACGGCGGCACATTCAACATCTCCGTGACAGACACCCCGCATTCGCGAGCAAGCCCGCTCCCACACTGGATCGCAGCTGTACACCTACCAGTCGTCGAGTGTCCCCATTTTCCGCCACAGACTTTTGCCTTCCACCAATGCCTAATGCCCCCCCACAGGCTGAATCGTTTTAGTGGACGGAGTCCACGGACGGTCTCTGATCGCTGCTGATCAGGGTGGCCTACCACCGCAGGATCACTCTGGAGGGAACCTTATGCATGTGATCATTACGGCCGTCGGCTCAGCCGGTGACGTTCATCCATTTGTCGGCATCGGCCGCACGCTTGTGGCACGCGGGCACCGGGTCACGTTTTGCGCCAGCGCGGCGTTCGCGCCGTTGATCGAGCGCTGTGGTTTCAACTTCTTGCCGTTGGGTACCCGCGAGGAATATGACGAGGTCATGGCCGACCCGGCGCTGTGGCATCCGCGCACGTCCTTGCCGACTCTCTGGAAAACCATCGCCAGCACCTTGCGCGAACAGTACCGGCTACTGGAACAGGCCTGTGACGACGAAACGGTCATGCTGGGGTCCTTGTGGGCATTCTCCGCGCGTCTGCTGCAGGAAAAACACGGTATCCCACTGATCACTGCGCAGGTGTCGCCGTTCGGTTTCTGGTCGGCCGCCGCGCCTTCGACCCATCCACCGGGTGCCAATCTGCCGGCGTTCGTGCCCTATCCGGTGAAGCGGCTGCTGTTGGGGATGATCGAACGAGCAATTCTTGACCGGGTCATGGCGCCGGAGCTCAACAACTTCCGCCAGGAGCTGGGGCTGGCGCCGACCAAACGCATTATCAGCCAGTGGATTTCCTCGCCTGATCGGGTGCTGGGGTTGTTTCCGGAATGGTTCGCCTCCGTGCAGCGTGACTGGCCGGCCCAGACCGTCCTGGCCGGCTTCCCGTTGTTCGATGAGTCAGGTCTGCAACCACTCGACGCCGAACTGGAAGACTTCCTGAACGAGGCATCGCCGGTGGTGTTTACCCCGGGCTCGACCATGGTCAATGGCGAGCAATATTTCACTGCGGCGGTTCAGGCACTGAAATTGATCAACCGCCGCGGCGTGTTCCTGACCAGCCAGCCGGTGGACCCTTCAGTGTCCAGCGAAGGCAGGATCCTGGTCCGGCGCTACGTGCCGATGAGTCGGATCCTGCCCCACAGCGCGGCGCTGGTGCATCACGGCGGTGTCGGGACCACGGCCCTGGCCATGGCCGCCGGCGTGCCACAGATCGCCACGCCGTTCGCTCACGATCAATTCGACAACGCCGCACGAATGGAGCGCCTGGGTTGTGGCTTGCGGGTCTTCCCGCCCGCCTCCGCCGAGGCGCTGGCCGCGGCGCTGGACAAAGTCTTGAACAGCCAGGAGGTGCGCGCCAGTTGCGACCTCTACCGTACGCTGATTCCAGGCGGTGACAGCGCCAGTGAAGCGGCGGCCCTGCAGATCGAGGCGCTCGCCCGGACTGCCCGGTCACGCGCTGCTTAAGGCAAGCATTGCCCGGCGTAATCATGGATGAAACAGCCACCGACAGAAGAGCGCCAGGCGCTTTTTCTGTCTGGCTTTTGAAAAGGACGACGAACATGGACCTGCTCTA